>NZ_LT576451.1:3286250-3943501 GCF_900086645.1 Curtobacterium sp. 9128
AGATGAACCCGGACGAGTGCGCCACGGTCCAGGCGATCCACTCCGGCGACGCGAGTTCGGCGGACAGGATGACGTCGCCCTCGTTCTCGCGGGACTCGTCGTCCGCGACGATCACCGGCCGGCCGGCCGCGATGGCGGCGACGGCGTCCTCGATCGTCGACAACCCGGCCACGTGCCCTGGTGCTGCCACGTCGACGACGTGCGGGGCGTCGGCGACCATCACTGAGCCTCCAGTTCGAGGACCTGCGCGGCGGCGTCGAGCCGCAGCATGCGCCGGACGTGCCGGGCGAGGACGTCGGTCTCGACGTTGACCCGGTCGCCGGGGACCCGGTCACCGAGCGTCGTGGCGGTGAGGGTCTCGGGGATCAGGCTGACCTCGAACCAGGCATCAGCCGGGTCGGTCGTCTCCGGGGAGACGGCGCTGACGGTGAGCGAGACGCCGTCGAGCGCGATCGAGCCCTTGTCGACGACGAGCGGGCTGAGCTCCGGCGTCAGGGCGAACCGGACGCGGCGCCATCCGTCACCGTCCGCGGTCTCGAGCACCGTCGCGGTGCCGTCGACGTGGCCCTGCACGATGTGGCCGCCGAGCCGGTCGCCGACGGAGGCCGCGCGCTCGAGGTTCACCCGGTCACCCACCCGCAGCGACCCGTGTGCGCTCATGTCGAGCGTCTGCTTCATGACGAAGGCGGTGAACGTCTCCGGGGTCTGCTCGACGACGGTCAGGCAGACGCCGCTCGTCGCGATGGAGTCGCCGTGCTTCGCATCCGTGACCACGAGCGGGCCACGGATCGTGAGCGCGACGGAGTCGCCCTGGGGGTCGACGGCGGTGACGGTGCCGAGTTCCTCGATGATGCCGGTGAACACTGGTGTCCTCTCAACGGGACTCCGGGGGCGTTCGACGATCGTCGGCATCGACGGACCCGTGCGCCCACGCAGGTGGTCGCGTCGTGTCCGCCAGCGCGCCTCCCATCCGGACTCTCACCGTCGGTCCCGGAGTTTCACCGAGTCAACATCAGGCGGGTTCACACCCGTCGTCAGTTCGTGGACTGTCACCACCGGTTCGGAATTACACCGACCCCGGAGCGCTTGCGTACCCCGAACGATACCCCAGCCATGTGGGCGTCGCATCGACACCGGTCACACGCCGTCACGTCGTCATGGGGCTCGTGGCTCGTCAGCCGCGGCCGCGCGCGAGTGCGACGGCCTGTCGGAGCGAGAGGTCGGGCAGGTACGCGCGGACCACCGCGACCCCGATGGCAGGCAGTGCCACCGGGTCCGGGTACGCGAGCGCGAGCGGGTGCAGGTCCGGGCCGAACTTCTGCTTGAACCGCAGGAGCGACCGGAAGCCGTAGACGGGTTCCAGGACACCGCCGACGAGTTCGAGGAGGTTCTGTCCGCCCTCGGGGGCAGGGCCGCCGGCGCTGGCGAGCGGCGCGGCGGAGAGGCTGAGCCGTTCGGCGCCGTCCTCCCGCATCCGTTCGGCCGCGCTCGCGACCAGGAACTCCATCACGCCGTTCGGGGCTGCTGCGGTGCGGCGCATCACGTCGAGGGTCCATCCCACGACGCGCCCTTCGCGGAACGACGGCAGCCAGCTGGTGACGGCGAGGACAGTCCCCTCGGCGTCCTGCGCGACGAGCGTGCGGACGGCGGGGTCACGCATCTCGTCGATCCCTCCGAGCGTGAAGCCCATCTCCGGGAGCTCGCGCTCCGCGACCCACTCCTCCGAGATCGCCTCGATCTGGCGGGTGGTGGTCGCGGGGAGCTCGTCCCAGCTCGCCCACGTGGCCGTCACGCCCTCGCGGGCGGCCTTGTTCACCGAGGTCCTCACGTCCTGCTTCCGCTTGCCGCTCGTCGTCCAGGTCCGCGGGTCGAAGTCGGCGTCCTCGGCGACGGGCAGCGTCGCCCAGCCGACGGCGGTCAGCGCCCCGGCGACCTGCACGTCCACGCCGTAGAACACCGGCGTCCACCCGTTGTCGTCGCAGTACCGGGCGAAGTCGGTCAGCGCGGCCGGCCGGGCGTCCGGGTACCCGAACGGTCCGCCGACGGTGACCGCGACGCCGCCGTTGCGCCGGAACGCGACACCGGCCCGGCCGTCCGCCGCGAACCAGTACGCGTTGCCGCGCCAGGTCGTCATCCACCCGAACGTGTCGCCGCCGCCCGCGACGAGCAGCGCGCGGGCGCGCTCCCGGTCGCGGTGGACCTCGTCGGAGTCCGCGTCGGGTCGTGCGGCACCGGTCGGGCCGATCGCCGCGATGGCGACGACGAGCCAGAGCACCGGGCCGGCGAGGCCGAGCGTCAAGCGGAGCGCCGGGTCGAGGGCCGGCAGGTGGTCCCAGAACGTGGTCGGGGCGATCGGACCGAGCGCCGCCACGACCACGCGCAGGGGGTCGGGGACCCGGTTCGGCGACGCGTCGGTGACGACCAGCAGCACCGTGACGATCACCGCCGCGGCGACGAGCACGGCCGCGGCGAACCCGACGGTGCGGCGACGAGACGGCAGCACGGTGAACGATCGGCGGAGCACGACGAGGACGACCGCGGTCGCCAGCGGGACCGCGATGGAGGCGAGGATCGAGAGCGTCACGACGAACTGGTCCTCCGAGCCGTGCAGGCGCTCCACCCGACCAGGGACCGCGCCGTACGTGACCGCCGCAGCGAGCGCGGTCACCACGTCGACCGCCACCACGAGCCACACCGCGAACCGGCTGCCGCGGAACAGCCCGAGGCCGCCGACGACCAGGACGAGGAGCGGCGGCACCGCGAGCAGCACCGTCCACGGATCAGCCGCGTGGTACGCCAGGAGCCGTCTGAGGCACTCCCCCGCGACGCCGTCCGTCCGGCACCCGGACACCGGTGTGACCGGGCCGGCCCCGACGACGGCGGCGATCGGCGCGAGGATCCCGACCCGGGCGCGCGAGACGAGCGCGATGACCGGCCCCACCGCGGACACGAGGACGACGGTCCCGAGCAGGACGCGCGTCTCTCGGTGCGAGCTCCGCACCCACCCGGTGCGCTTCGGAGTGTTCCGGAGCAACTCGCCGAGCATCCACCCGGCTGCAGCTGCCAGCACCGCGTACAGGTCGGAGGCATGCCCGGCGTAGAGGAACAGGGCCGCGACGACCGCGAGGGCGTTGACGCGGATCCGTCGGCGCCACAGCGGACCGGCGAACGCGCTCGCGGTGACGATCGTGCCGACGACGGCGGTCCACGGGTCGAACGCGGTCGCGCGCCCGAGGAGGAGCGGACCGGCTCCACGGCCGTCGAGGTCGACGAAGGCGCTGAGTGCGCCGACCCCGGTTCCGACCACCGTCGTCACGACGAACGCGACGGCGGTCCGCCACGAGCCCATCAGGCGTTCCGAGGCGCCGACGAGGACGACCACGCCGGCGATGGTCAGGACCAGGGCGACGAACCCGGTCGACGCGGCGAACACGCGGAGCGGCCCCAGCGCAGCGGTGCCGGACGCTGCGTGGTGGACGCGCATCGCGACGCCGATGGCGGAGGTCAGCACGACGAGGAGCACGACGACACTCGTGACCGGGTACCGCCGGACACGACCGACGACGGCGCGCCCCGCGCGGGTCAGCCGGGCGCGCACGGGCGCGACACGCTCCTCGTCGAGGACGCGGCCCCCGCCGGTCACAGCGCCCCTCGCATCGACGGCAGCCCGAGGTGCGCGACCACTGCCGGCAGCCCGTTCGCGAGGACGTACCGCACGGTGTTCCAGTCGTGCGCCGATCCGGGCGAGACGATGACCGACGTCTGCATGCCCGCCTGCACCGCGGCGTCGCGGAGCGCGGTGGTCGACGCACGGTACGGAGCGTCGTCCTGCCCGAACCCGAAGACGGTGAGGTGGTCGTGGTACGGAGCATCGCGACGCATGGTGGCGATCGGCGCCGCGGCCTCGTAGGCCGCCCGGGAACCCCCGAAGCCGACGCGGACAGTGTTCGCGAGCGACCCGTTCTTCACCGTGAGCTCACTCGAGATGGCGAGCGCCGTACCGAACACCCCGGGGTGCTCGGTGGAGAACTGCATCGCGCAGGTCGCGCCCTGGGAGAAACCGGTGATGCCCCACGCGTCGGGTGTCGACGCCACGTCCAGGTGGTCCGTGATCCAGCGGACCGTGTCCGTCATCACGTACGTCGCGCTCCGCCCCAGGCGGCGCGAGTCGACGCACATCGGGTTCCGGTTCGGCGCCCCGAGCTGGTCGGGCGAGACGACGATCGGTGCCAGACCGTGGTGCGCCGCTGCGTAGCGGTCGAGGTAGCCACCGAGGTTCCCGGTCTGGAACATGTCGGACGGCTGACCCGGCTGCCCGGACAGCGCGATCAGGACCGGGAGGGTCGGCGGGTCCGCCGTCTGCGCGGCTGGCGGGAGCCAGACGACCGCCTTCCGTGCCCGGAAGTGCGAGACCGTCGCGGGGATCCGCACCGACAGTGTCCGTCCGGACTTCGGCATGTTCGTGGGGGCGGTCCACCGTGCTGCATCGACGACCGGGGTCCCGGCAGCCACCGCGTGCTGGTGACCGAGCGAACCCGACGGGTAGGGGTTGGTGGTGATCGCCTGCTGGATCGTCCGGTAGGCGCCGAAGTCGACGTTCACGCCGAGCCCGGACGCCAGCAGGACGGCGGCAGCTGCGGCGACCGCGACGGTGCGACGCCCCCAGCCGCCCTGCACCAGGACGACGAGGCACATCGCGACGGCAGCGCACGCGAATGCGATCCACATCCGGGTGACCGGCGTGAACGCGACGCCGAACTCGTCCTGCACGTCACCGAGCCACCACACGAGGACGAGCCCGACCGCAGCACCCACCACGAGCGCCGCGACGCGGACGAGCAGCCGACGTCCTCGACCGCCCGCGCGCGAGCTGCGACGGAACGGACCGACCAGCGCCCAGACGGTCAGCACCGCTGCCACGACGTCGACCGGGATGAGGACGTCGGGCCGGACGATCGGCACGCGGAGCAGTTCGTTGAACACGCGTTCATCGTCCCGCTCGGTGACTCACCCGATGCTGCCGAACCGCTTCCGCTCCTCACAGCATCGGCATCATGCGCTTGCAGGAAGCACCCGGCTCGTTCTCAGGACACCTCCTTGCCGGAGGCGTGGCGCTGCGGGGTACCGGCGAACCGGTACCCCGCAGCGCGGATGGTGATCAGTGGCGGCGTCGGAGGACGAGTGTCCCGGCACCCCCGACGAGCAGCATCAGCGCGATCCCCGCTGGTACGAGCTGCGAGGACGCTCCCGTGTACGCGAGCCCGGACTGGGTCGCCCAGGAGGTCGCTGCGCGGGCCGCCGTGGTGGCGACCGTCGCGACACCGGCGGTGGAGACCGCGGTGCCCGAACCGGTCGTCGACACGGTGGTCACGGCGTCGGCCGTGGTCCCCGAGCCGTCATCGCCGATCGGGGTCGTGACGCCGCCGGGCGTCGAGCCGCCGTCGCCCGGGTCCGTGCCGCCGCCGGGCGTGGTGCCGTCACCCGGGTCCGTGCCGTCGCCGGGGTCGGTGCCGTCACCCGGGTCGGTGCCGTCGCCGGGCGTCGTGCCGCCGTCACCGGGGACCGTCGTGGTCCCGGTGCTGGTGCCGTCGCCGACCAGGCCGATGCCGTTCCCGCCGATGGTGATCGGGAGCGAGACCACCGGTGCGATCTGCGTCCCGGACAGGACCCCGTCCGAGCCCGACGTGGATCCGGCCGTGCCACCGGTCGTGCCGGTCGCGGTGCCGCCAGCCGGCACGGTCGTCGTGGCTCCGGTGCTGGTGCCGTCGCCGACGAGACCGATGCCGTTCCCGCCGATGGTGATCGGGAGCGAGACCACCGGGGTGACCTGCGTGCCCGAGGCGGTGCCGTCCGAGCCGTCGGTGACCGGGCCGGCCGTGGCGCTGCCGTCAGCCGTGCCCGTTCCGCCGGTCGGCGCGGTGCCGGTCGTGCTGGTGCCGTCACCGAGGAGACCGATGCCGTTGCCCGCGATGGTCACCGGCAGGGAAACGGCCGGTGTCACCTGCGTCCCCGACGCGATGCCGTCGGAACCGGAGGTCGTCGGGGCGCCCGTCGTGCCGGTCGAGCCGGTCGAGCCGGAACCCGGAGTACCGGCAGCCGGGGTGGTCGCCGATCCGGTGGAGGTTCCGTCTCCCACGACGGCGATCCCGTTGCCGGAGACCGTCACCGGGATCGAGATCAACGGTGCCACCTGGGTCCCGGAGACGGTCCCGTCGGCGCCGGAGGTCGATCCCCCGGTCGATCCGCCGGAGGTCGCGCCGGCCGGAGCCGCCGCACCCGTCGTCGAGCCGGTGGAGGTCCCGTCACCGAGCAGACCGATGCCGTTCCCGGACACCGTGATCGGCAGCTCCACCGCGGGGGCGACCTGCGTCCCCGAGGCGATGCCGTCCGAGCCCGACGTGGTCGCCGCAGCGGGAGCCGGAGTCGGAACCGGAGCAGCGGGTGTTGCCGTCGCCGAGGTCGACGCGGCGTCGCCACCGACCGCGATCGCGTTGCCGGTCACGTCGACCGGCGCGGTCACGTCACCCGCGACCTGCGTCCCCGAGGCGATCCCGTCCGACCCGGAGGTCGACGGTGCCGCGGGAGTCGCCGGAGCGGGAGTCGCCGCCACGGGAGTCGCCTGCGCGGGTGCCGCTGCAGCGGGTGCCGCGGCGGGGGCAGGGGCGGTCGGCACGGCGGTCGACGCTGCGTCGCCACCGACCGAGATCGCGTTGCCCGTCACGTCGACGGGCGCGCTCACGTCCGGTACGACCTGCGTCCCCGAGCCGACGCCGTCCGACCCGGAGGTCGACGGCGCCGCGGGAGCCGGATCCGGCACCGCCGCCGACGCAGGGTCGACGGCCGGTGCGGCGGGAGCAGCCGGAGCGGCCGGAGCCGGGACGGCCGAGGACACCGCGTCGCCCAGCACCCCGAGGGCGTTGCCGACGGCGGAGACGGGCGCGTCGATCGACGGCGCCACCTGTGTTCCTGAGACGGTGCCGTCCGTGCCGGAGGTCGTCGCCGCGTTCGCCGCGGTGGCCCCTCCGACCGTCAGCCCGCCGACGAAGAGGGCGAACCACAGCCCTCTCGAGACGTACTTGTTCATGGTCATCACTCCTGATCGAGATGTGTTCCCGACCGCGGTCGCGGTCGGTGGCGCGTCCTGCCTGACGGGCAGGTGCGCCGATCTCAATCAGGGGCGACGTCGTGGTCGCCGGTGAGCGACGCGGGAACGGCGTCGTCGGCGATGGTGCCGCGTGTCCCCGCGGCGAGGGGGTCCTGGTCGGCGTCGGCGGCGACCGTGCCGACGACACCGGCGCCAGCCGAGCCGACGGTCGTGGTGCTGCCGGCGAGTCCTGATCCGGAACCGCCGAGCGGCGAGTCCTGGTGGCCGTGTCCGTCGGGGACGAACAGCGCGCCACCGCCGATCGTCGCGGACGCGGGAGCGTCCTGCTCACCGGAGGACGCGGCGGGCGCGAGCACGGTGACGTCGTCCGCGGCCGGGGTGGCCTGCGCGACCACGGCCTCGGGTGCCGCAGCGGCCCGAAGAGCTACCTGCCCCGACGGTTCGCCCACCGACGTCGAGGAGCCGCCCAAGGCGGGAACACCGTCACCTGCCGGAGGCGAGGGGATCTGTGGATGGGGCACCGAGCCTCCAGGCAGGGTGCCCCCACCGGTCCCGGGCGTGCCCGGAAGCACGTCCGGGACCGTTCCCACGGCGGTCCCGACGCCGCCGAGGGTGTCATCGACCAGCCCGCTGACCGGTGCGGTCACCGTGCCGAGCGTGTCGTCGCCGAGCAGCGTGCCGACGATCGGGACGGCGCCGACGACGTGGTCGAGGGTGCTCACCACCGTCGTCACCGGGCGTGCGTCGGTGAGTGTCTGCACGGTCCCGGTGACGGGACGGAGCACGGTGGCGACGGTGCCGGTGAGCGGACGGGAGGCGCTGGTCGCCTCCGCAGGGTCGGCCGGCGGAGTCGACGTGGCCGGCGCCGTCGTGGTGGCCGGCTCGGCCGGCTGCGGTGCGGTCGGCTGGACCGGAGTCGCCGGTCCGGGAGCCGTCGGTGTGGCGGCTGGCTGCGGCGCGGACGGCTGCGCGGGGGTGCTCGACGGCGGTGCTGCCGGAGCGGGTGCTGCGGCCGGTGCTGGCGCAGCGGCCGGGGCTGGCGCGGGGCCGCTGCTGCGGGGGCTGGCGCGGCCGGGGCTGGCGCGGGTGCCGGTGCTACGGGGGCTGGTGCGGCTGGGGCCGGGGCTGCGGGGGCGACGGCCTGGTGCACGGGGTCCACGACGTCACCGAGGGCCTGCCCGACGCCACCGGCGACGCCGTGCACGGTGTCGCCGAGCCCCTGCACGAGGCCGCCGACGAGACCCGGCTGCGACTGCGACTGCGTCTGGGCGGGCGGCGCCGTGGAGGCAGACGCGGAGTGCGCGCCGAAGGTCAGCGAGAGCAGCACGGCGGCGGCGCTCACCCCGGTGCCCACGAGGGCGTACCGGATCGCAGCGTGCCAGGGTGCACGCAACGGCTTGTCCATGCGCTCACCTCCTGATCTGGCTGCGCACGTAGAGTGGTTGACCGGCACGGTACGCCTGATCGGGCGATCGCGCACCCCCTTTCCCAAGGAACCGTCAGGAACAGCTCGGCATGACCTCGATCTTCAGCGCCCCCACCCGTAACCTCGACATCGTCACGCTGCACGAGATCCTCCGGCTGCGCCAGGACGTCTTCGTCGTCGAGCAGGCCGCTGCCTACCCGGACATCGACGGCCGCGACCTCGAGCCGGGCACGATCCAGTTCTGGGCGGGCGAGGGCTCGGTCGACGCCACGCTGCGCCTGCTGCGCGAGCCCGACGGAACCGAGCGCATCGGTCGTGTGGCGACCGCGGCGGCCGCTCGGGGCAAGGGCCTCGGCGCGGAGCTCATGGAGGCCGCGATCGCCGAGACACGCTCCCCCGTCGTGTCGATCGACGCCCAGGAGCACCTCGAACAGTGGTACGGCCGGTTCGGGTTCGTCCGCTCCGGGGACCGGTTCCACGAGGACGGCATCCCGCACATCCCGATGACCCGCACGCGGTAGCTCGTGCCGCGAGGTTCGGGCTCCCCGGCTCAGGCGTGCCAGCGACGGAGCTCGTCGTACGAACGCCCCTGGCGCTCCCGGTCCGCGACCAGGCGCTCGAACACGATGTTCGTCTGCGTCGTCGCGACGGACGGGTCCCCGCTCAGCTCGTCCGCGACGAAGTCCCGCAGCTGTTCGGTCGACGTGCACGCGATGTGCACGAGGAAGTCCTTGTCCCCGGCGAGGAACGACACGTCGAGCACGACGGGCACCCGGAGCAGGCGCTTCGCGAAGTCCCGGAGCTCGTGCCGTGCTGCCGCGTGCACCCGGACCGAGACCATCGCCTCGATCGAGAACCCGAGCCGCGCCACGTCGACGTCCGCCCGGTAGCCGCGGATCACCCCGGCGTCCTCGAGGGCGCGGACCCGCGCGAGACACGTCGACGGCGCGATGCCCACCGCGGCGGCGAGCCGGTTGTTCGGGATCCGCGCATCGGCGGCGAGGGTCCAGAGGATGCGCTCGTCGACCTCGTCGAGGCGCGGGGCCGGGTCGGGTCGGCGGACTGGGCGATCGGACACGGGACCACCGTAACGCGGGCTCACGGCGATCGAGGGAAGGGTGCGCGGGGGCGCGGCGCGCTACATCGCCAGCGTCATGCCGATCACGGCGACCGTCATCGCGAACACCTCGCCGCTGCGCACCGCCCGACGGTCGTCGCGCGCCCACTCGTACCGCAGGAGCCAGCCACTGAACGCGCAGTACCCGATCACACCGCCGCCGAGGACCGCCGACAGCGCGATCCCGTGTCCGGCGTGCGCGTCCGCGATCCCGGTCGCGTGACCCATCAGGAGCATCCCCGCCATCACGACCGACGACAGCGCCCGGTGCACGTCCATCGGCTCCGCCCGGCGCCCGTCCGCCCGGCGACGGCGCATCACGGGCAGCGGCGCGAGGAGCAGCAGCAGCGTCGCCGCGAGCAGCGTCCACACCGCACCGGCGTGCACGACGGGCATCACCATCGCGACGAGCATGACCGCGGCGGGCACGATCACGCCGGGGCGCGGACGGTACCGGTCCCCGACGATGCAGCACACCGAGGCGAACTGCGGCACGACGAGCATGGCGTCGGCGACGGTCTCGTGCACTGGTGGTCCCGGCTGGAGGTCAGTCCTGCTTCGCAGCTGCGCGCGCGGCGCGGTCCTGCTTCACGCGGGCGTTCTCGGCGTGCACGGCGGCCTGCGTCGCACGCTCCTGCACGAGCCACTCGGGCTTCTCGACGAGGAGGTCCTTGATCTGCGCGGTCGTCAGCGGCTCGTCGATGCCGGAGCGGCCGAGACCGGAGATCGACACGCCGAGCTTCTGCGCGACGACGGGACGCGGGTGCGGGCCGTCGCGACGGAGTTCCTCGAGCCACGTCGGCGGCTCGGTCCGGAGTTCCTCGAAGGCGGTCCGCGTGACGGGCGCGTCGCGGAAGGACTCCGGAGCGGCCGACAGCAGGATGCCGAGCTTCTTCGCAGCCGTCTCGGGCTTCATCGTCTGTTCCTGCGCCATGGTGTCAAGGGTACGGCCCCTATGCTCGGTTGCATGACCGCGGCACTCACCATCGCCTTCGTGCCAGGGGTGTCCCCGGCCAAGTGGGCACGCGTGTGGCGTGATCGCTTCCCGTCCGTGGAGCTCCGGCTCCGTCCGATCGGCTCGTCCGACGTCGACGCGGCACTGGCCGACGACGTCGACATGGTCTTCGCCAGGATGCCCGTCTCGGACGTCCACAACGCGATCCCGCTCTGGACCGAGACCGCGGTCGTGGCGACACCGAAGGACTCCACGCTCGCGGACTCGTCCGAGATCACCCAGGCCGACCTCGACGCCGTGCACGTCATCGACGCCGGTCCGGTGCCGGCTGACGTCGACGGCGCGCTCGACCTCGTCGAGGCGAACGTCGGCGTCGTCGTCCTTCCACAGTCCCTCTTCCGCAAGGCCAGCCGCAAGGACCTCATCGCTCGCGCACTCGTCGACTCTCCCGGCACGCGGATCGCGCTCGTGTGGCGGGACGAGGACGCCTCGGAGCTCACCGAGGAGTTCATCGGCGTGGTCCGAGGGCGGACCGCCAACAGTTCCCGGAGCCAGCCGGACCAGCCGGGAGGCCCGGATCGCGCCGGCGACGCCGACGCACGTCCGTCCCGTGGCGGCTCCAAGGCCACTGCGGGTGGCAAGGACGCCGCCGGCGGCAAGGCCAAGGCGAAGTCGCCAGGCGGCGCCAAGTCCGGCAGCGGCAAGGGCTCGAACAGCGGCAAGGCCCCGAAGCCCGGTCGCGGGCGGATGCGGGGCAAACCCAGCCGTGGCTCGAAGGGCAACCGATGACGGACACGCGCCTGCAGACGATGCCGGCCACGAGCCTCCCGGCCTGGCTGGACGCGACGATGGCGGAGTACGTCGAATCGCGCATGCAGGCCGGCGAGACCCGCGAGCAGGCCGAGGCCAACAAGCAGAAGTCGCTCGACCAGTGGTTCCCCGGTGGCCAGCCGCTCGCCGGGCACCACGTGTGGGACGTGCTCGACGGCGACGACACCGTCGTCGGGTACCTGTGGATCGGGCCGTTCGAGCCGGGCAGTGCCGACTGGTGGGTGTTCAACGTGGAGATCGACGAGGCGCACCGCCGGAAGGGCCACGCCCGCCGGGCGCTCGACCTCGGGCACGCCGTCGCGAAGGACGAGGGTGCGACGAGCATCGGGCTGAACGTGTTCGGCTACAACGCTGGCGCCAAGGAGCTCTACGAGCGGCTCGGGTACGGCGTCACCGCGATGCAGATGAAGCTGCCGCTCACCTGATCACGGCCGCTGCCGCCCGTGCGACGCGTTCGCCGCGGGACTCCTCGGCGGCTGCACGCGCCTCGGCGACGACGCGCGCGTCCGCCCGATCCGCCGACCCGGCGTCGAAGGGCGGCTGCGGGTCGTACTCGATCTGCAGCTGGATGCGCTCGGCGACCGGCTGACCGGCGAGCTCGGACGCGAACCACAGGGCCATGTCGATGCCGGCGCTCACCCCGGCCGCGGTGACGATCGACCCGTCGTCGACCACCCGTTCGTCCACCGGCGTCGCGCCGAACGCGGCGAGCATCGGCTTCGAGGCCCAGTGCGTCGTCGCCCGCTTGCCGGCGAGGAGCCCGGCGGCACCGAGGACGAACGCGCCGGTGCACACCGAGGTGACCCACGTGGCGCGTTCGGCCTCCCGTCGGACGAACCCGACGATCTCGGGGTCGAGCATCGCGTCGAACGCACCGTCGCCACCGGGGACCACGAGGACGTCCGCCGGAGCGGCGTCGGCGATCGTCACGGTGGGGACGAGGGACAGCCCGCAGTCGCTCGGCACCGGGTCGAGCGTGGCGGCGACGTACTCGATCCGGGCGCCGGGCACGCGACTGAGGACCTGCGCCGGTCCGGTGAGGTCGAGCTGTGTGAGGTCCGGGAACAGCAGGAACGCGATCCGGATCTCCGACGGGTCGTGCTCCGGGGTGGTCACGTCGTCCTCGACGGGATCGGAGGCGGGGACCTCGACGTCGACCGGCACGTCGACGTGCACCGCGTCGACGGGGGTGATCGGCGTGACCCGGGGGTTCGGGTGCTCGTGCGTCATGCCCGCGACCCTAGCCCCGCGGGGTCGTGTCCGCCCGGGCTGCGTCCGCCCGGGCAGCCGCCGTCGAACGGCTCAGGCCCAGACGCCCGAGGTGCCCCGCCGGTGACTGCCGACCAGGTGCGTGTCGACGATGCCGAGCGCCTCCATCAGCGCGTACATCGTCGTCGGACCGACGAAGGCGAACCCGCGCTTCCGCAGCGCCTTCGACAGTGCGAGCGACTCGTCGCTCTTCGTGGGGACGTCGGCGTACGTGATCGGCTCCGGAGTCCGGTCGGGGCGGAAGGACCACACGAAGTCCGCCAGTCCGCCGTCCTCCCGCAGAGCCACCGTGGCGTTCGCGTTGGTGATCGTCGCGAGGATCTTCGCCCGGTTCCGGACGATGCCGGCGTCCGCCATCAGTCGGGCGACGTCCGCTTCACCGAAGCCCGCGACCACGTCGGCGTCGAAGTCCGCGAAGGCGGCGCGGAACGCCGGTCGCTTCGCGAGGATCGTGCGCCACGAGAGGCCGGACTGGAACGCCTCGAGCGAGAGCCGCTCGAACACGCCGCGCTCGTCCCGCACGGGCATGCCCCACTCGGTGTCGTAGTAGTCGCGCAGCATCGGGTCGGTCGAGGCCCACACCGGGCGGGCGAGTCCGTCGTCCCCGGTCACCAGATCAGTCACGCCCCCATCCTGGCGGACCGCACCGACGTCATCGTCCTCCCCACTCGTGATGCGGGAGCTGACCTGCGGGACCCGAACCGAGCCTCCCGTCCGCGCATCCGCCCGTCGCCCGGTCGTCGACCGGTCACGACACCCCGCTCAGTGCTGCCGAGCGGCCTCGAAAGGTCGCTCGAGCGCGCTGGATCCGACAGATAGTGACCCCTCGGCGGACCCCCGCCGGGGTGTTGTGACCACTCGACCATCTGCCCGGGCGGGAGACGCGGCCGGGCGACGCGGAGCGGGCGCCACGGGCGGGCGCCGCCGGCCGGCGACCCCGGCCGGCACCGCGCGTCAGGCGCGGAAGCGACGGAGGAGCTGGGCGTTCAGGCTGACGATCACGGTCGACAGGCTCATCAGCACCGCGCCGACCGCCGGGGACAGCACGAACCCGACCCCGCGAGCACCCCGGCCGCGAGCGGCACCGAGAGCACGTTGTACCCGGTGGCCCACACGAGGTTCTGCACCATCTTCCGGTAGGTCGCACGCGACAGGTCGATCACGGTGAGCACCCGACGCGGGTCGTTCGACGCGAGCACGACGCCGGCACTCTGCACCGCGACGTCGGTCCCCGCGCCGATCGCGATCCCGACGTCGGCACGCGCCAGCGCCGGGGCGTCGTTCACACCGTCACCGACCATCGCGACCACGGCGCCGGACTCCTGCAGCCGTGCGACCTCGCCGTCCTTGTCCTCTGGCAACACCTCGGCGCGGACCTCGTCGATGCCGAGCTCCCGCGCGACCGCATCGGCCACCTGCTGGGCGTCGCCGGTGACCATCGCCACCCGGATCCCGCGGTCGTGCAGGGCACGGACGGCCTCGGCGGACTCGTGACGGACGGCGTCGCGCACGGCGAAGGCGGCCTGTACCGTCCCGTCGACCACCGCGACGATGACCGCCGCTCCGTCGGCACGCCACCCGTCGACGGCGGACTCGAACGCGGACGGCATGGTCGCACCGCTCTCGCGGAGCATCGCGGGTCCGCCGACCTCCACACGTCGGCCCTCGACGACCGCGCTGACCCCGCGGCCGGGGACGGACCCGGAGTCGGTCACCCGGTCGGGCACGGGCACGCCACGGGCGTTCGCCGCGCTGACGATCGCGCGCGCCACCGGGTGTTCGCTGTCCCGCTCGGCAGCGGCGGCGAGACCGAGGACGGCGTCGTCCCCGACGGTGTCGACGACCTCTGGAGCTCCGGTCGTCAGCGTGCCGGTCTTGTCGAACACGACGGTGTCGACGTTCCGCATCGCCTCGAGCGCGAGCCGGTCCTTCACGAGGATCCCGGCCTTCGCGGCGCGCTCGGTGGAGATCGCGACGACGAGCGGGATCGCGAGACCGAGGGCGTGCGGGCAGGCGATGATCAGCACGGTGACGGTGCGGGTGATCGCCTCGGTCGGGCTGCCGAGGAGCAGCCACACCACGAAGGTGATGATCGCCGCCCCGGTGGCGAAGGAGAACAGGAGCGCCGCAGCACGGTCGGCCAGGACCTGGGTCCGCGAGGACGACGACTGTGCCTCGGCGACCATCCGCTGGATGCCGGACAGGGCGGTGTCGTCGCCGGTGGCGGTGATCCGGACGCGGATCGAGCTGTCCGTCGCCACGGTGCCCGCGACGACGCGGTCACCAGCGGTCCGCTCGACGGCCGCGGACTCCCCCGTGATCATCGACTCGTCGACCTGCGCGCGTCCGTCGACGACCTCGCCGTCCGCCGGGACGCGGCCGCCTGGCCGGACCACGACCGTCTGGCCGACCTGGAGGCTCGACACCGGCACCTGGGACACGTCGCCCTGGTCGTCGATCACGTCCGCCTCGTCGGGCAGCAGTGCCGCGAGCGCGTCCAGGGCGCTCGACGCGACGCCCATGGCGCGCATCTCGATCCAGTGCCCGAGCAGCATGATCACGATGAGGAGCGCGAGCTCCCACCAGAAGTCGAGGTCGAGCCCGAACAGGCCGAGGCTCGTGATCCACGACGCGACGAAGGCCACGACGATTGCCATACCGATCAGGAGCATCATGCCCGGCCGCTTCGTCCTGGCCTCCGACCACCCGCCGGTCAGGAACGGCCAGCCGCCGTACACGAACAGGACCGTACCGAGCACCGGGGAGACCCAGCTCGCCCAGGCCGCGTCGGGAAGCGGATAGTGGAGGATGTCGGCGAACATCGTGCTGAACGCCACGACCGGGAGCGCGAGGACGAGGCTCCACCAGAAGCGGTCGCGGAACATCGCCGCGTGGTCGCCGTGTCCGCCGTGCCCGTGGTCGTGCCCGCCGTGCCCAGCGGTTCCGCCGTGGTCCGCGTGGTGGTCGTGGCCGGCGTGCTCGTCGTGCTCGTGGTGGGCGTGGTCGTCGTGCACGTGTCCCTGGTGGTCCGCGTGCTCGTCGACGGTGGTTCCGTGGCGGTGCTCGTCCATGCCGTCCACCATACCCCCTAGGGGTACCCGGTGGCGGTCGCGCCGGAGAGGGCGCACCATTGCCGCATGAGACGACCCGAACTCGTCCGGCGCACCCTGGCTGCCGGATGCACGATCATCGCCGTCCTCGCGGGCTCCCTGATCCCCGCGGCGACCGCCGGCGCAGCGACGACCCCGGCGACCCCGGTCACCGCACTGCGCGTCACGAAGAACGTCATGGTCGACCCCGCCGGCAAGGCGGTCAAGCTCCGCGGCGTGAACCGATCAGGCACCGAGTACAACTGCCAGCAGGGCGGCGGGATCTTCTCCGGCCCGACCGACCAAGCGTCGATCGACCTGCTCCGCTCGTGGAACGTCAACACCGTGCGGATCCCGCTCAACGAGCACTGCTGGCTCGGCATCGACTGGGCACCGCAGTCGACCGGCGAGCCCTACCGCGCAGCAGTGCAGGACTACGTGGACCGGCTGGCCGCGAACGGGATCCGTTCGATCCTCGACCTGCACTTCACCGGCCCGGTCGCGATCTGGGGCGAGCAGGAGAAGGAGATGGCGAACACGACGTTCTCGTTGCCGTTCTGGACCTCGGTCGCGAGTCGGTTCGCCTCGAGCCCCGCCGTCCTCTACGAGCCGTTCAACGAACCCCACGACATCTCCGAGGCGTGCTGGCTGAACGGGTGCACGATGCCGGAGGGGTGGCAGGCGGCCGGGTACCAGCAGCTGGTGAACACGATCCGGGCCACCGGCGCCAAGCAACCGATCATCGTCAACGGTCTCGACTGGGGCCACGACATGTCGCCGATGCTGCGCTCGCTGCCGAAGGACCCGGCGAAGGCCCTCGTCGCCGGGCAGCACCTCTACAACTTCAAGGGCTGCGTGACGGCCTCGTGCTGGTCGGCGAACTTCGCCCCGGTCGCCGCGCGGATGCCGATGGTCGCCGAGGAGATCGGCGTGAACGACTGCTCGACGACCATGCCACTGGCGTTCATGCGATGGATGGACGCGAACGGCGGTGACGGGTACGTGTTCTGGAACTTCGGCACCACCGGCTGCCCCGACGGCGGACAGTACGGCGGTTCGGCGCTCATCAGCGACTGGAACGGCACTCCGACCCCGTACGGTGACGCAATCCGGCGGTACTTCCTCAGCCGCCCGGTGTGATCAGTCGGCCGGGCGGATCGGCTCGGCGGCCGCGACGGTCGTCGCCGGGGTGGGCGCGAGTGCACCCCGGCGACGGATCGCACCGGTCACGACGAGCACGATGACGACGAGCGCGAGGACGATCCACCCGCCGTACCCGAGCGGACTGCGCGCCACGTCGGACACGTCGACACCCGAGGCGACGAGCACCGCTCCCACGCCGGCGGCGCCGTTCACCCCCGCGTGGGCGAAGACGGCGGGCCAGACCGATCCCGTGCGGAGCCGGAGCCACCCGAGGACCATGCCGAGCAGCACGCACGCGACGACCATGAAGACGACGCCGAGCCAGTCCGTGCGGCCGAAGTTGTAGCCGAGCAGGATGATCGGCGCGTGCCAGACACCCCAGACGACACCGGACCCGACCAGCGCGACCCAGGTGCCGTACCGCTCGAGCGCCGGGACGAGGAAGCCCCGCCACCCGATCTCCTCACCGACCGTGGCGAACGCGTTGAACACCGAGACGAAGGGCACCTGCGCCAGCTGCAGGGCGACGAGCAGTCCGATCGGCATCGGCAGTTCGCGGAGCCCCGCCGCGGCGAGGACGTCCCGGTAGCCGGAGAAGCCGGCGAGGTCGATCGGGAACCAGCCGGCGAGCACCGCCACGACGAGCGCCGCGACCGGGAAGAGCACGCCGCCGAGGTACGCGAACACGGTCACCCAGATCGTGCGACGCACCGGGCGGAGCGGCCACACCCCGAGGAACCGCAGCACCGGCCGCGGACGCCGTCGCCCGAGCAGCGCGAGGACGACGACCGCAGACAGCAGCGGCGTGAACATCATCCCGACGATGAACAGCGTGGCGAACGGCGTCCCGAGCCCGCGTCCGGACAGCCAGAGCGGGAGCGTCACCGCCCACGCTCCCCCGAGCGCGAGCAGGACGAAGAGCGTGGTCGCCCACCCCGGGACACTGCGGTCGACGGCGGGCTCCCCCTGGTGGATCATGCCGGAATGCTACCGGCCACGACCGTCACGCCGCGGGTGGGCCGTCCTCGGCGGCCTGCGGGTCCATCCACACGTACTCCCAGCGGTGGCCGTCCGGGTCGGTGAAGCTCCGCTGGTACATGAACCCGAGGTCCATCTCCGGCCGGTCCTCGGTGCCCCCCGCTGCGACGGCCGCGTCGACGATGCGGTGCACGTCGTCCTTCGAGTCGGCGCTGAGGGAGTTGATCACCTCGATCGTCGAGGGGTCGGCGATCGCCTTGTCGGTGAACTCGGCGAACTTCGCCGTGGTCAGGACCATGAGGTAGATCGTGTCGCTGACGACGACGCACGCGGCGGTCTCGTCGCTGAACATCGGATTGATGGAGTACCCGAGCGCCTCGTAGAAGGCCTTCGAGCGGTCGAGGTCGGCGACGGGCAGGTTGATGAAGACCATGGTCGGCATGGACCCAACCTGGCCCTCCTGTGTGCGCACCGCAACCGTTTCGTGTCGCAACCATCGCTGCCGGACCCGACCCGAGCCTCCCGTCCGCTCCGAAGCGACAACGTCGCGGTCGTACGACGACCGCTCTGTCGCTCCTTGCGGACGCACACTGTTGCGCCCGTACGACGAAGTCGCTGTCGTACGACAGCGACTTCGTCGTTCCGAGTCGAGCCGGGTCAGCGGCCGGCCGATCGCTCAACGGCCGACCGATCGCTCAGGCGAGCTCGCGGCCCTCGCCTGCTGCCTTCTGGTGCGCCTCCGCCTCGGCCTGGCCGATGATGTCCTCCGCCGGGACGGGCGCGAGCCGGTCCCAGAGGAAGAAGAGGAGCCCGCCGGCGAGCATCGAGAGCCCGACCCAGAGGTTGATGTGGATGCCGCCGGTCTTCTCCGGGTCGGTGTCCCAGTGCACGATCCCGACGATCGTCGTGATGATGCCGTAGAGGACGAAGAGGCCGCCGAGGATGCGGCGCAGGTCGAGGCGGCGGGTGGAGCGGACGAGCGCGGCCTTCTGCTCGTCCGTCATCGAGGTGGTGGTGTCACTCATGAGCGGTGATCTCCTTCGGATCAGAGGAACGGCAGGTAGAGGACGACGCAGAGCACGAGGGCTATCGTGCCGAGGAGCGCCGGCGAGCGGTACCAGGCGGTGTCGGTCGCGACGGCGTCACCGTGCATGTCGATCTTGCCGACGCCGTAGACCAGGCCGCCGAGGTCCTTCTCGGCCTTGGGCTTGGTGAACATCGACACGACGAACCCGACGACGAGCACCGTGACGAACGAGATGATCGCGCCGTACAGCGTCTCGGCGGTCCCGGTGGCGAACAGCTTCGGGTTGACCAGGTACGCGATCCAGGTGACCGTCGGGGTCACGATGCCGAGGATGTAGCCCCACAGCGCGCCCTGGGTGGTCATCCGCTTCCAGAGCAGACCGAGGATGAACACGGCGAACAGCGGCGCGTTGAAGAACGAGAACAGCGTCTGCATGTAGGTCATGATGTTCCCCGCCTGGGCGGCGATGAACGCGGTGGCGATGCCGACGAGGACGCCGACGACGGTGACCCAGCGACCGGTCTTCAGGTAGTGCACGTCCGGCATGTTCGGCTTGATGTAGCGCTGCCAGATGTCGTAGGTGAAGACCGTGTTGAACGACGACACGTTCGCCGCCATGCCGGCCATGAAGCTCGCGAGGAGCCCCGTCACCGCGACGCCGAGGACGCCGGTCGGCAGGTACATCTGGATGAGCTTCGGGATCGCGTCGTTGTACGTCAGCGTGCCGTCGGCGAACTGGTTGCCGACGACCGCCGCGGCGATGAGGCCGGGGATGACGACGATGAAGGGGATGAAGAGCTTCGGGATCGCGGCGATGAGCGGGGTGCGGCGGGCTGCGGACATGTTCTTCGCCGAGAACGCGCGCTGCACCTCGGTGAAGTTCGTCGTCCAGTAGCCGAAGCCGAGCACGAAGCCGAGGCCCAGGACGATGGCGAGCCAGTTGGCGCCGATCGGGTTGGTCACGTCACCGAAGCCGGTGCCGGCCCACGCCTGCAGGTGCTGCACGCCCTGTGTCTCGATGATCGCGGACTTGAGGCCGCTCCAGCCGCCGACGCGGTGCAGGCCGACGATCGTCAGCGGGACGAGCCCGGCGATGATCACGAAGAACTGCATGACCTCGTTGTAGATCGCGCTCGAGAGCCCACCGAGGGTGATGTACGCCAGCACGAAGCCGGCGGAGACGATGATGGCGAGCCACTCCGGCCAGCCGAGCATCGCCTCGATGACGATCGCCATCGCGTAGAGGTTGATGCCCGCGATCAGGACGTTCGACACCGCGAACGCGATCGAGTTCACCAGGTGCGGTGCCTTGCCGAAGCGACGGAGCATGAACTCCGGCACCGACCGGACCTTGGAGCCGTAGTAGAACGGCATCATCACGAGCCCGAGGAACACCATCGCCGGCACGGCACCGACGAGGTAGTAGTGCAGGGTCGCCATGCCGATCTGGGCACCGTTGGCGGCCATGCCGAGGATCTCGGTCGCGCCGAGGTTGGCGGACACGAACGCCAGACCGGTGATCCAGGCGGGCATCGAGCGGCCGGACAGGAAGAAGTCCATGCTCGTCCTGACCTGTTTCCGGGCGGTGAACCCGATCCCGATGACCACCGCGAAGTACACGATGATCATCAGGTAGTCGACCCAGCCCAGGTTGAGCTGGATCCCGTTGTTCGCTGCAGCGAGAACCATGTATTGACTCCACGTCGATGTGCTGTGATCCGCGTCTGCGCAGATCCATCGGGGGACGTTACCCGGGTAGTACCGTTTTGTAACTTTTGCGCCGATCCGCGCGGTGGCCTATTGTGACCGTTCACATAGCCATGACATGTGTCAGGCGAACCGGGGGACGACGGAATCCCCCTCGGTAGGCTTCGGACATGACCGAGCAGCCGCGCATCCTCGTCCTCAACGGCCCGAACCTCGACATCCTCGGCCGACGCGACCCGGAACAGTACGGCGCCGTGACACTCGCCGAGATCGAGGCGATCGTGCACACCGAGGCAGCGGTCCACGATCTCGAGGCGGACTTCCGGCAGACCAACCGCGAGGGCGAGCTCGTCGAGTGGCTGCACGAGGCGCTCGACGACTTCGTCGGCGTCGTCATCAACCCCGCGGCGTACGCGCACACCTCGGTCGCGCTGCACGACGCCGTCGAGGCGCTCTCGGTCCCGGTCGTCGAGGTGCACATCTCGAACACGTGGAAGCGCGAGTCGTTCCGCCATGTCGACCACGTCGCCACGGCGGCCACAGCGGTGATCGCCGGTGCGGGCGCCGACGGCTACCGCCTGGCGGTCGCACACGTCGCGTCACTGCTGAACTGACCCTCGGTCGGGTCGAGACACCTCACTCTGCGCGAGACGCCGCACAATCCGGCGGCGTCTCGGCCGGAGGGCGGCGTCTCACACCGGTGCCGGTGCGCGGCTAGAAGTCGGCGGGGCGGGGGACGTCCGTCGCCGCTGCCGTGACGAAGCCGCCGCGGATGATCGGCAGCGCCCGGCGGACGGCCTGGTCGATGCGGAGCTCGAGGTCGATGTTCGAGATGTCGTAGCCGCCCTCGCGCTTGGTGAAGTCCCGCTCGTTGCCGAACACCCCGATCGGGAGCGTCGTGGACTGGAAGAAGCCGAACAGCGGACGCATCTGGTGCTCGACGAGCAGTGCGTGCCGGTCGCTCCCGCCCGTCGCGGTGAGGAGGACCGGGGTGTCGACGAGGTCGTACTGCCCGATCCAGTCGAAGAAAAGCTTGAAGGCGCCGGAGTACGCGGCACGGAACGCCGGACTGCCGACGACGAGCACGTCGGCCGCTTCCACGGCTTCGAGTGCGGCGACCGTGGTCGGGGACATCGCCGAACGGTCGGACGCTGCCCCGAGGTCGGCGAGCAGCGGCCCGATCTCCACGGTCAGGGTGCGCGCGTCCTCGATCTCCTCACCGAGTCGCGCGACCGTGGCGGCGACCAGGGTCGAGGTGCGCGACGGGTCAGATGGGCTGCCGCTGACGCCGACGACGAGTTCTCCGCTCATGCGTTCGATGCTCACACGCACCCGGGGAGCCCGCACGGTTGTGACGACATGTGTCGCCCCAGGCAGCCCGCGTACCGTTCGCCGCATGCAGACGTTCCTGCCGTTCGCGGACTTCCACGCATCGGCCGAGTCCCTCGACGACCGGCGGCTCGGGAAACAGCGCGTCGAGACGCTGCAGGTGATGCGGGCCCTGACCCTGCCGGACTACGGGTGGCAGCACCACCCCGTCGTGGCGATGTGGCGCGGGTACCGGCCGGCGCTGATGGCGTACCAGGACGCCGTCTGCGCCGTCTGGCTCGACCGCGGGCACGTCGACACGTGTCTCGCGAAGACCCTGGCCGACCTCGGCCGCTCCCCCGATGACCTCGACGCGTACGAACGCGGCGACTACGAGGTACCACCGTGGAACGACGACGAGGCCGTGCACCGATCGCACCGGTCGAAGCTCGTGCAGAAGGACCGGGAGCACTACCTGCCGCTCTTCCCCGACGTCCCCGACGACCTCGACTACGTCTGGCCGGTCCCGTCGGCGAAGGCGACGCGAGCGGGGAGCGTTGCGGGGAGTCCTACGCGATCGGGGTCCACGTCCCGCCGTCACGGCGCGTGACCCGGTCGGAGCGGATCTCCACCGTGTCCCGCAGGCCGGCGACCGCGAGCCGGGCGACCGCGATCGCGACCTCGTCGTCACCCGCCTCGTAGCGGACGACCGCGCACGGGACACCCCGGATCAGCCGGACGTCCTGCGCTTCGACGACGACCTGCTCGGCGACGAGGCGAGCGGCAGCCGGGAGCACGGCGTCGGGGGCGACACCGGGCGCCAGGGCACCGACGGCGAGGGTCACACGGTACGAGGGCACAGGCCAACGCTAGCGATCATCCCCGCCAGGGACGCACCCGGTCCCGCCACGGACGGAGGGGATCCGGGGACGTCGTACAGGGATGACGTCCCGCGATCCGTGGCGGGGCTCCGGGTGCTGCGGGGCACGACGACAGGGGATGTCGTGGCCCGCTCCGGACGCTTCCTTCACAGAGCGCGTCCGGCTGATCGCGCCGATCGGATCCCGAGGGGGGAACCGGATCCGGGCGGCGCGGGTCTTCAGCGGTGCTCGGTGTCCTCTCGGTACCGCTCCGACTCGGTCGGAGCGGGCATCGATCGACACGCCGCAGCGGGACGGATCATCGGGAGCACCGCGCTCCCGATGGTCGCGAGCGCCCCGACGACGGCGATCAGCCCGAGAGGGGCCGAGCCGAGGTCGTGCCCTGCGGCCACGGCGAGCGCCAGGACGGTCGCGGGCGCCGGCAGGAGTTGCACCACCCGGAAGCGGTCCTCCCGGGGGACTCGAGTCGTCATCGCGTTTGCCATGTGAACACTCTGGCGGAGTTCGCTTGTCCGCAAAAGGGGGGACAGGTCCCCAGTGATGGAGTAGAACGTCTAGTACACCCCAGGTGACGGCAAGCGAGGCTCAGCCCAGCGCACGGACCGCGGCGACCGCGGCGGCGACCGAACCGACCACGACGGGCACGTCCGCCTCGGACAACGACGCATCGAACGTCAGCCGCACGGCACTGCGCGCCACCTCGTCGGAGAGCCCGAGCGCCGTGAGCACGTGCGATGCCTCGGTGCTGCCGGCTGCGCAGGCACTCCCCGACGACGAGACGACGTCACGCTGTTCGAGCTCGAGGAGCACCGTCTCACCGTTCACCCCGGGGAAGCAGAACGACGCGTGCCCTGGGAGCCGGTGCTCGCGCGACCCGGTGACGAACGCCCCGGGAACCCGTGCCACGACCCCGTCCAACACAGCGTCCCGCACCGAGGAAGCGAGCACCGAGGAAGCAAACACCGAGGAAGCCCGCGTCGCAGCCGACGCGGACGCACCCCCGACCGACAGCGCCGTCGCCACCGCCACCGCGCCGGCGACGTCCTCGGTCCCGGACCGACGCCCGCGCTCCTGTCCCCCGCCGTGCACGAGCGGCTCCATCGGCACCCCGGCACGGATCGCGAGGACACCGGTGCCCTTCGGGGCGCCGAGCTTGTGACCGGAGAACGAGAGCGCGTCGACCCCGAGGACGTCGAGCCCGATCGGCAGCCACGGTGCGGACTGCACCGCGTCGGTGTGGAAGCGCGCGCCGACACCGTGCGCGAGTGCGGCGAGTGCCGGGATGTCCTGGACGGTGCCGATCTCGTTGTCCGCGTGGGCGATCGACACGAGGGTGGTGTCCGGTCGGAGCGCGGCGGCCAGCACGGCAGGGTCGACCCGACCGGACGCGTCGACCGGCAGCACGGTCACCGTGAAGTCGTGGAAGCGTTCGAGGTACTCGCAACTCGCCAGGACCGCCTCGTGCTCGATCGCACTCGTCACGACGTGGCGCCCGCGCGGTGTCGCGAGCGCGATGCCCTTCACCGCGGTGTTCGCCCCCTCGGTGCCACCCGCCGTGAAGACGACCTCGGCCGGGCGGCACCCGAGCACGTCGGCGACGGACGCCCGCGCCGCCGCGAGCCCCCGCGCCGCCTGGTCGCCGATGCCGTGGGTCGACGAGGGGTTCCCGAAGCCACCGGTCAGCCACGGCCACATCGCCTCGAGCACCTCGCGGCGCACGGGCGTCGTCGCGGCCCGGTCGAGGTAGAACACGTCAGCCCGCAGAACCGGAACCGGAACCGGAACCGCCACCGGAACCGCCACCGGCACCGCCACCGGCGCCGGCCGCCGGACCGGTCACGGACACGTCGAGCCCGAGGTCGAGTGCGCGCGCGGAGTGCGTCAGGGCCCCGACCGAGATGATGTCGACCCCGGTGGCCGCGATCGCCGCGACGGTGTCGAGGGCCACCCCGCCGGACGCCTCGACGAGCGCGCGTCCGGCCACGAGGTCGACACCCGTCACCAGGTCGTCGATCGAGAAGTTGTCGAGCATGATCGTGTCCACTCCGGCGGCGACGACGGGTTCGATCTGGTCGATGCGGTCCACTTCGACCTCGAGGTGCACGGTGTGCCCGAGACGCTCCCGGGCGTCCCGGATCGCCTGCCCGATGCCGATCCCGCTCGCGAGCAGCACGGCGAGGTGGTTGTCCTTCGCGAGCACCGCGTCGGACAGCGACGTCCGGTGGTTGTGGCCGCCGCCGCACCGGACCGCGTACCGCTCGAGCGCACGGAGCCCCGGCGTGGTCTTCCTGGTGTCCACGATCCGTGCCCGGGTCCCGGCGACGGCCGCGACGTAGTGCGCCGTCGACGTCGCGATGCCCGACATCCGCTGCACGAGGTTGAGTGCGACCCGCTCGGCCCGCAGCACCGCTCGCGCCGGCCCGGTCACGGTCGCGAGGACGTCACCCGGCTCGAACGGGTCGCCGTCCGCGACGAGGACGGTCGCCGAGATGAGCGGGTCGACCGCGTGCATCACGGCGACGAACCCCCCGCCACCACTCAGCACGCCGGGTTCCCGCGCGCCGAGGGTCGCCGTCGCGATCGCGTCGACGGGGATGAGCGTCTCACTCGTGACGTCGCCCCACGGTGCGTCCTCCTCGAGCGCGGTCTCGATGACGCGACGGAGCGCGTGCGGCGGGATGGTTCCTGGATCGGTGGTCATGCGAGTGCTTCCTCGGGGACGGGATCGGAGACGGACGAGCGGACGGCGACCCAGCCGGTCGATGCCGGAGCACCGGGGTCGGTGTCCGGGTGGTCGGTGCGGGCGTGCGCGCCGCGGGACTCGGTGCGGGCCTCGGCGGCACGGGCCACCAGGCGGGCGAGGTCGAGCAGTGCTCGGTCCTCGTGCTCCAGCACCGTCCGGGGTACGTCCACGGCGAGCGCCGCGAACTCGCGGCGCGCGGCCGCCAGCCCACCGGCGTCACGGAGCAGACCGACGCGGTCGGTCATGACGGTCTGCACCGTCTGACGGACGTGCGCCTGCGGGTCCCGGTGATCCGGGCCTCCAGGACGGCACTGCCGGGAGGCCCGGATCGCCGCCGCCTCGTCGCGCACCGTGGTGACGGGGAACGTCGCATCGCCGCGCAGGCGGAGCAGGCCGGGTCGCGCCGCGTCGACCGCGTCCGCTGCGCGGACGGCGAAGACCAGTCCTTCGAGCAGCGAGTTCGACGCGAGTCGGTTCGCGCCGTGCACGCCGGTGCAGGCGGCCTCGCCGATCGCGAGGAGTCCGGGGATGCTGGTGCGTCCCTCCGCGTCGGTCGCGATGCCGCCCATGAAGTAGTGCGCTGCCGGGGCGACGGGGACGCCCTCCCGGGTCCAGTCGAAGCCGGCTGCACGGGTCGCACGGGTGAGGCCGGGGAACCGTGCGACGAGGAAGTCCGGGTCGAGGCCGGTCGCGTCGAGGAACACCTGTCCGCCGTCGCGCATCGCGGCCGCGATCCCCCGTGCCACGACGTCACGCGGCGCGAGTTCGGCGTCCGGGTGGACGTCAGGCATGAAGCGGCGACCGCGTGCGTCGCGGAGGACGGCGCCCTCGCCGCGGACGGCCTCGGAGACGAGCCCGCCGCCGGAGACCGCGAGCCGGGTGGGGTGGAACTGCATGAACTCGAGGTCCGCGAGGACGGCTCCGGCACGCCAGGCGGCCGCCGCGCCGTCGCCGGTCGCCACGAGCGGGTTCGTCGTCTCGCGGTACAGGTGTCCGGCTCCCCCGGAGGCGAGCACGACGGCGTCGGCGTCGATGCGGCGCGGCTCGCCCAGCAGGTCGAGCACGTCGATCCCGACCACCGTGCCGTCCCGCACGACCAGGCCGGTGAGGCAGGTGCGCTCGAGGATCGTGACGTGCTGGCGGTGCAGCGCGCGGATGAGCGTCTGCTCGATCGCGGCACCCGTCGCGTCCCCGGCGGCGTGCACGACCCGCCAGCGTCCGTGTGCGGCCTCTCGTCCACGGGCGAGGTCGTCGCCGTACCGGTCGAGGCTCGCCGGGTCGTCGGTGCGGTCGAACGGGACGCCGAGCGCGAGCAGGTCGCGGACGCGTGCTGGTCCGTCGGAGCAGAGGACCTCGACGGCGCGGGCGTCGGCGCTGCCCGCCGCCGCGACGTGCGTGTCCGCGGCGTGCAGTGCCACGGTGTCGTCGGCGCCGAGCGCGACGGCGATGCCGCCCTGCGCGTGGCTCGTCGCGGCGTCCGCGAGGGCACCCTTCGTGACGAGGGTGACGTCGTGGCGGGCGCTCGCACGGATCGCGGCGGTGAGGCCGGCGATGCCGGAACCGACGATGACGACGTGCACGGCGTCGTCCTAGTCCCGCGGCTTCGCGGCGAGCATGCGTTCGAGGGCGACCTTGGCGTCGGCCTTGACCTCGTCCGGGACGACGATCTCGTTGAGGACCTCGCCGCGCACGAGCGCCTCGAGCACCCACGCCAGGTACCCGGGGTGGATCCGGTACATCGTCGAGCACGGGCAGACGACCGGGTCGAGGCAGAAGATCGTGTGCTGCGGGTACTCGGCCGCGAGCCGGTTGACCATGTTGATCTCGGTGCCGATCGCGAACGTGGTCGGTTCGGTCGCGGCCGCGACGGTCTTCCGGATGAGGTCCGTGCTGCCGGCGGCATCGGCGGCGTCGACGACGGCCATGGGGCACTCCGGGTGCACGATCACCTGGACGCCGGGGTGGTCGCGGCGGGCCTGGTCGATCTGGTCGACGGTGAAGCGGCGGTGCACGGAGCAGAAGCCGTGCCAGAGGACGACCTTCGCATCCTGCAGGTCCTCGGCGGTGTTCCCGCCGAGGGGCTTCCTCGGGTTCCACATCGGCATCAGGTCGGTGCTGATGCCCATCGCCTTCGCGGTGTTGCGCCCGAGGTGCTGGTCGGGGAAGAACAGCACGCGCTGTCCCCGCTCGAACGCCCACTCGAGCACGGTCGCCGCGTTGGAGCTGGTGCAGACGATGCCGCCGTGGCGACCGCAGAACGCCTTGAGGTCGGCGGCGGAGTTCATGTACGTGACGGGGATGACCGGCACGCGGCCGTCGGCGTCGGGTTCGGTGCCGTAGACGGACTCGAGCTCGGCCCATGCCGCCTCGACGCTGTCGATGTCGGCCATGTCGGCCATCGAGCAGCCCGCCGCGAGGTTCGGCAGGATGACGCGCTGGTCGTCACGGGCGAGGACGTCTGCGGTCTCCGCCATGAAGTGCACGCCGCAGAAGACGATCGCCTCGGCATCGGGCTTCGTCAGGGCGGCGTTGGCGAGCTGGAACGAGTCGCCGAGGAAGTCCGCGTGCCGGACGACCTCGTCGCGCTGGTAGAAGTGGCCGAGCACCACGACCCGGTCCCCCAGCGTCGCCTTCGCCCGCTCGATGCGCTCGTGCAGTTCCTCCACCGGCGCGTGCTTGTACTCGTCCGGGATCACGCCCTGCCGCGGTGCGGAGGTCGGGATGACGTCGGACATCGACGAACCGGGGCCGTAGCCGGGCCTGGCGTCGAAGTCCCACGTCGGCATCGCGAGGTCCGGCGTACAGGTGCTGCCGTCGGCCTTGCCGTTGGAGATGAGCTCGATGGTCGTTGCGATGGACACGGTGGTTCCTATCGGTTCTGCGGTCGTGTCTGGTTCTCGGTCGTGGTGCCCTGTCGCAGCGGGCCGTTGTCCGCGTACGCGAGGTCGGGGTTCGAGCGGTACAGCCGGGCCGGACGGTGCCGGTCCCCGCTCGTGGTCTCGTCGGTGGCGATCACGGCGTCGGACTGCGCAACCTGCCGCCGGAAGTTCGCGGGGTCGAGCGGACGACCGAGCACGGCCTCGTACACGGCGCGGAGCTCGGCGAGGGTGAACCGGTCGCCGAGGAACGCCTGCGCGATGCGGGAGTACGACATCTTGTTCCGCAGCCGCCAGAGGGCGTACTCGGCGATGTGGTCGTGGTCGAACGCGAGCGGCGGGTGCTCGTCGGCGAGGAACCACCGCACGTTCCAGTCGTCCGGCACGACGCTCGCTTCGTCCGGGCGGACCAGCGCCCAGTACACGATCGACACGACGCGGGTCGGGGACCGGTCCACGTCGCCGAACGCGTAGAGCTGCTCGAGGTAGCGCGGCTGGACGTTGGTCGTCTCGCGCAGGCGGGCGGCCGCGGAGTCCTCGAGCCCCTCGTCCGGACGGACCCAGCCACCGGGGAGCGCCCACGATCCCTCGTACGGCTCGGCGGTGCGGCGGACGAGCGGCATCCACAGCGCCGGCGCCCCTGTGTCGGGGTGCGGGCGCAGCGCGACGATCACGGTCGAGACCGCGACGCGGATTGCTGATTCATCCATGGTGCCTGCGTTCAGGTTTGATTGACCTTAAGTGTTCTGGTTCCAGTGACTCTATCACCGCCTCCACATGCCGGCGACACGTTGCCGAAACAATCGGTCACGGCCCCGAAAAACCCTGGTGATGCCCGGGAAACCCGACCCGCATACATTGGGCGACATGACAACGGTGACCAGGGTGCACGCCATCGTCTCGGGGACGGTCCAGGGGGTCGGGTTCCGCTACTGGACGGCACGCAAGGCGGACGGGCTCGAGCTGACGGGCTACGCACGGAACCTCTTCGACGGCACGGTCGAGGTCGAGGCGGAGGGGCCGTCGCCCGCCGTGGACGCCCTCGTGGAGATGCTGCACACCGGGCCGCCGTCGGCGAGCGTGACCGAGGTCTCGACGCGCCCGGTCGTCCCGCACGGCGACGCCGCGTCGTTCGACATCCTGCACTGACCGTTCACCACGGGTGTCGGTGGATCGCGGAATAATCGAGTCCGTTCAGGTGCTGCACACCCAGTGCCCGGCGTGACGCCCGGTCACGCGTCCGCTCGTGCGGACTCCCCACAATCCACCGTTCGGAGCCGCCACATGACCGACCACGCCATCGACACCGCGCCACGGACCGGCAGCGTCCCGGCGCGCACGGCTGCCGACGACCGCCTGGTCATCGGGCTGCTGCTCGTGTCCGCGTTCGTCGTGATCCTCAACGAGACGATCATGGGTGTCGCGCTGCCGCGGCTCATGGACGACCTCGACATCAGTGCGGCGACCGGGCAGTGGCTGACGACCGGGTTCCTCCTGACGATGGCCGTCGTCATCCCGATCACCGGGTTCTTGCTGCAGCGCTTCAACACGCGGCCGGTCTTCATGTGGGCGATGAGCCTGTTCTCCGCCGGCACGCTCATCGCGCTCCTGGCTCCCGGGTTCGCCACCCTGCTCGTCGGGCGCATCGTCCAGGCGAGCGGCACGGCGATCATGATGCCGCTGCTCATGACGACCGTCCTGACGCTCGTCGATCCGGCACACCGCGGTCGGATCATGGGCAACATCTCGATCGTCATCTCGGTCGCCCCCGCGGTCGGGCCGACCATCTCCGGGCTCATCCTCAACGCGTTCTCGTGGCGCTGGCTGTTCGGGTTCGTGCTGCCGATCGCGATCGCCGCGCTGATCCTCGGCATGGTGAAGGTCCGGAACGTGGGCACCCCGCGGCCCGCCCCGCTCGACGTGCTCTCGGTCGTGCTCTCCGCCTTCGCGTTCGGCGGCGTCGTGTACGGCCTGTCGAGCATCGCCGAGATCGCCACCAGCGGACCGGTCGTCCCGATCGCGGCCCTCGTGGTCGGTGTCGTCGGGCTCGTGCTGTTCGTCCTCCGGCAGACCCGGCTCCAGCGCAGCGACCGCGCCCTGCTCGACCTCCGCACGTTCCAGAGCCGGGGCTTCACCGTCCCGATCGTCGGGATGGGGCTGAGCTTCCTTGTCATGCTCGGCACGCTGATCCTGCTGCCGATCTACCTCGAGCGCGTCCTCGGGCTCGAGGTCCTGAACGTCGGTCTCCTCCTGCTCCCCGGCGGCCTGCTCATGGGTCTGCTCTCCCCGATCGTCGGGCGCATCTACGACCGGCGCGGGCCGCGGGTCCTCCTCATCCCGGGCACGATCATCATCAGCGTCGTGATGTGGGGGTTGTCCACGGTCGGCACGGACACGAGCGTGTGGTTCGTCCTCGGCGCCCACGTCGTGCTGAGCATCGGGCTCGCCCTGACCTTCACGCCGCTCTTCACCGCGGCACTCGGCGTGCTGCCGCCGAAGCTCTACTCGCACGGCAGCGCGGTCCTCGGCACGACGCAGCAGCTCGCGGGTGCCGCCGGCACGGCGCTGTTCGTGACGTTCCTGACGATCGGCGCGGCGACGGCGACGGCGGGCTCCGGGGCAGAGGGCGTGGCGCTCGCGACGGCGTCCGGCGTGAAGACGGCGTTCCTCGTCGGCGGCGTCATCTCGCTCTTCGGGATCCTCACCGCCTTCTTCGTGCGGAAGCCCGAACTGCCAGAGGGCGCCCCGACGCCCCCGCCGGCGCACTAGCCCGCCACGGGAGCCCGCGCGCCCGGCGGGGCTGACGCGCGCCCGGCGGCGCACCCGCGCGCCCGGCGGCGCACCCGCGGTCGCACCCCGTCACGAACATCGCGCCCCGTCACGGCGGGGCGCGATGTTCGTGACGGGGCGCGATCTCTCGCCGGCCCGCCGCCCGGCGCCCGCGGCGCACACCCGCGCGTGGCATCGTGGGCGCATGCGGTCGACGACGAGCGAGCTCAACTGGTCCGGCACGGTCACGTACACCTCGGAGCGCGTCGAACGCCCGAGCACGCTGGACGAAGCCGCCGCGATCGTCGCCAGGGAGCCCCGGGTCCACGGTCTCGGCACCCGGCACTCGTTCAACGACGTCGCGGACGCTCCCGGGGTGCTGCTCGACCTGACGGCGATCCCGACCGACCTGGTGATCGACCGCATGCCCGACGGCCGCGCGACCGCCACGCTCGGCGCGGGCACCAGGTACGGCGACGTCGCCCCCGCGATCGACGACGCCGGCTTCGCGCTGCACAACATGGGGTCGCTCCCGCACATCTCGATCGGCGGCGCGATCGCCACCGGCACCCACGGCTCCGGCACCGCCCTCGGGTCGCTCTCGACGGCCGTCAGGAGCCTCGAGCTGCTGGGTCCGGACGGCGAGACGCGCACCATCGGCAGCAACGGCATCGACGGAGCCGGCAGCGTCCTGCACCTCGGCCTCCTCGGCATCGTGACCCGGGTGACGCTCGACCTCGAGCCGACCTACGCCATGCGCCAGGACGCGTACGGCCCGTTCCCGTGGCGGACGTTCCTCGACCACGCCGCCGAGATCCACGCCGCCGGCACCTCGGTCTGCTCGTACACGCGCTTCGGCGACGAGATCAGCGAGGTGCTCGTGAAGACCCGCAGCGAGCACGTGCCCGACGAGCTCGTCGGCGCACCGCGGCTGCCAGGGACGCCGGGAGACGAGCACCGCACCGCCCGCGACGGGTCGATGGGCCCGTGGTGGGACCGACTCCCGCACTTCCCGATCGGCACGGTCCCGTCCCACGGGTCAGAGGTGCAGAGCGAGCACTTCGTCCCGATCCGGCACGCAGCAGCCGCCCTCGACGCCCTCCGCGGGCTGGCCGACCGCATCCAGCCACACCTGCACGTCGCCGAGCTCCGCACGATGGCGGCCGACGACCTCTGGCTCTCCCCCACGCAGGGCGATGACGTGTTCTGCATCGCGTTCACCTGGAAGAAGCACCCCGTCGAGGTCGCGGCACTCCTCCCCGACCTCGAGGCGCGGCTCGCCCCCTTCGACGCCCGTCCGCACTGGGGCAAGATGAGCTCGCTCGACGCGGATGCGGTGGCAGCGCTGTACCCGCGGCTGCCCGCGTTCCGCGACCTGGTCCGCAGCGCCGACCCGGACCGGACGTTCGCGTCCGCCTTCGGCGAGCGCGTCCTGCGGACCTGAGCCGAGCCTCCAGTCCGGCAGTCCACCGGCCACCGAACTGGGCCCACGCCGCCGGTTCCCGGCCGACGCGCCAGCGGCGGACGGGCCGTGCCGGTGGGGAGAGGCTCCGCACCGGCCCGCCACCCCGCTCACGCCAGTGGGGTGACCACCTTCGCGTCGCCGTCCCAGTGGCGGAGACCGCCGACGGCGAGCGTCTGCGGGAGTGGCCCGATCGCCGCGAGAGCGCGGAGCGCCGCGGGGAGGTCGACGTCGCGGATGCGCCGGGCGAGCGTGACGTGCGGCGCCCACCGTCCGGGTGCCGAGGGGTCGAGCGACCCGGGCGAGACGTCGTGCACCGCCTGGTGGAACCGTGCGAGGGGCTCGTCGACGACCACGCCGAGACCGAGCACGTGCCGGCCGGGTCCTGCGGGGAAGAGCAGGATCCCCGCGATGCGGAGCGCTGCCGGCAGGGGCACGTCGAAGCCCTCCGGGACGGGCAGGGACTCGCCCGCAGCCAGCGTGACGTGCGGGTCGTTCGTGCCGGAGCGCCCGAGGCTCGGCAGGTCGGCCTCGGTCAGCGCGTTCCACACGGCCCGGACCTCGCGATCCGAATCGTCGTCCAGGACCAGCTCGATGCTCCGCACGGATCGAGTCTGCCCACGGACGCCTGCGCAACGGATGTAACACGGCGGAACGCAAGTCGCCGCCGCTCGGTCTGCGCGTCACACTCGTGGTCAGTCACGACCGTGTGACCCCCGCAGCACGGCCCGCGAGGCCCCGCCCCACGAGGAGCACCCATGACCGCCCCCGCACTGCCCCAGAAGCCGAAGCGCAAGCGCCCGATCGGCTGGATCGTCGCCGCGGCGATCGTCGTCGTCGCGATCATCGTCGCCGTCGTCGCCGTCGCGGTCCGCTCCGGCGGTGACGGCGACGGTGCCGCATCGGGTGCCGCTCCGAAGACCGTGACGATCGGTGTCTCCGACAAGTCGCTGCCGTACTGGAACACGTACGTGAAGCTCGCGAAGGACAAGCTCAACGTCACCGTGAAGCTCCAGAACTTCTCGGACTACTCGCTGCCGAACCCTGCGCTCAAGGACAAGCAGATCGACATCAACCAGTTCCAGCACATCCAGTACCTCGCGAACTACAACGTCACCTCGGACGACGACCTGCAGCCGATCGGCGCGACGGCCGTGTACCCGCTCCCGCTGTACTCGACGAAGGTCTCGAAGGTCTCCGAGTTCGAGGACGGCGCGAAGATCGCGATCCCGAACGACGCCATCAACGAGGCGCGTGCACTGCTGGTGCTGCAGTCGGCCGGCCTGCTGGAGCTCAAGGACGGCGGCAGCGCCTTTTCCACGACCGCGGACATCACCTCGCACAAGGTCGACGTGCAGACGCTCGACGCCTCGCAGACCGCGAACGCGCTGCAGCAGGGGTCCGTCGAGGGCTCGATCGTCAACGTGAACTACGCCACCTCGGCCGGGCTCGACACCAAGGACGCGATCTTCCAGGACGACCCGAAGAGCGCCTCCGCCAAGCCGTACGTGAACGTCTTCGCGGTGCGTGACGCCGACAAGGACAACAAGACGTACCTCGACCTGGCGAAGCTGTTCCAGGACGACGCCGTGCAGAAGGTCTTCGCGAAGGACTACCCGGACGCCGTGTCGAGCGACGAGAGCGCCGCGTCGCTGCAGCAGGAACTCGTGTCGGTCGAGAAGGACGCGAAGGCGGCAACGAAGTAGTGGCTGCCCTCGTCGAACTCCGCGGCGTCTCGAAGCACTACCGCCGCGCCGACACCGGCGAGACCGTGGTCGCCGTCGAGGACGTGTCCCTCGACGTCGAACAGGGCGAGGTCCTCGGCGTCATCGGGTACTCCGGTGCCGGCAAGTCCACCCTCGTCCGCCTGGTCAACGCCCTCGAGCTGCCCTCCTCGGGCACCGTGACGGTCGCCGGCCAGGAGCTGACGGCGATCCCCGAGCGGGATCGCCGTCTGGCGCGTCGTCGCATCGGGATGATCTTCCAGCAGTTCAACCTGTTCCGGTCGCGCACCATCGCCGGCAACGTGGCGTACCCGCTCAAGGTCGCCGGTGTCGCGAAGGAGGAGCGCGACCGCCGTGTCGCCGAGCTCCTCGACTTCGTCGGACTGCTCGACCGGGCGTACGCCTACCCCGAGCAGCTGTCCGGTGGGCAGAAGCAACGCGTCGGCATCGCCCGTGCGCTCGCCGGCAACCCCGACCTGCTGCTCGCCGACGAGGCCACGAGCGCCCTCGACCCCGAGACCACCTCGGAAGTGCTGGCGCTCCTCCGTCGTGTGAACCGGGAACTCGGCGTCACGATCATCGTCATCACGCACGAGATGGACGCCGTCCGGCAGATCGCGGACCGGGTGGCCGTGATGGAACAGGGACGGGTGGTCGAGGTCGGCGACGTGTACGACGTCTTCTCCACGCCGACCAACCCGGCGACCAAGCGGTTCGTCCGCACGGCCCTGCACGACCGGCCGTCGGCCGAGACGCTGGCGCGGCTACGGGAACGCCACCCCGGTCGGCTCGTGACCGTGCAGATCACCGACGAGGTCGGCCTGCAGAACCGGATCGACCAGGTCTTCCGGTCCGCGGGGGTGACCGCAGAGCTCGTCTACGGCGGGGTCGGTGAGATCCGGGAGCGCCGGATCGGTTCCCTGACGTACGAGCTGTCCGGACCCGGCATCGACGACGTCGTCTCGGCGCTCCGCGCGGCCGGGGTCACCACCGACGAAGAGGACCGAGCGTGAACAACTCCTTCCAGAGCGTGATCGACACGTTCGATGTCTTCCTGTCCTCGGTGCGCGACACCATCGTGATGTCGCTCGTCTCGCTCGTGATCGCCGGGCTCATCGGTCTGGCGCTCGGCCTGGCGCTGTACGCCACCCGACCAAGCAGCCTGCTCGGCAGCCGGACGGCGTACACGATCATCAACCTGATCGTGAACATCGTCCGTCCGATCCCGTTCGTGATCTTCCTCGCGGCGATCGCACCGTTGTCCCGCGTGGTCGTGCAGACGACGATCGGCGTCCCCGCCGTGACGTTCGCGATCTCGCTGGCGGCGGCGTTCGCGGTCGCCCGCATCGTCGAGCAGAACCTGCTGTCCGTGGACCCGGGCGTCGTCGAGGCAGCGCGGGCATCGGGTGCGCACCCGATCTCGATCCTGTTGACGGTGCTCATCCCCGAGGGCCTCGGGCCGCTCATCCTCGGCTACACGTTCATCTTCATCGGCATCGTCGACATGACGGCGCAGGGCGCCCTGATCGGCGGCGGTGGCCTCGGCGAGTACGCGATCACGTACGGGTCGCAGCGGTACGACTGGTGGATCGTCTACGTGTCGGTGGCCGCGATCGTGGTGATCGTGCAGCTCGGGCAGTTCATCGGCAACCGCTTGGCGCGGGCGACGCTCCGCCGTTGACGGTCGTCCGACCGGTCGCAACACCCCGCTCACGTCCGCCGACCGGTCGCAGATCGTCGGTCGAAGCGTCCCCGAGCGACAGTTCGTGACCGCTCGGAGGTCAACCGACGGAGTGTCGTGACCGGTCGGCGGGCGCTCGCGCCGTCCAGTCCACGGGCACCCGCAACGGGCGGCGGGCGCCCGCGACAGGCCGCGGGCACCCGCACCGTGCGACGGGCGCACCGTGCGACAGGCCGCGGGCACCCGCACCGTGCGACGGGCCGGCCGGGATGCTGTCGCGTCACCGGCGCGCCGGGCCGACACCGAGCCTCCCGGCCGGTCGCAACAACCCGCTCACGTTCCCCGACCGGTCGCGGAACGTCGATCGGAGCGCCACAGGGCGACGATCTCCGACCACTCGACGGACGCCGGGCGTCGGCGCCGGGCGTCGGCGCGGCGCGCAGCGCGCCCCGCCCCCGTCAGGCGGCGGAGTCGGCCTCGACGGGACGGGACGACGACGCTGCCGGGGCCTCGTAGTGCGCCCGCACCAGGATCGGGCGGTGGTCCGAGATGCCGGCGGGCAGCGTCTCCACGCCCGCGATGTGCAGCCCGACGCTCGTGGCGAAGTCGAAGTGCCCCGTGAACTTCCGGTACCGCAGGTACGTCGGCTGGTCGGAGAGCGAGAGCGCGAAGCCGTGCGACTCGATCTTGCGGCGCAGGTTCGTCTGGAACCAGGGGTAGTTGAAGTCGCCGACCATGATCGCGGGGGCCTCGCTCGACAGGTCGCGGACGAACTGGTGCGCTGCCTCGATCTGCTTGCGGCGCAGGGAGTTCGTCGCGGTCAGGGGCGAGGCGTGGAACGACGCGACGATCACGTCGGTCGACGCCTCGCGGTCGCGGAGGTGCATCGCGATGAGCCGTTCGTGCGCCGGAGCGAGCACGCGGTCGTGGAGCGACTTCTGCAGGGAGTGGATGCTGAAGTCCTGCACGTCGAAGCGGTCGTCGCGCTTGTAGATCGCGAGTCCGAGGCGGTTCGCCTTGGTCGACGCCGCGAGCGTGAGCCCGCCGACGGAGGGCGCGAGGTCGTTGCTGTCGCACTCCTGCACGCAGATGACGTCGGCGTCCGACGCCTCGGCCAGTGCGGCGAGTTCGCCGTTCGCGGTGTGCTCCCGCAGGTTGTAGCTGACGACGCGGATGGTGGTGGGTCGGACGTCGGTGTCCGTCGGGATCGTCCCCTGCTGGTCTGGCACGGTCATGCTGCCTTCCTTCCGGAGTGGGGTCCCTGCGTCCCGCTCAGTCTGCCGCGGCAACGGTACTCGTCGACCTCAAGCAGTTTCTGAGACTGTAGCGCCTGCCGGGTTTCGTGCGCGTGACGGCGACACGAACGGTCGTGTCGCCGGGAGACCCGGACGCGGGGCTCACGCACGGACCCGTCGTGCCGGTCGGACGGTCTCCCCCGCCGTCCGACTCATCACGAGCCCCTCGACGCAGGCCACCACGAGCAGGGCCGCGATCACCCAGAACGTCAGGACGTAGGCGCCGTCCCCGGCGAGCCCGGCGCCGGCACGGATGACGACGGCCGCGACGGCGACACCGAACCCGGCGGCCGTCTGCTGCAGCGTCGAGGACAGCGTGTTCGCCGGGGTCATGTCGGCCTGCTCGACGTCGGCGAAGGCGATCGTGTTGTACGCGGTGAACCCGACCGAACGTGCTGCACCGCTCACGACGAGCAGGACGGCGAGCAGCCAGAACGGGGTGTCCGGCGTCAGGAAGGTCATCGCGACGACCGTCAGCGCCGCGATGGCGGACGACACGATGATCACCGGCCGGTAGCCGAACCAGCGGAGGAACGGCGTGGTCGCCGGCTTGATGCCGAGGTTGCCGACGAAGACGAACAGCACGGCGCTGCCCGCCTCGACGGCCGTCCACCCCCAGGCGTCCTGGAAGAGCAGGGGCAGCACGAACGGCACCGCGGACACGGCCAGGCGGAACAGGCTGCCGCCGGCGTGCGACACCCGGAAGGTCTCGAGCCGGAACGCGTCGAGCCCCATGATCGGGTGCTGCGCCCGCCGGAAGTGCCGGATCGCGAGCCAGCAGCAGGCTGCTCCGACCACCCCGGAGACGATCGTGGCGACGACCGGCACGGTGTCGAGCGCGAGCAGCGACGCCATCACGACGACCCCGCCGAGCCCGACGCACGCCAGCAACGACCCCGGCCAGTCGAACGGCACGCGCTCCGGCGCGCGCTCCTGCGGCACGAGGACGAGCGCGGCGATCAGTGCGATGACCCCGAGCGGGATGTTGACGAGGAAGATCCAGTGCCACGACAGGGTGTCGACGAGCACACCACCGACGAACGGCGCGATGATCGGCGCCGCGAGGGCCGGCCACGTCAGGATCGCGATCGCCGTGACGAGCTGCTCGCGCCCGGCGCTCCGCAGCACGACGAGCCGTCCGACGGGCACCATGAGCGCCCCGCCGATCCCCTGCACGATCCGCCAGATCGTCAGCTCGACCAGTCCGGTCGACAGGGCGCAGAGTCCGGACGCGATCGTGAACACCGCGATGGCGCCCACGAACACCGTGCGCGAGCCGACCCGGTCGGTCAGCCAGCCGCTCACCGGGATGAACACGGCGAGGGTGACCAGGTACGCGGTGATCGCGATGCCGATCGCCGCCGAGTCCACTCCGAGGTCACGACCCATCGCCGGCGCGGCGGTGGCCAGGATGGTGCCGTCGAGGAGCTCCATGAAGAACGTCCCCGCCACGAGCACGGCGACCGCGGTGCTCCCGGTGCGTCGGCGGGCAGGGGGTGCTGTCGATGTCGTCCTCGTCATGTCAGTCCAAATGCTATGCCCGCCACCACCACATGACGTTCTGCAATGTGGAACGGTGGACGTGACGACGTTGTCCGGGCGAGCGCCGCTGGACCAGCGTGGGACCCGTCGAAGGAGGATCGATGCCGACCACCCCCGCCACCGTGACCGCGAAGGGCTCGTGGGAGCCGAGCGCTCCCGCGCCGCACCACGTGCTGCAGGACGCGCACCTGCCCGTGATGACCCTCCGCGAGTCCGCACTGACGAACAACACCGCCGTCATGCAGGCGTACGTCGAGCGGCACGGGCTCCTGTTCGCGCCGCACATGAAGACGCACATGGCGCCGGCACTCGCCCAGCGGCAGATCGACGCCGGCGCGTGGGGCGTCACCCTGGCGTCCGTGCAGCAGGCGATGGTCGCGTGGGAGCACGGGATCCGGCACGTCCTGATCGCGAACGAGGTCCTCGACCCGGCAGGACTCCGCTGGCTCGCATCGCGCCGCGCCGTCGACCCCTCGTCGGACGTGCTCTGCTACGTCGACTCGACCGCCGGGGTCGACGCGGCCGCCGCCGCCGCGTCCTCCGTCGACGGCGAACTCCACGTTCTGGTCGAGGTCGGGTTCCCCGGCGGTCGTACCGGCGCCCGATCGGCGGCGGCAGCGACATCGGTCGCGGGAGCCGCCTCCGATGCCGGTCTCGTCCTCCGCGGGGTCTCCGGGTACGAGGGCGGTCTGCCCGGCGTCGACGAGGCCCGCGCGTACGTGGCCGGCGTCCTCGACGTGGCCGCGGCCGTCCGCCCGCTGGTCGCCGGACCGCGCGCCCTGTTGAGCATGGGCGGCAGCGCCTGGTTCGACGCCGTGAGCGAGGCCGTCGCGGCCCGCCCGGACGACCTCGACGTGCTGCTCCGCTCCGGCGCGTACCTGACCCACGACGACGGCTTCTACGAGGAGCGCACACCCTTCCACCGACACCCGACGGAGGGCACGCTCCGCGCAGCCATCGAGGTCTGGGGGCGGGTCACGTCGTGCCCCGAGCCCGGCCTGGCACTCGTGGCCGTCGGCAAGCGGGACATCTCCTTCGACGAGGGGCTGCCGGTGGTCCGGCAGATCCGGACGGGAGGCACGGCTGACGCCACACAGAGCGTCCCGGCACCCGGGGCGGTCACCGTCACCCGTCTCGACGACCAGCACTGCTACCTCGCGCTGGCGACGGGGGTGGCCCTGACGCCGGGCGACGTCGTCCTGTTCGGCATCTCGCACCCGTGCACGGTGTTCGACAAGTGGCGGCAGGTGCACGTCATCGACGACGACGACACCGTGCTCGAGACGATCGCGACGTGGTTCTGATGACCGTGACGGATGCGCAGGAGCTGCCGGCCCGCAACGCCGCCCTGTCGCTGCGCCGCGGCCTGCGCATCCTCGACCTCGTCGCCGACCGCACCAGGAACGGCGAGCCGTCCGTCAGCCTCACGACCCTGAGCGTCGAGCTCGGGACGTCGAAGTCGACGGTCCTGCGGCTCACGGCACCCATGATCGAGAACGATCTGCTGCGCCGCACCGCGGACGCCGGGTTCACGCTCGGGCTCGGGGCGCTCCTGCTCGGCCAGAGCTACCTCGAGGGCATCGACCTCCGTGCAGCCGCCGCACCGTTCCTGCGGCGGACGGCGGAACGCACCGGGCTGACGTGCCACCTCGTCGTGCCGGACGGCACCGACATCGTGTACGTCGACAAGGTCGAGACCCGCGGGACCGTCCGGATGGGGTCCAGGATCGGCAACCGTCTGGCGATGCGCAACACCGCCTCGGGCAAGGCCATGGTCGCGTTCGGGGACCCCGAGCTGCTCGACCGCGTGCTCGCGCACCCGGCGACCGCGATGACCGAGCACTCGATCACCGACGACGACCGGTGGCGGCAGGAGATCGGCAGGACCCGGGAACGCGGGTACGGCATCGACGACCGCGAGAACGAGCCGGACATCCGGTGCGTCGCCGCCCCGGTCTTCGACCACGCCAACCAGGTCGTCGGGGCGATGAGCATCTCGGGGCTCGCCTCCCGCTTCCGCACGACCGCGGTGCGGGAGCTCGGTGACGGGGTCGTCCGCACCGCGCTGGAGATCTCGGTTGCGCTCGGATCGTCGTCCGCGCAGCTCGCCCTCGCGCGGGGTGCCCGGTGACCGGCGTCCTGACCTTCGGCGAGACGATGCTGCTCCTCGCCGGACGCGGAGCGCTGACCGACCTCGACACGATGCGCGTCGACACCGGCGGCGCCGAGAGCAACGTCGCGATCGGCCTGGCGCGTGCCGGGGTCGACGTGACCTGGATCGGCCGGGTCGGTGCGGACCCCGCCGGTGACCGGGTGCTCGCCGACGTCGCAGCAGAGGGCGTCGACGTGGTCGCGGTGCGGGATCCCGAGCGGTCGACCGGGATCATGGTCAAGGAACGGCTGGCGGACGGCCGCACCCGTGTGACCTACCACCGACGCGGCTCCGCCGGTTCCGCGTTCACGCCGGGAGACCTGCCGTCGGAGATGGTCGAGCGCGCGTCGCTCCTGCACGTGAGCGGGATCACCCTGGCGCTGTCCGAGACCGCCCGTGAGACCGTGCACGCCGCGGTCGTCCGGGCGCACGACGCCGGGGTGCCGATCGCGTTCGACGTCAACCACCGGCCGAAGCTCGTCGACGACGTGACCGGACGCGGGTACTACCGCGCGGTCGCTGCACGGTCGTCGGTCGTGTTCGCCGGTGACGACGAGGCTCGACTGGTCCTCGGGCACGACGAGGACGACGGCGACGAGGAGTCGCTGGCGCACGAGCTCGCCGCCCTCGCGAACGGTCGCGCCGTCGTGAAGCTCGGGTCACGCGGTGCGGTCGCCTCGATCGACGGGGTGCTACACCGCCGCGCGGCGAGCCCCGTCGCCGTGGTCGACCCGGTCGGTGCCGGTGACGCGTTCGTCGCCGCCTGGCTCGCCGCCGACCTGGCCGGCGACTCCCCCGACCGGGCCCTCGACCGCGCCGCGGACGCCGGCGCGCTCGCCTGCACGGTGGACGGCGACTGGCGCCGTCCCGACCCGGCAGCGCTCGGCGTCGTGGACCCGGCCGGCATCGACCACGCCGTCCACGACCGCGTCGACCGCTGACCACGATCCGAAGAAGGAACGCACGATGACCGACACCGCATCCCCCGCCACGGGCCCCCAGCGACACCGTCACGACGCCGGCCCGACGATCGCGATCCTGCGGGGCGGGACCGGCGACCACGTCGAGGACGTCATCCGCACGCTGGTCGACAGCGGCGTGAGCGCGATCGAGATCACGACGAACACCCCGCGGTGGCGCGAGGGCATCGCGTGGGCCGCCGAGCGCTACGGCAGCGCTGCGTCGATCGGCGTCGGCACCGTGCTCGACACGCGACAGCTCGACGAGGCAGCGGCAGCGGGAGCCACCTTCGCCGTGAGCCCGCACACCGACCAGGCGATCGGCGAACGGGCGCACGAGCGGGGGCTCGGCTGGTACCCGGGCGCCGCGACGCCGACCGAGATCGTCCGGGCGTGGCAGCTCGGTGCCCGGGCCGTGAAGGTCTTCCCCGCCGCGCCGCTCGGCGGCCCCGCGTTCCTCAAGCAGGTGCTCGCGCCGCTCGACTTCGTGGACGTCATCCCCACCGGGGGCATCGGGGTCGACGACGCGGCCGAGTACCTCGCCGCCGGCGCGGTCGCGGTCGGTCTCGGGTCCCCGCTCGTCGGCGACGCGCTGACGTCCGGCGACCTCGACGCGCTCCGTGGGCGGGCCGAACGCCTCGTCGCCGGGCTGTCGAGGTGACGAGCGTCCTGCTCCGCGGCGGCTCGGTCGTCGGCGAGACCGGAGCGCTCCGAGCGGACGTCCTCGTCGAGGACGGTCGGATCACCGGGGTCGGGACGGACCTCGACGTCCCGGCCGGCGCGACCATGGTCGACTGCGGCGAGCGCCTCGTCATGCCGGGGTCCGTCGACGCGCACTCGCACGGCGGCTCGCTGGTGTTCGAACCGGAGGTCCAGCTCGCGCTCCTCCGGCAGGGCGTCACCACGATCGTCACCGGACAGGACGGCGTCGGCCCCGCTCCGGGAGACGGGTCCTACGCGGACACCTACTTCGCCGCGATCGACGGGCCGCACCCGACGTACCGCGGCGGCGGCATCGGCGCGCTGCTGGACACGTACGACGGGACGACCCCGGTCAACGTCGCGACGCTCGTCCCAGCCGGCACCGTCCGGCAGCAGGTCGTCGGCGACGTCGACGGGCCCGCGACGCCCGAACAGCTCGCGGCGATGCGGGCCACCGTGCGAGCGGGCCTGGACGCCGGCGCCGTGGGGCTCGCGACCGGGCTCGACTACGTGCCGGGGCTCTTCGCCGACACGGCGGAGCTCACCGCGCTGTGCACCGAGGTCGCAGCCGTCGACGGGCTCTACGTGTCGCACATGCGTGGCGGCTACGAGACGAACGCCCGCGCGGGGCTCGACGAGATCGCCGCGATCGTCCGGTCGTCAGGGGTCCGGGCGCACGTGTCGCACCTGCACGCCCCGGTCGACCTGCTGCTCGAGGCGCTCGCCGACCTCGAGCGGACCGGCACCCCGATGTCCTTCGACGCGTACCCGTACTCCCGTGGGTGCACGATCCTGTCGATGCTCCTCCTGCCGGCGGCCCTCGCCCGCCCGGGGACGACGGACCTCGCCCGGACGATCGCCGATCAGGACGGTCGCGCCCGTGTCCGCGGTGCGGTGCTCGACCGGGTGCTCGGCCGCGCCGACCTCGGCACCGGGTGGGCCGAGCAGATCACGCTCTCGCACGTCCCGGCGGCGGAGTTCCACGCGCTGCAGGGCCGGACGCTCGCCGACGCGGCCGAGGCCACCGGGACCGACCCGGTCGACCTCGCCCTCGACGTGCTCGTCGACTCGGACCTGCAGGTCACCGTGGTGATGCGGGTCCCCCGGCCGCGGACCGCCGACGACCTCGCGCCGCTGTTCCGGCACCGGGGGCACGCAGCGGGCTCCGACGGCATCTTCGTCGGCACGCACCCGCACCCGCGGGCGTACGGCACGTTCGCGCGGTACCTCGAGGAGTACGCGGTCGCGGGTCGGCTGACGTGGCCACAGGTCCAGCGGAGCCTGTCGACCACCGCCGTCGAGCGCTACCGGCTCGGCGACCGCGGACGGGTCGCCGTCGGGGCGGTCGCCGACCTCGTCGTGGTCGATCCGGAGACCGTCGCGGCGCAGTCCTCGTACGACCACCCGATGCGTGTCGCCGAGGGCATCGACGACGTCCTCGTCGCCGGGGTGCGGGTGCTCGCGGACGGTGCGCTGACGCACGAGACCCCCGGTCAGGGTCTCCGTCGGGTCGGTGACGGGACTCGCTGACCGGGGGTCGCTGAGACTGGACTCAGCTGCGCGGGATCAGGCGTCCTCGACGTCGGTGACGCGGGTCTTCGTCGGGAGGACCGCGACGACGTCGATCTCGACGAGGATGTTCGCGAGGTGCGACTGCACGGTGGTCCGGACCGGGTACGGCTCGGAGAAGTGCTTCGCGTACTCCTCGTTGAAGGCCGGGAAGTCGCGGTCCGAGTGCTCGAGGTGCACGGTCGACTTCACGACGTCGTCGAGCGTCGCGCCGTGTTCGGCGAGGACGGCGGCCACGTTCGCCAGGACCTGGGCGGTCTGACCGGCAACGTCGTCGGCGAGCGCCCCGGTCGCGGGGTCCTGCGGGCCGAAGCCGGCGGTGTAGATGAACCCGCCCGCGACGATGCCCTGGCTGTAGGGTCCTGCGGGCTTGGGGGCGTTGTCGGTCACGATGGCGGTCTTCGTCACGGTGGCTCCTCACGGTGGGGGTCGAACGGGGCCTCCAGGCTAGAGTGCGCCGTGGGGGCGTGCCCGGCCGTCTGCGGGTCGTATTCTGGCCTGCAGAACGCACCACGAGCCTCCAGTGCGAGCACCACTCAGCCACCGTGACTATCGTCGTGTCGTGCCGTCCGCCCCGTCGTCGATCGCCGCCAGCCGTCGCCGCGCGGTCGATCTGGTCACGAGTCTGCCCACCTGGGCGACGGTCGTGCTCGTCTGGGTCGGTGGGCGCGTGCTCTCCACGCTGTGGCTCGCGCTCGCGTACCCGCTGATCGGGCGGTCGCAGCCGGAGAACGCGATCTGGACGAACGACCACGGGTTCCTGCGGTTCCTCACCGCGTGGGACGGCCAGTACTACGAGCAGATCTCGCTGCACGGCTACCCCACGACGCTGCCGCTCGACGCCGCCGGACACGTGGCACAGAACCCGTGGGCGTTCCTGCCGGCGTTCCCGTTCACCATCCGGTTCGTGACCGTGTGGACCGGGATGACGTTCGAGGTGGCGGCGCCGCTGATCGCGCTCGTGGCGGGGATCTTCGCCACGTTCCTGCTGCACCGACTCGTCCGGGAGCGTGCCGGGGACACCGCCGCGCTGTGGGCCGTCTTCTTCTTCACCTGCGGGCCGCTGTCGTTCCTGCTGCAGGTCGGCTACGCGGAGAGCATGTTCCTCGCACTGACCTTCGGTGCGCTGCTCGCGATCGAGCACCGGCGGTACGGGCTCCTGACGGCGCTCGGGGTCGCCGCTGCGTTCACGCGGCCGGGGGCGCTCGCGATCCCGTTGACGCTCGGCATCGTCGCCCTGGTGCGCTGGGTCCGGCTCCGTCGCGCAGGTGACCGCGTGCTCGACCGGTTCCCGTTGCGGGAACAGCTCACGGTCGTGCTGTCGGGGCTCGTGATGGTCGCCGCCGGTGTGGCGTGGCCGGTGATCGCGTCGCACGTGACCGGGCGCCCCGACGCGTACCTGGCGACCGAGATGTCGTGGTGGGTGAACTTCATCGGGCGTGTGGACTTCGTGCCGCTGACCCCGTGGTTCCTCACGACGCTGCAGTGGGTCGGCATCGGTGGGATCCCGATCGTGATCGGGCTCATGGTCGGGTACCCGATCTGGCTCCTGCGCCGCTCGACGAGGAAGCTCGGGCTCACGACGCTGGTGTTCTCCGGCGGGTACGCGCTCTACGTCTTCGCGGTGTCGCTGCCGATGGCCTCGACGCCGCGGCTGCTCATGCCGCTCGCGCCGCTGATGGGCTCGCCCGAGCTCGTCGCGAAGCCCTGGATGCGCTGGACACTGGTGTCGTGCGCACTCGTCGGGCAGCCCGTGCTCGTCGCCGTGCTCTGGCTGCTCGGCCCCCGTGACCCCCCTCCCCCGCCTCCGACGCTGACGAGACGCCGCCGGACCGACGAGACGCCGCCGAACCCGGCGGCGTCTCGTGCGTTCGAGGGCGTCTCGCGCGTTCGGCGGTGCCGACTAGAGCTCGACGGTGCCGTGACGGCCGACGTCCGGCTGGGACTGCCCGCCGAGTGCGGCCTTCATCGTCTGGACCAGGCTGCCGACCGTGCCGGCATCCTGCGTCCAGTACTCCACGGAGTCGCCCTCGACGGTGAGCAGTCGGATCGAGGGGTCGTCGCGGCCGTCCGGGAACCAGGCCTCGGCGAACGGTGACCAGAGTTCGTCGATCACCGAGTCGTCCTGGGTGACGGTCGCGGTGCCGGCGATGGAGAGGTACCCGCCCTGCGACTCGATCGCGACGTTCACGTGCGGGTTCCTGGCGATGTCCTCGACCTTCTCGCTGCCGTCCTGCACCAGGAAGCGGAGTGTGCCGTGGAAGGCCTTGTCCTGCACGGCGAGCGGCCTGGCGTGCAGGGAGCCGTCCTCGCTGACCGTGGTCAGCAGGGCGGTGCGGGCTCCGTGGACGATGTCCGAGATGGCGGCGCGCTGGTCCGTCTGGGTGTCGGTCATGGTGCTCCTTCGCATCGTGCGCCCCGCCACCCGACGTGCGGCCTGGCGAGCGGGGCCGTACCGTTCGGACCAGTCTGCCCCCGATCCCTGGAACGCGTCCGAACGGCTCAGGCGGGCTCGTGGATCGTCGTCTCGACGTCGACGACCTGCGGGATGCGCGGCATCGACGCGAACCCGAACCGGACCGGCGGGTCGAGCGGCACCAGGGAGCCGAGCGGTTCGTCCGCCCAGGTCCCGCGGACGCCGGTGACGTCGTGCGCTCCGGTCACGCCGTAGTACTCGCGTCGGCCGCCGCCCGCGGTGCCAGCCGTCCCTGCCCCCGGTGCCACGAGCCGTGCGATCGGGTCGATCGCGCGCAGCCACCGAGGGTCGCGGGCGATCGGCTTCGGGACGACCCGCAGCACGCGACCGAGCGGCGAGATCGTGCCGACGTCGATCGCGGCGCGGAGCGGACCCGCATCGAGGTCGATGCCGGATGCGGTCCGCCGGGCGGTGACGTCGACGACCTCGACGGCGTCGAAGCGGTACGTGCCGGAGACGTACGCGGCGACGATCTCGTCGGGGGCGAGCAGCACGCTCGACCCGTCGGGGAGCTCCACGAAGACGTCCGTGAACGCTCCGAACGGGGAGCGCTCCCACATCCCGACGACGAGTCGCACGCCGGAGCTGGTGCCGACGCCCGTGATGCGTCCGCGGAACCGGCGTTCGACGATGGCAGGGCGTGACGACATGCCCTGGACCGTACGCGGCGCTGCCGTGAGCCGACACTCCGGGCCCGGGCCGAGCCTCCCGACCGCGCCGCGCGCGGCCGCGGGAACCCGCCCGCGCTACGGGACGGGGACCGGCTCCGCCAGGAGCTCACGCACGCGGGGTGCGACCGCGGTGCCGTACAGCTCGATCGAGCGCATCATGTCCGCGTGCGGCAGGCGCCCGGTGGCGTAGCGCATGTCGAACCGCGTCACGCCGAGGATCCGCATGTTCCGTGCGATCTTCCGCGCGACGGTCTCCGTCGACCCGACGTACAGCGACCCGCCGGCCGACAGCCCGGCCTGGTACTGCGCCGCGTCGAGGGGCGGCCATCCACGCTCGCGCCCGAGGCGGTCGGTGACGGCCTTGTGGTACGGCCAGTAGCGTTCGGCGGCTTCCTCGTCCGTGGCGGCGACGAACCCGGGCGAGTGCATCGCGATGGGCTGCTGCGGCAGCTCGAGCTGCGTCAGCGCCTGCCGGTAGAGCCGCGAGAACGGGGCGAACTGCGCCGGCTGCCCGCCGATGATCGCGAGGAACAGCGGCATGCCGTAGGACGCCGCACGGATCACGGACTGCGGTGACCCCCCGACACCGATCCACGTCGGGATCGGACCGTGCTCGAGCTTCGGGAAGACGTCCTGGTCGGTCAGGCTCGCGCGCTTGGTGCCGCTCCACGTGACGGGGTCCCCGCCGCGCAGTGCTGCCCAGAGCTGGAGCTTCTCCTCGAACAGGACCTCGTAGTCCGCGAGCTCGTAGCCGAAGAGCGGGAACGACTCGGTGAAGGAGCCTCGCCCGAGGATGACCTCGGCGCGGCCGTTGGAGATCGCGTCGACGGTGGCGAACCGCTCGTAGACGCGGACGGGGTCGTCGGACGACAGCACGGTGACCGCGGACCCGATCCGGATGCGCTCCGTGCGGGCGGCGATCGCCGCGAGGACGACCTCGGGGGCGCTGACCACGAAGTCCTCGCGGTGGTGCTCACCCACGCCGATGAAGTCGATGCCCACCTGGTCAGCGAGGACGGCCTGGTCCACCACGTCGCGGATGCTCTGCGCATCGGACTGCTGCGAGCCGTCGGCGAGTTCGGTGACGTCGCCGAACGTGTCGAGGCCGAGCTGCACGGGTCCGACGCGGTCGGGTGCGGGCGGCGGGACGTCCGACGGACGACCGGTACCGAATGCGTTGCTCATCGCGCCCTCCAAGTGAATGCGTTTGCATGAATCTAGCACAGTTGCGTGTCCTCGGACAGTCCGCGTGTACGGTCGCGCGCATGCCCAAGATCCCCGACCAGACTGGCCGACGCATCGTCGTGACCGGAGCGAACAGCGGCACAGGCAAGGAGACCGCCACCCGGCTCGCCGAGGCCGGCGCCTCCGTCGTGCTCGCCGTCCGGACGCCGTCGAAGGGCGACGCCGCCGCCGCGTCGATCCGGCAGGCACACCCGGGCGCCGACGTCGAGGTGCGTGAGCTCGACCTGGCCGACCTGTCGAGCGTCCGTCGGTTCGCCGCAGGGATCGTCGACGAGGACCGACCGCTCGACGTGCTCGTGAACAACGCCGGCGTGATGATCCCGCCGAAGCGCTTCGAGACCGTCGACGGCTTCGAGCTGCAGTTCGGGACGAACTTCCTCGGCCCGTTCGCGTTGACGAACCTCGTGATGCCGGCACTGCTCCGGGCGTCGTCGCCCCGCGTCGCGACGATGTCGAGCCTCGCGGCGATCCCCGGGAGGATCCGGTTCGACGACCTGCAGTGGCTCCGCGGGTACTCCCCGTGGCGGGCGTACGCGCAGTCGAAGCTCGCCGACCTGCTGCTGTCGCTGCACCTCCACACGCTGTCGGTCGAGCTCGACTGGCCGCTCGTGAGCACCGCGGCGCACCCCGGGTACACCCGCACGAACCTGCAGTCGTCCGGTCGCTCGCTCGGTCGGTCACGGCCGGTGTCGTCGAAGCAGCGGGCGTGGCCGTTCACGCAGGACGTCGCGCAGGGCAGCGAGCCGCTGTTGTACGCGGCGGTCGGGCCGAACGCCGTCGGCGGCGCGTACTACGGTCCGTCGGGGATGTTCGGCATGGTCGGTCCGACCACGAACGCCCCGATCCCCCGCTCGGCGCGGAGCCCGGAGCTCGCCCGCAGCCTGTGGGCCGTCGCCGAGGACCTCACCGGGACGCACCTGCCCGCCTGACGCGCGCGCACGGCCGGGAGGCTCGGCGCACGCCCGCCCCGCCGGCCCGGCCGCGAGCGCGGCCGGTGACACCCCCGCGTCAGGCGTGGTGGAGTTCGACGCTGCCGTCGATGTCGCCCGGGTCGGCCAGGCGGGCGTGCTGCAACACGGTGCGCCCGGGTCCGACGGCCGCGGCCACGATCGACAGGGTCGCGAAGTGTCCCTCGGGCTCGTGCGCGTCGCGGAGGATCGCGTCGGGATCGTCCGACGACAGCGCGGCCGACGCGGCGAGGACCCCGAACCAGGGGCTCCACCCGTCACCGGCGTCCGTCCCGGCATCGGCGGCGCGGAGCTCGTCGAACGGGGCGAGCTCCGGCGGCCCGACCGGTGCGTCGACGGCGCGGAAGGGCTCGAGCCAGCGACCGATCCGCGGCGCTGCCGGATCGTCGGGCTCGCCGTGCGTGATCATGTGCACGCCGGGCTCGAGCACGGTCGTCCGGACCCGCGACCCGTCCCAGGAGATCACCGACGCCCCGGACAACGTGGCACGGACGAGATTGAACGCCCTGGTGGTCGGGACGGTGTCGTCGTGGCCGGGCAGCACGCCGTCGGCCACCGCGTCGACGGGCAGCACCCCACGCGTGGTCCACGTGCCGTCGGCGGAGGGGACGTCCTCCCAGCGGTTCAGCACGACCGCGAGCCCGCCCTCGTCCGAGGCCGCCAGCCAGGCACCGCCGGCCTCGCGGTCGCGGACACCGCGCAGCCCGGGGTCGCGGTCGGGCCACCACGCCGCCGGTGGGTCCCACGGGCGGGTCGGGGACTCGTCGCGCATGGCCAGCACGGTGACGGGCCACGCCGAGCCCGGTTCGACACGGACGACGACGGTGCACATGGAGCCGATCCTGCCATGCGCGCCCGAGCACGAGCACACGCCCGCGCCCGAGCACGAGCACACGCCGGCACCCGTGCCCAGCACACGCCCGCTCCGGCCACGTCCCGCCGGGTAGCGTGGCCGACGTGACCAACGCACCGCAGCAGCGCAGGACCATCGTCGTCGGGATCACCGGGGGCATCGCGGCGTACAAGGCCGTCCAGGTCGTCCGGGAGTTCGTGAAGGCCGGCCACGACGTGCACGTCGTCCCCACCGAGGGCGCCCTGCGCTTCGTGGGGCTCCCGACGCTCGAGGCGCTCAGCAGGAACCCCGTCTCGACGAGCGTCTTCGAGGAGGTCGCCGAGGTCCGCCACGTGTCGCTCGGACGTCGGGCTGACCTCGTGGTCGTCGCACCCGCGACCGCCGACTCGCTCGCGCGGATGGCCGCCGGCCTCGCCCCCGACCTGCTCGGCACGACCCTGCTCGCGACCGAGGCACCCGTCGTCGTCGCGCCGGCGATGCACCCGCAGATGTGGGAGCACCCAGCGACCCGGGCGAACATCGCGACCCTCCGTGAGCGCGGCGTGCACGTCGTCGGCCCGGAGGTCGGGGCCCTCACCGGCGACGACGCCGGCATGGGGCGCATGTCGGAACCCGACACGATCGTCGCGGCCGCCCTGGCGGTGCTGGGGCAGACGCAGGACGCGGGACGACCCGACGGGGGTGAGCCGACCCTCCAGGCCGGAACGACCGGAACGACCGGGACGACCGCAACGACCGGGACGACTGCCCGCGGCGAGCAGGGCGACCTGTCCGGCGTCCGCCTCGTCGTCAGCGCCGGCGGCACCCGCGAACCGTTCGACCCCGTCCGCTTCGTCGGCAACCGCTCGAGCGGCCGACAGGGCGTCGCGATCGCCACCGCGGCCGCGGCCCGTGGCGCCGACGTGACCCTCGTCAGCGCGAACGTCGACGGCGGCCTGACCCGAGGACTCGACGCGCACGTCGTCCAGGTCGGGTCGGCGCTCGAACTCGCCGAGGCCGTGCACGCCGCGGCAGCGGACGCGGACGTCGTCGTGATGACCGCCGCCGTCGCCGACTACCGACCGGCCGAGGTCCGCGCCGAGAAGCTCAAGAAGGACGCGCAGGGCGACCGGATGACGCTCGAGCTCGTGCGGAACCCCGACGTGCTCGCGGACCTCGTGGCGAACCGCCGGACCGGGCAGATCGTCGTGGGCTTCGCCGCCGAGACGGAACCGGACCGCGATGCCCGGATCGAGCTCGGCCGCGCGAAGATCGCCAGGAAGCCGGCCGACATGCTCGTGGTGAACCGGGTCGGCTGGTCAGAGGGGTTCGAGCGCGAGGAGAACGCGATCGAGGTGATCGTCCCCGGCGGCGAGGTGGTGCGCGCCGCCTCCGGCACGAAGGCGGAGGTCGCGGCCGTCGTCCTCGACCTCGTCGCGACGGCGCTGGCCTGACCCGCCCCGCCCCGGCCCCGCGCCCGCCCGATCGCGGCGCTGCCGGATCCTGGGCCGGCTCTGAGAGCGTCGACGGGCACGCGGGCCACGATGGTGCCATGGGACGACGCTCAGCACGCGCCAGACGCGCCAACCGGACGGCGGCACTCCTCGCCGTCATCCTCGGTGGCGCCGGCGTCACGCACTTCCTCCGCCCGCGCGGCTACGACCGCATCGTCCCGGAGGGCCTGCCCCCACGGACCACGACGCTGGCCTCCGGCGTCGCCGAGCTCGGGATCGCGGCGGGGCTCGCCGTCCCGGCCACCCGCCGCGCGGCCGGCATGGCGGCCGCCGCCCTCTTCGTCGCGGTGTTCCCCGCGAACGTCAAGATGGCGAAGGACCTGCTCGACAGCCCGCGGTCGACCCGCACCATGCGGATCGTGTCGGTCCTCCGCCTGCCCCTGCAGGCACCGCTCGTGTCATGGGCGCTCCGCGTCGGCCGGTCAGCCCCACGCCGATGACCGCCTCGCCGGACAGTCGGGCCGCGGAGCCGCTCCTGCACCGTCCGGTCACGGTGCACGCGTGGGAGGACGTCGTCTTCGCGCACTGGCGGCACGACCCGGCGTCGCTCGCTCGGCTCGTCCCCCGCGGGACCCGACCGGACGTGGTGGACGGGAGTGCGTGGGCCGGCCTCAGCGCGTACGTGTTCCGCGAGACGCGCGTGCCGCCGTTCCCGCCGTCGGGTCGTCTGGGCACGATGACCGAGGTGACGATCGAGATCCTCACCGTCGACGACCGCGGTCGGCACGGAGTCGCCTACCGGACGATCGACACGGCGAACGTCCCGGCCATCGTCGCGGCGCACGCGTTGCTCGGGGTCCCCTACGCGTTCGCGCACGCCAGGGGGAAACGGCGGGGGGACGCGCTGCGGTACCGCTCGGTTCGGCACCCTGATCGGTTGCGTCGCGCACGGCCGGGAGGCCCGGCTCGCCCCCGCCACGCCGCGTTCGTCCGCGTCGTGGCCGGTGCCACCGACTCCTCACCGCTCGCCGCCGAGCTCACCACGCGCGCGGGGATCCACGCCAGACACCTCGCGCAGACCGTCTTCTGGCAGCGGGAGCACCAGCCCCTCGTGCTCCGCTCGGCGACGCTCGAACGGCTGGAGGGCGACCTGCCGGACGCCGTCGGCATGCCGGGGCTCTTCGACCGGGCACCGGATTCGCTCCTCGTCCTCGACGGCACGACCGTCCGCTACGGCTGGGGTGACGTCGTCCGATGAGCGACCCGTTCGCGCTCGACCGCTTCGTCCGCGCGCAGGACGGCGTGCAGGACACCGCGCTCGCCGAACTCGCCCGGGGCCGGAAGTCGTCGCACTGGATGTGGTTCGTGTTCCCCCAGCTCCGCGGCCTCGGACACAGCCCGACCGCCGAGCGCTACGGCATATCCGGCGCCGACGAGGCCCGCGCCTACCTGGCCCACCCCGTGCTCGGCCCGCGACTGCTCGCCGCCGCCGAGGCAGCCGGCACCGCCCCCGCGCGCTCGGTCGAGGAGCTGGTGGGCGGCATCGACGCGCTGAAGCTCCGGTCGTCGATGACGCTCTTCGCCGCCGTCGCCGAGGACCCCCGGCCGTTCCGATCGGTGCTCGACCGGTGGTGGGGCGGGGCCGAGGACCGCCGGACGACGGACCTGCTCGGGCCGAACCCGTCGACGGGTACGTGACACTCCCGGAACCGACCGGAACGCCGTTCGCATATCAGGTATCGTGACCGATGCGTCCGCACAGATCCCGAAACAGGTGCGGAGCCCCCGATCCGAAGGACACAACATGCCGGTCCCCAGCAGCGCCCCGACCGAACACCAGCTGCTCCGCGACACCGTCCGCCAGAAGATCCACGAAGCGATCATGGACGGCACGCTCGAGCCCGGTGAGCGACTCAACGACGACGAGCTCATCGCATGGCTCGGCGTCTCGCGCACCCCCATCCGCGAGGCCCTCAGCCAGCTCGCCCGCGCCGGGCTCATCGAGATGGCGCCGAACCGCTACACGCGCGTCACCACGCCGGACCCCGGAGAGGTGATCGAGGCGCTGCAGACCCTCGGCGTGCTCTTCGGCGGCGTCGTGCGTCTCGCGGTGCCGCGACTCGGCACAGCAGCGCGCAAGAAGATCCTCGCCACGATCGACAAGACGATCAAGGAGTTCGAGTCGCACGACGTCAAGGGCGTCAACACCGACGCCCTCGGCGTCTTCGCGCTCTACGTCGACGAGTGCGGGAACGAGAACCTGCGGCGCGTCTGCCTCGACACGATGGACGGCCTGGCGTTCCGGTTGCGCCTGCCGAACCTCGACGAACTGGTCGACTGGGATCAGATGCTCGCCGACTTCAAGCGACTCCGCACCGCGACCGAGAACGGCGACAACATCGAGGCCGAACTCGCGACCGAGGCGATCCACCAGCTCCCCGGCGAGAAGCACTGAGCTGTATCGATCAGGTGTTGCTCGCCGATCCGGTGTTGCACTGAGCAGCCGTACAGGAACCGCCCGTCCCGGACCCCGGGGCGGGCGGTTCGTCCTTCGCGTGTCTCCCCACGCGACGCCCCTGGCACGCTCCCAGCGACGCGATCCGGGCAGCCGGTAGCATCGCCACGACCGCTCGACGACGACCCCGGAGCAGCAGATGACGCAGCGCCAGCCCGAACCGCACACGGGGCAGACGGACCGCACCGAGATCGCCGCGCGCCTCGCCGCCGCGGTCGGCCGCATCAACCGTCGGGCACGCACCGATTCCGCCGCACTCGGGTACGGGATCGTGTCGGCGCTCGCGACGATCCAGCGCGACGGACCCCTGCGCCCGGGCGACCTGTCGCGGCTCGAGGTGGTCACGAAGCCCACGATGACCCGTATCCTCACCGAGCTCGAGCAGCGCGGGTTCATCGCCCGCGAGGCCGACCCGACCGACGGCCGCGCGTTCATGGTGAGCGCCACACCTGAGGGCATCGCGGCGGTCGAGCTCGCCCGCTCGGAGCGCACCGGGATCGTCGCGTCGCTGATCGCCGAGCTCCCCGCCGAGGACGTCGACGACATCGCCCGCGCCCTCGGAGCACTCGAGCGCGTAGCACAGGGCCAGGTCACCCAGGAGACCCACAGCTCCACGGTCTGATCGGGCCGTTACCGAACCGTTATCGACGGGTGGACGGACGGTTCTGCCAGTGATCCCGGACGGACCGTCCAGGGTGACCCGTCATCGTTGCCGCTTCGCCATCGCTGCGGCCGCCCCACACGGCTGCCCACTCGGCGAACGGACGGGCCCCACACCACCGTCCGGTCGCACACCGGCTCTCGGTGCTCTCTCGCGATGACGCAGTGCGCACGTACGAACCGCCCGAACCACCGGAATCGATGACAGGACAGATCCCCGACCTCCCGACCACCACCACCACCACGACCGGCACCCGCCGAGCAGCCCTGGACTCCCCCAGCCGCAGGATCCGACGCACCCTCCGCAAGCGCGGCGTGCTCATCGCCAGCGGTGCAGCGGTCCTCGCGATCGCCGGCGGTGCACTCACGGTCACGACACAGCCGGCACTCGCCGAGGCCGTCGGCATGCCGACGTCGAGCCCGACCCCAGGACTCAGCGGCACCGCCCTCGACCGTGCCCAGGCAGCGGCGACCGTCGCGACCGCGAAGACCGTCGTCGAGAACGCCAACGACAAGACGGACACGTCGAAGCTCGAACAGCAGATCTCGTCGCTGTCGAACCCCGCGAAGCTCTCCGGCGGTGCCCTGTCCGAGCGGATCGCGTCCACCGTCGACACGACCCAGGACGTCGCCCAGGCGAGTGCCGACCAGGACAAGCAGGACGCGGACGCGAGGGCGGCTGCGGCGAAGGCAGCGGCGGACAAGGCCGCCGCGGAGCAGGCGGCCGCCGATGCGGCAGCGGCAGCGCAGGCCGCGGCAGCAGCGCAGGCGGCGGCGAACTCCCCCGCCGGGGCGAAGGCCACCGCGAGCTCCCTCGCGTCGTCGAAGTACGGATGGGGCTCCGACCAGTTCCAGTGCCTGAACAGCCTCTGGACCAAGGAGTCCGGCTGGAACTACAAGGCGTACAACCCGTCCGGTGCGACCGGCATCCCGCAGGCGCTGCCCGGCTCGAAGATGGCCACGATCTCGTCCGACTGGGCCGACAACGCGACCACCCAGGTCACGTGGGGGCTGCAGTACATCAAGGACGCCTACGGCACGCCATGCGCGGCGTGGGGCCACTCGCAGGCGACCAACTTCTATTGATCGGCTGACCCTCCCCCTTCCGGCCCCGCCGGCCCCACCTCCCCCTTCCGACCCGGAACGACAAGGTCGCTGTCGTACGACAGCGACCTTGTCGTCGTCAGGCGTCTGCAACAGTTGCGGTCGCTCGGCAGCGACAGAGTCGCTGTCGTACGACGAGGGAGCTGTCGTTCGTTGCGGACGCAACCGACGTGCCCTGGACGCGGCCAGAGCCGGACGGGAGGCGCGGTGCGGCGCCGCACCGGGCCTCCCGTCCGTCGCCGGGCGCGACCACGGCCCGTGGTGAGACGGCAGGTCGTGTCGCCATCGCGGACGGCACCCGCCGTCGTGTAGGCATGCACGGTGACGACGATCGGACTCCGCCGCATGCGGCCGCGCGACCCCGCAGAGGGACACCGCGCCGCCAGCCCGCTCGAGCTGCTCTTCGACCTGGTGTTCGTCGTGGCCGTCGGGTTCGCCGCGACGAACCTCCACGAGATCGAGGCCGAGGGGCACATCTCCTCCGCGATCGTGTCGTTCGCGTTCGTGTTCTTCTCGATCTGGTGGGCGTGGCTGAACTTCACGTGGTTCGCGACGTCGTTCGACACCGACGACTGGCTGTACCGCGTGATGACGTTCGTGCAGATGGCCGGTGTCCTCGTGCTCGCCGCCGGCGTCGGCCCGGCGATGCAGGACGGGTCGTTCACGATCGTCGTCATCGGGTACGTCGTGATGCGGCTCGCACTCGTCGGGCAGTGGATCCGCGTCGCGGCATCGACGTCCGAGTACCGGGCGACCGCACTCCACTACGCCCTCGGCATCACCGTCGTGCAGGCGCTCTGGGTCGCGATCCTGTTCCTGCCAGAGGGATGGCCGCGGTTCGTCGCGCCAGTGCTCATCCTGCTCGAGGTCCTCGTGCCGGTCTGGTCCGAGTCCCGGGCACAGACCACCCCGTGGCACACGCACCACATCGCGGAGCGGTACTCGCTGTTCACGCTGATCGTCCTCGGTGAAGGGCTCGTCGCGTCCGCGAGCGCCGTGATCGACGGACTCCGGCACGCTGAGCACCTCGGGCCGTTGCTCGTCTTGGCCGCCGGCGGACTGGTCATCGTCGCGGGCCTCTGGTGGATCTACTTCTCGCACGAGCAGCACGACCACATCCGCGGCCTACCGAGCGCGCTGGTGTTCGGCTACGGGCACTACTTCGTGTTCGCCGCCGCTGCCGCGGTGCCCGCCGGGATAGAGGTCGCGGTCAGCGCCGACGCGGGCGAGGCCGACCTGTCCCACGCGTCCGTCGCCGCCACGATCGCGGTGCCCGTCGCGCTGTTCGTCCTCGCGATCTGGGCGTTGGCCCTCCGGCCGTCGCTGTCCGTCGGGTGGAACACCGTGGTCGTCGTGCTGACGCTGGCCGTCCTCGCGACCATCGCGGTGCCGGAGGTGTCGCTCGTCGCGACCGCGCTGCTCGTCGCCGCGATCGTCGTGGTGCTGGAGGTCGCGGACGCGAGGGCGCGTCGCTGACGGGCGGGTGGCGCGTCGGTGCCGACTCGGAACGACAGGATCGCTGTCGTACGACAACGACGATGTCGCTCCCGAGCGCGTGCAAAAAACCGACTGTCAGCCGACTCGCGCGACGCGGACGTCGATTCGAGCCAGCACGAGACCGTTGCGCGCCGCCTCGGCGAGGGCCGCGTCGTGCACGGCTCGTGCGACCTGCGGCGCCGGGACGACACCGTCGGTCCCGATGACGACGCGGAGCACATCACCGTCGACGACGATCCGTGGCGCCGATGCCGGCGTCGTCAGGTGCCGCACGGACCTCGCGGTGCTGCCGAGTGTCGGCTTCGCGTGGAACAGGTCGGCGACACCGGCCACCCCCAGCACGGCCGTCTCGATCGAGGCCAGGGCGACGGCCGATCCCGTCTCCTGGGGCTGCACGTCGTCGTCCTGCATCTCGCTCATCGTTCCTCCTCCGACGTCGTCTCGATCAGGTCACGGACGACCACGTCGATCGCCTCGACCACCAGGTCCGTGTGCTCGGCGAGCGCCGAGTCCACCGCGGCGCGGACCAGGTCGGCGGTCGTCGGGATGGACGGGCCGGCGACGATCGCGACCTCGACGGTCACCCGCACCGGGGCCGCGAGCACGGTGACGTCGCCGTCGATCGAACAGCGTGCGACGACGATGCCCGGAACCGCGTCACCTGCTCGACGGACCAGCGAGCGGATCGCTCCCTCGGTCATGACCGGGTGTTCCGTCGCTGCCTCGGCGCGGAGCGGGACGTCGCGGCCGGATCGGGCCTCGAGCGAGATGTTCGCGAGGACACCACCGATCCACGACTCGTCAGCGGGGGCTTCTGCCAGGGCCGCCGCCTCGAGCGAGCCGAACGACACCTGCCGCAGCCGGATGATCGCTGCGAGTGCGTTCTGGCAGGCCGGTGAGTCGTCGATGTCCGGGTCGGCCGGCTGCATGCCGGCGTCGAGGTAGTCGGCGAGCTCGTCGATCGTGTGTCCGTCGAGGTCCTCCGGCTCGAGGGCGGCGAGCACCACGCGGTCGGGCTCGAGCGGTTCGGGTGCGGCAGTCATCGCCATCCCTCCATCAGACGGATCATGTTCTTCCTGGCACGGGACAACAGCCCGCGGACGGTCGAGAGCGGCACGTCGAGTTCCTCCGCGATCTCCTCGTAGCGGTACCCGAGCACTTCCTTCATCAGCCAGCACCGCCGCTGCGCGTCCGGGAGCTCGGCGAGGGCGACCTCGACGGCGTGCTCGCGGTCGCGCGCCTCGGCGACGCGTTCCGGGGCGTCGTCGGACGGGGCAGCGACCTCGAGCTCGGTGACGTCGTCGTGGTCCCGGCGCGCTCGGATGCGGTCGATGCACTTCCGGCTGAGGATCCGCATCAGCCACGCCTTCACGTGCGCGTTGTCCTGGAGGGCGTCGAGGCGGTTCCAAGCCGTGATGAAGGTCTCCTGCACGACGTCGTCCAGCTCGTCCGTCGAACCGAGGGTCCGGCGTGCGTACGCGCGGAGCAGTGGCGTGTGTCGGCGGATGAGGACCTCGAAGGCACGGACGTCGCCGTCGGCCGACCGTCCGGCGAGGACACCGTCGTCGAGGTCGACGAGAGCCGTCCTGGGTGGTGGGTGGTGCACGGTTTCCTTCTACTGGTCGGAGTTGCGAGCGGGCTGCGCTCACGGATGTGACGCGTCCAGACTGCACTTCGTCACACATCTCGGGCATCCTGGTCCCATGTCGCTCGTCACCGCCGTCTGCCGCGTCGACCGCTTGCTGCCCGACTCCGGCACGATCGGGATCACCGCGATCGACAAGCGTCCGGTCGACGGACCGGTCCGCGTCCGACCCCTCGGCCTCTACGCCGACGTGCAGGCGGACCGGAAGCACCACGGCGGGGAGGACCAGGCCGTCTACGCGTACGCCGACGAGGACGCCGCCCACTTCGCCGCCCTGCTCGACCGTCCGATCCCCGCCGGGCTGTTCGGCGAGAACCTCCGGACGTCGGGGATCGACGTCACCGGGGCCGTGACCGGCGAACGCTGGCTCGTCGGCGACACCCTGCTGCTCGAGGTCACGATCCCGCGGATCCCCTGCGGCACCTTCGCTCGCCGGCTCCGCGTGGACAAGTGGGTGAAGCGGTTCACCGAGGAGGGCCGACCCGGCGCCTACTTCCGGGTGGTCAAGTCCGGACCGGTCGCGGCGGGCGACCCGATCACGGTGGTCGAGCGCCCCGACCACGGCGTCACGATCGGCGACATGTTCGCGGGGATGACCCCGGACCAGGCACGGGCCGTCCTGGCGAGCGAACGGCCGCTCGCGCCGAAGGTACAGCGCGACGTGACGAAGGTCCTCGCCAGGATCGCTGTCTAGACCACCCGGAAGCGGACGACCTCGACCAGGTCGTCGTCACCCAACTGTGGGTAGTGCCCGGTGAGCCCGTCGCGGAGCGCCGCCACGTCGCCGACTCCTTCGTCCCGGGCATCGGCGTCGTCGATCTCGCGGACGCGCTTCATCGTCACGGAGTCGACCACGGCGTCGGCGGTCACGAACCCGTCGGCGTGCTCGTCCTCGAACACGAACGTCGTCGGGCCGATGCCCTGCGGATCGCGGAACCGGATCGTCGCGGTCTTCCGTCCAGCCAGCACGTCGTCGTGGTAGCGCCCGGCGAACCGCACGACCCGCTGGGCACGGGCGTCCGGCCAGTCGTAGGCGCCGGGGAGCAGATCGCGCACGGGGGTCCCCACCGGGTCGTCGTCACCGTCCCCCGGCATCAGCACCAGCACCTGGGACTGCAGGTCGAGCAACACCTGGCGGCACCGACCGCACGGCGGGATGACCCCGCGTCCGGCATCGGCGACCGCGACGATCGTCATGATCGGGTCGTCGGACACCGCTGCCGCGGCACCGAGGACGGCGAGTTCCGCGCACGGGCCTCCGGTGAAGTGCGAGACGTTCACGGCGGTGTGCACGCGGCCGGACAGGTCCATCGCAGCCGACGCCACGGTGTGGGTGACGTCACCGCCGAGTCGTTCGGCCACCGCCGTCGCGGCTTCGAGCACGGTCCGGTCGTTGCGCCACTGCATGGCCACAGCCTGCCAGATGCCCCGGTGCCGTCAGTCCGACCCGCGTCGGCGTGCCGGATCGATGGGCCGCTTCGCCACGGGCAACCCAGCGACCACGAGCTCGTAGGCATTCGCGACGAGGTCCTCGACGACGGTCTCGTCGATGCCGTCCCCTGGTGCGAGCGTGATCCAGTGCCGCTTGTTCATGTGCCAGCCCGGCGTGATCTCCTCGTGGTCACGGACCAGTGCGGCGCCGTGCGGCGGCGCGCACTTGAGGTTCACGATCGGCACCCCGCGGAGTTCGGACGTCATCACGAACATCTTGCCGACCACCTTGTAGACGAACGCGCCTTCGCCGAAGGGCTGGGTCTCCTCGGTCGCCGGGAGCGCCAGCGCGGTGCGGGCAGCGACCTCGTGCAGCTCCGTGCCGTCCATTCCCCCAGCATGCCCCACACCGCCGACAGCACCCCGTTCTGGGGTGCGACGTCGCGGCACGACGCTGCCTACGATCATTTCTGCCGCATGCCCGATGCGGCGATCTCGATCCAGGGGGAACCATGCGCGTCATCCGTACCATCGCCGTCGCTGCGGCCACCACCGTCCTCGCCGGGACGGTCGCGCTCGGCGGCGCGACCTCGGCGCAGGCGGCCACCACGACGTACAAGAACTGCGACGCCGTCCACAAGGCGTACTCCGGCGGCATCGCACTGAAGGCCACGAAGGACAACACCGTGCGGTCGGGCGGCAAGGTCACACACCGTGCGTTCAAGGGCACGGTGAAGAAGGACGACGCGCTCTACAACGCCAACAAGAAGCTCGACGCTGACGCCGACGGCATCGCGTGCGAGCTGAGCTGACCCGAGCGCCTACAGCGTCGGGACGCCCTCGCCACCGGACCGCGGACGGGCGGTGCCGGCGACCCCGGTGACGACCGAGTGCGGCGGGACGTCCTTCGTCACGACGGTGTTCGCGCCCACGACGGAGTCGTGCGCCACCGTGATGTCCCCGATCAGCGACGACCCTGCGCCGAGCACGACGCGGTCGCCGACGGTCGGGTGCCGTTTCGCGCCGGGGCCGTGCGCTCCCCCACGACCGCCGAGCGTCACGCCGTGGAACACCAGGACGTCGTCGCCGACGACCGCGGTCTCCCCGATGACGACACCCATGCCGTGGTCGATGAAGAACCGTCGCCCGATGCGTGCCCCCGGGTGGATCTCGATGCCGGTCAGGGCGCGGGCGGTCTGCGCGACGACCCGCGCCGCGAACCGGGAGCCGGGCAGCCCCTCCGCGATCCACAGTTTGTGGGCGAGCCGGTAGGCCCAGATCGCGTGCAGCCCCGAGTAGACGACGGCGTTCTCGAGGTCCCCGCGAGCAGCGGGATCACCTCGGCGTGCTGCGGCGAGGTCCTCCCGGACGGTCCGCAGCACGCCACGTCGGCGATGCGTCACGCAGTGAGCCCTTCGAACAGCACGGTCGACAGGTAGCGCTCGCCGGTGTCGCACACGATGGCAACGATGCGCTTGCCCGCGTTCTCCGGGCGCGCGGCGATCACGAGCGCGGCGTGGATGATCGCACCGGACGAGATGCCGGCGAGGATGCCCTCCTGCGTCCCCAGGTCACGGGCGACCCGCAACGCGTCGTCGAGCTCGACGTCGAACACCTCGTCGATGACGGACTGGTCGAGCACCTCGGGGATGAAGTTGGCACCGATGCCCTGGATCTTGTGCGGGCCGGCCTTGCCCTCCGTCAGCAGCGGGGAGTCCTTCGGCTCGACGGCGACGATCTGCACACCGGGCACGCGCTCCTTGAGGACCTGCCCGACACCGGTGATCGTGCCGCCGGTACCGACGCCCGCGACGAACACGTCGACATGCCCCTCGGTGTCGCGGAGGATCTCCTCGGCGGTGGTCTTCCGGTGGATCGCGGCGTTCGCGGCGGTCTCGAACTGGTGCGCCAGGATCGCGCCGGGCGTCTCCTCGACGATCGACGCAGCCTTGGACACCGCACCCTTCATGCCTTCCGGCCCCGGGGTCAGCACGATCTCGGCACCGTACGCGCGGATCAGGGCACGACGTTCGACGCTCATCGTCTCCGGCATCGTGATGACGACCCGGTACCCACGAGCGGCCCCGACGAGCGCGAGCGCGATGCCGGTGTTGCCGGACGAGCCCTCGACGATCGTGCCGCCCGGCTTCAGGTCCCCGGACTCCTCTGCCGCGTCGATGATCGCGACGCCGAGGCGGTCCTTGACGCTGGCGCCGGGGTTGTAGAACTCGAGCTTCGCGAGGACCTCTGCCCCGCCTTCGGCTGGAAGCCGGTTCAGCTTCACCAGCGGGGTGTTGCCGAAGGCCTGGGAGATGTTGTCGTAGATGGTGCCGCTCATCCGGTCCGTCCTCACTCGGGTCGAGTCCGCGACCCTTCCTGGAGGCGCGGTGTGCGCCCGATCCTAGCCACCGGACCCGACCCGGCCCTGTCCATGACGCGCCCCACCCACCCAGGTTGGCTCGCGCCTCCGGTCCGTCCCGCCGTGGCGACAGCGCGGCTACCCTCACGACCGCTCGTTCTCGCTTCCACTGAGCGCTCGACGCAGATCGGCTTCCGACGGCAGGGCGCGCTGAAACTCCGGCGGCAGGAGGTCGTAACTCGCGACGCCCACCGGCGCTGTGGACGTGCTGAGGGCGTACCGCACGACGGCGTCGCTCTTGCCCGCGACGAGGAGCAACCCCACCGTGTCCGCGTGCGTCGGCAACCGGAGCCGGTCATCCACAAGGGCGACGTAAAAGGAGAGCTGCCCGACGCTCTCTGGGCGGAAGTCGCCGCGTTTGAGTTCGACGACCACGTACCGGAGCTGTTCGACGTGGAAGAACAGCAGGTCGACGAAGAAGTCGTTGCCGTCGACGTCGAACTGCATCTGACGACCGACGAAGGCAAAGCCGGTGCCGAGCTCCCGCAGCGTCTCCGCGATCCGATCGACCATCGCGGACTCCATCGCCCGTTCATCTCGGTCGCCGTCCAGCGCCAGGAAGTCCAGCACGTACGGGTCGCGCGTGACCTGCTGGGCGAGGTCCGCGCCTTCTGGATCCAGCAAGCGTCCGAAGTTGGTCGCTTGTGCACCCGTCCGCTCGAGCGCGCTGGTTCGGAGATTGTGCTCGAGCACGTGCCGCGCCCATCCTTCTCGCACTGCCGCGGCGATGTAGCGAGCACGGCGCTCGGGATCGGACACGCCCAGGACCGTTCGCACGTGACCCCACGGCAATTGGTCCACAGACTGTGGACCTAATGAGCGCTCCTCAGGCCAAGCGGCCGCGAGCTGGCGCATGTACTTGAGGTTGGTCGCCGAGAACCCCTTCATCGTGGGGAACCGGCGTCGGAGGTCCTCAGCGAGTCGCGGCAGGACCCGGCTCCCCCACCCGCTCTGCTTCGAGCGTTCGAGCAGCACGGAGCCGATGGCCCAGTAGAGGTGGATGAGATGCGCGTTCGCGGCGAGTTGCACGCGCACGCGTGTGTTCGAGACCCGTGCGCTGATGAGCTCGACCGTCTCGGTGTAGTCCGGTGGCAGCTGGTGATCGTCCTCCATCGGGCAAGCCTGGGCCGGCTTCGATCAGATCCGCGAGTTTTCGGAATGCACGGCACACGCGATGTCGGCGAGCCGAGTACCTTGCGCGGCAACGACGAGGAGGTCGGCATGTTCCAGCAGTCACAACCCGCGGCCGCACCACCGGTGGTGGACCGTGCCACGTTCGACGCAGCACTCGACGCGCAGGTGCAGGACGAGAAGGACCTCACCCGGCACGGCGACCGGGTCGCAGCCGCACGACGGCGGCTCCCGATGGTGCAGGTCGACGACTACGAGTTCACCGGTCCGGACGGCCCCGTCCGACTCACCGAGCTCTTCGGCGACAAGTACCTGCTGCTCGTGCAGAACGTCATGTACGCCCCGGAGTGGGACGAGGCCTGCCCGGCGTGCACGTGGGGCGCCGACAACCTGCCCGCTGACATGAGTCGGCTGGCGGACGAGGGCATCGCGTTCGCGATGATCGCGCAGGCCCCGATCGAGAAGCTCGAGGCGTGGAAGGCGACGCGGGGCTGGCCGCACACGTGGGTGTCGTCCGGCGCGACGAGCTACCACGACGACTGGGGCTGGACGCAGCCGGAGGGGCCGGTCCCCGGCTACTCGTACTACCTGCTCCGGGACGGCGTGCCCTACCTGACGTACTCGACGACGGCGCGCGGCACCGAGGCGATCATGCCGGTCGCGCACGTCATGGACCGCACGGTGTACGGACGACAGCAGGACTGGGAGGACAGCCCCGACGGCTGGCCGCAGTTCCCGACGTACGGCTGACGCGCTACGCGTTCAGCGCGAAACGGTCGTCGGTGGCCTCGAGCACGCGGAGCACGTTGCCGCCGGCCAACGCCTCGAGGTCGGACGCACCCCATCCGCGGCGCGAAAGCTCCTCGGCGAGCACCGGGTAGCGCGACACGTCCCGGACGTCCGGCGGCAGCACGGGGGTGCCGTCGTAGTCGCCGCCGATGCCGATGTGCGCGGCTCCTGCGACGTCCCGGGCGTGCTCGACGTGGTCGGCGATGTCGGACACCGTGACGAGGGGCCCCTCGCCGACGGAGCCCGCCTCTTCCCAGTCCGCCCACGCACGCGACACGAACTTCGGCACGAACGTGATCATCACGACGCCGCCGTTGTCGGACAGCCGCTCGAGGACGTCGTCCGGGACGTTCCGTGGGTGGTCGTTCACGGCGATCGTCGAGGAGTGGCTGAAGACGACCGGCCGGGTGGCGACGTCGAGGGTGTCCCGCATCGTGGACGGTGCCGTGTGGGACAGGTCGACGAGCATGCCGATCCGCTCCATCTCCGCCACCACCTGTCGGCCGCGGTCGGTCAGTCCGCCGTGGGCGCGGGCACCCGTCGCCGAGTCGGCCCACGGGGTGTCGTCGTTGTGGGTGAGGGTCATGTACCGCACGCCGAGCCGGGCGAAGTCGCGGAGCACGGCGAGGTCGTCCCCGATGGAGTGCCCGCCTTCGGCACCGAGCAACGACGCGATCCGTCCCGACTCGACGGCGGCTCGGACCTCGGCGGCGGTGCGGGCGAGCGCGAGGTCGTCCGGGTACCGCGCGATGATCCGGTGCGCCAGGTCGATCTGCTGCAGGGTCGTGCGGACCGGGTCGGGTTCGTCGGCGGGGACGAAGACGGACCAGAACTGCCCGACGACACCGCCGGCGCGGAGCTTCGGGATGTCGGTGTGGAGCGACGACTCCTCGGTGTCGATGCCCTCGACACCGGAGTCGTGGGACTCGCGCCGCTCCCACGGCAGGTCGTTGTGGCCGTCGATCACCGGGAACGGAGCATTCATGCCCTCGACGCTACAGCGCCCCGGTCAGCGCCATCAGGCCCAGGCTCGACCCGGTCACGACGAGCCACAGCACGAGCCCGAGCACCAGCGGCCGGAACCCGGCGCGACGGAACCCGGCCACGTCGGTGGACAGACCGATCGCGCTCAGTGCGACGGTGATCAGGAACGCTGCGATCGCCGAGATGGCGGGGTGCACGGGCCCGGGCAGGACGCCGGTGGAGTTCACGGCGGCAGCGATGACGAAGCCGATGAGGAACCAGGGCACGAGCTTCACGATCCGGCGGAGGGTCCACGGGGGCCGATCGGCCGCCGGCACGCCTTCGCCCGCAGCAGCGAGTCGCGCTGCCGCCTGCTCACGCCGCCCGACCAACCACGCCAACCCGAGCACGATCGGGATGATCATCAGCGTCCGGACGAGCTTCACGACGACCGCGAAGTTCGCCGCCTGGGTGCCGTAGGTGCTCGCGGCCGCCACGACCGACGACGTGTCGTTCACGGCCGTGCCGGCGAAGAGCCCGAACGCGTGCTGGCTCATGCCGAGGGCGTGCCCGACGATCGGGAAGACGATCACGGCGGCGACGTTGAACAGGAAGATCGTCGAGACGGCGTACGCGACCTCGACCGACACCGCACCGATCACGGGCGTGACGGCGGCGATCGCCGAGGCGCCGCAGATGCCCGTCCCGACGCCGATCAGCGTCCGCAGGTTGCCGACGACGCCGAGCAGCCGCCCGACACCCCACGCCGCGAGCAGGCAGATGACGAGTGTGCCGAGCATCACCGGCAGCGACTCCACCCCCACGCGGGCGACCTCGGCGAGCGACAGCTGCGCACCGAGGAGCACCACCGCCAGCTGCAGCACGAACTTCGACGCCGTCGTGATCCCGGGCTTCAGCGAGTCGGCCGGACGACGCACCATGCCGATGACCGCACCGAGCACCACGCCGCTGACCGGCGCCCCGACCACGGGCAGCAGCCGGCCGATGACCGTGGCGACCACGGCGATGCCGGTGGCGAGCGCGAGACCGGGGGCGAGCCTCCTGGCGGTTTCCATCGTCGATGCCACGTGACCATCCTGCACTGCGGGAGGATCGGGGCATGACCGTGTCGTTCCGCATCGTGACCGAGCTCGACGCGCCGCCCGCTCGAGCGTTCGCGCTGTCGCTCGACATCGGGGCACACGAGCGGTCCCTGGCCGGCACCGGGGAGCGTGCCGTGGCCGGCACAAGGAGCGGCCGGATCGCGCTGGGCGAGACCGTCACGTTCCGTGCGCGGCACTTCGGCATCGTCTGGCGGCTCACCAGCCGGATCACCGCCCTGGAGGCTCCACACCGGTTCGTCGACGAACAGGTCCGTGGTCCGTTCGCCCGGTTCCGGCACGAGCACCGGTTCGAGCCGTCGGGTCACGGCACGCGGATGGTCGACGAGATCGAGTTCCGGGCGCCGCTCGGCCCGCTGGGCGTGATCGCCGAGCGGCTCGTGCTGGCGCGGTACATGCCCGCACTGATCCGCGCCCGCAACGCGTCGCTGGCCGCCGAGCTCCGCGGGCCTGCGGGGTCGAATCGCGCGTAGGAGGTCGAATCGCGCGTAGGAGGTCGGACTTTCCGGCCGCCTACGCGCGATTCGGCTTCCCATTGCGGACGTGATGGGTCGTTTCGGCGGGCAGGCCCGGGCGCCGGTCAGGAGCCGGCGAGCTCCCCGAGCGTGTCGTACGCCGCTGCGACCGCGTCCACGTGTGCCCGGCCGGCGGGGCCAGAGGCCTCGTAGACGTCGTTCGCGATCGCGGCGACCACGGCGAACAACGCCGCGAGCGAGTCGAACGCGGACGGCGAGTCCACCGGGCAGAGGATCGTCGTCGCAGCGGGGGCGGCGATGACGGCGGCCGTCGGGTCCCCGATCACGACGACGTCGGCACCCGATGCCACGCAGTGCCGCACGAGTCGGTCGATGCCTGCCGCGTGCCGCCGGACGGTGACCACGATGACGAGGTCCCGGCGATCGAGGTCCGCCACCTCTTCCCCGAGGCGCTGCCCGGGTGCCGGACCGACCCGGACGTCCGGACGGACCTGTGCGAGCTGCGCACGGAGCTGCAGCGCGATCGGGTGCGCGCCGCGCTCCCCGAACACGAGGACCCGGCGCGCCCGCATGATGCGCCGGGCGAGACGGGGGCGTTCGGCGCGGGCGAGCGAGGCGAACGCGGCGTCGAGGTTCCGGGACTCGACGGCACGCTGGTCGACGTGCGCGGCGTCCTCCGCGGCCCAGGGCAACCCGCTGCCCCGTGCCGACATGAGTTCTTGTCGGACCTCGGCGGCGTCCTGGAACCCGAGGGACCGGACGAGCCGCGAGACCGTGGCCTTCGAGGTGCCGGACTCGGCGGCGAGCTGCGCCGAGGTCCCGACGAGCAGGAGCTCCGGGTCGTGGCGGACCATCGCGGCGACACGGCGTTCGGCGGGTGAGAGCTGCTCCCACACGGCGTCGATGCGCCCGCGGACGTCGGGCTGGGCGGCGGTCACGAGGGCTCCGCCGCGAGGGTCGTGATCGCGGTGACGAGGGCGTCGAGCCCGAGGGCGATGTCGGCCTCGGAGACGAACTCGTCCGGGTGGTGGCTGATGCCGTCGGGGTTCCGGAGGAACAGCATCGCGACGTCGGTGACGAGCCCGAGTGACATGGCGTCGTGCCCCGCGCGGGAGAACAGCTCCATCGGCGCGGGCGAACCCGTGGCGACGATCCCGGCCCGGACGGCGTCCATCAGGCGCGGCGCGCAGAACACGGCAGGGGCGCGGTGCACCTCGGTCGGCTCGACGCTGACACCGCGGCGCTCCCCGATCAGCGCGAACGCCTTCGTGATCTCGTCCCACACCCGGTCGCGTCCCTCGTCGAACTCGCCCCGCAGGTCCACCGAGAAGTGTGCGAGGCCGGGGACGACGTTGACGGCACCCGGTTCGACCGTCATCGTGCCGACCGTCCCGACGTGCTGCGACGCCCGGCAGATCCGCTCGACGGCGAGTGCGGCCTCGGCGGCGGCCAGGAGCGCGTCGTGTCGGCGCTCGTACGGGGTGCCGCCGGCGTGCCGGGCCTCCCCGACGGCCTCGACCGTGAAGCGGCGGGCACTGGCGATGCTCGTGACGACCCCGAGTGCCTGGTCGGCCTGTTCGAGGTACGGCCCCTGTTCGATGTGCGCTTCGAGGTACCCGACGAGCCGCGACGGGTCCACCGCGGCGTCGCCGACGCGCGATGGATCGAGCCCGAAGTCGGTGAACGCCTTCCGGAGGGAGACCCCCTCGGCGTCGGTCAGCTCCCACCAGGCCTCGTCCCAGACCCCGGCGACCGCCGAGGACCCGAGCAGCGCCTTGCCGAAGCGCGTTCCCTCTTCGTCGGAGAACGCGATCACCTGGATGCCGAACGGCAGCGCCCCGTGCTCGGCGCGGATGCGGGCGACGGCCGCGATGCCCATGAGCACCCCGACGATGCCGTCGTACCGGCCGGCGTCCACCACGGTGTCGAGGTGCGAGCCGACGAGCAGCACGGGGGCGTCGTCCGTTGCGCCGGGGACGCTGCCGTGCAGGTTGCCGGCGTCGTCCTGCCACGTGGTCATCCCGGCGTCCTGCATCCAGCGCGCGACGATCGTGTTCACCCTGGCGTGCTCCGGCGACAGGTAGACGCGGGTGATCTGGCCCGGCGTCGCGGTGACGGCGGCGAGTTCGTCGCACCGCGCGACGATCGTCGCGGCGTCGACGGTCACGGCCGTGCTCCTGCGTAGGTGTCGAGCGCCGCGTCAACGCCGCCGCCCTGCGGTACGGAGAACCCGCCGCGACGGAGCGATTGCTCCAGTGCCGAGAGCGTCGTCACGACGGCGTCCTTGCGGGCGTTGTAGCCCATCGTCCCGATGCGCCAGACCTTGCCGTGCAGGGGACCGAACGACGTGCCGATCTCGATGCCGTGGTCCTCGAGCAGCGACGCCCGCACGGCGTCGCCCTCGACCTCGGACGGGATCGAGACCGCGACGACGTTGTGCATCTTGTGCGCGACGTCGCCGAACACCTCGAGCCCGAGGGCTTCCACCCCGGCGAGCATCGCGCGCCCGGCCAGCTCGTGCCGTGCGACGACGGCGTCGCGTCCTTCTTCGAGCAGGATGCGCGCGCACTCGTTCGCGGCGTACAGCATCGACGCTGCCTCGGTGTGGTGGTTCAGGCGCCGGGGGCCCCAGTAGTCGAGGATCATCGCGAGGTCGAGGTAGTTCGACCGGATCGGCTCGTCGGAGACCTCGTCGCCGGGTTCGCGGATGCCGGCCTCGACGCTGCGGCGACCGTCGAGGACCGACACGGCGCGCGGCGACAGGGTGAGCGGTGCGCTGCCGGATGGCCCGCCGAGGCACTTCTGCAGCCCGGCGCTGACGGCGTCGATGCCCCACGCGTCCACCTCGAGCGGGTTGCCGCCGATGGTCGCGGTGGCGTCGGTGTAGAACAGCACGCCGTGCCGGTCGCAGATCGCCCCGAGCTCGTCGAGCGGCTGGTTCATCGTCGTCGAGGTGTCACCCTGCACGATCGCGAGGACCTTCGGCTTCGTGCGCACGATCGCGTCCTCGATCACCGAGGTCGGGAACACCTGGCCCCACTCGGTCTCGATCGTGTGGACGTCTGCCCCAGCGCGCCCGGCGATCTCCGCGAGCAGGTGTCCGAAGCGACCGAACACCGGCACGAGCACGCGGTCCCCCGGCGCGAGCAGGGACACGAGCGCGGCTTCGATGCCGGCGCGCGAGGTGCCGTCGACGAGCACGGTCGCGTCGTTGACGGTGCCGAACACCTGCCGGTACAGCGCCTGTGTGTCGTTCATCGCGGACGTCATCCACGGGTCGTACTGCCCGACGAGCGGGGTGGACAGGGCACGCAGCACACGCGGGTCGGCGTTGATCGGCCCCGGCCCCATGAGGAGTCGAGCGGGCGGGTTCACTGGCAGCATCGGTACCTCCGTTCCGTTCACGAGCATATCGGAACGATCGTTACGGCAGTGTTTCAGGGCGGGGGTTGCAGAGCAGGGTCTCGGCGAGTGCGACGATCGCCCGGTCGGACCCTGCTGGTCCGACGAGGCAGACGCCGACGGGTGCACCGTCGACGGTCAGGAACGGCGCGCTGACGGCGGGCAGGCCGCCGATCCCGGCCACGGCCGTCATCCGCAGGGTCGCCACCCGGGTCCGCAGCACGGCGTCACCGGTCGCGGTCCGCAACGGGGCCGGTCCGGGGACGGTCGGGAGGCACAGCACGCCTCCGCCGATCACGTCACGGACGCGGGTGCGCAGCTCCTCGAGCCGCCCACGAGCGAGCGCTTCGGCCTCCGCCGTGATCGCCGCCGCAGCGGCGAACCGTGCCGCGACGTCCTCGCCGAGGGCTTCCGGATGCGCCTCGATCCAGGCCCCGTCGTTCCGCCACGCCTCCGCCGCCTGGACCACGCGGAGGGTCTCCGCGAGGTCGTCGAGCGGTGGCAGCTCGATCCGGCGGACGGGACGGCCGGTCCGGTCGAGCCAGCCCGTGAACGCGGCGGCCGTCGCGGGCTCGGCGGCGTCCAGCAGTGCGTCGCTGACGAGGAGCTCGCCGTCGTCCACCCCGACGCAGGCGCCTGGCACGGACACCCCGGCGGCGGCCGCCAGCACCGATGCCGAACGGGCGACCCACCCGACCGTGTCGAAGGACTCCGCGAGCGGCAGGAGACCGTCTCGCGGGACACGGTCGTGCGTCGTCCGGAGTCCCCAGAGCCCCTGGTACGACGACGGTACGCGGAGACTGCCCGCCGTGTCCGTGCCGAGCCCGAGGTCCGCGGTGCCGAGTGCGACGGCCGACGTGGAGCCCGACGTCGATCCACCTCCGATCCGCGTCGGGTCGGCCCCGTTCGGCGGCGACCCGAAGTGCGGGTTGCGGCCGGCGAGGGCGTAGGCGAACTCGTCCGTCCTGGCGATCCCGGTGACGATCGCGCCGGCGTCGAGCAACGTCTGCACCGCGGACGCCGACACGGTCTCCGGCTGGGCCGAGCGTTCCCACGTCGGGTTGCCGGCGCCGATGACGTGCCCCTGCACGGCGAAGAGGTCCTTCACGGCCACGCGCACCCCGGCGAGCGGCCCGGCCTCGGCGCCGCGCACGAGCGGGTCGCCGACGACGCGCCAGACCGACCGGTCGAAGGCCTTCGGTCGACCGGTCACGTGCGCGGTCCGGATCCGCCAGACCCCGTCGGTGCAGCACCACAGCTGGGTCTGCAGCCCGCGACCACCGCCGGCGAAGTGCGACTCCCCGACGACCAGGACGGTGTCCGGGGCGAGCCGCTGGACGTCCACGGCGGCGATCGTCCTGCGTGCCACACCGCCACGACCGGACCGGAAGGCGCTGATGGCGTCGTGTCCGCGCAGCAGTCCCGAGTCGTCCCCGCGGAGCGTCCCACCGCCCGCTTCGAAGAGGTCGTCGAGCACGGCGGTGTCGTCCCGCATCAGGGCGTCCTCGTACGCGGTGAAGGCCCGCTCGAGGCCGTCGGGCCACGCGCCGTGCACGATCACGCGCCGACCTCCGCGAAGTCGGCCTTCCGGATGGTGGCGTGTGCGCCGCACACCAGGTCCACGACCTGCGAGATCCGGAAGTCGGTCGCGGCACTGAGGTACGCGTACGCGATGTGCTCGTCCACGCCCCAGCGTGCCCGGAGCAGGGCGATCGCCGCGCGGACGCAGCGACGGACGGCCTCGTCGAGGTCCTCGTCCATGCCGGTCGGCACGAGGTACTCGGTCGTCTCGGCGATCGGACCGACGAGTTCGCCGAACCGGTCGAGCGCCGTCCTCCGCTGCACGAGATCGAGCCGGAGGACCAGCCGGAGCGACGCCTCCATCGCGGTGAGTGCGACCTCGCCGTCCCCCTGCGCGAAGTGCGGGTCGCCGACGTACACGCCGGCTCCCGGCACGAACACCGGCAGGTGCAGCGTCGACCCGGCGGTGAGCAGCGCGATGTCGACGTTCCCGCCGTGCGGTCCTGGTGGCACCGAGTGTGCGCGCTCGTCCGAGTCCGGCGTGACCCCGACGATGCCGGGGAACGGGCGGAGCGGGAACGTGATGGTCCGGGGACCGCCCTCGACGACGGGCAGCCGGCCGTGGTCGACGCCGTCGCGCCGGACGACGTCCGCGAACACGGACACGGACTCCTCCGCGCGGGGCAGCTCCCCCGGTAGGGCGCCTCGGCCGTGCCGGTTCGAGATGACCCCGTACGGCACCCGCGGCGTCGCCTCGACGATCGTCACCGAGACGACGTCGCCCGGTTCCGCGCCGGCCACCGCGATCGGTCGGGAGACCACGTGCGGGCCGTCGGCGGGGTCGCGCGTCAGGGTCCTGGCGATGTCCACGGCGTCCGCGAGCACGTCGCCGGCGTCCACCCCGTGCCGGCCGAAGTACGCGAGCGGGTCCTGCCCCTGGTCGGGCAGGATGCCCTCGTGCGAGACGGTGTCGACCGTCACCACGGACCCGGGCACGACGGTCAGCGCTGGTAGGTCCGCACGCGACGGCAGCCGCCCCCACAGGACGTCGTCCGGTGTCGACCCGAGTCGCGCCTCAGCCACGGGTCACCAGCTGCCCGGCCACGGACGCGGCGGTGACCCGCTGCCCGCGCAACCAGGTCTCGGTCACCCGACCCCGAGCCTCCAGGCCGGCGAACGCGGAGACCGGGTTCCGGTGCGCCAGGCCGGCCACCTCGATCACCTCGGTGGCGGACGGGTCGAACACGGCGAGGTGGGCGAGCGCGCCCGTCGCGATGCGGCCGCGGTCGGCGAAGCCGGCGAGCGCCGCCGGTCCCGTCGTGAACCACGGCAGGATCGTCTCGAGCGACAGACCGCGGCGCAGCGCCTCGGTCCAGACCGCGCGGAACCCGACCTGCAGGCCGGCGATCCCGCCCCAGGCGAGGCCCCAGTCGTCGGTCTTGAGGTCGGCGGTGGACGGCGAGTGGTCGGACACCACCATGTCGATCGTGCCGTCGACGAGGCCCTGCCAGAGCGCGTCGCGGTTGGCGTCGTCGCGGATCGGCGGGCAGCACTTGAACTCGGTCGCGCCGTCGGGGATGGTCGACGCCTCGAAGGCCAGGTAGTGCGGGCAGGTCTCGACCGTGATCCGCACGCCGTCGTCCTTCGCGGCGCGGATCATCGGCAACGCGCCGGCGTCGGACAGGTGCAGGACGTGCACCCGCGCCCCGGTCGCCCGAGCGCCGTCGATCACCTGGGCGATCGCGGACTCCTCGGCGGCGGCCGGACGGGTCGCGAGGAAGTCCTCGTAGTGGCCGCCGAGCGCCTCGTGCGGGACGAGGTGTGCTGGGTCCTCGGCGTGCACGATGAGGAGCGCGTCGATGCCTGCGACCTCCTCGATCGCGGCACGGAGCAGTTCCGGTTCGAGGTGCGGGAACTCGTCGACGCCGGACGGCGCCGTGAAGCACTTGAACCCGAAGACGCCCTGCTGGTGCATCGCGTCGAGGCTCCCGAGACTGTCGGGCACGGCACCGCCCCAGAACCCGACGTCGACGGCGACCCGACCCGCGGCGCTCGCGCGCTTCGTGGCGAGTGCCTCGACCGTGGTCGTCGCGGGGATCGAGTTGAGCGGCATGTCGATGATCGTCGTCACCCCGCCGAGCGCTGCCGCACGGGTAGCGGACGCGAAGCCCTCCCACTCGGTGCGCCCCGGCTCGTTGACGTGCACGTGCGTGTCGACGAGCCCGGGGAGCAGCACGTGCCCGTCCGGGACGACCCGCACGTCCGCGTCGGCGGGTGTCGCGGCGTCACCGGGCAGGACGTCCGCGATCCGGCCGTCGCGCACGATCACCGTGGCCGGCCGGAACGCACCGTCGATCCACGCGCGCTCCGCGCGGAACACGATGCCGGTCACGCGACGGCTCCGAAGTCCTGCAGCAGACCGGTGAACTGCTTGCGGGGCGGCGACGCGTACTCGCCGTGCTTGCCCGTCGACAGGCCGAGCCGCACGAGTGACTCGGCGAGCACCGTCGCCGCGGAGACCCCGTCGACCACCGGGGCGCCGATCGCCCGCGAGACCTCGGAGCAGAAGTCCGCCATCCCGGCACAGCCGAGCACGACCGCGTCGGCACCGCCGGCGATCACCGCCCGGCACTCCTCGACGACGAGCGCACGGGCACCGGACGCGGGGTCGTCGAGCTCGAGCACCGGGACCTCGCACGCACGGATCTCGGTGACGAGGGGGGCGAACCCGTAGCGGTCCGCGAGCTCGTGCGCCCGACCGACCGTCCGCCCGAGCGTCGTCACGACCCCGAACCGACGACCGAGCATCGCGGCGGCGTGGAAGCCGGCCTCGGCGATCCCGATCACCGGGCCCGTGGCGAGTTCCCGTGCCGCGTCGAGCCCCGGGTCGCCGAAGCAGGCGACGATGTACGCGTCCACCCCGTCCGACTCCCCGATCGCGATCTGCTCGAGGAGGCCGGGGACCGCGAGCGCCTCCTCGTAGTGGCTCTCGATCGAGGCGGGCCCCATCGTCGGGTTCACCGCCTCGACGATCGTCCCGGGGCCCGCGACGGCCGACGCGGCAGCGCCAACCGTCCGGGTCATCGAGGTGGTGGTGTTCGGGTTGACGACGCGGATGCGCATCGGGGTCCTTCCGGTGGAGCAGTGGAGCGGGTGGTGCGATTTCTCTGCGGTTCTGCGGTTCTGCGGTTCTGTGGTGCTGTGGTTCAGGCTCGGCCGATGGCGGCGCCGTCGTCGACTGTGGGGTCGTCGGCGTCCAGGACCGGCATGCTCGGCCGAGCACGTTCGAGTGCCCAGAAGACAACGAGCCCCAGGCCGCAGCCGATGAACCAGCTGTAGTTGCTCAGCCACGGCAGGACGCCGAGGGCCGGCGGCAGCACCGCGCTGGCGACCGAGACCACGCCGGTGCCGACGAGCGTCCAGATGGCGTTCGGGTTGAAGCCCCCGCGGTACCAGTACCGTGCGGCGGTGTCCTTCGTGTACATGTCGTCGACGGCCACGCGCTGCTTCGACACCAGGTAGTACCCGGCGATGAGGATGCCGAACAACGGGCCGATCAGGGCACCAAGCACGCCGAGCGTGTAGAGGATCGCCTGGTCGTTGCCGTACCAGTTCCACGGGGTGAGGAGCACGGAGCCGACGGCGGCGATCATGCCGCCCATCCGCCAGCTGATCTTCCGCGGGGCGACGTTCGAGAAGTCGAACGCGGGGCTGATGAAGTTCGCGACGATGTTGATGCCGACCGTCGCCGTGACGAACGTCAGGCCGCCGAGCAGGATCGCGAACGGGGCGTCGATCGCCTGGACGGTCTCGATCGGGTCGGTGATGAGCTTGCCGAACACGGGGACGGTCGCGCTGGCGCACAGCACGGTGAGGATCGAGAAGAACAGGAAGTTGACGGGCAGCCCCCACATGTTGCCGCGCTTGACCGCCTGGAACGACTTGCCGTACCGGGAGAAGTCGCCGAAGTTCAGCATCGGGCCGGAGAAGTAGCTCACCACGATCGCGATCGCCGACAGCATCACCGGGATGCTCGCACCGAACGACAGCGGCTCCCCTGCTGAGAGGTTCAGCGAGATGTTCCCGATGCCCGCACGGCTCACCAGGTAGATCGCCAGCGCGATCATCACCACGTACACCGCCGGGCCGGCCCAGTCGATGAACTTCTTGATCGCCTCCATGCCCATCGAGAACAGGGCCGCCTGCGCCACCCAGAGGATCGCGTACGAGATCCACCCGAGCGCCGAGAGGCCGAGGAACGAGTGCTCCAGCAGGCCGGCCGACGCGGGGATGAACTTGAGGAAGATGATGTTGAGCGACTGCGCGGCCAGGAACGTCTGCACGCCGTACCAGGCCATCGCGATGAGGCCGCGGATGATGGCGGGGACGTTGGCTCCGAGGACGCCGAACACCGCGCGGTTGATCACCGGGTACGGGACACCGGTGCGCTGGGACGGCTTCGCCACCAGGTTCGCGAAGACCTGCACCACGAGGATGCCGACGACGAGGGCGATGAGCACCTGCCAGCTGGCGATGCCGAGTGCGAAGAGGGAACCGGCGGTGACGTACCCGCCGACCGAGTGCACGTCGGACATCCAGAACGCGAAGATGTTGTAGCTCGTCCACGACTGCTTGCGGAGCGGAGCGAGGTCCTCGTTGGTGAGGGCGGGGTCGTACCCGGGCTTGATGACGCCGGCGCCGGCGAGGGCATCCGACGTGACGGGGGCGTGGGGCGCTGCGACGGGTGCCGCGGTCTCTGTTGCCATGGCGTCCTCCGATGGGAGTGGGAAGCGGGGGCGGTGCTTGCTTGTGCAGAAAGCTACGGACCGCGTTCGTCCCCACCGTTTCCCCCGTGTAACGACCGTGTGACGCGACACCGGTCCTGAAACGCCCGTTCCAGCGCCAGGAACCTGCACAGGAGTGTGCAGGAAGATGGCGGCATGCATGACGCGATCCGGTACGTCGCCATCGGCGACAGCTTCTCCGAGGGGATCGGCGACGACGGTGCTGTCCCGTTCCCGGGCTGGACCGGCCGACTCGCGAGCGGCATGGCCCGGGAGCTCGACGCGGACGTCTCCTACGCCAACCTCGCCGTGCGCGGACGGCTGCTCGCCGGGGTCCTCGACGGGCAGCTCGACGTCGCACTCGCGCTCGACCCGGCGCCGACGCTCATCACGTTCTGCGCGGGCGGCAACGACCTGCTGCGCCCGCGGTTCGACGTCCGGACGCTCATCGACCCCCTCGAGCGCGCCGCGGCGAAGGTCCGCGACCGGGGCATCCGTCTCGCGCTCCTGAGCCCGGCGGACCCGAGCGCCGGGCTCCCCCTCGGGCACCTCATCAACTCTCGCGGCGACGCGTGGGCCGATGCCGTCGCCGACCTCGCCGACCGTCACGGCCTGCCCTTCGTCGACGTCTCCCGTGACCCGCACCTGAAGCGTGCCGAGTTCTGGTCCGCCGACCGGCTGCACATGAACCCGTCCGGACACCAGCGCGTCGCCGAACTCGCCCTGCACGCGATCGAGGACGGCCCGGCACCGACCGAGCCCGCACCGGCGCGGACCGGACCGAAACGCCTCGCCGAGGAACTCCGCTACTACCGCGAGCACGTCCTGCCCTGGGTGCAGCGGCGCGTGACCCGGCGGTCGTCGGGCGACGGGCGATCCGCGACGTTCCCGGACTGGACGCCGGTGCGCTAGGGGCCCACCCGCTTGCACCCTTTGATGCAAGTCCGGCAGGACCCTCCCTCTGCGGGTCGTCCGGCGCTCCCGCGATTCCTAGCGTCGAGGGCATGACGAACACCCAAGTCCAGGGCATCCGCGGCGTCGTCGCCCGGTACCCGATCCGCACGTTCTTCACCCTCGCGCTCGCCCTCAGCTGGCTCGCGTGGATCCCGTACATCCTGTCCCCGCACGGGCTCGGCGTCTGGGACCTCCACTTCCCGGAGTTCCTCGGCACCGCCCAGTTCACCGGGGTGCTCCCGGGGGCACTGCTCGGCCCGCTCGGCAGCGCCTTCCTGGTCACGGCGCTCGCCGACGGCCGCGCCGGACTCCGCCGCTGGGTCGGGCGGCTCTGGCGGTGGCGGGTCGCGTGGCCCTGGTACGCCCTGGCGCTCGTCGGTGTCCCTGCCGTGATCGTCGCGTCCGGCCTGCTGTTCTCCGGCGGCCAGGTCCAGGCGCCCTCGTGGACGGCCGTGGCGATGCTGGTGCCGGGGCTCGTCATCCAGCTGTTCACGACCGGACTCTCCGAGGAACCGGGCTGGCGCGACTTCGCGCTCCCCCGGCTGCAGTCGAAGGTGGGTCCGCTAGGAGCCGCAGCGGTCCTCGGGCCGGTGTGGGCGCTCTGGCACATGCCGCTGTACCTCAGCGACTGGGGCGGCTGGCCGAACGCGCACTGGACGGAGCCGCTCGTCTTCGCGGCCTTCACGATCACCTTCAACGTCGTGATGATCTGGGTGTTCAACCGGACGGGCGAGAGCCTGCCGCTCGCACTGCTCCTGCACGTCGGCGTGAACAACACGATCAGCACGCTGTGGGCCGACATGTACCCGGGCATGACCGCCGGGACGATGATGGCCGGCCTGACGATCCTGTCCACGATCGCCGCCGCCGCGATCCTCGTCACCACCCGCGGCCGGCTCGGGCTCCCGCGACGACGCCCGGACGCCGAGCCGACCGAAGCCCCCGCACGCGACGCCGCCCTCGTAGGATCGAACGATGGCACCCGCTGAGGCCCGCGCACGGCGGACGGACGTCCTGATCGCGGTGGGCACGGCAGCCCTCGCGATCGGACTGCAGTTCGGGCTCCCACCCCTCGACCGTGCCGATCCGGACGGCACCGGGTACCGCTACCCGGACGTCCTCAGCTGGCCGTGGATCGTACTCGCGGTCGGCATGCTCGTGCAGTCCGCCGTCCTGCTCCGCGCCCGTCGCGCACCACGCACCACGCTGATGGTCACCGCGGTCCTGCCCGCCGTCCTCGTCCTGATCGCACCGAGCACCCTGTCCGGTCTCGCGATGCTGCCCGTCGTCGTCGCCGTGGTCCTCGCAGGGCTCCGGGTCCCGGTCGCCCGGCTCTGGCCGACGCTCGTCGCCACCGTCGTACCGATCGTCGTCACGCAGACGGTCTTCGCGTTCTCGGTGCTCGGCGCCGGACGGGCGAGCATGGCGACCGGACTGGCCACCGGGATCGCCATGGGCGTCCTGCAGGCCGTCGGCGCGACCGGGCTGCCGATGCTCGTCGTGCTGGTGGTCCGCTCCCGCCGGGACGTCCGTGCGGCCCGCACCGCGGAGGCCACCGCGGTCGACCGGCAGCAGGACGCGCAGGTCGACGCGGCCATCGCCCGGGAGCGCGCGGCGATGGCACGGGAACTCCACGACATCGCCGCCCACCACCTCTCCGGCATCGCGCTCATGTCCGCTGCGATCGACCGGCAGATCGACAGCGACCCGGAGCGCGCCCACGAGGGCGTCAGGCAGGTGCGGGCGCAGAGTACCGCGGTGCTCGACGACCTGCGGCGGCTCGTGGGGCTCCTCCGCGAGGACGCCCCGGCCGAACGGCTCGTCGAGACGGTCCCCGGGATCGTCGACCTGGTCGAACGGTCCCGCCACCGCGGCACCGTCGAGCTCGACGTCCGCGCCGGCTCCGACCGTCGGCCCCTCGGTGACGGCGTCGGTCCGCTGGCGCAGCTCGCCGCGTACCGCACGGTGCAGGAGGCCCTCGCGAACGCGGCCATGCACGCCCCGGGCGCGCCCTGCACCGTCCGGATCGACGACCGGGCCGCCGACCACCTCGTGATCCGCATCGAGAGCGGCGCGGCGACGGCCCGCGTCCCGGACAGCTCGGCCGCCGGCGGGAACGGCCTGCGCGGAATGCGGGAACGGGCGGAGCTCGTCGGTGCACGCCTGCAGGCCGGACCGTCCGGCGACGGCGGCTGGCTCGTCGTGCTGGGACTCGATCGGGAGACCAGGTGAGCGAGGTGATCCGCGTCCTCGTCGCCGACGACCAGCCCCTCGTGCGCGCCGGTGTCTCTGCGCTCCTCGACGCCGAACCCGACATCGAGGTCGTCGCGGTCGCCTCCGACGGCGCCGAAGCACTCGAACTCGCCAGGACCACCGCACCGGACGTGGCGTGCCTGGACATCCGGATGCCCGTCCACGACGGCATCACGGTGGCGCGGGAACTCTGCGGTCCCGGCGCGGACCCCGTCATCCCGGTGCTCGTGCTCACCACGTTCGACCTGGACGACTACGTGTTCGGCGCGCTCGAGGCCGGCGCGAGCGGCTTCCTGCTCAAGGACGCCGAACCGGACGTCATCGTCGGCGCCGTGCGGCAGGTGGCGGCCGGGAACGGGACGCTCGACCAGGCGCTGACCCGCCGCGTCCTCCGGGAGTTCGTCTCCCGTCGCCGGCTGCAGCCCGTCACGGGCGACCGCGCGGACGAGGTCCTCACCGCTCGGGAGCGGGACGTCCTGCTGCTGCTCGCGCAGGGGATGTCGAACGAGGACATCGCCACGGCACTGGTCGTCGAGGTGTCCACCGTGAAGTCGCACCTGGCGCGGATGCTCCCGAAGCTCGGTGTCCAGTCGCGGCTGCAGGCCGTCGTCTGGGCCTACCAGAACCGGATCGTCGCGGTCCCGGGACCCGATCAGCGCGACGCCTGACGCGTCGCCCCCGGCGCGTGGTGCCGACCGCCGGACGGGAGGCACGGTGCGGGCCCGCACCGTGCCTCCCGTCCGCAGGATCCACGCGGGAACCCGCAACCCTGCTCACCGACGCTTGTCGCGACGGGCCGTGGCGGCTCCGCTGGGTGCTTGCAGGTTCCGCCGACGCCAAGGGAGAGGGTCAGATGACGACCACCGCATCACGCGCACGCACCCGCACGTCCAGCACCCGACGTGCCGACCACGCCACCGTCGTCCCGTCCGTCCGCGGGATCGACCACGTCGGACTGACCGTGCCCGACATCGACAAAGCCACGGACTTCTTCGTGTGCGGACTCGACGCGACCGTCCTCTACGACCGGTTCCTGCGGGCCGAACCCGTCCGAGTCGGCGCCGACGTCCAGCAGCGGCTCGGGATCCCGCACACGATGGCGCAGGGGGCGCTCCGGATGCTCGCGTTGCCGAACGGGCCGGGGCTGGAGCTCTTCGAGTACCACGGGCCCGATCAGCGACCGGCGGCACGCGCCAGCGACCTCGGCTGGCAGCACGTCGCGTTCTACGTCGACGACCTCGACCACGCGCTGGTGCGCCTGGAGACGGCCGGCGGGCACCGCTACTCCGAGCCGCGGGACCTCGGCGGGGTCGAGAGCGGCCACGGGAACCGGTTCGTGTACGTCGGGACGCCGTGGGGGTCGACGCTGGAGCTGATCACCTACCCGACGACGCAGCCGTACGAAGCGCACGCGCCGCGCCCGAAGTGGCGGGCCTGACCCCGGGTGTGTGTGTGGGAGGCGGAATCGCGCGTCGGAGGTCGGATCGCGCGTAGGAGGTCGGATCGCGCGTAGGAGGTCGGATCTTCCCGCCACCAACGCGCGATTCCGCTTCCCATTCGGCGCGCCATGGGAAGGAACGTGCGCGGGATGGCTCCGTCAGTGCCGCTCGGAGACGTAGGTGCGGGTGACGATCCCGGTCACCGCGTGCGGGAACTCGGCCCCGGTCGGGTGGAAACCGCCGGCCTCGTACAGCCGCACAGCACGGTCGTTGTCGGCGAGCACGTGCAGGGCGACCCGGGGGTGCCCTGCCGCGGCAGCCGCTCGCAGGGCGGCGGTGAGGAGCGCTCGTCCGCAGCCACGGGTCTGCACGCCGGGGCGCACCGCGAGCAGCGAGAGGTAGGCGGCGTCGGCGGGGTCCGTGGGGCGGCCGCTGCTAGGTGCGGTGAGCAGGACGAAGCCGTCCGGTCGCCCGTCGTCGCCGGGGACCACCAGGCACGCGACCCGTGGCGCGCGGAACTTCTCCTCGGCGCGGGCACGGACCGCGACCAGGACGGGATCGAGGTCGACCGTGGCGGGCGCGGTTCGTCCGTCACGGTGGGCGACCGCCGCGACCCAGAGCTCGACGCAGTCGTCGATCTCCGCGGACCTCGCTTCTCGGACGAGGGCGGAGGACTCGATCACCCGGTCAGCCTACGACCGCGTCGCTCCCGATCCGGTACCCGGCGCCGCGGTGCTCCTCCGGCAGACGGTCACCGCGCCCGTGCAGCTTGTGCCGGAGCGACCCGGCCTCGTAGCCCTGCGGGTAGGCGCCGCGCGCGCGGAGTTCCGGGACGACGAACTCGATGACGTCCTCCCACGTGCCGGGTGTGACCGCGTAGGCGAGGTTGAAGCCGTCGACGTCCGTCTGCTCCTGGATCTCCTGCAGCTGCGTCGCGATCGTCGCTCCCCCGCCGACCGCGACCGGGCCGAGCCCGCCGATCGCCGTGTGCCGCGCGAGGTCGCGGATCGTCCAGGCGCTGCCGTCCTCGCCGGTCGCCGCGGAGATGTTCGCCGCGGCCGACTGGATGGCGTTCGACTCGACGTCGCCGAGCGGCTCGTCGAGATCCCACTGCGACAGGTCGACGCCCATCCAGCCCGAGTTGAGCACCAGCGCACCGAGCTCCGATGCGTAGGAGAGGTAGTCCTCGTACTTCGCCTGCGCCAGCTCGTCCGTGGCGTCGGTGATGATCGTCAGCAGCGTGTAGATCTTCGCGGCGTACCGGTCGCGTCCGGCTGCTTCGAGTGCGTCGCGGATCTTCGTCACCGTCGCGGCGAGCTGCGGGACGGTCGGGGCACCGACGAAGATCGCCTCGGCGTTCTCGGCGGCGAACGCGATCCCGCGGGGTGATGCCCCGGCCTGGTAGATCACCGGCGTGCGCTGGACCGACGGCTCCGACAGGTGGATGCCCGGGACGTCGAAGTGCTTGCCGTGGTGCTCGATCGGGTGCACCTTCGCCGGGTCGGTGAAGACGCCGGTCTCGCGGTCCTCGACGACCGCGTCCTCTTCCCACGACCCCTCCCACAGCTTGTAGAGGACCTCGAGGTACTCGTCGGCGACGTCGTACCGGTCGTCGTGGCTGAGCTGGTCGGTCTGCCCCATGTTCCGCGCGGCACTCGGCAGGTACCCGGTGACGACGTTCCAGCCGACGCGGCCCTTCGTGAGGTGGTCGAGCGTCGAGACGCGGCGGGCGAAGGGGTACGGGTGCTCGTAGGCGGTCCCCGCGGTGATCCCGAACCCGAGGTGCTCGGTCACCGACGCCATGGCGGACACGAGGAGGATCGGGTCGTTCACCGGGACCTGCGACCCCGTCCGGAGCGCTGCCTCGTTCGAGTCGCCGTACACGTCGTACGTGCCGAGGACGTCGGCGATGAAGATGCCGTCGAACGCGCCACCCTCCAGCGTCTTGGCGAGGTCGGTCCAGTACGACAGGTCGCGGTAGTTCCGGGAGCGGTCGCGCGGGTGGCGCCACAGCCCGGAGGACTGGTGCGCGACGCAGTTCATGTCGAACGCGTTGAAGCGGATCTGCCTGGTCGAGTTCGTCGAGTCCGTCACGGGCGCGACGCTACGTGCGGTTCCTGCGTCGGTCACGCAAGGTGACGAACGATGACGTGGTGGCCCGGTCCACCTGCCTGCTCACCGCCGACACCAGGCGGCGGTCAACGCGATCGTCGTGCCGAAGGCCTCGACCCCCGGGTGGTTCAGGAACGCGTGTCGCGTCCCGGCGAGGACGTGGTGCTCGACGTCGATCCCCGCGGCAGCGAGCTCGGCCGCGAACAGGTCGCTGGACGCCCGCATGTTGTCGTGTTCGGCGTTGACGACGAGCGTCCGTGGGAACGCTCCGAGCCCGTGTCCGCCGGGGAACGCGAGACGATCGGCGAGCGCATCCCTCGACCCCGCGTAGTTGCGGTTCATCACGTCCAGTGCCCACGGCGCGTGGGTGATCCGGCGGTGCCGACGAGACCGCAGGCGGGTGTCTCGGCTCCTGGGGTGTGTGGCGTGGAAGAAGCCGTACGTGAAGACGGCTCCTGCCGGAGGCACCCCCTCGTCCGTCGCGCGGAGGGTCGCGGCCGCCGCGAGGCACGCACCGGCGCTCGCTCCGCCGAGGACCACGCCGCCGGGTGATGCGGCGTGCACCTCGCGGTACGCGGTGAGCACGTCGTCGAGGGGCACGGGGTAGCGGTGCCGTCGCGACGTCGCCCACCCGGTACCCGGCACGGGCGCCAGACGGTAGTCGACGGTGGCGACGGTCACGCCCTGCGCGGACAGGGAATGCGCGACGTCGTGTGCCTCGGGTTGGTCGAGGCTGCCCCGGAAGAACCCGCCCCCGTGCAGCCAGAGCAGCGTCGGCCCGCGTGGCGTCCCGACGCCCGGCACCGCGCGGTACCAGCGGATCGGAACCGCGTGCCGGTCCGTACCCGGGTCCGTGCCGACGGAGTCTGCCATGCGATCACCTTGGCAGAACAGCGGTCGTCGGAGCGAGCGGTGTCAGCGCACGGCGGGTGGCCAGCGGTCGCTGATCCACTCCTGCCACGTGGCGAACCCGACGGGCGGGTCACCGACGGGCTCGCTGCCGTCGAGCTCCCCGGCGGTCGGCACGTCGAACTTCGCCGCGTACCCGGCGAGCTCCTCGTCCGACATCGGCCACGTGTGGTGCGGCACCTCGGCGAGACGGCGATCGATCCGTCGACGCTGTTCCGCCGGCTCGACGTCGCAGTAGACCACGTCGACCGCCGCGCCCAGGTCGGCGGCGGCCCGCCGGAGCGCCCGCCGTTCGTCCCGGGACCAGAGACCGAAGTCGAGGACCACGTCGACGCCGAGCTCGAGGGCTCGGAGACCGATCTCGATGAGCCGACCCTCGATGACGTCGGACGCGGACTCCGGGTTGTCGTCGCCGTGGAGCGCCTTCATCCACTCGTCCTTGGTCAGGCGGAGCGCGTCGTGGTCCTCTTCGATCCGGCGTGCGGCCGTCGTCTTCCCCATCCCCGGGAGTCCGACGGTGAGGAAGAGGGTGGGACGTGGCACGGGGTCGACTGTACGCACGGTCGTCGCGTCAGCGCACCCGTTCCACGAAGGGGTCGATGACCGCCCAGGTCGCATCCGGGGCCTCGAGGTGCGGGAGGTGGCCGGCTGCGTGGACCTCCGCGAACTCGGCACCGGGGATCGCGCGGGCGACGGCGCGACCGTACGACGGCGTGACGATGCGGTCGCTCTCGCCGAAGACGACGAGCGTCGGCACGGTGATCGTCGCAGCGCGGTCCAGGAGCGTCGGGTCGCTCATCCCGCCGCCCGCGAGGACCGCCATCGTGCGTCCGTTCGACTGCTGAACGGCTCGCTGCTCTGCTGTCAGACCGGCGGGGTCGACGTAGCCCCGCTCCGGGTCGTGCCACGCCGCCTCGGCGAGCCCGCGGGCGTCCAGCGCGAAGAAGTCCGCGATCGGCTCGCCGTCGACGACGGCTCCGACGCCGTCGATGTCCACCACGGCGCCGATCACCCCCGCGTACCGTTCGCTGCCCGCCGCCGCGGTCGCCATCTCGAGCGCGAGCCACCCGCCGATCGACGAGCCCACCACCACGACTCCGCGGGCGCCGCTGGTGACCAGTTGCTCCAGGTACACGCCGGCCAGGTCGGCGACGGAGGTCACGTCGTCCGGGAGCACGGTGCCGTTCCAGCCGGGGTGGGTCGGCGCGAGGACCTGCATGGTCGCGGCGAGGTGGTCGACGATCGGGACGACCGTCTGCGGACCACCGCCGCCGTGGAGCACGAGCGCGATGGATTCGGTTTGTCCAGTGGTCATCAGATGCCTATCTCAACATGTTTATCTACGGATGTTGATACGGTAGCACCGTGATGACGGATCTGGAAGCGCTCGGGCAGGCGGTCAAACGGGCGCAGTACCGCAACCACCGCACCATGGACGCCGCACTGCGGGATCTCGGCGTGAGCCTCGTGCAGTGGGACGCCCTGCGCGCGATCGACCGGCTGCCGGGAGCATCGGGACACGACCTCGCCACGGAGACGTTCCAGAGCGACCAGGCGTTCGGTACCCTCGCGGCGCGGATGGTGGAACGCGGGCTGATCGCCCGCACCGCCGGCCGTGGCCGCCGGATCGAGCACTCGCTCACCGAGGCAGGTCGGGCAGCGCTCGAGGGCGGACGGGATCGTGCCGCCGGGGTCCTCGACGAGCTGTTCGCACCGCTCGACACCGACGAGCGAGCGACGCTCCTCCGACTGCTCCGCCGACTCACCGAGCAGGAACGGTAGCGTCTCCCCATGCTCGCGCGCCTCCGACCCCAGGCCCCGGCACTCGTGCTCCTCCTCGCGGCCGGTGTCGCGGTGCTGGTCGCCGTCGTCGCGGATCACGTCGCGTGGCCGATGGCCCCGGCGTTCCCGTGGCTCCATCACGGAGACTTCGCCTACGTCGCCACGAAGACCCAGTGGGACGCGGCGATCGCTGCACGCTCGATCGCGCGGGTCGCCGTGGTCGTCGCCGGCCTCTTCCTCATCGCATCGGTGGTCGCGTTCCTCCGCTCGCTCCTCCTGAGCCGTCGGACCTGACGGTGGCCGAGTACGGGCTCCGCATCCCGCCCCCGCAAGCGCCCACGAAACCCCGCGCGCGCTGCACTCGTCACCCTGGGCGATCTGCCGTCCGCCGGGTGCTGCCGCGACCCGCCACCGGACGGGAGGCTCGTGGCGGCCTCGCCACGAGCCTCCCGTCCGGTGTCTGAAGGATCGATCCGGGTGACCGGCTCGGGGTACGTGGATCCGCGCAGGGCACAGCGGGATACCGGTACAACTTGCACCATGACCAGTTCCTCGCGCTCACCGCTCGGCGTCACGCTCGTCGACGGCGGCGCCAACGTCGCCCTGTTCTCGACCACCGCAGACCGTGTCGAGTTCTGCCACTTCGACGACGACGGGACCGAGCACCGCACCGAGCTCACCCACCGCACCGGGTACACCTTCCACGACATCGTGCCGGACGTGACCGTCGGCACCCGCTACGGCTTCCGCGTGCACGGCCCCTGGGACCCGGCGAACGGTCTGCGGCACAACCCCGCCAAGCTCCTGCTCGACCCGTACGCCACGGCGATCGACGGCACCTACGAGTGGGGTCAGGCGCTGTTCGGGCACGACATGGAGCACCCGGACCAGATCGACGAGACCGACTCGGCCAGCGCGATGCCGAAGTCCGTGGTCGCCGACCGCACGTTCGACTGGGGCGACGACACCCGTCCCGACACGCACCTGTCCGACACCGTGGTGTACGAGGTGCACGTGAAGGGATTCACGCAGCAGCACCCCGACGTCCCCGAGGACATCCGCGGCACCTACGCCGGCATGGCACACCCGGCGGCGATCCAGCACCTGGTCGACCTGGGCGTGACGGCCGTCGAGCTCCTGCCGACGCAGCAGTTCGTGCAGGACTCGACGCTCGCCGACAAGGGGCTGCGCAACTACTGGGGCTACAACTCGATCGGCTTCTTCGCGCCGCACGACGAGTACGCGTCCTCGGGTACGGCCGGACAGCAGGTCGCGGAGTTCAAGCAGATGGTCAAGGCCATGCACGCCGCGGGTCTCGAGGTCATCATGGACGTCGTCTACAACCACACCGCCGAGGGCAACCACATGGGCCCGACGCTGTCGTTCAAGGGCATCGACAACCCGTCGTACTACCGCCTGGTCGAAGACGACGGTTCGAGCTACTTCGACACCACCGGCACCGGCAACTCCCTCAACGTCGCACACCCCGCCGCGCTCGGACTGATCGCGGACTCGCTCCGCTACTGGGTCGAGGAGATGCACGTCGACGGCTTCCGCTTCGACCTCGCGACGACGCTGACCCGCCAGGACAACGAGGCGAGCCGCCGCTCCGCGTTCCTCGACATCATCCACCAGGACCCGGTGCTCCGCGGGGTGAAGATGATCGCCGAGCCGTGGGACACCGCTGGGTACCAGGTCGGCGGGTTCCCGGCCGAGTGGTCCGAGTGGAACGGCAAGTACCGCGATGACATGCGCGCGTTCTGGCGCGGCGACGAGGGCGTCCTCGGTGACGCGGTCCAGCGCTTCCTGGGCAGCCCGGACGTGTACGAGGGCTCGCGGCGGGCGCCGGTGTGCTCGGTCGACTTCGTGACCGCGCACGACGGCTTCACGCTCGCCGACCTGACGATGTACGCCGAGAAGCACAACGAGGCCAACGGCGAGGACAACGAGGACGGCGAGAGCAACAACACCTCGTTCAACGGCGGCATCGAGGGGCCGACCGACGACGGCGCGGTGAACGACTACCGCGACCGGCAGCGTCGGAACTTCCTCGGCACGCTCCTGCTGTCGGCCGGGGTCCCGATGATCCTGGGCGGCGACGAGATCGCCCGGTCGCAGGGCGGCAACAACAACGCGTACTGCCACGACGACGAGATCTCGTGGTTCGACTGGACGGCTGCCGACCGGGACCTGCTGGCCTTCACCCGCTCGGCGATCGCGTTCCGCAAGCAGCACGCCGCGCTGCGCCCGGAGTGGTACCGAACCGCACCCGGCGATTCCGATTCAACCGTCTCGGTCCTGCGCGCGGACAACGCCGGCTTCGAGGACGCCGACTGGGCCGACGCCGGCAACCGGGCCGTGATGCTCGTGCTCGAGCACGGTTCCGACGCGGTGGCGGTGCTGTTGAACACCTCGGAGACGACCGTCGAGTTCACGCTGCCGGAGAAGCCGGGCGGCGGGACGTGGTCCCTCGGCCTCTCGAGTGACCCCGACCAGCAGGTGGACGACGGGGCCGGATCCGTCCTGGTCCGGGACGCGTCCTTCACGGCGCTGACCTGACGGGCGGACCGCGTCGGGACACCGGGTCCGCACTCGGACGCGCGATCCGGCCGGTTGTTGCACCAGCGCGCTCCCGGACACAGACTCGTGGTGATGACTGCACTGACCTCACTCGTGTACATGTCCGTCGCCGCCGACGAGATGACCGATGCCGACCTGGTCGCGATGCTCCGGGAAGCACGCCTGCGGAACGACGCACTCGGCGTGTCCGGTCTGCTGCTCGCGAAGGGTGGTCGGTTCCTGCAGGTCCTGGAGGGCCCGGTGTGGAGTGTCGAGGACCGGTTCCGTGCGATCGAGCGCGACCCCCGGCACCGCGAGGTCAAGACCCTCTCGCGTGAGGCCGTCACCGCGCGCCGCTTCGACGGCTGGGCCATGGCGTTCGCCGCACCGTCCGACTCCGACGTCCGGGACGAACCGGGCTTCAGCAGCTTCCTCGCGGACCGCTCACCGCTGCCGGCCGACCTGGCCGGGTCCCCCGCGGACTGGCTGCTCCGGTGGTTCCGCGGGCGGGACCTGCACGATCTGCCGGAGGAGCGGATCACCCTGGGCCGCCACGCCGCCTGACGCAGCCGGAGCGGGTCCGGCGGCGACCGCTCATCACCGCCGGACCACTGCTCACGAGTTGTCGATCACGCGGACGTAGTCGACCTTCATCTGCTGCGGGAACTGCGTGGACCCGTCGGGGTACCCCGGCCAGTTCCCGCCGACCGCCAGGTTCAGCACGATGAAGAACGGCTTGTCGAACACCCACGGGTTGCTGCCGGTGTCCGCCGTCGTCACCGTCTTGTAGTCGATTCCGTCGACGGACCAGGTGATCGACCCGGGCTTCCAGTCCACCGCGAACGTGTGGAAGGTGTCCGCGAACGACCACCCCTGCGGGTGCTGGTAGCTCGACGTGATCCCCTGCCCACCGGAGTAGCCCGGCCCGTGGACGGTGCCGTGCACGGTCGCCGGTTCGTACCCGACGTTCTCCATCACGTCGATCTCGCCGGAGTTCGGCCACCCGACCTGGGGCAGGTCCGAGCCGAGCATCCAGAACGCCGGCCAGATGCCCTGCCCACGCGGGATCTGGATGCGCGCCTCGATCCGGCCGTACCGGGGTGTGTACTTCCCCTGCGTGGTCAGCCGAGCACTCGTGTAGGACCCGTCGGCCTCGCGCTTCGCCGTGATGACGAGGTTGCCCTGGCCGTCGAGCGCGGAGTTGTCGCGTGAGTCCGTGTAGTTCTCGAGCTCGTCGTTGCCCCAGCCACCGCCACCCGTCTCGTTCGTCCAGACGGAACGGTCCGGCGCGCTCCCCGCAGTGCCGTCGAAGTCCTGCGACCAGATGACGTCACCGTTCGCGGCGTTTGCCGGGCCGCTCGCGGTGACGGCCGGTGTGACGCCGAGCGCGACCGCGGCCGTTCCCGCGAGCACGAGTGCGACCGTCCGTCGCTTCCTGTTGCGTGTCATGTCCTCGGACCTCCTCAGTTGTACGACGCCAGTCGGTTGGGCGCCGTGTTGCCCGCAGGTGTGGGGACCGCTCCCCCGACGCCGTTGATGACGCTCGAGATGGTGCCGGTGTCGCCGAGGGAGACCGTCACCAGTCCGTGCGCACGGACGCCGGCCGTCTGCGGGACCTCGAACGCACGATCGGCGTGCACGGCCGGGTTCGTGTTGAAGAAGCAGTAGACGCCGCCGCCCCAGATCTCGTGCTTCGTGACGGTCGACGCCACCTTGTACGCGGCGTACCCGGCGCCGGTCGGGCTCTGCCACGACGCGTTGTCGGGCACGTCGTACGGCATCTCGTTCTGGAAGAAGATGGTCTTCCCGTTGTTGCCGTTCCACTGGACTTCGTACTTCTGGTAGTGCTCGACGAAGAGGCCGGTGGCGAGGACGTCGTCACCGTTGACCTCGACGCCGGTCGCGCCGGTGTTCACCGTCCAACCGGTCGCCGCGCCGCCGTGGTCGGCCCGCCACGCCCAGATGTGGTCGACGAGGGTGTCGTCCGCGTTCACCTGCAGCGTGGTCGAGGCCTTCCCCTGGATGCTCGACCCGACGCGGAAGAACACGTCCTGGATGCTCTGCGGGTCGCCGACGTGGTCGACGTGCGAGCCGGAGGTGCCCAGCCGGACGAGCTGGGCACTGTTCTGCGTACCGGCGTCGACGACGAGGTTCGAGACGTTCACTCCCGGGACGTCGGTCGAGGTCAGGACGGCGTTGCCCTTCGTCGGCACGAGCGTCGAGAACCCGATGCCCGTCACGACGGTGTCCGCACGGGTCACGCTGATCGGCGCGTCGAGCTGGTAGGTGCCCGGCGTGAAGAACAGGTTGAGCCCCTGGGACAGCGCGCTGTTGATCGTCGCCGCGGAGTCACCGGGGTGCGCGACGTAGAAGTTCCGCATCGGGATGTCGGTGCCCGCGGTGTTCGGCCAGGTCACACCCGAGGAGTTCTGCCGGAGCGACGGCACGAACACGTGGTACTTGTTCGAGGAGTCCACGTACAGGTAGGGCTTCTCGCGCGTGGTCGGCGTCGTCGCGAGGGTCGTGTAGCTCTTCGAGAAGTCGCTCGCCGGGGCGCCGTTCACGCCCGAGAAGGTCATGTTCCAGTTGCCGCCCTGCCACGACCCGATCGTGGAGTTTCGGGTGTACCACTGCTGCTGCGACCCGCTCGTGACGGTGCCGTCGACCTTCGAGTCGGCGATGTACCCGCCGGAGGAGTACCCCTGTCCGCCGTCCTGGTTCGACGGCCCCATCGTCAGGTTGCCCGCGATGTGGACGCGACGCATCGGCGCGGCCTGCGACACCGCCCACCGGTCGGTGCCGCCCTCCGGTGCGATCTTCACGTTCTCGACCGATCGCCAGAAGTTCTGCGTCGCGTTCTTCTCGTCGCCGGCGTTCCATCCGGAGTCGACGTTGACCGCGCCGTTGATGGTGACGTCGTCGGGGTTCTTCCCGAGCCCGGCGACCGAGGTGTAGAACCCGAGGTTCGCCCAGACACGCCCGTAACTGCCGGGCTTGAAGAGGAACGCGTACCGCTGCGATCCGAACTGCGCGCTCGGGTTACGGAGCTGGGCGTTGAAGGCGGCGTCGACGTCGGCCTGGATGGTCGATGCCGGCACCGAGGGGTCGTAGACCTTGACGCTGCTCCCGAAGTCGGGGGTGTCGCTCGTGGTGACCGCCTGAGCCGAGATCGCCGGGGCCAGTGCCCCCACGACACCGGCGCTCAGGGCGATCGCGACGAGCTGCTTCATCCGTCGTTGCATGATGCTCGATTCGTCGATGTGCGGCGACGTTGCCGCACGCAACAGAAGCTAGACCTGTTCGTCCGCTCAGACAGTCGGACGAATCGAGGACCAGTCATGTCCCCCGGACGAGGGGGACGAGCCGAGCGTCAACGTCCTCGGCGTCGAACCGCTGACCGTGGCGGCGCCGCCCGGAGCTCCGCGCTGACCCGTCCGAGGATCCGTGCGAGCTCGGCGGCGTCATCATCCGTGAGGTGTGCGAAGAGCAGCCCGTGCACCGTGGCGATGTGCCCCGGGAAGACCGCGGCGAGGACATCGCGGCCGGCCGCCGTGAGCGTCACGACGGTGCTGCGCTCGTCATCCGGGGACGGTCCGCGGGTGACGAGCCCGCGCTGCTCGAGCAACTGCGCCTGGTACGTCAACCCGCTCCGGCTGTAGACGACGCCGTCCGCCAGGTCCGTCATGCGCAGGTGCCCGTCCGGCGCGTCGCCGAGCCGGGCGAGGAGCTGGAACTGCACGTAGCTGAGCTGCCCGACGTCCTTCAGCTGTCGCTCCACCGCGGGCCGCAGCAGCGCTCCGACCTCGGTGAAGGCGAGGTAGGCGCCGAGTTGCGTCGACGTGAGGGCAGCAGGCGTTTCCGTCATGCTCCGATCCTACCTGTTGATTCGAATTCGAAGCAGTGCTACAGTTCAAACAACTTCGAATTCGAAGCACTTGACGAAAGGCACGATCATGCAGGCAGTCCAGTTCTCCGAGGTCGGCGGACCAGAGGTGCTCCGGTACGGCGAGGTCGAGCAGCCCACCCCCGCCGCCGGGCAGGTGCGCGTGCGGGTCGCGGCCTCCGCGTACAACGCAGCCGACAACGGCATGCGGGCCGGGTTCCTCCCCATCCCGATCCAGCTCCCGCACATCCCCGGGTACGACGTCTCCGGGACCGTCGACGCACTCGGTGACGGCGTGACCGCACTGGCCATCGGCGACGCGGTCATCGGTTTCCTCCCGATGGAGGCCGACGGCGGAGCAGCGGAGTACGTCGTCGCTCCGGCGGAGTCATGGGTGCCAGCACCGACGAGCATCCCCCTGGCCGACGCAGCCGCGCTGCCGTCCGTGGCACTCACCGCGTGGCAGGCACTCTTCGACGACGGCCAGCTCACCGCCGGGCAGCGACTGCTGATCGTCGGCGCCGGCGGCGTGGTCGGCAAGTACGCGATCCAGCTCGCGAAGCGCGCCGGCGTCCACGTCATCGCGACCGCGAGCCCGCGCAGCGCCGACGACGTCCGCGCAGCCGGAGCCGATCAGGTCGTCGACCACACCGAGGCCGACGTACTCGGCGCACTCGACGGGCAGGTGGACGTCCTGCTGAACCTCGCGCCCCTCGATCCGGAGCAGTTCGCGGCTGACGTCGCAGCGGTCCGCGACGGTGGGATCGTGGTCAGCACGACCGCGTTCATCGCCACTCCGGGCGACGAGTCCCGTGGCGTGCGCGCCGCGACCGTCTTCGTCCTGCCCGACCGGGAACGGCTGGCCGAACTGGTGGCCCTCGTCGATCAGGGTGCGCTGACCGTCGAGGTCACACGGCGCATCCCGCTCGCCGAGCTGCCGGCGCTCCACGCCGAGGGCGCGGCCGGCCGGATCGCCGGCAAGGTGATCGTCCTGCCGTGACGCGACCGATGATGCGGACGGGAGGCTCGTGGCGGCCCCGCCACGAGCCTCCAGTCCGATGTCTGGTGGACTACCGGGCCGCGGTCGCCTCGCGCGCAGCGGCTTCTGCCGCGACCCAGGCGAGCATGCCGCACTTCACGCGCATGACGAACTTCGAGACACCGTGGAAGGCGATCAGGTCCTCGAGGACGTCCTCGTCCGGCTCGCCGGCGCCACGGGAACGCATCATCGTGCGGAACTCCTCGGTGAGCGCGAGGAACTCCGGGACGGTCCGGCCGACGGCCATGTCCGTGAGCACCGAAGCCGAGGCCATCGAGATCGAGCAGCCGTCGCCCTGCCAGCCGAGTCCGGCGATCCGGTCGGACCCCGGTTCGAGCCGCACGCTGACGGTGATCTCGTCGCCGCACGTGGGGTTGCGCTCGAAGTGCGACGCGTCGGCGTCCGGCAGCTCGCCGTCGCCGTGCCGGGCCTTCGCGTGGTCGAGGATGACCTGCTGGTACAGGGAATCGAGGGTGTTCACGCGTCCGCCCCCGCTGCCCCGAAGTACCCACGGATCTCGCTGACGGCCTGGACGAAGCGGTCCACGTCCTCGTCGGTCGTGTAGACGTACGTGCTCGCGCGGCTCGTCGCGGTGAGCCCGAGTCGACGGTGCAGGGGCTGCGCGCAGTGGTGCCCCGAACGGACGGCGATGCCCTGCGCGTCGAGGTACTGCGCGACGTCGTGCGCGTGCACCCCGTCGACGTCGAACGACACGAGCCCGGAGCGCGGCACACCCGCAGCGGGGCCGACGACCGAGATGCCGGGGACGGCGGCGAGGCCGTCGAGCATGCGCTGGGCGAGGTGCTCCTCGTGGGCGCGGACCTGCTCCATGCCGATCGTCTGCAGGTAGCGGACGGCCTCGGCGAGTGCGACGGCCTGCGACACGGGCTGGGTCCCGGCCTCGAACCGCTCGGGTGCCGGCATGAAGTCGGTGTGTTCCATCGTCACCGTCGTGATCATCGAGCCACCGGTGCGGAACGGCGGGAGCGCGTCGAGCAGCTCACCGCGTCCCCAGAGCACGCCGATGCCGTTCGGGCCGAGCATCTTGTGGCCGGAGAAGGCCGCGAAGTCGACGTCGAGCGCCTGCACGTCGAGGGGACGGTGCGGCGCGGACTGGCAGGCGTCCAGGACGACGAGCGCGCCGCGGGCGTGTGCCGCCTCGACGACCTCGGCGACGGGGGCAATCATGCCGGTGACGTTCGACACGTGCGCGAACGCGACGACCTTCGTGCGCTCGGTTATCAGCGCGAGCGCGTCGGCAGCGGTCCAGCACCCCTGGTCGTCGACGGGCACCCAGCGGAGGGTCGCTCCGGTCGCGAGGGCGGTCTCCTGCCACGGGACGAGGTTCGCGTGGTGCTCGGCCTCGGTCACGAGGATCTCGTCGCCGGGACCGATCCGGAAGCGCTCGGCGTCCGCTCCCCCGCGTCCGCGGCTGGCGTTCGCGATGCCGTACGCGACGAGGTTGAGCGCGTCGGTGGCGTTCGACGTCCAGACGATCTCACTCGGGCTCGCGGCACCCACGAACCCGGCGACGGTCGCGCGGGCGTCCTCGTACGCGTCGGTGCTCAGCGCGGCCAGGGTGTGCGCCCCGCGGTGCACGGCGGCGTTGTCGTGTTCGAGGAACCGCCGCTCGGCGTCGAGCACCTGTCGTGGCCGTTCCGCGGTGGCCCCGGAGTCGAGGTACGCCAGCGGCCTCCCGTTCACCTGCTGCTGCAGGATCGGGAAGTCGGCCTTGATCCGCTCGACCTGGTCGTCGGTGAGCGGCTGGTTCGGTGCCACGATCGTCACTGCGCTTGATCCTCCTGCTGTCATCGGGGACAACCGCTCCATCGTCCTCGTTGTTCCGCCAGGAGTCCAGCCGGACGGCCCCGGGCCGGTCGCCGCAGGGCCGTCCGACCGTGGTTCGCGCTACTCGTTGCCGACGTGCTTGTCGGCGGTGTCGCGCGCGCCGTCGATCTTGTCGTCGTACTTGCCGCCGGTGGCCTTCTTCACGGCGTCGGCGACACCGTCGAGGACCTTGTCGCTGATCCCTTCGGCCTGCTCGCTCTTCAGGGCGTCCTGGACCTTGTTGTCCTTGAGGAAGTCCTGCGCCTTCTTCGTGATGTCGTCGAACCCGGCCATCGTCTGCTCCTGACGTTCGGCGCGGAGCCGTGCGCCCCGCGTGTTGCCGCCGATGGTATGCCGATGCTGCGGGAGCCGTCCGGCAGAGCGACAGTCTGTAGCGCCGGCATGCGGTCTCTTCCGGCAAAGCGACAGTTTCCCGGCGGGATTCGGCAGCAGCCTGTCGCTTTCGCGGAAACAAGTTCGCGGAGACAAGCGGGCGGAGACAAGCGGGCGGGACGTACCGGTCAGGCCATCTGGGCGCTGCGGCGGCGGGCGAGCACGTAGCCGACGGCGACCGAACCCGACACGGCGAGCAACGAGGGGATGAGGATGTCGGTGCCCTGCTGGGTGAACTCGACGACGAGCACGAGCGCGGTGAAGGGCGCCCGCATGGTCGTCGCGAGGAACGCGGCCGCACCGATGAACGCGAACGACACCAGATTCGGACCGTCCGCCGGCCACATCAGCATCCACGCGCCACCGAGGAAGCCACCGAACGCGGCGCCGATCGCGATGGACGGGGTCAGCGTGCCGCCGACGGCACCGGCACCGATCGTCGCCGAGGTGGTGATCGTGCGGATGACGCCGAGGACGAGGAGGCCGACGATCGGGGCCATCCCGAGCATCGTGGCGCTGTTCATCGAGGTGTTCATCGCGTCGAGCCCGAGCGCGCGGCCGTTGCCGAGGATCTCGGGGAACGGGATGGCGATGAGACCGACCATGGCGAAGACGAGCGGCAGCATCACGAGGAGGTGCCAGCCCTTCGGAGCGAGGCCCTGCAGTCGGTTGGTGAGCTTGACGAACCCGACACCGGCGAAGCCGAGCACCGGTCCGACGATCACGGCCCACACGAGCAGCGACGGCGTGAGGTGCGTCGTGGGCACGTGGTAGAGCACCTCGTCCGGGATGGCGAGCCGGGCGACGAAGGCCGCGATGGCACTCGTCGCGAACGCCGGCAGCGCGGTGGCGAAGGTCAGCTCGCCGAGCAGGACCTCCACCGCGAAGAGCGCACCGCCGAGCGGGACGTCGTAGACGGCGGCGAGACCGGCCGCGGCGCCGCAGGCGACGAGGATCTTGGTCTCCCGCTTCGTCAGGCCGGCCCTGGCGGTGATGAGCTGGGACAGCCACGCGCCGATCTCGCGCGGTGCGACCTCCTTGCCGATGGAGGCACCCAGTCCGACCGCGAGGATCTGGATGCCGGCGTTGCCGACCGTGGCGAGGGACGGCATCCGCTTGCCACCGACGGCGGCGGGGACGGACACGACGGGTCGACCCCAGCGGCGGATCGCCCACCAGGCGACGCCCGTCAGCACACCCGCGGCGACGAGCGCCAGGAAGCGGTTCAGGCCCGAGGGAGCGTCCGCGGCCTCGAGGTGGCCGCCGAACGGGTAGCCGAACGCGACGAACTGGATGAGCTGCAGGGCGAGCCAGACCGCGATGCCGGCGATCCCGCCCGCAACGCCGACGAGCCCGGTGACGACGACGAGTTTCATCACCCACGCGGGTGTCGTGTGGGCGGTGTGCGACATGTCGGAAACCCTATCGGCCACCCGGACCTGCCCTCGGCCACGCTACGGTGACCTGGTGTTCCCCCGCATCGGCGTCCCCGGCCACGGCGAGCTCCGCGGCCTCGAGCTCGGCGACCGTGGGCCGCTCCGCCAGCGGTTGACGTCGCTCGTCGCCGACGGCACCAAGACCGCCACTGCCGGACGGCTCTCCGAGTACGACGACGAGGGCGAGGAGCTCGAACACGTCGGCGAGCGGTTGGTCCTGCTCGACGACGACGACCGTCCGGCGGGGACGGTCGTCGTCACGGCGGTCGAGATCGTGCCCTTCACCGAGGTGCCGTGGGCATTCGCGGACGCCGAGGGCGAGGGCTTCACGGACATCGACGACTGGCGGACGCAGCACCGCAGGTTCTGGCTGCGGACCGAGGGCGTGGTCGTGCCCGACGACGAGCCGATCGTGCTGATCCGGCTCCGCTACGAGCCGTGACCCGTTCGCACGGCACGACCGGCGCAATGTCGAGTACCACGGAGACGAGCAGCGGTGTCGTGACGACGATGCGGGTCGTATCGGTCAGCGGAGTGATCGCCCTGTTCGCAGCTTCGCTGGCCATCGGATGGATGGCCGATGGCCTGCCGACGAGCTCGCTGCGCGCCGAGCGCCTGCACGCGCTCTCCGTCTCCGGAAAGACGCTGACGCTCGTGGTCGGCATCGGCGTGGGCTTCTTCTGGCTGTTCTGGGACCGATCCCGGAAGCGTCACTGACGCTCAGTCGAAGAGCTCGCTGAGCCAGTTCCCGCGGCGCTTCTTGCCGTACTGCTGCTGCCCGTACCCGGGCTGCCCGTACTGGCCGTAGCCACCTCGGCGGCCCTTGTCCCACGACCCGGGCGACCCGGGCGAACCCGGCGACGCGTACCCGTTCCGCGGCACCGCCATCCCGGGCGCGTACCCGGGCACGGAACCGTACGCGGGGGCAGCGGGCACACCGGGGACCGCCTGCGGACCAGGAGCGGCCGACGAACCAGGCGCGGCCCGGTCGATGATCTTGTCGAGCTCGCCGCGGTCGAGCCAGACGCCGCGGCACTCCGGGCAGTAGTCGATCTCGATGCCGGATCGCTCCGACATCACGAGGGTGGCCTGGTCGTTGGGGCACTGCATGAGGAGGTCCTTCCGATCGGCGCACGATGCGCACTGCGTCCGATCCTGTCGGCCCCGTGTGTGCCATCAGTGCCAAGCCCCTGGAGGACCCCTGTGGATCACCGGAGTGTCCGCCGTCCGACACCCGTCGCCCGCACCCTAGGCTGACGACGTGACCGAGACCCGAGGCACAGCGGAGCACGGCTGGGAGCCGCTCGTCGGCAGCGCGCAGTCCGTCGTCCTCGAGGTGCTCCGGGCAGGCCCCGCCCGCGCACCGAGCTCGCCGAACGCCTCGGCCTGTCCGGCCCGAGCCTGTCGCGCATCACGAGGCCGCTGCTCGAGGCCGGGATCCTCGTCGAACGTGACGGGGTGCAGCAGACCACGACCGGTCGCCCGTCGATCCCGCTCGACATCGACGCGGACGCACACCACTTCATCGGCGTGAAGCTCACCGGGGACAGCCTGTTCGCCGTCTCCACCGACCACCGCGGCCGGGTGCTGACCGAGCGCGAGGAGACCCTGACGGACACGGACGTGCCCGCCGTGGTCGCCCGGATCGCGGAGGTCGTCGCCGCGATCACGGCCGAGGACGACCGCGTCCGCGGTGTCTGTGTCGCGCTCGGCGGCGCGACGGTCGACCGGCGCGAAGTCCGTCGCGCGCCGTTCCTCGGTTGGGAGGACGTCCCGCTCGCCTCGCTGCTCGGCGCGGCGACCGGGCTTCCGTGCTCGGTCGAGAACGACGTGCGGGCACTCACACACGCCGAGCACTGGTTCGGCGAGGGCCGCGACCACCGCTCCTTCGCGCTCCTGACGATCGGCGCCGGCATCGGGCTCGGCCTGGTCGTCGCCGGCACGGTGCTCTCCGGCGCGCACTCGACCGCCGGCAGCATCGGCCACCAGCGGCTCGGCGGTGCGGTGAGCACGTCCGACCTCCGGTGCGAGTTCGGCCACCGCGGGTGCGCCCGCGCCGTGCTCAGCGCGCGGGCGATCTCCCTCGCGGGCACCGAGGCGCTCGGCCGTCCGATGTCCGCGGCCGAGCTCCTCGACGCGGCTCGGGGCGGCGACCACGCTGCGCGCGCCGTCGTCGACACGGCTGCCGAGGCCCTCGGGCTGCTCGTCGCGGACGTCGTGAACGTCGTCGATCCCGAAGTCGTCCTGCTCTCCGGCGAACTCGTCGGGGTCGCCGAGGTCGGCCGGGCAGCGCTCGACCGCTCGGTCGAGGCCGCTCGGCACTGGTCCACGCCGACCCCGACGGTGATCGCGCAGCCGTTCCGGTTCAACGAGTGGGCCCGCGGCGCAGCCGCGGTGGCCATCCAGATGCACGCCCTGGGCGCCTGACCCGGAGGGCAGGAGCGGGGCGCGCGGACGGAAGGCCCGGTGCCAGCTGGCACCGAGCCTCCCGTCCGGTACGGAACGCGACCAACGCGTCAGGTGAGCTGCAGGAGCGTGTTCACCTGGTCGTTCACCGCGGTCAGCGTGCTGACCGGCTTGCCGTTCGCGTAGATGTCGTCGAACGCCGGCTGCACGAGCGCCTGCACGTCCGCCGGGTTCTGGGTGACGGGGAACAGGAAGGTGGTCTTGTCCTCCACCTGCCGGGTGAACGCCGACACGTCGAGCCCGCGCTTCTCGAACGCGGCGACGGCGGCGTCGGTGCCCTCCGGGCGTGCCGGGAACACGATGCCGGCACGACCGACGATCTGCTGCGCCGTGGAACCACCGAGGAACGCGACCCACTTCGCCGCCGCCTCCGGGTTCTTCGCCTGCTTCGTGATCGAGTCGCCGAGCCCGTTGAACATCGACGCGCGGTGCCCGACCGGTCCGACCGGCGTCGGCGCGATGCCGATGTCGAGCCCCGGCAGGTTGGCGTAGGTGCCGATCATCCACGAGCCGTTGAACGACAGCGCGACCTTCTTCGCGCCGAGCTGCACGTCCGGACCGGTCGTCGTCGAGAAGACGCCGTACTTCGGCATGTAGCCCTTCTCGGCGAGGCCGTAGTACCAGGACATCGTCTTCTGGAAGCCGGCGTCGTCGTACCGGAACCGGTTCCCCCACGGGTTCTTGTTCGTGTAGAACCAGTCGGTCGACCCGGTGAACGGCGACCACTGCGTCTGCCCGAACCCGTCGCCGCCGCTGCCGTTCGCGCTGATGCCGTAGACCGCGACGTCGTTCTTGTCGAAGCCGGACTCGTCGCCGCGCCTGCCCTTCCCGTCGACGGTCAGGTGGGCGACCATCTTCTCGAAGGAGCCGCCGTCGTCGGGGTTCCACTCGAGCGACGCCAGCTGCTCGGGGGTGACCCCGGCCTTCGCCATCGCCTTCTTGTCGTAGAACATCGCGATGGTGTCCCAGTCCTTCGGGGAGCCGTACCGGTGGCCATCCTGCCCCTTCCAGAGCTGGGCGAGGCCGGACTGGTAGTCGGCGTCCTCGATGGAGGCGGTGGCCTCGAGTTCGTCGAGCTCGTAGAGCACGTCGAGGTCGGAGTACTGCGGGAACTTCGTCAGGTGGTCGGTGAACACGTCCGGCGCGGTGCCTGCGATGAACCCGGCGGTGAGCTTCGTCCAGTAGTCGTTCCAGCCGAGCTGGGTGATCTTGATCGTGATGCCGGGGTTCTGCTGTTCGAAGGCCTTCGCGACGGCCTGGTAAGCGGGCAGCTGGTTCGAGTCCCAGAGCCAGTAGGACACGGTGCCGGTGGCGCCGCCGGTCGCTCCGCCCGACGAGCGGCCGGGCGACGAGCACGCGGCGAGCGCACCGAGGGCGAGGGCTGATGCTCCGCCGGCGAAGAGCGCGCGGCGGGTGATGGGGTTCGTCATGAGCTGGACCTACTTGATGCCGGAGAAGCCGATGGAGTTGACGATGCGCTTGGCGAAGAGGCCGAACAGCACGATCATCGGGAGCGCTGCGACGAGGGTCGCGGCCATGAGTCCTGCCCAGTCGGTGCCGGACTGCGGCGACTGGGACTTGAAGACGCCGAGCGCCACCGTGAGCACCCGCGAGCTGTCGGTGTACGACACCATGAGCGGCCAGAAGTAGTCGTTCCACGCGGTGATGTACGTCAGGACGGCGAGCGTCGCGATCGGTGCGGCGGCCATCGGCAGGATGAGCCGGAAGAACACCCGGACCTTGCCGGCGCCGTCGATGAGGGCTGCCTCTTCGACCTCGCGGGAGATGCCGAGGAAGAACTGGCGCAGGAAGAACACCGCGAACGGGGTCATCAGCATCGACGGCAGCGAGATCCCGAGCAGGGTGTCGACGAGGCCGAGCGACTTGATCAGGGCGAAGTTCGGCAGCAGCGTGAAGATCGTCGGGACCATGAGCCCGGCGAGGAACACCGCGAACACCTTGTCGCGCCCGGGCCACCGCAGCCGGGCGAAGGCGTAGGCGGCGCCGGCGGAGAAGAACACCTGGCCGACGGTGATCATCGTCGCGGTGATCACCGAGTTGAGCAGGTACTGCCAGAAGTTGATCGCCGCGCCGGAGCCGCCCTGTGCGAGCGCCTCCTTCGTGGACTGCAGGCCGAACACCCGCTCGAACCCGCCGAGGCTGAACCCGGTCGGCAGCAGCGAGGTGGGGTCGGCGGAGATCGCGCCGTTCGACGACAGCGCCGTCCGGAGGATCCAGTAGAAGGGGAACAGGGTCACGACGATCACGGCGATCATCGCGATCCAGGCGAACACGCGGCCGACGGACGGCTTCGGTCGCTGGGGCTTCGCGCCACGCGTGGTGACGGCGCGGGTGGTCGTGGGCTCGACCACCGGGGGCAGGGTGCTGGTCATCGTCGACGCTCTCCTGATCCGGGTCAGTCCAGGTCGCTCTCGCCGGAGCGCGAGAGTCGGTACTGGATGAAGGTGATGATGCTGAGGACGACGAGGAGGGCCACCGAGACGGCGGACGCGTACCCGAACTGGAACCGGCCGAACGCCAGGTTGTAGATGTAGTTCTGCACGACGTTCGTGGCGTTCGCCGGGCCGCCCTGGGTCGTCACCGCGACGGTGTCGAACACCTGGAACGACCCGATGATGGTGATGATGAGCACGAGCGACAGGATCGGCCGGAGGAGCGGCACGGTGATGCGCCAGAACATCTTCCACTCGCTCGCCCCGTCGATGCGGCCGGCCTCGTAGACCTGCTCCGGCAGCGCTTGGAGGCCCGCGAAGATCAGGAGCGCCGTGTAGCCGACGTTCCGCCAGACGTTGATGAACGCGATCGTCGGGATGCCCCAGAAGTCGCTCTGCAGGAACGGGATGCGGCCGACGCCGAGTGCGGACAGGACCTCGTTGCCGATGCCGAGCTGCGTGTCGAGGATCCAGAGCCAGATGAGCGCCGCGACGACGTTCGACACCAGGTAGGGCGCGAGCACGATCCCGCGGACGAACGTGGACTTGGTCAGGCGGTGCATCATCACGGCGATGAAGAGCGCCAGGACCGTCTGGAACCCGATGTTCAGCAGCACGTACTCGACCGTGACGGCCATCGAGTGCCAGAAGATCGAGTCCTGCACGAGCCGCTCGTAGTTCTGCAGGCCGGTGAACACCGGCGGGGTGAGCAGGTTGTACGAGGTGAAGCTCAGGTAGATCCCGCGGATGGTCGGCCAGAGCAAGAACACGGCGAACCCGATCGCCGCGGGGGCGATGAAGACGAGGGCGAGCCAGAGGTCGTTCCTGGGGCGACGTCGGCGCGGTGCTGCGGTCCTGGATCCGGCCGCCTCCGCGGCTCGGGCGGGCCGGCCCCGCCGGACGGCTGGCGCCGTCAGGGGTGTTTCGGTGGCCATCGTGACTCCTTCGTCAACGCGGTTCCGTCCGGGTGGCAGTCCCGGATCGGATTTAGTGTCGCTGCAAAAGAAAGCGGTTGTCAAGGGCCTTGTGCACACATGACGGACGGGAGGCTCGTGGTGACGTCACCACGAGCCTCCCGTCCGTCAGGAACGCGCGATCAGAGCGCGGTGAGCCGGAACGGGACGACCCGCTCCGCGGAGGTGGACGGGGCTTCCAGCCCCACCGTCTCGAGGACCCGTCCGGTGAAGACGCGCTCCCCCTCCCACCAGACGGGTGCGCGGACGCCGTCGGCGCCGCTGCCGATGAGCACCGGGTCGACGCGGTAGCGGGTGTCCGGGTCGAGGTCGCGGAAGGTGATGCGGCCGCGGAGGCTGACCTCGGGTGTCGTGAGCGACGCCAGGAAGAACATCGCCTGCTTCCGGTCGGGTGCGACCGTGCCGTAGACGTTCAGGGAGTCGTCGACCTGGTCGACGCGCACCAGGTCGCCGCCGTGCAGGAGCGCGCGGGTGTCCTTGTAGAGGGCGATCCACTCGGCGAGGTCGCGCTCCTCGGCCTTGGTCGCCTTCGACAGGTCCCACTCGATGCCGAGGTGCCCGAAGAGCGCCGTCCCCGCACGGAACGACAGGTCGTGCCAGCGCCCCGTCGTGTGGTTCACGCCACTCGCGATGTGCGAGCCGAGCAGCTCTGGCGGGAGGAGCTGCATCGTCCAGCGGTTCATCTGCTGGCGCTCCAGCGGGTCGATGCAGTCCGAGACCCAGACGCGGTCGGTGTGCTCGATGACCCCCAGGTCCACGCGGGCCCCGCCGGACGAGCACGACTCGATCTCGAACCCGGGGAACCGGTCCTTGAGCGCGGCCATCAGCCGGTACGCGGCGAGGGTCTGCTCGTGCACGGCCGCGCCGCCGTCACGGTGCCCGGCCTCCACCAGGTCGCGGTTGTGGTCCCACTTGACGTAGTCGACCCGGTACTCGTCGATGATCGCCGTCATCCGGTCGAGCACGTACTCGTACGCCTCGGGGATCGCGAGGTTGAGGACCTGCTGGTGCCGGGACCGGATCGGCAGGCGACCGTCGGCCTGCATGATCCACTCCGGGTGCGCACGGGCGAGGTCGCTGTCCTCGTTGATCATCTCGGGCTCGAACCACAGGCCGAACTGCATGCCGGCGGCCCGCACGTGATCGACGAGCGGGGTCAGACCGTCGGGCCACACGTCGTCGTCGACGAACCAGTCCCCGAGGCCCGCGAAGTCGTTGCGGCGGTGCCGGAACCAGCCGTCGTCGAGGACGAATCGCTCGACGCCGAGCCGGGCGGAGCGGTCCGCGAGGTCCTCGAGTCGCGCGAGGTCGTGGTCGAAGTAGACCGCCTCCCAGACGTTGATCGTCATCGGGCGGGGGCTCGTCGGGTGCTGCGGGCGGCTCCGAAGGTGGTCGTGGAACCGGCGGGCCTGGGCGTCGAGGCCGTCCGCGTAGGCGCCGTAGACCCACGGGCCCTGGTACGTCTCGCCTGTGCCGAGGCGGACCTCGCCCGGCAGCAGCAGCTCGCCGCCGCCGATGACCTGCTTGCCGTTGAACAGGCGTTCGGCGTGGTGACGGTGGTTGCCGCTCCACGCGGTGTGGACGCCCCAGACCTCGCCGCGGGCGAAGCCGAACCCGGGGACGCCGACGCTCAGGACCGTCGCGGCGTCGGCGCCGGTACGGCCCTTGCGTCCCTCGCGCTCGTGGATGCCGACGACGAGTTCGCTGCGCTGCGGGGTGCGCTCCTTGCCCCAGCGGCCGGCGAAGTCCAGGATCTCGCGGGCCCTGGTCGGGATCGGCAGGGCGACCGTGACGTCGTCCACGGTGTACGGGCGATCGTCGTCGTTCGTGTCGCCGGTGTTCGTGACTGCTGCACGGGTGCGGATCAGTCCGGTTGCGAGGAGCTCGATCTCGAGGCGGACGTCGAGGCCGGCGTGCTCGTCAGCGGCCTCGACGACGACCAGGGCCGGGCCGGCGTCGAGGCGCGCGGGCTCGTCGTCCGTGCTGGGTGTGCTCTCGTGCGCCGCGCTCGGCGCGGTCTCGTGGGCTTCGCCGATCACGTCGATGCTCGTCGTCGTGAACTTCGGCGACCAGTCATGGCCGTCCCGGTGACCACTGATGCCGGGCTTGCCCGACCACCCGGCGTGCGGTTCCGGCAGGATCGCCAGTCGGATCGGCTCGTCGACGGCGTTCGACACGACCGGCTCCCGCCCGGCCAGCACGAGAGCCTGGAGGTCCGCGGTGGACTGCTCCCCGAGGGCAGCACCCCAGTGCACCACCGACGGCAGGCGCCCCTCGGTGCAGTCGAGCACGAGGGAGACCCCGGCGGTGGACAGGTGGACGAGGGAGTGCGTCATCGAAGCTCCAGGTCGGCGTTACTTTTGTCCTGCAAGTATGTCAGAGGGACTCGTCAGAACCAGCGCTTCACCTTGAAGACGACGAAGAGGATCGCGGCGAAGGCCACCATCGCGATGATCGACAGCGGGTACCCCCACGTCCACGAGAGCTCGGGCATGTGCGTGAAGTTCATGCCGTAGATGGCCGCGATGAGGGTCGGCGCGAAGAGGATGGCCGCCCAGCCGGAGATCTTCTTCGTGTCGTCGTTCTGCTTCTGCGCCGCCAGGGTGGCATCGACCGTCAGCGCGTTCTGCAGGAGCTGTCGGAAGGTGTCGATGCGCTCGATGGTCCGGATGGCGTGGTCGAGGACGTCGCGGAATCGTCGCTGCATCTCGACCGGCAGGTGGTACTTCTCGGCGCCGCGGTGGATGTTCTCGATCATGTGGACCAGCGGACGCGCTGCCCGCTGGAAGTCGACCACCTCGCCGAAGAGCTCGTAGATGCGTCGGGAGACCCCGGGGACACCGGCGAAGAGCTGGTCCTCGATCTGGTTGATGTCCTCCTCGAGCCCTTCGATCACCGGGATGTAGTCGTCCACGATCGAGTCCATCAGTGCCCAGAGCTGCGCCTGCGGTCCCGCCGTGACGAGTCCGGGCTTGCCGCTCATCCGCTGCAGCGCCCGCGGCACGACGTTCCGGCCACGTGGATCGGCCTTCACGACGGCCAGGAAGAACTGCTCGCCGACGAACGCGTGCACCTCGCCGAACTCGACCTCCTCCAGCTGGTCGTTGTAGAGCGCGGGCTTCAGCACCGCGAAGAGCGTCGAGCCGTACCGCTCGAGCTTCGGCCGCTGGTGCCCCTCGGCGGAGTCCTCCACCGCGAGCTCGTGCAGACCGAGCGCCACCGCGACGTCCCCGAGCTCCTCGGCGTCGGGTTGGTACAGGACGATGCAGGCGCTGGCGTCCTGGTCCTCCATCATGCGGAAGGAGTCGTCGAGCGTCGGACTCGCGATCGGTGCGATGCGGTCGATGTAGGCGGTGTTGAGCTCGACGGTCACGTGCCCAACCTACGCACGTCCCCCATCCGCTGAACGGCGCCTGCGCACCGCGGCGTGGCGACCGCCTACCGTGCAGGTCATCAGCATGCTGACGAAAGGATGAGTCATGCGGTGGTTCCGGAAGATCGTGATCGCGGCGAGCGCCGTCGTCGCCGTGGTCGGCTCGTTCATCGGGTCGGGCGCGGCAGGTGGCACGCCGATCCAGGACGCCGCGGGCGGGGCGTTGTCGGCCTCGTCGACGGCCATCGCGCCGGCCGGGCCCGCGTTCGGTATCTGGAGCGTCATCTACGTGGGGCTCATCGCCTTCGCCGTCTGGCAGTTCCTGCCCCGCCGTGGCGACGAGGCACGGCACGACCGTCTCGCGGTGCCCGCGACGCTGTCCCTGCTGCTCAACGCCGCCTGGATCCTGTCCGTGCAGTTCGGGCTGCTCTGGCTGAGCGAGCCGATCATCGTCGCCCTGCTCGCGGTGCTCGCGTGGACGTTCGTGATCCTGCGGCGCACGCGGCCGTCCGGCACGGTCGAGGCGATCGTCACCGACGGCACGTTCGGGCTCTACCTCGGCTGGGTGTGCGTCGCGACCGCGGCGAACACGGCAGCGGTGCTGACGGCCGCCGGCTTCCGGGGCTTCGGGCTGTCGCAGGACGTCTGGGGTGTCGTTGTGGCACTCGTCGCCGGGGCGGTCGGGGTCCTGCTGGCCGTGAGCGGCCGCGGGCGCCTTGCTCCGACGGTCTCGCTGGGGTGGGGCCTGGCGTGGGTCGCGGTCGCACGACTCGACGGCCCGCTGGTGTCGGTGCCCACGGCGGTCGCTGCGCTCGTCGCCGTCGTCGTCGTCGTCGCCGTGGTGGTCACCCTCGCGGTGCGGACCCGCGCGGGCTGGTCCGCCGCCCGGGCCGCGCGCGCCGCGTAGCCCGCGGCCGCCGCCGTGCCGCTGGCGACATCGTGCCGCCAGGCAGCCCGCTCCCTACCGCGAAAGCGACAGTTTCCCGCCGGAGTTCGGCGGGGAACTGTCGCTTTCGCGGAAGGGGGAGAGGGCACCCGACGCCCGACACCGGGCGCGCCGCAGCCGCGTCAGGCGGCGGACGCGACCAGGCCGTGGGCAGCGGCCACGGCCTCGTTCGTGACGCGGCCGGCGTGCACGTTCAGGCCCTTCGCCAGGGCAGCGTCGGACTCGAGCGCCGCCTCCCACCCCTGGTTCGCGATCGCCAGGGCGTAGGGCAGCGTCGCGTTCGTCAGGGCGATCGTCGACGTGCGCGGGACGGCACCCGGCATGTTCGCCACGCAGTAGTAGACCGCGTCGTGCACGCGGAACGTCGGGTCGTCGTGCGTCGTCGGGTGCGAGCCCTCGAAGCAGCCGCCCTGGTCGATCGCGATGTCGACGAGCACCGATCCCGGGCGCATGTCCGCGACCATGGCGTCGGTCACGAGCTTCGGCGCCGAGGCCCCGGGGATGAGCACCGACCCGATGACGAGGTCCGCGTCCTGCAGCGCCGTCGCGATCGCGTGGGTCGACGAGCGGAGCGTCGTGATGCGTCCGTCGAACCGGGCGTCGAGCGCACGGAGTCGCGGCAGGCTGATGTCGAACACGGTGACGTCCGCACCCATCCCGAGGGCGATCGTCGCCGCGTGCTCGCCGGCGACGCCGCCGCCGATCACCACGACGCGGCCCTTCGGTGTGCCGGGGACGCCACCGAGGAGCAGCCCACGGCCGCCGTTCGCCGCCATCAGGTGGTTCGCGCCGACCTGGGCGGACAGCCGTCCGGCGATCTCCGACATCGGGGACAGCAGCGGCAGCGACCGGTCGGGTAGCTGCACGGTCTCGTACGCGATGGCCGTCGCACCGGAAGCCACGAGGGCATCGGTGAGCGGCCGGTCAGCGGCGAGGTGCAGGTAGGTGAAGAGCACCTGGCCGGGTCGGATCGACGGGTACTCGGACGCGACGGGCTCCTTGACCTTCAGCACCAGCTCGGCCCGCGCCCACACGTCGTCGGCGGTGGGGACAATCGTCGCACCGGCGGCGGCGTACTCGTCGTCCGGGAACGACGACCCGGTTCCGGCTCCGGCCTGCACGAGGACCTCGTGCCCGTGCATCGTGAGTTCGGCGACGCCGGCCGGGGTTGCGGCGACACGGAACTCGTTGTTCTTGATCTCGGTGGGGACGCCGATCAGCATGGCGGACTCCTTCGTGGGCGACGTGGCTCGGTCGCCCACCATCCAGCCACTCGCGCGTGTCCGTCGTGTTACAGCCGAACATCCGAAAGGTCAGGACCGAATCCGTGTCACGGAATTCGGCGTCAGAACACCTTGCCCGGGTTGAGGATCCCGTTCGGATCGAACACGCGTCGGATCCCCCGCTGCAGCGTCACCATGTCGTCGCCGAGCTCGTCCCCGATCCACCGTCGCTTCAGGACGCCGACCCCGTGTTCGCCGGTCAACGTGCCGCCGAGCTCGATCGCCGCTCGGAACAGCGCATCGGCGGCGTCCCAGACGTGCTGCGGGACCTCGTCGCCGTCGAACACGAAGTTCGGGTGCAGGTTGCCGTCCCCGGCGTGGGCGACGGTCGGGATCGCGACGCCGTGCTCGTGGCCGATCGCCGCCACCCGGTCGAACATGTCCGCGAGTCGGCTGCGCGGGACCGCGACGTCCTCGATGAGCACCTGGCCGCGCGCTTCCATGGCCGGGTGGAACGACCGGCGGATGGTCAGCAGGCGCTCGCGTTCGTCGCCGTCGGCCGCCCGACGGACGGTTCCGCCGGCGGCCTGGAGGACCGGCTCGGCTCCGCGCGCCGCTTCCGCTCCGCCCACGCCGTCGAACTCGACGAGCAGGAACGCCCCGCCTGCGGGAACCGCTCCCACGGACTCGGCGATCACATCCGGTCCCAGGTAGGCCGCGATCCCGGCGAGCGCTGCGGCATCGAGCAGTTCGACGGTCGACGGCCGTTCCGGCCCGTGCACGACGTCGGCTGCTGCGGCGGCCGCTGCTCGGACGTCCGGGAAGACCGCACCGAGCGTCGCGGGCTCCCCCGACGGCACCGGGACGAGCCGGACGGTCGCCCCGACGATCACCCCGAGGGTGCCCTCGGAGCCGACCATGAGCGCGGTGAGGTCGAGGCCGGTGACGCCCTTCACGGTGCGGTGTCCGGTGGAGACCAGGCGCCCGTCCGCGAGCACGACATCGAGGCCGAGGACGGCCTCGCGCGTCACCCCGTACTTCACGCACCGGAGGCCCCCGGCGTTCGTGGCGATGTTCCCGCCGATGCTCGAGATCGCCGCGCTTGCGGGGTCGGGCGCGAACCGGAGTCCGAGTGGCAGCACCGCGGCGTTCAGGGCACCGTTCAGCACGCCCGGCTCCACGACCGCGAGCTCGTCCTCTGCCGAGACCTCGACGATGCGGTCCATCAGCGCGACGCTCAGCACCACCGACCCGTCCGTGCCGTTCGCCCCACCGGCGAGCCCGGTTCCTGCGCCTCGAGGGACGACGCCCACCCCGAGCTCGTTGCACGTGCGGAGCGTCGCCTGCACGTGGGCGACGGTGCGCGCCTCGACGAGTGCTGCCGGGCGTCCGGTCGCGACCCAGCCGGACTTGTCGGTCCGCGTGGCGTCGAGTGCGTCGGCGTCGTCCCGCACGATCAGCCCGTCCGGGTCGTCGAGGGCGGAACGGAGTCGGGCGACGACGGTGTCCATGCGGGCAACGGTACCGAGTCGAGCCGCGGCGCCGTCAGCCGCGACTGCGGAGCGACTCGCTCGGGAGTTCCCCGAAGCGAGCCCGGTACGCGGCGGAGAACCGGCCGAGGTGGCCGAAGCCCCACGACCTGGCGATCTCGGCGACCGAGAGCTCGTCGCGGTCGGCGCGACGCAGGTCGTTGTGCGCGCCTTCGAGTCGGACTTCCCGGAGGAGCTCCCCCGGGGTCTGGTCGAGGTGACGACGCAGGGACTGCTGCAGCCCACGCGGGCTGAGCCCGGCTGCGTCGGCGATCTCCGAGGTGCCGATGGGTTCGTTGGCGTGCGCGTGGACGTACTCGAGCGCACGGCGGAGTCGCTCGTGCTCCGGACCGTTGCCGGCGACCGTCGCCCGCCAGCTCGCGCGCTGGGGGAACGCCCGCAGCGCCGCGACCGAGAACGCCTCGGCGATGTCCCGCCGGGCGACGTCGTCGAGGTCCTGCTCCATGTCGAGCCAGGTCGACGAGTGCTGCTGCACGGTCGACCGCCACAGCCGCATGCCCTCTGCCGTCGGCGCACGGAGCGGCTCGAACGTGAACGCCGGGTCGCCGGTCAGAGCGGTGACGAATGCCCGGTCGAGGTGCACCATGCTCAGTGCGATGTCCCGCTGGTGGAGTTCGTACGCGGTCTCCACGGGCAGGACCACCGGGACCCCTGGTTCCAGGTCGAGGCTCTCGCCGCCGGTCGTCATCGTGCTCGTGCCACCGCGGACCCACGCGACGATGAACTCGTCCGCGACGAAGCTCTCGCACCGCAGGTCGACGCCGAACCGTGTCGTCCGCAGGGACATCCGCTCGTCCCCCACGCCGGCGAAGTCCCACTTGGTCTTCGGCGACGTGCGACGGACCGTCGGTGTGCGGAGGTCGTAGTCGACCGAGAAGAACGCGATCGCGTCGTCGACGTCGGTGCCGGCGAGCCGCCGGAACCACCGAGAACTCTGGCGATCATCCATGGTGTGGACGCTACGCCGGACCACCGACATCGGCGGATCGTCAGGGTTGCAGGATGGCCTGCCCGATGCTCTCGTCGAGGATCAGGTCGGTGATCAGCCCGGCCGCGAGGGCGCCCTTGAGCGATGCCGCCTTGCCGCGCCCCGCCACCACGCAGATGCGCCGGGGAGCCCGTTTGATGGTGTCGAGGTCGGGGCCGCCGGCGCGGGCGTTCACCCCGATGTCCCGCCACGACCCGTCCGCGCGGTAGAACACGGTCGAGACGTCCCCGACGACCTTCGCCTTCGCCAGTTCCTCGCGGTCGGCCGGGTCGAGGTACCCGCCGGAGTACACGTGCGACGGGACTGGCGCCTGCGGAGCGCCGACGCCGAACACGACGACGTCCATCCGCTCGTGCAGGTCGAGCACGCGCCGGATCGAGCGCTCGCGGAACAGGGCCTCCTTCGTCGCCGGGTCGTCGAAGAACGCCGGGACGGGGAACTGCTGCACGAGCGCGCCGTAGGCCTCACCGAAGCGCCGGAGGATCTCGGACGCGTAGACGATGCCGGTGGTGCGGGTGTTCGCCGCGCCGTTCACCTGCACGACAGTGGAGCCGTGCGTGGTCTTCGGCACGAGGTACCGGCTGACGGCGCTCACCGTCGAGCCCCACGACAGCCCGATCACCATGTTCGACTCGATGTACTGCGTCAGGATCCGCGCGGCGGACAGCGCCACCCGCTCGAGCCGGTCCACGTCGCTCGTGTGGTCGGGCACCGGGACCACGTGCGCGTGCACCCCGAACCGTGCACGGATGTTCCGGCTCAGCGCGGCGGCCTGGTCGAGTGGCGACCGGATCTGGATGTCGACGAGCCCGGTGTCCCTGGCGTGCTTCAGCAACCGGGACACCGACGAGCGGGACGTGCCGAGTTCGTCGGCGATGGCGTCCATCGTCAGGTCCTGCAGGTAGTACAGGTGTGCGGCGCGCAGCGCCTGCTGGGTGCGCATCGGTTGGGCGGCATCGCTCATGGAGCCAACCATGCACGGACGTGCACGGCGTCTGCAAGCCCGGTCGAGCCTCCCGTCCCCCGTTCCGGGCCGGACCACAGGTGTTCTGCACGTTCGTGCACGTAAGTTGCCCGACCGTTCACGAAGGCGCACGATCGATCTCGAACCCAGCGAACCGACCCCAGAAAGCGACGCGTACGCACATGTCGAAGACGACGCAGCCCCGACGCACGGTGACATCGCTCACCGAGCGCCCGAACGCACAGGTCCTCATCGTCGGTGGCGGCATCAACGGCATCGCCACCTTCCGCGACCTCGCCCTGCAGGGCGTCGACGTCGCGCTCGTCGAGCGCGGCGACTACGCCTCCGGCGCCTCAGCGGCGTCGAGCCACATGATCCACGGTGGCATCCGCTACCTCGAGAACGGCGAGTTCCGCCTGGTGCGCGAGAGCGTGCAGGAGCGCAACGGCCTGATCCGCATCGCCCCGCACTACGTCAAGCCGCTGCAGACGACGATGCCGATCTTCTCGACGTTCTCCGGCATCATGAACGCCCCGCTGCGCATGCTGACGCACAAGCAGCGTTCCACCAAGGAGCGCGGCGCGATGCTCATCAAGATCGGCATGACGATCTACGACTCCTTCTCGCGTGACGGCGGCTCGGTCCCGAAGCACGTCTTCCGCACCAAGAAGGCGGCGCTCGAGGACATGCCGGCCCTCAATAAGGACCTGAAGTACACCGGGACGTACTACGACGCCTCCGTGCACGAGCCGGAGCGTCTGGCGCTCGACGTGCTCAAGGACGGCCTGGCCGCAGGCACCGGGACCGGCTCCGCCGCGACCGCCCGTGCGACCAACTACGTCGAGGCAGCCGGCACCCGCGACGGTGGCGTCCTGCTCCGCGACCGCGAGACCGGCGAGGAGTTCGTGTTCACGGCCGACGTCGTGATCAACGCGTCCGGCCCCTGGACCGACCTGACGAACGGCGCGTTCGGCGGCGAGACGAAGTTCATGGGCGGCACGAAGGGCTCCCACATCGTCGTGCACAACGACGAGCTGCTCGAGGCCACGAAGGGCCGTGAGCTGTTCTTCGAGAACGACGACGGCCGCATCGTGCTGATCTACCCGCTCAAGGGCCGGGTGCTCATCGGCACGACGGACATCGACGCCGACCCCTCGAAGCCCGTCACGACGACGGACGAGGAGATCGACTACTTCTTCGGGCTCGTCAAGCACGTGTTCCCGCAGATCGAGGTCACGCGCGACCACATCGTCTACAGCTACTCCGGTATCCGCCCGCTCCCCCGCCACGAGGACACCGCCCCCGGCTTCGTCTCCCGTGACTACCGGATCGTGGACACCCCGATCGCCGGACTCCCGAAGAGCACCGTGCTGTCGCTCGTCGGCGGCAAGTGGACGACCTTCCGCGCCCTCGCAGCGCACCTGTCGACCGAGGCCACCACGAAGCTCGGTGTCGCCCGCAAGGTCGACACGACCGGCATGGCGATCGGCGGCGGCAAGGAGTTCCCGACCACCGACGCCCAGCGTGCACTGTGGATCAAGTCGCACCGCGACGGACTCGACGCCGGACTGGTCGAGGGGCTGCTCGAGCGCTACGGCACCCGCGCGGCCGAGGTCGTCGACGTCCTCACCGACGGGCCGGTCGAGCCGCTCGAGTCCGACCCGGCCCTCACCCGGGCAGAGGTCGCGTACTTCGCCGAGTACGAGCACGCCGTGCACCTGGTCGACGTGGTGCTCCGCCGCACGAACCTCGCGTTCGTCGGTGGCGTCACGATCGACCTGCTCGACGAGCTCGCCGACGTGCTCGCCGGGGTGCTCGGATGGACGACGGAGGAGCGTGCGGACGAGGTCCAGCGCACCCTCGACGTGCTGCGCGAGTCGCACGGTGTGATCGTGCCGCTGACGGCGGCGCCGGCGCGCGCGTAGACGCGCCGACAGACGGACGGGAGGCTCGGTGCCAGCTGGCACCGAGCCTCCTGTCTGCGCGCGCTCCGCGTGTTGCGACGCGCCAGCGGCGCGCGGCGCCAGCGCCGACCGAGCCTGCGAGGTCGGTTCTGTGGGCGCGACCTAGAACCGCTCGCCGGTCGGGTCCTGCGCGGTCCGGTCGATGAGGTCGTCGCCGCCCATCGGCTCGCCCGCCCAGTCGACCAGGCGCCAGCCGTCGGCGGTGGATCCCTCGAGCTCGACGACCCCGGTGTTCTCCAGGTGTCGGCTCGCACCGAGGTCGTTCGGCGTGTTCTGTGCCGTCACGGCCGACCAGATCCGGATCGCCGCACCGTGGCTGAACGCCGCGGCGACGGCGACGCCGGTGTCCTCGATCTGCCGGATCGCGTCGTCGTAGCGGTCGAAGAAGTCCTCGCCGGTCTCGGCTCCCGGCATCCGGGCCTCGCGCTCCCCCGACGCCCACGCGTAGCAGGCGGCGAGGTAACGCTGCACGGAGGTCTCGTCGCGGGCACCCTGCAGGTCGCCGGCTTCGATCTCGCGGAGACCGGGGAGCACCACGGGGTCGATCCCGAGCGACGCGGCCAGGGGTGCCGCGGTGACGTGGGTCCGGATCATGCTCGACACGAAGAGCTTCTCGATGCCGCGGTCCGCCAGGGCCCCCGGCAGCGCGGCAGCCTGCTGCTGCCCGAGCTCCGTCAGTCCGGGCCCTGGGACCTCGGCGTCGAGGACGCCGTTCACGTTCGCGGGAGTCTGGCCGTGTCGGATGAGCAGCAATCGCATGCTGCCACCCTACGGAACCCGGACGATCAGCCCTGTCGCGTGTTCCACCGCGGGTTCTGCTTGTTGATGACGTAGACCCGGCCGCGCCGCCGGACGACCTGCGAGCCGGGGATCTTCTTGAGCGCCTTGAGCGAGTTGCGGACCTTCACGGTTGCCTCCTTGTTGATAACGGTTTTCATGTACATTAGCCGACATGCGTCCAGCCGTCATCACGCTCGTGTCCGCCCTCCACGAGGTCGACGCCGACCGCGTCGCCGCCCGACTGACGACTCGGTCCGGTGCACCGGGCAGGCAGCGGGGGCACCGGATGCACGTCACCGGAAGTGCCTTCGCGGCGGCACGGGCGATCGCCGCGAGGACCGACCAGCTCGACCGGATGTGCGGCCCCGATGCCGATCACGACCTCGTCGTGACCCTCGCTCCGGGAGCAGACACCCGCGCGGTGGGGATGCTCCTCGCGAACGCGGCCAGGAGCGAGCACGGCGACGACCGGGTCCTCCGGCACGCCGTGACCGTGTTCCGCGCCGACGACGTCGCACACCTGCTCTGGTCCGACGTGGACGACGCGTTCGTGGCGGCCGACCGCGTCGCCGCACTCGTGGAGTACTCGACCGTGATCGCCCTGGACCGGTTCGCGGGACTGACCGGGCGTCGACGTCGTGCGCTGGTGGCACTGCTGCACCGGATGGCACCGCACGCCGTGATCGTGGCACTCGACCGGGTGCACTCCGCCGCTGACCTGCCGGCGTCGAACGGGGGTGCTGCGCGGCTCCTCGCGACGGGAGCCGGGTGGATGCGGGCGCTGTCGAGCGGGGCGGACCTCGGTCCGGGCACGCGGGACGACCTCGTCACGCTGCGCTACCGGGAGCCCCTGCCGTTCCACCCCGGGCGGCTCGCGTCCGTGATCAAGGACGACCTCGCCGCCGGGGTGAACGGCCGGGTGCTGCGTTCCCGGGGGTTCTTCCGCCTGGCGTCTCGTCCCGATCACGTCGGCTCGTGGGCGAGCTTCGGCGCGATGCTCGCGCTCGACCCCACCGCGAACCCGTCGTGGGACGAGGACGCCCCGATCGGGCAGGCGATCTGGTTCGTCGGGGAGCGGCTCGACGTCCCGGGCATCGAGCGCGCACTCGACGGGGCGCTGCTCACGCCGGACGAGCTGCTCGCGGGGCCGGACCTCTGGCGCACCTGGGCGGATCCGTTCCCCGCGTGGCCGGCGCTCGACCACGAGCACGGGCGCGACTGACGGGGCGCCGCGCGTGCGCGTGCGCCCGCGCCGTGCTGCCCCGTCGCCCCGCCCGTCCCCAGCCGCCCCTCGCCCCCGGCCGGCACCGACTCGGAACGACAAGAGCGCTGTCGTACGACGACGACCCTGTCGCTCCCCCGCGCCCGCAACAGTCCGCGCCCGCAAGCGACGACAACGTCGCCGTCGTACGACAGCGGTTCTGTCGCTCCCCCGCGCCCGCAACAGTCCGCGCACGCAAGCGACGACAAGACCGCTGTCGTACGACAGCGGTGCTGTCGTTCCGAGTCGGGGCGCACGGCCCGGCCACGAACGACGCGCGCACTGACGGGAGGCACGGTGCGAGTCGGACTCGCACCGCGCCTCCCGTCGGTGGTCGCGCTCGGATCGCGCCCCGCTTCGTACATTGCGCCCCGTCACCACGGGGCGCGATGTTCACCACGGGGCGCGATCGGCCAAGCCGGCGCGCCCTCAGCGCGCGGCGGACAGCTCGCGCGCCTCGCGGGCGGCGTCCTCGGCCGCGAACGGCAGGTCGCCGAGGTCGAGGTTCGGGTTCGTGTCCTGGGTGAGCACGAGCTCGCGGGCCTCGTCGTCGGACTCCACCGCCGGCATCGACCCGGGCAGCGGGCGCCGCGAGGACTCCTTCATGCAGAACACCCCGACCGCGCCGATGACACTCATCGCCATGAGGAAGTACGCCGGTGCCAGCTCGTCGCCGGTCCACGTCAGGAGCGCCTGCACGATGAGCGGCGTCGTCCCACCGAACACGGCGATCGCGATGTTGTACGCGAAGCCCATGCCGCCGTACCGCGTGTTCGTCGGGAAGAGCGCCGGCAGCGACGCGGCCTGGTTCGACACCCACAGCGCGGTCATCAGCGCGAGCAGCCCGAGACCGAGCAGCGTCGACCACTGCGCACCGTGGCCGATGAGCATGAACGCCGGGATGACGAGCACGACGGTCGTCGCCGCACCGATCCACATCACGACGCGACGGCCGAGCTTGTCGGACAGCTTGCCGGTCAGCGGCAGCATCACGGCGAGGAGCACGAGCACGGGGATCGTGAGCAGCGTGCCGTCGAGTGCGGAGTACCCGAGCGAGTCGGTGAGGTAGGTCGGCATGTACGAGGTCAGCGCGTAGCCGACGGTGTTCGACGCCGCGACGAGCATCACGGCGATGACGATCGGACGCCAGTGCTCCTTGACCATCACGAAGACGTTGCGCGGGCGGCCCTGGGCCTCCGCGATCGCGTCGGTCGCAGCGGCCTGTGCGGCCTGGGTCGCCTGGAACACCGGCGACTCCTCGATGCGCAGGCGGAAGTAGATCGCGACGGTGCCGATCACGCCGGCGAGGAGGAACGGCAGACGCCACCCCCACGCGGTCATGGTCTCCTCACCCAGCGAGACCTGGAGCACGGAGACGACCGCCGCACCGAGGGCGAAGCCCATGTAGCTCCCGAAGTCGAGGAAGCTCGCGAAGAACCCGCGACGACGATCGGGCGCGTACTCGGTGATGAAGGTCGTGGCACCGGCGTACTCACCACCGGTCGAGAAGCCCTGCAGCAGCTTGAGCACGACGAGCAGCACGGGCGCGGCGGCACCGATCAGCGCGTAGTCCGGCAGCGCTCCGATGAGGAACGTCGACGCCGCCATCATGATCAGCGTGGTCGCGAGGACCTTCTGGCGCCCGACCTTGTCGCCGAGGCGCCCGAAGACGATCCCCCCGAGCGGCCGGGCGATGTACGTCGCGGCGAAGACACCGAGACTGAACAGGATCTGGACCGCTGGTTCGGCGGTCGGCAGGAAGACCCGCCCCATCGTGACGGCGAGGTAGCCGTAGACGCCGACGTCGTACCACTCCATCGTGTTGCCGACGACCATGCCGCCGACGGCCTTGCGCATCATGCTCTTGTCGACCACCGTGACGTCGCTCTGGCGGAGCCGTCGACGCGGTCGGGTGGGGGTACTACCGGGGTCGGAACCCATGCACTTCTCCTCGGGTCATCGCCCGGCCGGTTCGCCGGGCTCGATCGGTTCGGGCAACCGGTCGTGAACGGCGTCGAACGTTACCGAGCAACCGAAATGTCATTGGCCGGTGATTCACAGGCAACGGCGTGTCACCCGGACGGGGGTCACCGCGCTCCCGCGTGTCCATGGGGAACCACAGACCTGAGTAACGAGGTCATAACATCGCGTCATGGCGATCGAACCGGACACGAAGAACTGGACCTGGGTCATCGAGGCCGCGTGCCCCGAGTGCGGCTACGACGGCAGCACGGTGACGATCCGCGACGTGCCGGGGATCATCGAGGCGAACGCCACCGGCTGGCCAGCGGAACTCGCGCGGAACGGCGTCCGCGACCGCCCGGACGACCACACATGGTCGCCACTCGAGTACGGCGCCCACGTCCGCGACGTGCACCGGAAGATGACCGAACGGCTGGAGCTCATGCTCGCCGAGGACGCCCCGACCTTCCCGAACTGGGACCAGGACGCCACCGCCGAGGCCGACCACTACGGCGAGCAGGACCCGTCGGTCGTGGCGCGGGAGCTCGGCGAGGCCGCACACCGTGCGGCGCGGGCGTTCGACGAGGTCCGGGACGACCAGCTCTCCCGCACGGGGCTGCGGTCCGACGGCAGTGCGTTCACGGTCGCGAGCCTCGCGACGTACTACGCACACGACCCGGTGCACCACCTCTGGGACGTGCGGCGCAATCGCGCGTAGCAGGTCGAATCGCGCGTCGGAGGTCAGTTTTTCCGACCGCCCACGCGCGTTTCCGCCTACCAGGGCGGGTGCGATGGGTGCGAACGTGCGTCCAGGGCGGACGGGAGGCTCGTGGCGGGGCCGCCACGAGCCTCCCGTCCGGTGGGTGGCTCAGGCCAGCGCGTCGAGCAGCGCGCGCGCCGTCGCGGCGTCCGTCACCAGCTCGTTGACCAGGCCGCCGCGGACGGCGCCGATGATGCTGGGCACCTTCGACTCGCCGACCGCCATGCCCACGGCGTGCGGGACCGCGGCGAGCACCTCGCGCGACGTCCTGACCATGCGGTCGCTGCCGGGGAACTCGATCGCCGACCCGTCCGGCGCGTAGAAGTTCAGGCAGACGTCACCGGCCGCCCGGTCGAAGGCCTGGTCCTCGACCGGGACGCCCCGCGCGAGAGCGTCGCGGGTCGGGGTGGGTGCGCCGATGCCGAGGATCGCGCCCTTCGCCCGGCTCCACAGCCCGATGACGTGCTGGAACGCCGGGTCCTCGTCGAGGGAGGCGCGCATCGCCTCGGACGGCAACGCCTGCGCGAACAGGAACGCCGGGATCGCACCGGAGCGCTCGGCCGCGGTCCGGGTGATCTCGTTCGTCTGGAACCACGGCATCGGGTCCGCCTGACCACCCACCGTCGGGACGAGCTGCACACCGGCGAGCGGGGGCATGCCGGCGTGGGCGACGTCGTAGACCGTGCGGCCGGACGACATCAGGACCGCGTCACCGGGGACGAGCGCCATGCCGTCGACGGCTGCCGCGAGCGGAGCGGCGAGGTCGGCACCGAGCGTCGCCCTGTGCGTCACCGCGGCGAGGTGGACGGCGCGGAGCCCGAGGACCACCTGGAGCCGTTCGGCGAGCGCGACGGTCTCGTCCTGGAACGGGTCGACGACCTCGATGCGGACGAGTCCCGCGCGCCTGGCCTCGGCGACCAGTCGGGAGACCGTCGGCCGGGAGACGCCGAGGCGCGAGGCGATCTCGACCTGCGTGGCGTCCTCGAGGTAGTACATCCGCGCGGCCTGGTACACCGTGTCGAGCGGGAAGCGGCTGCGCCCGGCGTCCGTGGGAGATGACTCGGCGGACATGGAGCGGGACCTTCCCTCGGGGTGGACGCCGACCACGTGTCCGGCGTCGCGGATGGACACCGTGATCGTAGTCCCGGCGCGGGTCACCGGATCGTGAACCCGCCGTCCACGCGGAGGTCGGCCCCGTTCACCATCGCGCTCGACTCCCCGGCGAGGAACACCACGGCCGCGGCGATCTCCTCCGGGGTCGCGAAGCGTCCGGTCGGGATCTCGTCCTGGTGCCTGATGCCGTTCTCGTTCGCCCAGGCGGCCTTGCCGAGGTCGGTCAGCACGACGGTCGGCGACACGGTGTTCACGGTGACACCGCGTCCGCCCCACTCGAGGGCGAGGACTCGGGTCATGCCGATGACGCCGGCCTTCGACGCGCAGTACGCGGCGTGCCCGTCGATGCCGACGTGTGCCGCCTGCGATGCGATGTTCACGATGCGGCCGTACCCGGCGGCGAGCATGTGACGCCCAGCGGCCTGGGCGACGCGGTAGGTGCCGGTGAGGTTGACGTCGATGGTCTTCGCCCATGCACCCGGCTCGAGGTCCTCGGCGGGGGCGAGCGCGACGATGCCGGCGCAGTTCACGAGCACGTCGATGCGCCCGAAGCCGTCGACGACGTCGGCGATCGTGCGTGCGACGGAGGTCTCGTCGGTGACGTCGCACCCGAATCCGGCGTGGTGGTCTCCGGTCAGTGCAGCGGCGGCATCCGATGCACCGTCGGACCGGACGTCGACGATCGCGACGCGGGCACCTCGTTCGGCGAGCGCCCTGGCGATGGCGTTGCCGATCCCCGATGCGCCCCCGGTGACGATCGCGGTGCGACCGGTGAAGTCGTTCGTCAGGTCGACGGTGTCCGGACCGGGGCGGAGTGCGGCGGCGAAGTCGGTGGTCATGGTGCGCTCCCTTGCGATCACGATGCGGCTGCGGTGCCGCCATGCCGAACCTACCAGAAATTGTGTTCTGGACAAACGTTCCGAGAGGTGTACAGTCGACGCCGAAGCGACCCAACGAAGGAGCAGCTGATGTCGACGACGACGCAGACCACGGCCAGCACCACGGCCGACACGACCATCCCGACGACGATGCGTGCCGTCGTCGTCCACGGCCCTGGCGACTACCGCCTCGAGACCCGCCCCGTGCCGACACCCGGTCCCGGAGAGCTCCTGCTCCGCACGGACGCGGTCGGCATCTGCGCGAGCGACCTGAAGTGCTACCACGGCGCCGCGAAGTTCTGGGGCGACGAGAACCGCCCGGCGTGGGCCGAGAAGGACCGCATCCCCGGGCACGAGTTCGTCGGCACGATCGTCTCCGGCGACGACGACACGCTCACCAAGCGCAAGGTCTCGATCGGTGACCGCATCGCCTGCGAGCAGATCGTGCCGTGCTGGGAGTGCAAGTACTGCCTCGAGGGCGCGTACTGGATGTGCAACGTGCACGACATGTTCGGTTTCAAGGGCTACGACGGCGCGATGGCCGAGTACGTCCTCGTCCCGGCCAAGGCGCTGACGCACCCGGTGTCGCACGCCCTGCCCGGCCAGATCGCCGCCTTCGCCGAGCCCCTCTCGTGCGCCTTCCACGCCGTCGAGCGCGGCGACATCAAGTTCGGCGACACCGTCGTGATCGCCGGCGCCGGCCCGATCGGCCTGTCCGCCATCGCCGGTGCCCGTCAGAAGAACCCGCTGCGCATCATCGCGCTCGACGTCGTCGACGCCAAGCTGGAGCTCGCCCGCAAGGTCGGCGCCGACCTGACGATCAACATCGCGAACGAGGACGCCGTCGCCCGCGTCAAGGAACTCACCGACGGCTACGGCGCCGACGTCTACATCGAGGCGACCGGCCACCCGTCCGCGGTGCCGCAGGGACTCAACCTGCTCCGCAAGCTCGGCACGTTCGTCGAGTACTCGGTCTTCAAGGACAACGTCTCCGTCGACTGGTCGATCATCTCCGACGACAAGGAGCTCGACATCCGCGGTGCCCACCTCGGCCCGCACACCTGGCCGGCGGCGATCAAGCTGATCGAGACCGAGACGCTGCCGATGTCGGAGATCTGCACGCACCAGTTCCCGCTCGAGCGGTTCCAGGAGGCCCTCGACCTGGTCGGCGACTCCGCCGGCGCCAGCGTCAAGGTCTCGATCATCCCGTCGATGTCCTGAACGAACGAACCCAGCAGGAGAAGCACTTGTCAACGACGACACAGCGTGCCACCGGCGCGCCCACTGCACCCCGGGTCGAGGGCCGCCTCGACAAGATGGGCATCCCGCGCCCGCTCGCCCTCGGCTTCCTCGCCGTCCTGGTCTTCATGACCGGGAACGGCGTCGAGTCGAACTTCATCACGCCGCACATGGTCGCGGTCCTCGGTTCGCCCGAGGCCACCGTCGCGACCATCGTGACGTTCTACAGCCTCGCGGCGCTGGTCGGCAGCTACATCTCCGGCGCCCTCGCCGACCTGATCGGGCCGCGCAAGGTGATGATCATCGGGTTCGCGGTCTGGGTGGTGTTCGAGGTCCTGTTCCTCATCGCGCTCGGCCTGGGCAGCGTGCCCTTCGCCGCCGTGACCTACGCGATCCGTGGCTTCGGGTACCCGCTCTTCGCCTTCGCCTTCCTGGTGTGGGTGAACATCACCACGCCGGTGGAGCGCAACGGCTCGGCCGTCGGCTGGTTCTACGTCGCCTTCACCGGCGGCCTGCCCACGCTCGGGTCGCTCTTCGCGATCGGCGCGATCCCGGTCTTCGGCGGCGGTACGGTCGGCGAGACCGGCGCGATGGTCGCCTCGATCGGCCTGGTCGTGATCGGCTTCCTGATCCTGCTGTTCGGCGTCCGGCTGCCGAACGGGTTCTCGCGGATCGCACCGGAGGGCGAGAGCGCCTGGCGCGTGCTGACGAGCGGCATCCGGCTGACCGCCACCCGCCCGAAGATCCTGATGGGCTTCCTCGTCCGCCTGATCAACACGGCGCCCGAGTTCGGCATGTTCGTCGTCCTGCCCGCCGTCATCGCGAACGAGCGCGGCTGGGGACAGAGCCGGTGGCTGCTCATGACGGTGTGCGTCTACGCGACGAACATCCTCGTGAACGCCCTGTTCGGCTGGGTCGGCGACAAGATCGGCTGGCAGCGCACCGTCAAATGGTTCGGCATCATGGGCTCCGCGATCGGCCTCGTCGCCTGGTGGTACGTCCCGCAGCTCGTCCCCGCCGGGTCGACCTGGGGCTACGTGCTCTCCGTGATCGCCGGGTGCGTGTTCGGCTGCCTGCTCGCCGGCTTCGTCCCGATGGGCGCGATCATGCCGGCGCTCGCCCCGGAGCACAAGGGCGCAGCGATGGCGATGTACACGACGGCTGCCGGCGGCGCGGCGTTCCTCGGCACCGGTGTCGTGGCAGCGGTCCTCGCCCTCGGTGGTGGCGGCCAGGCCGTGACGTGGACGTTCGTCGGCCTCTACGCCTGCGCGTTCGTGATGATCCACTTCCTCAAGGTCCCGCAGGGCGAGACGGGCGCGCACGGTCGAACGTCGTCCCAGGCCACGAGCGCACACTGAGTTCCGGGCGACGGCGGCCGTCCCGTCGTCGCCCGGTGCACCATCCACCTCCACACGAAGGACAGCACCACATGACCACGATCCACGACGACCCGGACGAGTTCGCGGAGGACCAGCTCGCCGGCTGGCTCGTGCTGTACGCCGACCGGGTGCGCGGTGTCCACGGCGGCGTCGTCGCCCTGCCGACCGAGGGGGCGGATCCGCAGGTCGCGGTCGTCGTCGGCGGCGGATCCGGTCACTACCCCGCGTTCTGCGGCGTGGTCGGCCCCGGCTTCGCCACCGGCGCCGTCGTCGGCAACATCTTCACCTCGCCGTCGACCGCCCAGGTCTACGCGGTCGCCAAGGCCGCCGACCAGGGCAAGGGCGTCGTGCTGTCGTTCGGCAACTACGCCGGCGACACGATGAACTTCGGGCTCGCCGCCGAGCGGTTGAACGCCGAGGGCATCGACACGCGGATCGTGATCGTCACCGACGACATCGCGAGCGCGGACGAGGAGTCGAAGCGCCGCGGGATCGCCGGGGACTTCTCGGTGTTCAAGGCGATGGGCGCGGCCGCCGCCTCCGGCGCCACCCTCGACGAGGTCGAGCGCATCGGGAACGCGTCCAACGCGGCGACCCGCACGATCGGCGTCGCGTTCGCCGGCTGCACCATGCCCGGCGCGACCGAGCCGCTGTTCACCGTGCCGGACGGTCACCTCGGCCTCGGACTCGGCATCCACGGCGAACCCGGCATCGAGGACGTCCCACTCCTCCGCGCGACCGAGCTCGCGTCCCTGCTGGTGTCGCGGCTGCTCGACGACCGCCCCGCCGGAGCCGGCACGCGCGTCGCGCCGATCCTGAACGGCCTCGGCGACACGAAGTACGAAGAACTGTTCCTGCTCTGGGGCCGGGTGCTCCCGCTGCTCCGGGACGCCGGCATCGAGGTCGTCGAACCCGAGGTCGGCGAACTCGTGACGAGCCTCGACATGGGCGGCTGCTCCCTCACGCTGCAGTGGCTCGACGACGAGCTCGAAGCGCTGTGGCGCGCCGACGCGTACACGCCCGCGTACCGCAAGGTGGCGGCGCCGGTCAGCGCGCTCGTGCCGGCCGAGGCGGTGGCCGACGCCGAGGAGGCGGCGACCGTCGTGCCGGAGGCGACCGATGCCTCCAGGCAGGCGGCGCAGACGGTCCGCAGCGCGGTCGAGGCGATCGACGCACTCCTCCGTGAGCACGAGGAGGAACTCGGCCGGATCGACGCGGTCGCCGGTGACGGCGACCACGGTCGCGGCATGGTCAAGGGGATCGGTGCCGCCCGCAAGGCGGTCGACCGGGTCGGACAGGAGGCAGGGGTCGCCTTCGTCCTCGGACGCGCCGGTGACGCGTGGGCCGAGTTCGCGGGCGGCACCTCCGGGGTCCTGTGGGGTGCGGCGCTCGAGGCCTTCGGCCGCTCGCTCGGCGACGACCGGGACGCGTACGAGGCGTCGGACGTCGTGGCCGCCGCGCAGGCCTTCGCGGACTCGATCGTGCACCTCGGCGGGGCGTCGCGAGGGGACAAGACGCTCCTCGACGCACTGTTGCCGTTCGTCGCTGCGCTGGATTCCTCGGTCACGGCCGGCCAGTCGCTCGCTTCCGCATGGCAAGGCGCCGCGGAAGTGGCTCGTGACGAGGCCGTGAAGACCGCCGACCTCACGCCGAAGGTCGGGCGTGCCCGACCGCTGGCGGAGAAGAGCCTGGGGACACCCGACGCGGGTGCCACCTCGATGGGGATGATCCTGACGCGTGTCGGCGAGGTCCTCGCCACCCGTGCAGCAGACAAGGAAGGGACACACGCATGACGTACCGTCTCGTGATCGGCTCGGACGATGCCGGATTCGACTACAAGGAGGTCATCAAGCAGGACCTGCTGGCCGACGACCGGGTCTCGGACGTCACCGACGTCGGAGTGGACGCGGACGGGCACACCGCCTACCCGCACGTCGCCGTGGACGCTGCCCGGATGGTGGCGAACGGTGAGGCCGACCGTGCCATCCTGATCTGCGGCACCGGGCTCGGCGTCGCGATCAGCGCGAACAAGGTCCCCGGGATCCGGGCCGTCACCGCGCACGACTCGTTCAGCGTCGAGCGCTCGGTCCTGTCGAACGACGCCCAGGTCCTCTGCATGGGGCAGCGGGTCATCGGCGTGGAGCTCGCACGGCGCCTCGCTCGTGAGTGGCTGGGCTACGAGTTCGACCCCGCTTCCGCCAGCGCGTCGAAGGTCGCCGCGATCTGCGAATACGACGGCAGCGCCCCCGCCGGCGTCGACGCGTCCGCGTAGGGCTCCCCGGGGTCGCGCCGAGGTCGCGCCCCGCTGCGGACATCGCGCCCCGTCCCGACGGGGCGCGATGTTCGTCCGGGGGTGCGATCGCGCCACCACACAGGGGCGGTGCCGCGCGCGTCAACCGCGCGCGGCCAGGCGGTGCACGACCGACTTCGTCGCCTCGTAGAGCTCGCGGTAGTCCTCGTACCCGGGCCCGTACGCCGCGTGCGCGTCGGGGTCAGGCTCGATGACCGTCACCGGCGGGTTCCACCGCCGGATGTCGACGTCCGCCACGAGCGCCGCCGCCAGGAACGCCGACCCGTAGGACGCCCCCACGGTCACCGACGGGATCGTCTGCGGCAGACCCGTCACGTCGCTGACGATCGTCGGCCAGAGCCGCCCGAGCAGTCCCCCGCCCGCCCCGACCAGCTCGCGCACCGGAACTCCCGCCTCCCGCAGCACCTCGACGTTGTGCCGCACCGCGTACGCCGTCGCCTCGAGCGTCGCCCGGTACAGGTCGCCGCGGGTGTGCCGCACGGTCAACCCCGCGATCACACCCCGCGCGTCCGGGTCCGCGATCGGCGTCCGCTCCCCCGCGAAGTACGGCAGCATGAGCAACCCGTTCGCCCCGATCCCGGCAGCGTCGGCCTCGCCCAGCATGGACGGCCAGTCGCCGTCCACGAGCTTGCGGAGCCACTCCGTGATCGCGCCGGAGGTCGCCATCCCCCCGGACACCGACGGCTGGCCGGGGTGCGTCCCGACCGTCGTCCACATCCCCGGCACCGACGTGGGCGCGTCGGTCGGGACGATCATGAACATCGTGGTGCCGTACTGCAGGAACATCCGTCCCGGCCCGGACTCACCGACGCTCACGCCCTCGGCCCACGCGTCGATGGTCCCCGCGGTCACGGGGATCCCCGCCGGGAGGCCCGTGGCCGCGGCCGCCTCGTCGGTCACCGTCCCGGCGGCGTCACCGGACCAGAGCAGTCGGGGCATGGGCAGGTCGGGTGCGATCCGCGCGCACCACTCGGGGATCCACTCGTTCGTGTGGACGTCGTAGAGCGGGGTCGTCTGGCTCGCCGAGTGGTGGTCGAGGACGTACTCCCCCGTGAGCAGTTCGACGATCCGGGACGAGGGCATCGTGAAGCGCGCGGACCTCGCCCACACCTCGGGTTCGTTCCGCGCGACCCAGGCGAGCTTCGCGCCGGCCGCCTGGGTGCTGAGCGCCGATCCGCAGCGTGCACGGACGACGTCCTCGCCGCCGAGCTCCGCCGTCAGGTCGTCGAGCATGCCGGACGTCCGGGTGTCGACGCCGTAGAGGATCGCCGGGCGGAGCGGGTCGCCGGCGTCGTCGGTGAGGAGCACGCACGGGCCGATGCCGCTGACCCCGACGGACTCGACGACTGCGTCGGGTGCCAGCGCGAGGAGCTCCCGCGTCAGCTCGCGGAACTCGTCCCACCAGACGGCGGCGTCCATCTCGACGAGTCCCTGCTCGGGTCGGTCGACGTCGTGGTGGCGGCCGACCTCGGCGATCACGGTGCCGTCGACCCGCACGAGCAGTGCCTTCGTGCTCGACGTCCCGATGTCCAGACCGAGCACCGCCCGCATGCCGCCTCCTTCGCCGCCATCGACCGTCGCCCGGTCAGCTCCGAGTCTACGAACGATCCGCGGAGCGTCAGGTGCACAGCGGACTGTCGGTTGCCGGACCTAGTGTGCTGACGTCTCGAACGCGCCATCCGAGGAGAGGGAACCACCGATGAAGAAGTCCGCCTGGCTGCCAGCCGTCATCGCTCCGGTGGTCGTCGCCGGCGCCATCGCCGCTCCCGCCCTCGCCAACGCCGCGAGCACCCCGCTCGCCGGATCGAACCCGACCGCCGCCGAGGTGATCGCCAGCGTCGCGAAGTCCTCGGACGCGCAGTACTCCGGCAAGCTCTCGCAGACGAGCGATCTCGGACTCCCCGAGCTCCCCACCGGCTCCGGCGGATCGTCCCTCGAAGGCAACGCCTCCGACGCGATCAGCATGCTGACGTCATCGCACACCGCCCGCGTGTACGCCGACGGTGCGACGAAGCAGCGCGTGCAGGTCACGGAGCAGCTCGCCGAGCAGGACCTGATCCGCAACGGCAGCGACGTGTGGACCTGGGACTCGAAGGAGCGCGAAGCCACCCACGTGACCCTGCCGTCCGACGCGCAGAAGTCGTTCGAGGACGGCACGGCGACCCCGTCGGACATCGCGACGAAGGCCATCGACGCGATCACCCCGAGCACGAAGGTCGCGAAGCCGACCTCGACGACGGTCGCCGGGCACGACGCCTGGCAGCTCGTGCTCACCCCGAAGTCGTCCGACAACCTCGTCGGGAGCGTGCAGCTCGCCGTGGACAAGCAGACCGGCCTGCCGCTCCGCGCGACGGTGCAGGCGAAGGGGCAGTCCGACCCGGCGTTCCAGGTGCGCTTCACGAGCCTGCAGTACGGCGCCCCGGCGGCCCGGCTCTTCGACTTCACCCCGCCGTCGAACGCGAAGGTCACCACGAAGGACCTCTCCGACGTGCCGACGGACCACGCGGGCACGGGCGAGCACGCGTTCGACCGCGCGGACGCACCGACCTTCGCTGGTTCGGACTGGGACACCATCGCCGAACTCCCGGCGGGCACTGCGGACACCTCGTCCGCGGGCGCTGACGCGACCGCACTCCTCGACCAGCTGACCAAGGCGGTCGACGGTGGCCGGGCGATCCAGACCTCGCTCGTGTCGGTCTACCTCACGGATGACGGCCGCGTCCTCGCGGGCGCCGTGCCGGTGTCCTCCCTGGTCGCCGCCGCGAAGTGAGCACGACCGAGCCCACGGCGGTGGACCCGGTCGACCAGGCGACCGCAGCGGACCTCGCGATCCGCACCACGGGTCTCCAGAAGGTCTTCCGCAAGCAGCGTGCGGTCGACGGCATCGACCTCGCCGTCCCGCGGGGATCCGTGTTCGGGTTCCTCGGGCCGAACGGATCCGGCAAGACGACCACCATCCGGATGCTCCTCGGGCTGTCGTCCGCGACCGCGGGGAGCATCGAGGTCCTCGGCGAACCGATGCCCCGTGCGTTGCACAGCGTGCTGCCGCGCGTCGGCGCGCTCGTCGAGGGACCGGCGTTCTACCCGTACCTGTCGGGCCGGGCCAATCTCAGCCGCTTCGACGCCGCCGACCCGACGTCCGACCCGCGCACCCGCAAGGCCCGCGTCGCCGGCGCACTCGACCGCGTCGGGTTGTCGCACGCCGCGGACAAGAAGGCGCACGCCTACTCACTCGGCATGAAGCAGCGGCTGGGGCTGGCGAACGCGCTGCTCTCGCCCCGTGAACTCCTGGTGCTCGACGAACCGACGAACGGCCTCGACCCGCAGGGCACGCGAGAGGTCCGGAACCTCATCCGTTCCCTGGCGGACGACGGCACGACGGTGTTCGTGTCGAGTCACCTGCTGGCCGAGATCGAGCAGGTCTGCACGCACGCCGGGGTGATGCGCACCGGCAAGCTCGTGGCGCAGGGCACCCTCGACGACCTCCGCTCCGCCGGCGCCCGCACGGTGACCGTCCGCACGCCGGACCTGGGTCAGGCGGGGGCGGTGCTCACCCGGCTCGGGCTCACCCCGCGGCACGAGGGCGGAGCAGACGTCCTCGTCGCCGACCTGCCACACGAGGTCCTGCCGGAGACGATCGCGACCGAACTCGTCCGTGCCGATGTCCGGATCCGCGGCCTCGCGGTCGGTGGCGGCACGCTCGAGGACCTCTTCGTCGCGCTCACCGGGGAGGGCTTCGATGTCGCAGCCTGAGACCGTCACGACCGCACCTGCCCGGACGTCTCGTCCGTTCGCGTTGCTCGGCTCCGAACTGGCACTCGTGTTCCGGCGCCGCCGCACCTGGGCGATGCTCGGCGCACTGGCGCTGGTCCCGATCCTCATCGCCGTCGCCGTGCGGCTGACGACCGGCGACGACTCCGGCGGTCCGGCGTTCCTCGGCGACATCACGAACAACGGCCTGTTCGTGTCGTTCACGGCGCTCACGGTGTCGATCCCGCTGTTCCTGCCGCTGACCGTGGGTGTCGTCGCCGGCGACACCGTCGCGGGTGAAGCGAGCCACGGCACGATCCGGTACCTGCTCGTCGCCCCGACCGGACGCCTGCGGTTCATCCTCGTGAAGTACGCCGGAGCGGTCGCGTTCTGCCTCGCGGCGACGCTGCTGATCGTCATCGTCGGCGCGGCGATCGGTGCCGTGCTGTTCCCGATCGGACCGGTGACGCTGCTGTCCGGCACGCAGGTCGACGGATGGTCGTACGCGGGTCGGGCGCTGCTGCTCGCGCTCTACGTGACGTTGTCGATGCTCGGGCTGTCGGCGATCGGGCTCTTCGCGTCCACGCTGACGAACGTCCCGGTCGGCGCGATGGCCTCGACCGTCGTCCTCGCCGGCGTCTCCCAGGTCCTCGACCAGCTCCCGCAGCTCGACTGGCTGCACCCCTACCTGTTCTCACACCAGTGGCTCGGGTTCGGCGATCTGCTCCGCGACCCGATCGCGTTCGACTCGTTCGGCAGCAACGCCCTGCTGCAGCTCGGTTACATCGCGGTGTTCGGCACGCTGGCGTACGGCCGCTTCGCCACGAAGGACGTCCTCAGCTGATCAGCTGGCCTCCGACCGCGGGACGGGGTCCCGCAGGTCGCGGGACTTCTCGGACTTGTACCAGTGCAGCCGCGACCCGGTCTCCACGGGCTGCATGCCGACGACGACCTTGCCGCGGGAGTGCATCTCGGCGAGGTCCTCGTACGCGTCGACGATGTACTCGAACGGGTAGTACCCGGAGATGATGAACTGCACCTTGTGTCGTTCGACCAGGTCGCCGAGCGTCGTGAGCATCTCGGCCGCCTCGGAGTCGTCGCCCGGTGCACGGAGGAACCGGATCTCGAGGTCTCGCCGGTCCTCGCTGGACACGAACCGGTTCTCCGCGACACCGAGTCGCTCCGAGAGCCCCGCGTTGTCCCCTCCGTCGAGGTTGTCGATGAAGGCGGTGATCGGCCGCCCCTCGGCGATCTCGGTGATGCGGCCTTCCTCACCGTCGCCGTAGGCCACCGGCAGCACGCCGATCTGCCGCAGGGCGTCGTGGTTGCGCGGGCTGCCGAGCCCGATGACGGTCGCACCGGCGTCGCGCGCGAGCTGGCACTCGATGTGACCGACGCCACCGGCAGCCGCGCTGATCACGACGGTGTCGTCGGGCCCGAGCCGCAGGCCCCGCACGACGGACAGCGCCGTACAGCCGGCGAGGTACAGGCTCCCGGCCACCTCGAACGTCATCGTCGCGGGCTTCTTGACCACCGCGCCGCGGGGCACGGTGACCCACGTGGCGTGCGCTCCGCCGTGCGGCGCGTGGCCCATCACCTCGTCGCCGACGTGCAGGTCGCGGACCTCGGTACCGCGGGCTCGGACCACGCCGGCGAAGTCGACGCCCTGGTGTGCCGGGAATTCGAGGTCGATGAACTCCTGCAGGCGGCCCTCACGTAGGAACCGCTCGATGTGGTTCAGGCCCGCGACCGAGACCTCGACGACCACGTCGCCGGGGCCCGGCTCCGGACGTTCCTGGTCGACGAGCTCGACGACGTCGAAGCCGCCGTAGCGGTCGTACTGCACTGCACTGCCGGTTCGCATGACGCGCTCCTTCGGACGTTGTCGCACCGGCATACTCCAGCTGACGCGGAGGTTCCCGAACGTCCGGGGTACTGCCGCAGTGCTGCGCCCGGTAGCGCGTCAGCGCTTGCCGGCGGCGGCCACGATGCGCGCGACCGCGTCGGCGTCGTGGTGCACCGCGACCTGGTCGGCCCCGGCGACGGGCACGCGCACGGGCGTCGACCACAGCGACCCGTCCTCGGCGATGTCCACGACGAGCGCACCGGTGCCGACGTACGCCGACTCCTCGCCGTACGCTCCGATGACGTCGGTGTCGTTCGCGACGCCCGGCGCGACGAGCACCGGCACGCCGCCCACGCTCCCCGCGAAGTGGTGGTGGTAGTGCCCGGCGAGCACGACGCGCACGTCGGTGCCGCGGATGACGTCCGCGAGCGCCTCGGGGTTCTGCAGCCGGAGTGCCTCGTGCAGCGCGGTCGGGGCCGGGAGCGGCGGGTGGTGCAGCACGACGACCGCTCCGTGGGGCGCACCGGACTCCTCGGCGAGCGCCGACCGGAGTCGGGTGAGTGACTCCTCGCTGAGCTCGCCGTACCCGGCACCGGGGACGCTCGTGTCCACCGTGACGATGCGACGGCCGGCCACGAGCGACTGCCCGAACACCGGGACCGTCGGCGGGTGGTACTCCATCGTGTGCATGAGCGGGCGGCCGCCCTCGCCGAGGACGTGCCCGTTGGCGAGGACCTGCCGGAACCCCTCGCGCTGGTCGTGGTTGCCGGGCACCGTGACGAGCGCGGCACCGTGACGCTCCGCCCAGCCTCCCGCGCGTTCGAGCAAGGCCGCGTAGGACTCGGGGGTCCCGTCCTCGGAGACGTCTCCGGAGACGACCACGACGCCGACGCCCTCGACGACGTCGAGCCGTTCGAGCAGGGCGTCGAGCGCGGCCGACGTGTCGACGGTGCCCTGGTGCAGCGATCCGTCCCCGGTGAGGTGGGTGTCGGACAGGTGCAGGACGCGGAGCGTGCCGGGAACGGGTGTCTGCATGCAACCGACCCTATTCGCGCCGCCGGCGCATCACCCGTCGATTGTGGCGAGGATCGCCGGGCGCTCCTGGGTGTCACCCTGGTCGACCCACGAGAGCACCTGTGCGCTGATCAAGTCGGTCGACGGCGTGGTGTCGGTCGCGAACGAGAGCGCCGAGCTCCATCGCTCCCCTGCTCCCACGCGCTTCGACACCGTCTGTAGGTCGACGCGCTCGTGGTCGTCCGCGGACCCGTGCCATGCCGTCGCATCGACGACGACGTCGCGCGGCTCGGAACACGTCAGGTCGAACACGACGAGGCCGTGCACGTGGTCGGCTGTGGCGTCGAGCACCGTGCAGCCCGGTGCGCCCGGGTCCGCGTGCGCCGGGGCCGCGGTGAGCAGCGCACCCGCGAGCACGGTCAGTACGGCACCGGCGGTCAGGGTCTTCGTGAACATCGTCGTCCTCCTCGGATCAGTGATGTTCCACATGTTGCACGTCGGACCAGGAGACTGTCAACGCCTGCACGGGCCGCGTGACCGGAGGCCTCCGTTCAGAGCGCGCTCGTCAGTGCTTGCTCGTCAGTGCTTGCTCGTCAATGCGTGCGTCCCCACCCCGAGCACCTCGGTCCGACCATCAGGCAGCCGGACCTCGGCCTCCGTCCCCGGGGGCACCGTGACCGACAACGACACGGATCCACCGGTCACCGTCCACCGGACAGCAGCCCCGCCGTACGGCGTCCGCACCGAGCACGACGCCGACCCCACCGGCCCGCACACCGCCGGCGCGACGAGGAACCGCCGCCACCCCGGCTCGAGCGGCCGGATGCCGGCGACGTACCCGGTCAGCCAGTCGTCGACCGTCCCGAGGAAGTAGTGCCCGTGCGACCGCGCCGCCAGGTCCCAGTGCTCGAACGTCGACGTCGCGCCTGCCTCCCGCCACGCACCCCACGACGGCACGGTCGTCTGTCGCGCCACGGCGAGCGCCAGGGACGCGTACCCGGCGTCGGTGAGCACGGGCAGCAGCCACTTCGTGCCGATCGCCCCGGTGTCGAGGTGGTCGCCACGCGCGCGGACATCAGCGGCCAGTGCCGCCGCGACCGCCGGACGAGCGGACGAGGGCACCAGGTCGAACGCCAGCGCCAGCACCTGGTGCGACTGCCGGAAGCCCTCGTCGCCCGACCCCCGGACGGCACCGTCGACCAAGAACCGGGCAACGAACGCGTCCCGCACACGCGCGGCAGCAGCACGCGCCCACGACGCGTCCCGCCCGAGCACCTCGTCCACCCGTGCGACGGTGTCGAGGATCCGGACGAGGAACGCCGTCGCCGGCACCCGGGAGTCCTCCGGTGGATTGCCGCCACCGGGATCCGTGCCCGGGGCGACCCAGTCACCGAGGATCGTGTCCGCGATGCCGTCCGGCGACCGGTCGACCTCGAAACGCGCGTAGGACTCCATCGCCTCGACGTGGCGCTCGAGCACCGAGACGTCGCCGGTGTGCCGGTACACGTCCCACGGCACGGTCACCAGCGCCGAGTGCCACACCGGAGCCCGCTCGTCCACGCCGAACACCCCGGCGTTCGGGGCGATGAGCGCCGGCGGATGTCCGGGCGAGGTCGTCTCCGCGAGGTCGCCGACCCACTTCGTGAGCACGTCGGCGGCGTCGAGGTTCGTCAGGAACATGTCCGCGCCGACCGCGGCGTCGCCGGTCCAGCCGTTCTTCTCGTACTTGGGGGTGTCGGTCGGGTACCCGTGCAGGTTGTTCTCCATGGTCCGCAGGGTCGCGTCGTGGATCCACTGCAGCAGGCCGTCGTCGACGGAGAAGGTGCTCGTGACCTCGGCGTCGGTGCGGACCACCCGCGCGGTGACGTCCGCCACGGTCGGCCCGAGCGGCTCCGGCCATCCGGACAGCTGAACGTACCGGAACCCCTTGTAGGAGAACCGCGGCTCCCACGAGGCCGCGTCCTCGTCGAGCGTCACCTCGTCGGTCTGGAAGCCGTCGGCGAAGTAGTGCTTCTCGTCGTCGGCGTTCGGCAGGCCGTCCGGACGCAGCCGTTCGCCGTACCGGATCCGCACCGATGCGCCAGCGGCTCCGGCGGGCAGCCGCAGCTGCACCCAGCCGGCGACGACCCGGGGGAACGTGACGACCCACTCCCCCGGAGCCACCTGGGTGACGTCGGTCGGCTGGAGCTCCTCGACGACCCGGATCGGTTGCTCGGCTCGTGCCTCGAGCGCGCCAGCCGGACCCGTCACGACGACGGCGGGCAACGCCGGTGCGGCGAGCGGTCGGCCGGGGCGTCGGCGCAGGTCGTGCACCTCACCTCCGTACAGGTCGTCCAGGAGGATCGTCCCGCGCCGGGCGGTCCAGTCCGGACCGGTGCGGATCACGTCCACCGCCCCGTCCTCGCGTTCCAGCCGCAGGACCGCGCGGACGCGCGGCTCCGCGTGCCACGGCGCGCGCTCCCACGCCCAGACGTTCGCGTTGGTCATCCCGTAGAACCCGCGGCCGAGTTCGAGGCCGAGCAGGTGTTCCGCCCCGTCGGCGAGCTCGGCGGTGACGTCGTGCACGACGACCTGCACGCGGCGGTCCCAGTGCGTCGTGGTGGGCGACAGGACCTCGTCCGAGGCCAGGCGTCCGTCGATCCGGACGTCGACGTGCCCGCCGGCAGCCACCGCCAGGAGCGCACGGCGGACCGGGGCAGCCGCGTGCACCTGGGCCTCGAGCACCGGGGCGGCGAGTGCCCCGTCGTGGCATCGCTCGCGGGGCGCCGGGCCGGCGTCCTCGACGCCGGGCGCCGTGACCCACTCGGCACCACGCCACGCGTCGTCGTCGACGGGTGTGGGGGTGAACCGGCCGTGCTCGGTGGTGACCGTCGCGCCCGACTCGATCCGGGCCTCCCAATCGTGTTCCCGCCACGGTGCGAACCGGAGACCGGTCGGCGACGTGACCCACGGTTCGACGCTCCGGATGCGGCCGGAGTCCCACACGACCGCGTCGCCGTCCCGGACCACGAGACGGAACGCCGTCTGCGGGCTCGTGACGGGCCAGGTGAACCGGACACGTCCGTCGGCCTCGGTCGCCAGGGGCTCCATCGCTCCTCCATCCGCCGGCGCCGCAGTGCGCTCAGCGCCTGAAACGATTCACGGAAGGCGACCGCGTTGTCAAGCGTCACGGACGGATCTGTTCGAGCCCGTACCGGCTGGGCGGTGTTCCGAAGGTGGCACGGAACACCCGCGAGAAGTAGAGCTGGTCCTCGAACCCGACGGCACGGGCGACCTCGCCGACCCGGAGTCCGCTCGACCGCAGCATCTCGGCCGCCTCCCGCATCCGTACCGAGCGGACCCAGGCGCTCGCGGATGTCCCGAGGTGCGCGGCGAACAGCCGACCCGCGGTGGACACGCTGCACCCGCCGGCCGCCGCGATCTCGGCGACGGGGAGCGGCCGGTCGAGGTTCCGACGGACGTGGGCGGTCATCAGCTCGAGCGCTGCCGGCACCGCCGCGTCCCCGGCTGCGTCGAGCCCGTCCTCGGCGACGAAGAGCGCGCCGAGTGCACGTGACACCCCCTCGTCGAAGGGACCGTCACCGAACCGCTCGACCGTGTACCCGCCGAGCGAGGCGATCCGTCGTGCCGTGGACGTGGTCGCCGCGGACTGCCGCGGTCGACCGGGGTCGCCGCGGCGATCGCCGGCGTCGTAGAGCGGGTCACCCGGTTGGTGCGCGACCGCCGGCAGCACCGGGGTCGACCGGTCGTGCCGTGGGACGACGTGCACGGTCCCCAGGCGGAACGGCGCTCGGTCGTCGGCGAGGTACTCGACGTCGTGGCCCCACGGCAGCCGCAGGACGGATCCCGACGTCAGCGTGAACCGGTCGCCGCACGAGCGCACCGTGCCCGTCCCGGCGAGCACCCAGAGGAAGCAGACGCTCAGGACGCGCTCGTGCCGGATCCGCTCACCGGCGCGGAAGCGGTACCAGTTGGCGGCGACCACCGCGGGGCCCTCGGTCGTTGTGTCCATACGCCGAGCGTATAGCGAGCCATGCCTGACCGAGATGTCCATGTTCTGGGGATCGCGCCCATGCCGCGCACCACCCGGCGAGCCCTAGCGTCGGGTGCACCGGTCGACGCGGACCGGAGGACGACAGGAGACACGATGCGCATCATCGCCGACACCAGTGCATGCGTCGGAGCGGGGCAGTGCGCCCTCGTCGCCGGCGAGCTCTTCGACCAGGACGACGACGGCATCGTCGAGCTCCTCGTCGACGTGCCGGACGCCGCGGACGAGCCGGCAGCACGTCGGGCAGCTGCGCTCTGTCCGGCGCGTGCCATCACGATCGAGGAGTGAGCGTGCACGTCGTCGTGGTCGGTGCCGGTGTCGCCGGGGTGACCTGCGCCGAGGCACTCCGTGCGGCGGGACACGACGGCCCGATCACCCTCGTCGGCGCCGAACCGCACGCCCCGTACGCCCGGCCGCCGCTCTCGAAGCAGGTCCTCGACGGCTCGTGGCACCCCTCGCGCTCCGTGCTCCGGACGGTCGCGGAACTCGACGGTCTCGACGTCACGCTCCTCGCCGGCGCCACCGCGACCGCACTCGACCCGGAGGCGCACGTCGTGACCGTCGACGGAGCCCGACTGCACTACGACGCCCTCGTCATCGCGACCGGTGTCGAGCCGGTCCGGCCCGAGCTGCCGGGGATCGAGCACGCGTTCGTCCTGCGGACCCTCGACGACGCCGTCGCGCTGCGGTCCGCATGGGCGCGCGCCGAGCGTGTCGTCGTCATGGGGACGGGCGTGCTCGGGTCCGAGATCACGTCAGCGGCCCGACACCACGGCCACGAGGTCGCCCTCATCGGTCGGAGCGGCCGGCTGTCCTTCGGCACCGTCGGCACGCTGCTGTCCGAACGGCTCACCGAGCTGCACCGCGACAACGGGGTCGACCTGCGCCCCGATGCCGGCGCGCTGGGGGTCACGATCGACGGCCTGGTCCTCGGCGACGGTTCCGTCCTCCGAGCGGATCTCGTCGTGGCGGCCACCGGCGGACACCCCAGGACATCATGGCTCGCCGCATCGGGGCTCACCGTGCGGGACGGGGTGTGCTGCGACGACCACGGCAGGGCCGCACCCGACGTGTACGCGATCGGCGACGTCGCACGCTGGACGGACCCCGTGACCGGCCGATCGACGCGCATCGAGCACCAGACGAACGCCATCGAGCAGGCACTGTCGGTCGCCGCGACGATCACCGGGGCCGAACCGCTCGCCGCGCCGATCCCGTTCTTCTGGTCGGAGGTGCACGGCATCCGCATCCAGGCCGTCGGCACGTTCGACCCCGCACGCCCGCTGGACCCGTGGCAGGAGGACAGCGACGTGCTCGTCCAACGCGACGGGGCGGCCACGACCGGCGTCGTCGGCTGGGCCGCACCCCGTGCCTTCCGCCGAGCCCGGGCCGAACTCGCCCGAACCGTCCCCGCCCACGCCTGACTCCTGGAGACCTCCATGTCCGGATGCCCCTTCCACGCCGTCACCCTCCCCGGCGACAGCACACCGCTCACCCCGTCGCCCGACTTCGCCGAGTGGCGCGACCAGGCACCAGCCGTGCCGCTCGCGTACGACGACGGGCACGTCGGGCTCATCGTCACCCGCTACGACGCCGCCCGGGCGATCCTGGCCGACCCGCGGTTCAGTCAGGTGCCGCACCGGATGCCGCGCGGACCGGCACGCCCGCACGACACAGTCGACGGGGCCGCCGCCGACGCCGCCGGGGCCGCCGTCCCGGCGCCACGGCCCCAGGATCCGCTCGACGACGCCGCTCGCCGGTCGATCGACGCCGCGAACCTGCTCGCACTCGACGGCGCCGTGCACCAGCGCATGCGCCGCGGCGTCACCGCGCGCTTCTCGGTCAAGCAGGTGCGCCAGCGCGGCCCCGAGGTGCGCGATCGCGTGGCGAGGCACCTGCACCGGCTGCTCGCCCACGACGGGCCCGTCGACCTCTTCTCGGAGTACGCGCAGCCGATCGCCGCCGAGACCCACTGCAGCGTGATCGGCGTGCACGAGGACCGCGTGCCCGAGTTCGTCGAGCACTTCGTCCGGGGTTCGAGCACGCAGGCCAGGTTCGACTTCATCCGCTCCGTGGTCGACGCCCGCGCGGCGGACCCGGGCGAGGACGTCATCACCGACCTGCTCGCCTCGGACTTCTCGCGCGTCGAGGTCGAGGGGCTCGTCTTCCAGCTGATGAGCGCCGGGCACGACTCCGTGGCGTACCTCATCGCCACCGCGACGGTGGCACTGCTGACGAACCCGGAACTGCTCGCGCGGCTCCGAGCCGACCCGGAGCGGGTGGGTCCGGCGATCGAGGAGTTCATGCGGACCGGTGCGATGTTCCTCACGCTGTTCCCGCGCACCGCGACCGAGGACGTCGAGATCGAGGGGGTGACCGTCGCCGCCGGGCAGACCGTCTCCGTGTCACCGGTCGGGGCGAACCGGGATCCACGGCACTTCGAGGACCCCGAGCGCTTCGACGTCGACCGGGACGCTTTCGGGCACCTGGGGTTCGGGTACGGGCCACACGGCTGCATCGGCCAGCAACTCGCGCGCGCCGAGATCCGGGAGGCGATCACGCAGCTGATCACCGGCGCCCCCGACTTGCGACTCGTCGACGCCGAACAACTCCGACCGATGCCGTTCGCCAACCCGGTCGCGACGTACGAGGCCGGCGCAGTGCTCGTGAAAACCGACCGCGCTTCGATTTCTCCATCATTGTGAGATAACCCTGGCGCTCGCGGCGTCGGGTGCGTATATTCATCGCAACCACCGATGAAACGATTCAGTTCCCGGCGGTTCCCGATCCTCAACGACGACGACCGGAGGTACTCGATGACGAGCCGACCACCACACCCGCCCACCAGGCCCGCGGCACGCGACGTGTCGAGACGGGCGTTCCTCGCAGCCATCGCGGCCGGCACCGCGACGATCGGCCTCGCCGGCTGCACCGTGATCTCCGGCGGCGCCGTCGCGGACGACCAGCAGGGCCTCAGGCTCAGCAAGGACCCGGCACCGGGCCGCGCGCACGTCGTCGAGATGTACAACATCTGGGGCGGCACGCTCGGCAACGCCTGGGTCGAGCTCGCCGACCTCTACGAGCAGTCGCAGTCGCACACCGGCGTCCGGGTCACCTACGCGCCGCTGTCCGGCAACACGCAGATCCGTCTGCAGACCGCCATCGCCGCGGGCACCCCGCCGGACCTGGCGTTCTGCACCCCAGAGGAGTACCCGCAATTCGCGGGCTACGGCGTCGTCGAGCCACTCGGTGCCCGGATCGCGGCCGCCGGCCTCGGTGCGGCCAACTTCGCACCGGCGGTGTGGAAGCAGATGACGGCCACGGACGACATCTACGCGATGCCGGTGCTCGTCGACGTGAACTTCCCGATGTTCTGGAACAAGAAGGTCTTCGCGTCAGCCGGCCTCGACCCCGAGACCCCGCCGAAGACCATCGACGAGCTCGAGGCGTTCTCGGACAAGATCCTGCAGAAGCGCGGCAACCAGGTCACCCGGATCGGGACCGTGCCGTGGGACTACTACGGCTTCAGCAACTCGATGTTCACGTTCGGCTTCGCCTTCGGCGGGAAGTTCATGAGCGACGACAACATGGAGGCCACCCCCGACGACCCGAACATCGTCCAGGCGCTCCAGTGGATGGTCGACTACGCGAAGAAGGTCGGCGGCGCGAGCCACCTGTCCGTCACCAGCCCGTCGCAGACCCTGCCGACGATCGCGAGCGGCAACGTCGGCATGGCGCCGATGACGACGACGGACGCGCAGAACGTCTACCGGAGCGGGGACAAGGCGAAGGTCGAACTCGGCGCGACGCTCTTCCCCTACGCGGAGGGGCTCGGCTCTCCTGGGAGCGCGACCTGGCTCGGCGGCTACGACCTCTTCATCCCGAAGGACTCCAAGGAGCACGACTCCGCGTGGGACTTCCTGCAGTTCGCGACCGTCTCGGACGCCGGCACGCAGTCGAACTTCAAGTACGGCACCCTGCTCCCCGGCTGGTCCGACTCCCCCGTCCTGGCGGAGTTCCAGAAGGACCCGAACATCGCCGTCTACCGCGAGGGCCTCCTCACCGCGAAGAACATCCGCCCGACGATCCCCGTCGCGAGCACCTACGCGACCGCGCTCGACATCCAGGTGAGCTCGGCCATCTACGGCCAGATCACCCCGGAGCGCGCCCTGGCCAAGGTCAAGGCCTCGGTCAACGCCGCGTTCGACGAATTCCGGAAGGAGAACTCGTGAGCGTCACACGGAGCATCACGACACGGGGTCCGAAGCCCCGTGGAACATCATGGCTCACTCACTGGATCCCCCGGACGAAGCGGCAGCGCGCCACCTTCGGGTGGGGCCTGTTCTTCACCGCACCGGCGATCATCGGCCTCGTCGTCTTCACCGGCGGTCCGATCATCACGAGCGCCGTCAACAGCTTCACGAACGCGAACCTGCTCGGCGGCACGAAGCAGTGGATCGGGTGGCAGAACTACACGCAGCTCTTCGCCGACGACCAGTGGTGGCTGTCCCTCGGGAACACCCTGTTCCTCACGGTCATCTCGGTGCCCCTCGGCATCGCGGTCGCCCTCGGCCTCGCGCTGCTGCTCAACCTCCGGGTGAAGGGCCTCGGCATCTACCGGGTGATCTTCTTCATCCCGTCCATCGTCCCGATCGTCGCCAGCGCGGTCATCTGGGCGTACGTCCTCAACCCGCAGTACGGCGTGATCAACAACGTCCTGAGCATCTTCGGCATCCAGGGGCCCGGCTGGCTCTCCGACCCCGCGTGGTCGAAGCCGGCGCTCATCCTGTTCGGCCTGTGGGGCGTCGGGAACCTCATGGTGATCCTGCTCGCCGGGCTGCAGGGCGTCCCGCAGGACCTCCTCGAACAGGCGTCCCTCGACGGTGCCGGCGCCTGGCAGAAGTTCCGGAACGTGACCGTGCCGTTCATCAGCCCGCAGCTGCTCTTCGCGACGATCACCGGCCTGATCGCCGGGTTCCAGTACTTCACCCAGGCGTTCGTCATGACCGGCGGCTACGGCGACCCGGCGGGCTCCACGCTCGTGTCCGGCGTGTACCTGTACCAGTCGGCGTTCTACCACTACCAACTCGGCTACTCGAGCGCGGTCGGATGGGTGCTCTTCGTGATCATCGCCATCGTCTCGATCCTGGCGTACCGCATCATGGGCCGCCGCGTGTACTACGGAGGCGAAGCACGATGACCGCGATCGAGAACCCCACGGCGGCCGCTGCCGTCGCCGGCGAACCGCGCGGGTCGGTCAACCCGACCCGCCCCGTCCCGAAGCACCGCAAGCTCACGTGGCCCCGCATCGCCGAGGCCATCGCGAAGCACGCCGTCCTCATCGTCCTCAGCGTCGTGTTCCTGATGCCGCTGATCTGGATGGTCACCGGGTCGTTCAAGACCCAGGCGGACATCGGCGCGTTCCCGGTGAAGTGGTTCCCGGACACCATCACGACGGGCAACTACACGTACGGCCTGCAGGCGTTCCCGCTGCTGCAGTACTTCTGGAACACCCTCGTGATCTGCGTGCCGTCGATGATCGGCGCCGCGCTGTCGAGCGCGATGGTCGGCTACGGCGTCTCCCGCATCCGGTGGCCGTGGCGGAACGGGATCTTCACGATCCTCATCGCGACGATGATGGTGCCGTTCTACGTGACGATGGTCCCGCTGTTCGTGGCCTACCGCGACGTCGGCTGGACGGGCACGTACCTGCCGCTCATCGTCCCGACGTTCTTCGGCATCCCGTTCTTCATCTTCCTGATGCGGCAGTTCTTCCTCGGCATCCCGGACGCCCTCACCGATGCCGCAAGGATCGACGGCGCCGGGGAGCTCCGCATCTTCGTCCAGGTCATCCTGCCGCTCTGCAAGCCGGCACTCGCCGCGGTGATGCTCTTCCAGTTCCTCGCCTCGTGGAGCGACCTGCTCGGGCCGCTGCTGTACCTCACGAAGTCGAGCCAGTACACGCTGTCGCTCGGCCTGACGTTCTTCCAGGGAGCGCAGGGCGACACCGCCACCGGCCCGCTGATGGCCGTCTCGACCATCATCCTCATCCCCGTCGTGGTCCTGTTCTTCTTCGCTCAGAAGACGTTCATCCAGGGCATCACGATGTCCGGGATCAAGGACTGACCGAAAGGACCCCCGCATGACCGACACGACGACAGCACCAGCCCGCCGCGTGGCTGGTTCCGAGACTGACGGGAGGCTCGGCTCGGCTCCCACGGGACCGCTCGCCCCGACCGGGCTCCGCGTCGAACACCTCCGCGAACCCCTCGGGATCGGCACGGCCGAGCCGCGGCTCTCGTGGTACCTCCCCGAGGCCGGACCCGGTTGGGAACCGGGGCTCGCCGAGGTCGAACTCGTCGAACGCACGGCCGGCACCGACGCCGGCGCCGTCGCGGAGGTGGACGCCTCCGGGGTCCTCGTCCCGTGGCCGTTCGCCCCGCTCGCGTCCCGCGAACGCGCCGTGTGGCGGGTCCGCACCACGGCGGTGGACGGCTCCGTGACGGACTGGAGCGAGCCCCTGGAGGTCGAGGCGGGCCTCCTGTCCGACACCGACTGGACCGCCTCGTTCGTCGCCGCGCCGTGGCGGGAGAACACCCGCGTCGACCAGGCGCCGCCGATCCTGCGGCGCGAGGTGACGCTGCGCGGCGACGTCGTCCGCGCCCGGCTCGCGGTGGCGAGCCTCGGCCTCCACGAGGTCACCGTCGACGGCGTCCGCGTCGGCGACGCGGAGCTCGCACCTGGATGGACCTCCTTCGGACACCGGGTCCGCTACCTGGTGCACGACGCGACCGAGCACCTGGCCGGCGGTCCGCGGACGGTCGCACTCGGCGCTCGTCTCGCCGACGGCTGGTACCGCGGCCGGATCACCTGGGACGACCGTGTCCGCAACGTGTACGGCGACCGGTTGGCGCTCATCGCCCAGCTCGAGGTCGAGTACGCCGACGGCTCCACGGAGACCTTCGGCACCGATGACTCCTGGCGCGCCGCGCGCGGCGGGATCCTGCTCTCCGGACTCTACGACGGAGAGAAGTGGGACGGCAGGGTCGAACCCGACGGTTGGCAGACCGTCGGGTTCGACGACGCCGCATGGGACGCGGTCGAGGTGCTCGACGCTCCCGCCGCGGCACTCGTCCCCTTCGACGGCCCCGTGGTGCGCGTGGTCGAGGAGATCGAACCGGTGTGGTCGCGCCGCTGGGACGCCGGGGCGATCCAGCTCGACTTCGGGCAGAACCTCCCCGGTCGGTTGAAGATCCGCAACCACCCCGTCGGGCCGTTCGGCGTCACGCTGCGGCACGCCGAGGTGATGCAGGACGACGAACTCGCGACCCGCCCACTGCGCACCGCGAAGGCCACCGACGTGTTCTACTCGGGGCCGGGAGACGACGGCGAGGGGTCGTGGGAGCCGCGCTTCACGGTGCACGGGTTCCGCTACGCCGAGGTCGAGGGCTGGCCCGTGTCCTCCTTCGAGCCCGGGGACGTCGTCGCGCAGGTGGTGCACACCGACATGCGGCGCACCGGGTGGTTCCGCTGCTCGGACCCGCGGCTCGAGCAGCTGCACGAGAACGTCGTCTGGTCGATGCGCGGGAACTTCGTCGACGTCCCGACCGACTGCCCGCAGCGTGACGAGCGGCTCGGGTGGACCGGGGACCTGCAGGTGTTCACGCCGACGGCCGCGTTCCTCTACGACTGCGCCGGGGTGCTCCGGTCGTGGCTCAGGGACCTGGCGCTCGAGCAGCGCGAGGACGGCGGCGTGCCGTTCTTCGTGCCGACACTCCCCGACTCCGACCCGGCCGGGCACCACGCGGCGGTCTGGGGCGACGCGGCGACGCTCACCCCGTGGGGACTGTTCCAGGCGTTCGGCGACCGCGGGCTCCTCGAGGACCAGTGGGCATCGGCGAAGGCCTGGGTCGACGGCGTGCTCGCTTCCGGGGACGAGGACCTCGTCCGGGTCGAAGGCTTCGAGTTCGGCGACTGGCTCGACCCGCTCGCGCCGCCGGAGGACGCGGCAGCAGCCAAGGCCGACAAGTACTGCCTGGCGACGGCGTACTCGTACCGGTCGACGTCGGTGCTGGCGGCGTGGGCGGCCGAGCTCGGGAACACCTCCGATGCCGCGTCGTACGCGGAGACCGCGGCGCGGATCAAGGCGTCGTGGCAGGCGCGGTTCCTGACGCCCTCCGGCACCGTCATCGACGACTCGCAGGCGTCGTCGGCGATCGCGATCGTGTTCGGGCTCGTCGACGCGGACGGCCCGGTCGGGGCCCGGCTGTCGGAGCTCGTGCGGTCGAACGGGCACCGCATCGGCACCGGGTTCGCCGGGACGCCGGTGGTCTGCGACGCGCTGCTCCTCGCCGGGCACCTCGACGACGCGTACGCGATGCTCCTGAAGGACGAGTGCCCGTCGTGGCTCTACCCGCTCACGCAGGGTGCGACGACGATCTGGGAGCGCTGGGACTCGCTGCTGCCGGACGGACGCGTGAACTCGGGCGGGATGACGTCGTTCAACCACTATGCACTCGGGTCCGTCGCGGACTTCATGCACCGGGTCGTCGCCGGCATCGCCCCCGCTGCCCCCGGGTACGCGGCGATCCGCTTCGCGCCGAGGCCCGGCGGCGGTCTGACGAGCGCCGGGGCGACGCTCGACACCCCACGGGGCCAGGCCGCGATCGACTGGTCGGTGTCCGACGGCACGCTGTCGGTCACCGTCACGGTGCCGGTCGGTGCGACGGCCGTGCTCGACCTCCCCGGGGCGGAGCCCGTCGAGCTCTCGCACGGCACGTGGGAGTCGGCGGTGCCGTTCGACGCGTGACCCGGCGCGGCGGGCTGGTCCATCGGGCACGTCCCACGAGAGCGCCCGCGAGAGCGCCCGCGAAAGCGACAGTTCACCGCGAGATCCGCGCGGGAAACTGTCGCTTTCGCAGTGCGGTCCGCGTGATGAGCCGCGGACCGCCTCAGTCGGGCAGGACCGCGTCGGGGACGTCCCGCAGGAAGATCTCGATCGTCTTCGGGCCGACCCCGTGCAGTGCTCCGAGCCGGTCACGGAGTTCCGCGCGTGACCCTGCGGTCTTCACGAGGTGGGACACCGACCCCTCGTCGGCGTCGAGCGTGTGCATCGTCTCGTGCAGCGCGTCGGTCATCTGGTAGTCGAACCGTCCGTAGCCGCCCTCGTCGAGGACCTTGCGGAGCTGCTCCCGTCCGGCCCCGGCGAACCTCCCGGGGCTCGTGAACCCGTGGTCGATCAGCACGCGGTACGTCTCGGCCGCCTGCTCCTGCCGGATCGGCCTGCCGAACAGCATGCTCGCGAGGAACCACCGGTACAGCTGCTGGGGTTTGCCGTCCGACAGGTCGATGCCGAGGTCGGAGGCGTGCGTCACGTCGGCCATGCCGGGCACCGTACCCGCCCCGGCACCACACCCGGTCCAGGTGCGGGGGTTACCCCCACCCCGGATCCGGAGGACCGCCGGATCGTCCCGCCGACCGCGCGGAACGACGATGGATCCATGAACACGTCACGCTCCGAACGATCCGCCGTCACCTCCGCCTTCGCCGTCGTCGGCATGGGTCTCGTCGTCGCCACCCTGACCGGCTGCAGCATGATCGAGCAGTCGCTCCCGCAGCAGCACCGCCACTACGACACCTACCGTGATGCCCCGTCGTCGGCGAACTCGGAGGACATGGCCTGGTTCATGCCGAAGTGGGTGCCGGAGGACGCGAAGGACATCGACGTGCGCCTGGACACGAGCAACCCCGGGTACGTCATCGCCTTCGACTCCGCGACCGGAGTCGACACGGCGGCGTGTGAGCCCGTCGACGGCACCCACGGCGGCCCGGCGATGACGGCCGACTTCCTGCCGAAGTCGCTGCCCACGAGCGACCTGATCACGTGCGGCGACGGACGGATCACGGCCGAGATCGACGGCCGTTGGTACGGCTGGACGTCGAAGGAGCCGGTGTCGTCCGACGCGAACGACACCCTGCGCAGTTCCTGACCGGACCTACTCCCCCGCCGCGGCGAGCTGGTCCTCGAGGTTGAACACCTCCGGCAGGATCCGCGCCGTCTGGTCTGCCCGACCGGTGGTCCCGTCGAAGAGGTCCTGCATGTGGGCCTCCCACGCGGACGCGACCTCGCTGGCCGCGAGGGCCGCGTCCGCATCGGCGACCGAGTCGGTCTCGTAGTAGCCGATCAGCAGGCCGTCGTCGTCGAGGAACAGGGAGTAGTTCCGTCGACCGGCCCCCGCGATGGCCCGGAGCATCGCCGGCCAGACCGCGGCGTGCCGCTCGCGGTACGCGTCCATGTGCTCCGCAGCCACCTGCAGTCGGAAGCAGACGCGCGTGACGCGATCCGAGCCTCCAGTCCGGTGCGGCGGGACGGACGGGAGGTCCGGTGCCGGTCCGGTGGGCCCGCTCACCTGGGTGTCCGCTCGCCTCGCGAGCGGCGCGCCGGTTCGCGCGCCGCTCGCGCTCGTTCCTCGTGCTCGTCGACCGTTCGGACGGTGCCGGTGACGCTCGTCACCGTGCCGTACCGCTCGGCCTCGATCTCCTCGAGGGACTTCCCACGGGTCTCCGGCGCCCAGATCGTGCCGACCAGGAACGAGACGGCGAGGAGCCCGATGATGAGCCCGCCGAGGGGGCGGAGGCCGATGTCGGTGAGGAGCACGGGGAACCACATGCTGAGGAGTCCGACCGTGACGCGGGCGGCGAGGAACAGCACGCCCTGCGCGCTGGCACGGTACCTGGTCGCGAAGAGCTCGCTCGTCCAGAGGCCGTAGAACGCCTGCGCGCCGATGCCGGACGAGATGCCCCAGCCGATCGCGAAGAACAGCAGTGTGCCGGTGTTCGCCGGGCCGTAGATGAGCACGGCCCAGACGACGATCGCCAGCGCGGCACCGATCGCGAAGAGCAGACGCCTGCTGATCCGGTCCCCGTACCGCATGAACACGAAGTACGTCGTGAGCACGGTGCAGAACCAGACGAGGACCTGCAGGGCGTCCTGCTCGATGACGCTCGTCACCCCGGTCGCGGCGTAGATGCGCGGTTGGAAGATGCCGGCCTGTCCGGCGACGGTGTTCCACATCGCGTAGACGCCGAACAGGAACAGCATCGCGACGAGGTTGATCTTCTTCGAGAACAGCTGGCCGACGCCGTGGAAGAAGCTGACCGTGCCGGTTGCCGCGCGCTCGTCCTTCCAGATGTTCGACTCCGGCAGCCCACGGCGGAGCCACCACACCACCGCGGCGACGACGAACAGGTGCGCGAAGATGAGCCGGCTGCCGAGGAGTCCGAGCGGGGCAGCGGCGATCGCCAGCGCGAAGCCGACCATCGGGCCGATCGACCACGCGAGCTGCGCGGTGCCGACGTGTGCGGCACGCTTGCCAGCCGGTGCCTGTTCGGCGATGTAGGTCCAGCTGGCGGGGACACCGGCACCGACCGCGATGCCGCACAGGATGAAGCCCGTGAGGAGCATGCCGTAGTTGCCGGCGAACACCGCGAGGACGACCCCGAGCATGTACAGCAGCAGGTCGTACGTGTAGATGAACTTCCGGCCGTAGCGGTCGCACAAGGGGCCACCGATCGCGGCGCCGACGGCAGCGCCGAACGCGTTCGAGGAGAGGCTCGCGAGCAGGCCGACGCCGAGGTCGCCGATGTGGAACTGGGCCTGCCAGAACGCCAGGCTCGTCGCGATCGCGATGATCGAGCCCGACTCGATGTAGTTCGACATGGCCACCGAGATGGTGGCCTTCCAGCCGGTCGTGTTGCTGGCTCCGATACGGACCGCCATTGGTCCTCCGTTCGTGCGTGTTCGTCGATGAATCGTTTCAACGGTGCAGCGAAGAAGATACGCCCGGTGGTCGGGGTCCTGCAAGTGGGGCGATTCGCGCGTCGGGGGCCGCTTCGCGTTGGGTGTCGTAGCGCGCGTTGGGTGTCGTTTCGCGCGTAGGAGGTCGAATCGCGCGTAGGAGGCCGTTCGTTCCGGCCTCCTACGCGCGAACCCGCTTCCCATCGCGGGCGTTTTGGGTACTTTCACGCGGCGCGCGACCGCGACACCACGCCCCACACGACCGCGAACGACGATCGGGATGCCAGGATGACCGCATGACGGTGAGCGTTCGGGAGGTCGCGGCTCTCGCGGGCGTGTCCCTCGGCACGGTCTCGAACGTGTTGAACCGACCCGAGAAGGTGGCCCCCTCGACGGTCGAGCGCGTGCAGAGCGCCATCGCCGAGCTCGGGTTCGTGCGGAACGACTCGGCACGCCAGCTCCGTGCCGGTCGCAGCTCCACCGTCGGGCTCGTCGTGCTGGACGGCGGCAACCCGTTCTTCACCGACGTCGCCCGAGGTGCGGAGGACGCCGCGATGTCGAAGGGTCTCGCGGTCCTCATCGGCAACTCGGACGAGTCGACCGAGCGCGAGCGCACCTACATCGACCTGTTCGAGGAGCGCCGCGTCGCCGGCCTGCTCATCTCCCCCGCCGGCGACGACCTCGAGCGGCTGGTCAGACTGCGCGACCAGGGCACCGCCGTCGTGCTCGTGGACCGTCGCGCGGACGACGAGCACTTCGCATCCGTGTCCGTCGACGACGTGGCAGGCGGCCGGATCGCCGTCGAACACCTCGTGGACATCGGCCGACGGCGCATCGCCTTCGTCGGCGGCCCGTTCGGCATCCGGCAGGTCGCCGATCGACACGCGGGAGCACTCGGTGCCGCCACGGCCGCCGGCGCCTCGCTCGAGGTCCTGCAGACGTCGTCACTGTCCGTGCTCGAGGGCCGGCGCATCGGCGAGGAGATCCAGCGTCGCCCGGCGTCCGAGCGGCCGGACGCGGTGTTCGCGGCGAACGACCTCATCGCTGTCGGGCTCGAGCAGGCGTTCATCATGCGCGGCTCGGTGTCCGTCCCCGACGAGATCGCGATCGTGGGCTACGACGACATCGCGTTCGCCGAGGCCGCCGTCGTGCCGCTCACGAGTGTCCGGCAGCCGGCGCAGGACCTCGGGCGGCAGGCGATCGAGCTCCTGGTGCACCAGGTCGAGCACGGCCAGGACGTCGAGCTCGAACGGGTCGAGTTCACCCCGGAGCTGGTCGTCCGCCAGTCCACCGTCCGCGATCGGTGACGCATCGCCGGTCTACGATCGAGGGATGGTGCAGCCCCCTCGACGCGACGGGCCGCCGAGCGTGCACCACGTCGCCGCGCGGGCGGGTGTGTCACTCGCGACCGTGTCGAACGTCCTGAACCACCCGGAGCGCGTCCGAGCGGCAACAGCGGCCCGAGTCCACGCCGCCATCGCGGACCTCGGGTACACGCCGAACCGGAACGCCCGTGCACTCGCGTCCGGCAGGAGCCGGTCGATCGGGCTCGTCGTGTCGTCGCTGCAGAACTCCCTGTTCAGCGACATGCTCAACGGCGCCCAGCTCGCCGCCCGGGAACGGGAATTCGCCCTGCTCATCGCCAGCAGCGAGAACGACCCGCGCGCGCAGGCCGACCACTTGGCCTTCCTCGAGAGCACCCGGGTGTCCGGCATCCTCCTCGCGACGATGGAGGAGTCCCGTGACCAGGTCGAGCTCACCCGCCGGCACGGTCACCCGGTCGTCTACGTGAACTACGAGCCGACCGAGGTCGACGCCTGCTCGGTCGTGGTGGACAACGAGCGGGCCGGCTACATCGCGACGACGCACCTCATCGAACGGGGGTGCCGACGCATCGGTTTCGTGAGTGCACGACAGGAACTCCAGCCCGTGCACCGCCGTCGTGCCGGCGTGCTCCGCGCGATCGCCGAACACCCAGGGGTGCACCTCGTCGACGTGGACGCCGGCGACATCGACCCGCCAGGGGGCACCGACGCCGGGGTCCGCATCGCCGGCATGCCCGTGTCCGAGCGACCAGACGGGGTCCTCGGCGTGACGGACCTGCTCGCGATGGCCGTCGTCACCGAGCTGCGCGCCGCCGGGATCCGCGTGCCGGAGGACATCCCCGTCTCGGGCTGCGACCACAACTCGGTCGCGTGGGGCGGTGCCGTCCCCCTGACTTCGGTGACCATGCACGGCGCGGAGATGGGTGCGCGGGCGGTCGACCTGCTGCTCGCGGAGCTGCTGGACCCGCCGGACGAGCACGTGCACCGGACGGTCGTGCTCGACACCGAGCTCGTGCCGCGTGAGAGCACGCTCGGCCGCGAGGGTGCGGCCGCCGCGCGACGTGGCACCCCCGAGGACCCCCGCCGCACCGAGGCCTGACCCGGCGGTCGCAACCCGCCGAAGCACCCCCAGAAGCCCGAGACACCGCCGGAATCCGGGGCGCTTCGACGACATCGTGGTGCCTCGACGAGTCGCCGGCGCGTCGCACGCGCGACGCAGGCGCGGCACGGGCGCGGCACGGGCGCACCGCCGAACCGCACCCGACGGAACTTGGAGCGCGCCAGCACGTAACGAATCAGAATCGGTGATTGACACGCTTCAATCCGCATGGTTCCATTCCGATTGAAACGTTCTAAACAGCACGACCGGCCACCACGACGACGCGGTGTCCGGGTCCGTTTCACCCGGGTCTCCCCCAACCCGGGCCTTACGAGGAGGTAAGGATGTCAGCACGTTCCCTGACCACCCGGCTGCTCGCCATCGGCGGTGCCACGGTCCTCATCGGCGGCCTCGCCGCCTGTTCGTCCGGCGGCTCCGCCGACACGGGCAGCAGCGGCAGCAAGGTCCAGATCAGCTACCTGGTCGACAACTCCACGGCGACCGCCGTCACGACGAAGGCACTCGTCGCGGCGTTCGAGAAGGCCAACCCCGACATCACGGTGAAGGTCGACACGAAGCCGCAGGGCACCGACGGCGACAACCTGGTCAAGACGCGGTTGTCCACCGGTGAGATGGACGACGTCTTCAACTACAACTCCGGGTCGCTCATGCAGGCGCTCAACCCGGACAACACGCTCGTCGACCTGTCCGACCAGAGCTGGGCGAAGGACGTCGACAAGCAGTTCACGAAGGTCGTCAGCACCGACAAGGGCATGTACGGCGCACCCTTCGGCACGAGCTTCGGCGGCGGCGTCATGTACAACAAGAAGGTCTACGCCGACCTCGGCCTGAAGGTCCCCACCACCTGGGACGAGTTCATCAGCAACAGCGAGAAGATCAAGGACGCCGGCAAGGTCGCGCCGATCATCCAGACCTACGGCGACACCTGGACCAGCCAGCTCTTCGTGCTCGGCGACTTCGCCAACATCACGGCGCAGCAGGCCGACTGGGCGACGAAGTACACCGCGCACAAGGAGTCCTACGCGAAGGACCCGGCGTTCGCCGGCTTCGAGCACCTCGCCGAGGTGAAGGACAAGGGCCTCCTGAACGAGGACTTCGCATCGGCGACGCAGGCGAACGGCCTGAAGATGCTCGCCGACGGCACCGGAGCCCAGTACCCGATGCTCACGAACGCGATCTCGACCCTGCAGCAGGACAGCCCGGACGCGGTGAACGACATCGGTGCATTCGCCCTGCCGGCACAGAACGCGGACGACACGAACCTGACGATCTGGGAGCCGAACGGCCTCTACATCCCGAAGACGACCACGGGCGACAAGCTCGCGGCGGCGAAGAAGTTCATCGCGTTCGCCAACTCGTCCGACGGCTGCAAGGTGCAGAACGACACCGGGACACCCGGCGGCCCGTACGTCATCTCGACGTGCAAGCTCCCGGACTCCGTGCCGACGATGCTCGGCGACCTGCAGAAGTACATCGACGACGGCAAGGCGACGCCGGCGCTCGAGTTCCTCTCCCCCATCAAGGGCCCGAACCTCGAGAAGATCTGCGTGCAGGTCGGCTCCGGGATCTCCACCGCAGCGGTCGGCGCCAAGCAGTACGACCAGGACGTCGTGCAGCAGGCCCAGCAGCTCGGCCTGAAGGGCTGGTGAGTCGGTGACCGCGACGCTCACGACGGCGGTCGCCCCGCCGCAGACCACGAAGGCCGGACCGGGTCCTGCCCGCAAGCGGATGCGTTCGTTCTACCCCGCGTGGTTCTTCATCCCCGCGATCGCGCTCTACGTCGTGTTCTTCGCGGTCCCGACCTTCGCCGGGTTCTACTTCTCGCTCACCCGCTGGACGCTGTTCGACCAGACCTTCATCGGCTTCGACAACTTCGTCCGGTTCTTCCAGGACCCGCAGCTCGTCTCGGGCTTCATCCACACGTTCGAGTACGGGTTCGTGACGAGCGCGGCGAAGGTGGTCCTCGGACTCGCCCTCGCCCTGCTCCTCACGTCCCCCGTGCTCGGGCGCGGGTACCTCCGGGCGGTCGTGTTCTTCCCGGTGCTCGTGTCGACGATCGGCATCGGCATCACGTTCAAGGCGCTGATGGACCCCTTCCACGGGATCATCAACTCCGTGTTGGGAGGACTCGGCCTCCCGACACCGGGGTGGCTGACCGACCCGGCCCTCGCGCTCTGGAGCGTGGCGGCTGTGGACATCTGGAAGGGCGTCGGCATCGCGACGCTCATCTTCATCGCCGGCATCGTGGCGATCCCGCCGGAGTACTTCGAGGCCGCCCGCGTCGACGGCGCGAGCGCCTGGACGATCTTCCGGAACATCACGCTGCCGCTGTCCCGCCCCGCGATGGGCACGGTCATCATCCTGTCGCTCATCGGCGGTCTGCGGTCGTTCGACCTGATCTGGGCGATGACCGGCGGTGGGCCGGGGTTCACCAGCGACGTCATCGCGAGCGTGATCTACAAGCAGTACCAGGCGGGCTTCTACGGCCTGTCGACGGCCGGCAACGTCGTGCTGTTCGTCGTCGTCACGGCGATCATGGTCCCGGTCTCCTGGCTCATCAACCGGAAGGAGCCGGAACTGTGACCGCCATCAGCACGACCCCGCGCCGCCGCCGCCCGGGCACCACCCGCAAATGGATCATCGGCGTCGTCGCCATCGTGGTGTCGTTCGTGGTCTTCCTCGTGCCGTTCGTCTTCGTCCTGCTCCAGGCAGCGAAGTCGCCGGCCGAGGCGAACCAGCTCGGCTTCACCCTGCCGACCCAGTGGCAGCTGTGGCAGAACCTGCAGGCGGTGTTCCAGACCGGCGAGTCCGGCATCGTCCGGGCATTCGTCAACAGCGCCGTGCTGACGGTGGGCAGCGTGGTCATCATGGTCGTGTTCTCCGCCATGGTCGGCTACGTCCTGCAGCGTCGACCCGGCCGGTGGAACGGGGTCATCAACTTCTTCGTCCTCGCCGGCCTGATCGTCCCGCCGGCGATCGTCCCGACGATCTGGGTGCTGCAGGGCCTCAACCTGTTCAAGACCATGGGCGGGATGATCCTCATCGAGGCCACCTTCGGCCTGTCGTTCTGCATCCTGCTGTTCCGGGCGTTCGTCGCGACGATCCCCAAGGAGCTGGACGAAGCCGCCGTGCTCGACGGTGCCGGGCCGATCCGCCTGTTCTTCGGGGTCGTCCTGCCGCTGCTGAAGCCGGTCATCATCACCGTCGTGCTCGTCCAGTCGGTCGCCGTGTTCAACGACTTCGCGAACCCGCTGTACTTCCTCCCCGGGTCCGAGAACGCCACCGTGCAACAGACGCTGTACGCGTTCCAGAGCCAGTCGGTCAGCCAGCTGAACCTGCTGTTCACGGACGTCCTGCTCATCACGATCCCCCCGCTCATCCTCTACATCTTCTTCAACCGTCAGATCGTCGCCGGCATGACCAGCGGCGCCGTCAAGGGCTGACGCCCGACCCGGACTGGAGGCCCGACCCGCCACCGGCAGGTCGGCCTCCGCCCGGCAGTCCCACCGACCAACGACGCGGCCGTCGACGACGACGGCCGCCGGAAGGACACCATGACCACCTGGACCGCATCGTTCATCGCGAGCGACACCGACCTGGGCAGCGCGCCGATCCTGCGCCGGGAGTTCACCATCGACGGCGGCCACGGTGCCGTCCGCCGGGCCACCCTCGACGTCAGCGCCCTCGGGGTGGTCGAGGCGTGGCTCGGAGGCTCTCGTGTCTCGGACCACCTGCTCGAACCGGGGTGGACGAGCTACGAGTGGCGCATCCGCGTCGCGTCGCACGACGTCCTGTCGCACCTGAGCTCGACCGTTCCCGGGGATGCCGCCGTGCTCGCCCTGGTCATCGGCAACGGCTGGGCGGCCGGACGCCTGGCGTGGGGCGGAGGCGGCGGCTGGTACACGGACGAACGTGCCGGGTTCGCCGAGCTCCGCATCGAGTTCGAGGACGGCCACGTCCAGACCGTCGCCACCGACTCCGACTGGCAGGCGTTGTCCAGTGCGATCACCGCCGACCAGCTCTACGACGGTGAGGACATCGACGCCCGGCTCCGCGACGGGTCGTTCCTGCAGCCGGGCACGCCGACGATCCCGAGTACCGACGGACACCCCGGTCGGTCGGTCGGCGTCCACACCGTCGACCTCGGCGACCGCGAGCTCGTCGCCGACACCGTCCCGCCGGTCCGGCCCCTCGCCGAGATCGCCGCGGTCGACGTCTGGACGAGCCCGTCCGGCGCGACACTGGTCGACTTCGGCGTGAACCTGGTCGGCTGGCTCCGCGTCGTCGCCTCCGGCCCGGCCGGTACGGTCCTGACGATCCGGCACGCCGAGGTCCTCGAGCACGACGAGCTCGGCACCCGTCCACTCCGGACCGCGAAGGCGACGGACCACTTCACCTTGAGCGGCGACGGCGCGGACGCGTTCGAGCCGCGCTTCACCTTCCACGGCTTCCGGTACGCGGCCGTCGAGGGGTGGCCCGGCACGCTCGACGAACTCCGGGCGGCGCTCACCGCGGTGCAGGTCGGCAGCGACCTGACCCGTACGGGCACGTTCGAGTCGAGCCACGAGCTGCTCAACACCTTCCACGACAACGTGATCCGGGGCATGCAGGGCAACTTCCTCAGCGTCCCGACGGACTGCCCGCAGCGCGACGAGCGGCTCGGGTGGACGGGCGACATCGCGGCGTTCGCCCCGACGGCCTCGTACCTGTTCGACACCAGGGCGTTCCTCGGCGACTGGCTCCGCGACGTGTGGCTCGAGCAGCAGCACGCCGACGGGGTGATCCCGTTCGTGGTGCCCGACGTGCTGAAGTACTCCCCCGCCGAGGACTTCGGGAAGCCCGACGCCACCGCGATCTGGTCGGACGCCGGGGTCTGGGTGCCGTGGACGCTGTACCAGGCCTACGGCGACAGCGCGGTGCTCGAGGAACAACTGCCGTCGATGGTCGCGCACCTCCGTCGGATCCGCGACCACCTGTCGCCCCAGGGCCTCTGGGACACGGTGTTCCAGTTCGGCGACTGGCTCGACCCCGATGCCCCGCCGGAGGACGCCGCGAAGGCGAAGGCCGACCCGGGCGTCGTCGCCACGGCGTGCGCGTACCGGTCGGCGACGCTCGTCGCCGAGGCGGCGCACTTGACCGGCCATGCGGCGGAGGCGAGCGAGGCCGAGGAACTGGCCACGAGCCTCCAGGCCGCGTTCCGGGAGCACTACGTGACGGACGGACGGATCCTCAGCGACTGCACCACCGTCTACGCGCTCGCCATCGTGTTCGGGATCCTGTCCGACGAGGACAGCGCGAAGGCCGGCGACCGGCTCGCCGAGCTGGCCGCGGAGTCCGGGTACCGGATCTCGACGGGCTTCGCCGGCACGCCCTTCATCACGGACGCGCTGACGCAGACGGGCCACCTCGACGACGCGTACCGGCTGCTGCTGCAGACGGAGTGCCCGTCGTGGCTGTACCCGGTGACGATGGGGGCGACGACGGTCTGGGAGCGCTGGGACTCGATGCTGCCGGACGGCACCATCAACCCGGGCGAGATGACCTCGTTCAACCACTACGCGCTCGGTGCCGTGGCGGACTGGATGCACCGGGTCGTGGGTGGCCTCGCGCCGCTGACGCCCGGGTACGAGTCCGTGCTCATCGCGCCGCAGCCCGGCGGGGGCCTGACGTGGGCGTCCACCTCGCTCGACACCGTGCACGGGCACGTCGCCGTGCGGTGGGAGCTCGTCGACGGGGAGCTGCTCGTGCGGGCGACCGTGCCGGACGGGGTCACTGCGGTGGTGCGCCTCCCCGGGCTCGAGGAGCAGCGCGTCGGCGCCGGAACGCACGAGCTGCGCGCGCCGGCCGCGGTCCCGACGGCCTAGCCGGGCCGCGGGCTGTCGCGGCCGGGAACGGCGTCGGGTTCGCGCCCCCGCACGGACATCGCGCCCCGACGCACCGGGGCGCGATGTCCGCAACGGGGCGCGAACCAACCGGCGGCGCGCCGCCGCTTGCGCGGTCCGGCGCCGCGGGCTAGCCTATGAAACGATTCAATCGACCACGAGGAAGTGACACGATGACATCAGCAAGCTTCAGTTCGATCGGCGACCAGCTGGCACGGCAGGCGATCGAGCTCCCGTCCTGGGCGTTCGGCAACTCCGGCACGCGTTTCAAGGTGTTCAGCACGCCAGGAACGCCCCGAGACCCGTACGAGAAGATCGCCGACGCGGCCCAGGTCAACAAGTACACGGGGCTGGCCCCCACGGTGGCGCTCCACATCCCGTGGGACCTCGTCGACGACTTCGCCGACCTCCGCCGCCACGCCGAGGAGCACGGCGTCCGCCTGGGCACCGTGAACTCGAACACGTTCCAGGACGACGACTACAAGTTCGGCGCCCTGACCCACGTCGACGAGACGATCCGGCAGAAGGCGATCGACCACCACCTGCGCTGCATCGACGTCATGGACGCCACGGGCAGCCGCGACCTGAAGATCTGGCTCGCCGAGGGTTCGAACTACCCGGGGCAGGAGGACATGCGCTCCCGCCAGGACCGCCTCCACGACAGCCTGTCGACGATCTACGACCGGCTCGGGGACGACCAGCGCCTGGTCCTGGAGTACAAGTTCTTCGAGCCGTCGTTCTACCACACGGACGTCCCCGACTGGGGCACCAGCTACGTGCAGACGAGCGCCCTCGGCGACAAGGCGATGGTCTGCCTCGACACCGGCCACCACGCACCTGGTACGAACATCGAGTTCATCGTCATGCAGCTGCTGCGCCTCGGCAAACTGGGGAGCTTCGACTTCAACTCGCGCTTCTACGCCGACGACGACCTCATCGTGGGCGCAGCCGACCCGTTCCAGCTGTTCCGCATCCTGGTCGAGGTCATCCGCGGCGGCGGCTACGACAACCCCGACGTCGCGTTCATGCTCGACCAGTGCCACAACATCGAGGACAAGATCCCCGGGCAGATCCGCTCGGTGCTGAACGTCCAGGAGATGACGGCCCGCGCGCTGCTCCTGGACCGCGTGGCGCTGACGGCGGCGCAGGAAGCGCACGACGTCCTGGGCGCGAACGAGATCTTCATGGACGCGTACCAGACCGACGTCCGGAAGGACCTCGCGGCCTGGCGCGAATCGCGCGGCCTCCCGGCCGACCCGATGCGCGCGTACCTGGACTCCGGGTACCAGCGCTCGATCGCCGAGGACCGCGTGGGCGGCGTCCAAGCCGGCTGGGGCGCGTAGACAGATGACGATCAACGACCTGGAGGACCGGGTGGACCCCGCAACGCAGACGACCGCTGGACAGGTGGTCGCCGACCTCATCGCACGTTCCAACGCGCTCGGCTCGGACCCGCGGATCACGAACTACGCCGGGGGGAACACCTCGGCGAAGGGCGCCGCGACCGATCCGGTGACCGGCGAACCCGTGGAACTGCTCTGGGTGAAGGGATCCGGGGGCGACCTCGGCACCCTGACACCGGCCGGGCTCGCCGTGCTGCGGGTCGACCGGGTCCGGGCGTTGGCGCAGGTCTACCCGGGCGTCGATCGCGAGGACGAGGTGGTCGCCGCGTTCGACTACTGCCTGCACGGCAAGGGCGGAGCAGCTCCGAGCATCGACACGGCCATGCACGCCCTCGTCGACGCCCCGCACGTGGACCACCTGCACCCGGACGCCGGCATCGCCATCGCGACGGCGGCGGACGGCCCGGCCCTGACGGAGCGGGTCTTCGGCGGGAAGGTCGTGTGGGTGCCGTGGCGCCGACCCGGGTTCCAGCTCGGCCTCGACATCGCCGCGATCAAGCGGGACCACCCCGAGGCGATCGGCACGATCCTCGGCGGGCACGGCATCACCGCCTGGGGGACCACCAGCGACGAGGCCGAGGCGAACTCCCGCTGGATCATCGACACCGCCGAGCAGTACATCGCTGCGAACGGCAAGCCCGACCCGTTCGGCCCCGTCCGCGCGGGCTTCGAGGCGCTCCCCTCCGACGAACGACGAGCCCGCGCCGCCGCCCTCGCCCCGACGATCCGTGGGATCGCGGGGCACGACAAGCCGGTCGTGGGGCACGTCACCGACAGCGACGTGGTGCTCGACTTCCTCGCGAGCGAGAAGGCGCCGGGACTCGCGGCGCTCGGCACCAGCTGCCCGGACCACTTCCTCCGCACCAAGGTGCAGCCGCTCGTCCTCGACCTGCCGGCGACGGCCACCGTCGAGGAGCAGATCGCACGCCTGCACGAGCTGCACACGTCCTACCGCGAGGACTACCAGGCGTACTACGACCGGCACGCGACGCCCGAGTCCCCCGCGATCCGCGGCGCCGACCCGCTCATCGTGCTCGTCCCCGGTGTCGGCATGTTCTCGTACGGCAAGGACGCCCAGACCGCCCGCGTCGCCGGGGAGTTCTACGTCAACGCGATCAACGTCATGCGCGGGGCCGAAGCACTCTCCACCTACGCCCCGATCGACGAGGCCGAGAAGTTCCGCATCGAGTACTGGGCCCTCGAAGAAGCCAAGCTCCAGCGGATGCCGGCGCCGAAGAAGCTCGCGACCCGCATCGCCCTCGTCACCGGGGCCGCGTCCGGCATCGGCAAGGCGATCGCGAAGCGCTTGGCATCGGAGGGCGCCGCGGTCGTCATCGCCGACCTCGACGAGACGAAGGCGCAGGAGGCCGCCGCCGAGATCGGGGACACCGACCGGGCGATCGGCGTCGCGGCGAACGTGACCTCCGCCGAGGACATCGCGCGCGCCGTCCAGGAGACCCTCCTGCACTTCGGCGGCCTCGACCTCGTCGTCAACAACGCGGGGCTGAGCCTGAGCAAGTCGCTGCTCGAGACCACCGAGCAGGACTGGGACCTGCAGCACGACGTCATGGCGAAGGGCTCGTTCCTGGTGTCGAAGGCCGCGGCGAAGGTCCTCATCGAGCAGGGCCTCGGCGGCGACATCGTGTACATCTCGAGCAAGAACTCGGTGTTCGCCGGCCCGAACAACATCGCCTACTCCGCCACGAAGGCCGACCAGGCCCACCAGGTGCGACTGCTGGCGGCCGAGCTCGGCGAACACGGTGTCCGGGTGAACGGCATCAACCCGGACGGCGTCGTCCGCGGCTCGGGCATCTTCGCGTCCGGCTGGGGTGCGAACCGCGCGAAGACGTACGGCATCGAGGAGCAGGACCTCGGGAAGTTCTACGCCCAGCGCACGATCTTGAAGCGCGAGGTCGTGCCGGAGAACGTGGCGAACGCCGTCTACGCCATCTGCACCGACGACTTCTCGCACACCACGGGCCTGCACGTGCCGGTGGACGCGGGCGTCGCCGCGGCCTTCCTGAGGTAGCGGGACATGCGCAGCAGCGGCGGCCCGAGCATTGCCGGCGGCAGCGTGGCCGCGGTCGACCTCGGCGCCACGAGCGGCCGGGTGATCGTCGGGCACGTCGACACGGACGGCGTGCGGACGGAGCACGTCGCCCGGTTCCCGAACGGCCCCGTCACGCTCCACGAGCACGACCGCGAGGCCCTGCACTGGGACGTGGTCGAGCTGTACCAGCAGGTCACCGCCGGCCTCCGCGACGCGTTCGGCAGGAATCCGGACATCGCGAGCATCGGGATCGACTCGTGGGCGGTCGACTACGGACTCCTCCGCGACGGACGCCTGCTCGGCCTGCCGTCCCACTACCGGGACGACCGGCACGAGCACGGCGTCGCCCCGGTGCACGCAGCGGTCGACTCCGCCGAGCTGTACAGCCGCAACGGGCTGCAGCACCTCCCCTTCAACACGCTGTTCCAGTGGGCGGCGGACCCGACGCTGCACCTCGCCGACCGTGCCCTGCTCGTCCCCGACCTGCTCGGGTACTGGCTCACCGGTGTCGAGGCGGCCGAGCGGACCAACGCATCGACTACCGGGGCGCTCAACGCGACCACCCGTGGGTGGGACCCGGCGTTGCGGGCTGCTGCGGGCCTCCCGTCCGGACTCCTGCCCACGCTCCGCGACCCGGGAGACCGGCTCGGTCCCCTGCTGCCGGCCGTCGCCGACCTGGTCGGCGGCAGCGCACCGGTCACGCTGGTCGGGTCGCACGACACGGCCTCGGCCGTCGTCGCGGTCCCCGCGACGACCGGCGACTTCGCCTACATCTCGAGCGGCACGTGGTCGCTCGTCGGGGTCGAGCTCGAGGCCCCCGTCCTGTCGGACGCGGCCCGCGACGCGAACTGCACCAACGAGGGCGGTGTGGACGGCCGGGTCCGGTTCCTCAAGAACGTGTCAGGACTGTGGTTGCTCTCGGAGAGCGTCCGGACCTGGGAACGTGGCGGCGAGCGCATCGATCTGGAGGCTCTGCTCGCCTCCGCCGCGGCCGTCACCGCCCCGGTCCCCGTCTTCGACGTCGCGGACGAGTCGTTCACGCCCCCCGGCGACATGCCTGCCCGGATCGCCTCCTGGTGCTCCGAGCACGGCCTCTCGGCACCCGCGACGCGGGCGGAGTTCGTCCGGTCGATCCTGGAGTCGTTGGCCGTCGCCTACGCCGCGACGCTGGCGACGATCGCCACGATCACCGGCAAGGACATCCGACAGGTCCACATCGTCGGCGGCGGTTCCCAGAACCGGCTGCTGTGCCAGCTGACGGCCGATCGCACCGGACTGCCGGTTCTGGCGGGTCCGGTCGAGGCGACCGCACTCGGCAACATCCTGGTGCAGGCGCGGGCTGCTGGGCTTGCCGGCCTCGGCGGCGCGTCCCTCGAGGCGCTGCGCACCGTGGTCGCGCGCACGGTCGAGCCCGTTCGATACACCCCGACGACGGAACGAACCACCACCCGATCCACCCCGAGACGTAGGATGTCTGTATGACCTCGACCGATGACCAGCGACGTGTCGACCCAGCGACGGGCGCACCGGCACCGACCGCGGGAGCCGCGTCGACGGCGCGGACCAAGATGCGGCGGCAGCTGCCGACCGTGCACGACCTGGCGCCCCTGATGCAGTTCAAGAAGCCCGACCTCAACGCGCGGCGGCGTCGGCTGGAGCAGGCGCTGACGATCTGGGACCTCCGGGACATCGCCGCGCGCCGGACCCCTCGTGCCGCGTTCGACTACACCGAGGGTGCCGCCGAGGCCGAGATCTCGCTGGCGCGGGCACGGCAGGCCTTCGAGGACATCGAGTTCACACCGTCGATCCTCCGGGACGTCTCCACCGTGTCGACTTCGCGCGAGGTACTGGGCGCCCCGGTGTCGTACCCGTTCGGCATCGCACCGACGGGGTTCACCCGGATGATGCAGACCGAGGGCGAGCGCGCGGGGGCCAGGGCCGCCGGACGCGCCGGGATCCCGTTCTCGCTGTCCACGATGGGCACCACCGCGATCGAGGACGTCCGCGACGCCAACCCCCACGGGCGCAACTGGTTCCAGCTGTACATGTGGAAGGACCGCGAGAAGTCGATGGCGCTGGTGTCCCGCGCCGAGAAGGCCGGGTTCGACACGCTGCTCGTCACCGTGGACGTCCCCGTCGCGGGTGCGCGGCTCCGGGACAAGCGCAACGGGTTCTCGATCCCGCCGCAGCTGAGCGCTCGCACGGTGGTCAACGCGATCCCGCGCCCGTGGTGGTGGTTCGACTTCCTCACCACCGAGCCCCTGGCGTTCGCGTCCCTCGATCGCTGGTCCGGCACCGTCGGGGAGCTCCTCGACCACATGTTCGACCCGACCGTCACCTACGAGGACCTGGCGTGGATCCGCGACCAGTGGAAGGGCAAGGTCGTCGTCAAGGGCGTGCAGTCCCTGGCGGACGCGAAGCGCCTGGCGTCCATGGGCGTCGACGGGATCACGCTGTCGAACCACGGCGGACGCCAGCTCGACCGTGCCCCGATCCCGTTCCACCTGCTGCCCTCGGTGGTCAAGGAGGTCGGGAACGACACCGAGGTGCACCTCGACACGGGCATCATGTCCGGCGCGGACATCGTCGCGGCCGTCGCGCTCGGGGCGAAGTTCACGATGGTCGGTCGGGCGTACCTCTACGGGCTGATGGCCGGGGGCGAGGCCGGGGTCGATCGGATGATCCAGATCCTGTCGGAGCAGATCGAGCGCACCATGCGGCTGCTCGGGGTCACGTCGCTCGACGAGCTCGAGCCAGGTCACGTCACGCAGCTCGCCCGCCTGGTGCCGGTCGCTCGTCCCTAGCCGGGGGCGTCCGGCAGCGTCCACGTCGCGCCGGGCGCCGGGCCGCCCGCCGTCCGCTGTGGCCGCTGCCGGAGGTCCTCGAGCATCGGCGTGAGCCTGCGCAGGCTCCGTTGGGTGTCGACGAGGCTCACGGCCAGGAACCCCACGAACAGGGCGACGAACACCCACCAGACCGGCCCGTCCGTCACTGCGAGCCAGACTCCGAGCGCGGTGGCGAGCACGACGACCACCGGCCCGAACCACCGGTTGCGGCGGTACTGACGTCGGGCCCGCTCGAGCTCGGCTGTCCAGATCGCCGGGTCGACGTCGGGGGGCACCACGCCGGTCTTGACCGCGCGACGGATCCGGTTCACCTCGTCCGCTCCGCCGGCACGACGTCGCGTCCGCGCGATGCCGATCCCGAAGAAGGCGGTCATGAGGCCCGCGTACACGACGGACCCGATCACGAGCGCACCGACGTCTTGGCGCGCGGGCCGCGTGACGAACTGGATGCCGAACCACAGCACCGCGAGCAGGACGAACAGGACGGGCAGCAGCACCGGTAGCGACAACCTCCGGAAGCGTTCCATGGGTCTCCCTCGATCCAGTCCAAGATGCCCGCACCGGGCAGCGTGCTGCTGTGAGGTCGGGGCACATCGCCTCCCGGTAGGGTCGGCGGCACGAGAAGGGGGCTGCATGGCCGGGGCGAGCATCAGCGTGCAGGACTTCGTCATGCGCTTCGGGGACCGTACCGTCGTGGACGGGTTGTCGTTCGACGTCGCGCCCGGGGAGACGTTCGGGCTCCTCGGCAGCAACGGGTCCGGCAAGACGACGACGATCCGGGCGCTCCTTGGCATCACGTCGCCGTCGGCCGGCACGCTGACGATCGACGGACGGCAGTACCGGCCGGCGACCGGCGGCATCGGGTACCTGCCCGAGGAGCGTGGGCTGTACCGGAAGGAGTCCGTCATCGACGTGATGACGTACTTCGCGGCACTCCGTGGCATGGCGCGCTCGGCGTCCACCGCGTGGTCGATGGAGTACCTGGCGCGGGTCGGGCTCGCGGACAAGGCGAAGCTCCGGATCGACAAGCTCTCGGGCGGCCAGCAGCAGAAGGTCCAGCTCGGGATCACGATCATGGACCGGCCGCGGCTGCTCATCCTCGACGAGCCGACCAAGGGCCTCGACCCGGTGAACCGCAGGCTCCTGCTCGACCTGGTCGACGAGCGGAAGGCCGACGGCGCCACCGTGATCCTGGTCACGCACCACATGGACGAGGTCGAACGGCTCTGCGACCGGATCCTGCTCCTGAAGGACGGCACCGCGGCCGCGTACGGCACGATCCCCGAGGTGCAGGACGCCTTCGGGGGTGCCGTCGCGAAGGTGTCGCTCGACGGAGCGGTGCCGACGTCGCCGCTCTACAAGCTCGCACGGCACGAGGGCCACGTCGCGTACCTGGTGCCGTCGTCCTCGGCAGCCACGGACGGGTCGGACATCCTGTCGTCGCTCGTCGGAGCCGGGGTGCACGTCACGGGCTTCGAGATGCGGAGGATCCCGCTCGACGAGATCTTCGTGCAGGTGTACGGCCACGACGCCGGCGCGGACGAGCGCGCCGCAGGGGGAATGCGATGAGCCGTCTGGGAACCGTCATCCGGTTCGAGTTCGTCCGCGCGGTGAAGAAGCCCGCGTTCTGGATCGGCACCCTCGCGCTGCCCTTCGTCATCGTGGTGGTGTCCCTGCTCGTCGGGGTCGGGCAGGCGGCGGGGACGAACTCGGTCGTGTCGAGCTCGTCCGCCGAGAAGACGCCGTTCCACTACGTCGACCGCTCCGGGCTCGTCTCCGAGTCCGTGGCGGCGCGCTGGGGCGGGACGCCATCCACGGACGAGGCCGCCGACCGTGCCGACGTCGTCGCCGGACGGCTCGACGCGCTCGTCGTGTTCCCGGAGTCCCCGTCCGAGGACCCGATCGAGGTCACCGCGAAGGACAAGGGGCTCTTCGAGAACGGCGGGTACTCGTCGCTCGCCGAGCGGGTGCTCGAGCAGAGCGTCGCCGCGAACGTGGACGACGCGGAGGCGGTGCACATCCTGCGGTCGCCGCCTGCCGCCGACGTCACGGCCTACGCCGACGGGAAGGTCGCGCCGGGGTGGCTGTCGATCCTGCCGCCGATGGTCTACCTGGCGGCGTTCTTCGGGCTCGTGCTGCTGCTCGCCGCGCGCATGGTCACCGTGGTCGTCGAGGAGAAGGAGAACCGGATCTCCGAGATGATCCTGACGACGGTGACGGCCGGGGACCTGATCCGCGGCAAGGTCATCGCGATGCTGCTCGTCGGCCTCGTGCAGATCGGGGTGTTCCTGGTGCCGGGGCTGCTGTCGCTCGTCGTCGTCATCCCGCTGGTCGCCAGCCGGGTCGGGCACGTGGTCGTCGATCCGTGGCGGATGGTGGTCGGCGCCCTGCTGCTCGTCGGCGGGGTCCTGCTCGCGTCAGCGCTGTTCGTCGCCGTCGGTGCCGCCGTCCCGACGATCAAGGACGCCTCGGCGCTGCAGTCCGCGGCGATCTTCTCGCTGATCATCCCCATCTACGCGGCGTTCTTCGTGATGACGAGCCCCTCGTCGCCCGTCGTCGCGGTCTTCACGTACTTCCCGACGTTCACCCCGATCACCGCGATGGTCCGGAACGCCGTCGGGTCGCTGTCGCCGCTCGAGTCGGTCGTCTGCATCGTCGAGGTGTTCGTCGTCGCAGGGCTGCTGCTGTGGTTCGCGCAGTACCTCTTCCGGCACTCGGTCGCGCAGTACGGGTCGAAGGTGACGGTCCGGCAGATCCTCTCCTGGCGCCGGTCCCGGTGATCTCACGGCACTCGCGATTCCCACATCGTCCGTCGAGCGCTAACGTGCGGTCATGATCGACACGGGCATCCGAGAACGGCAGGACGTCGGCGCGGGCACCCTGGTCGCACTCGCCGTCGCCCGGACGGTCACGGTGTTGTTCGCGGTGCTCGTGATCGGGTTCGGCATCCTGCGGTCAACGGTCGACGACATCGCGTTCTCCGAGTCCCCCGGACCGATCAACTCGCTGATGATCGTGGCGATCGCCCTGAGCTCGCGGGACACGCGTTGGGCGATCGGACACCCTGCTCGCGGCTGGGCCGCGCTCACGTGGATCGCCGTCATGGCCGTGACCCCACTCGTGTTCCACGGTGCGTTCGTCTTGTGGGCGAGCTCGCTGGCGGCGCTGAGCCTGCCGTTGCTCGTGGTCACCCTGCTCGCCCGTCGGGCTGGGGAACGGATCTTCCCGGGGTGGCCGACGGCCGCCGAGGTCAGGACGCGCTGACCGACCGCCCCGTCAGGGACAACGCCAGCGGGTTCGCCCGGACGAGGTCGAGCCCACGCTGCGCAGCGCCGATCAGTACGACGTCGGGCCCGAGCTCGGACGCGACGACCTCCGGCACCGGACGGAACGCACCGCTGCCGAGGACGGCGTTCGCGCGCGCGATGACCGCGGCCGCCGGCTGCGCGATCGCCCCGGCGACGTAGACGCGCTCGATGTCGAGCAGGCTCGCGAGCACGATGGTCGCCTTCGCCAGCCGTTCACCGAGCTGGTCGACGATCTGCAGGGCGACCCGGTCCCCGTCGCGAGCAGCCGCGAACACCGCCTGGGCGTCGAGCGCACTCCGTGCCGCGATCTCGGCGAGGACCGAACCCGGCGCGATCCGCCCGGCGGCGAGCGCCTCGGCCGCGAGCGTCCGGCACGCAGCGCCGATGCCCTCCGGTGTCCCGACGCCCTCGACGAGGGCGAGGACGCGCATCTCGCCGGCACCGCCGTGTGCGCCGCGGAGCAGGACCCCGTCGACGATGAGGCCGGTGCCGAAGCGCTCCCCGGACAGCAGAGCGGCGAACGAGTCACCAGCGCCCCTGGCACGCTCCGCGATCGCGGCGAGGTTCGCGTCGTTCTCGACGACGATCGCCCCGTGACCGGCGAGGACGTCCTCGAAGCCGGGGTTCATGCGGTGCCAGAACCCGTCGTCCTCATTCGGGGACCGCCCGTGCGCGTCGACCGGCGCCGCGACGCCGATCGTCGTGACGAGCACGTCCGAGGCGGCGTGCCCGGCGTCCGCGAGTGCGCGCGTGACGCACCGGAGGACCGCGGCGCGACGATCACGGGCGTCCCGGTCGGCATCGTCGAAGTCGGGTCGGACGGGCTCCTCCGCGTGGGCGAGGACGGTTCCCCGCAGGTCAGCGACGACCGCCTCGACGCGTGACTGCCCGACGTCGGCCCCGACGACCACGCCAGCGGTCCTCCGCAGTTCGTAGCGCTTCGCCGGGCGACCCATCCGGTACTCCCCCGCGGCCCTGGCGTCGTCGAGCTCCGCGATCCACCCGAGCCGGACGAGCTCGTCGCACGCCGTCAGCACGGTCGACCGTGTGTGCCCGGTCCGTGCCATCACCGTGCTCGCGGTGAACGCCTGCTCGGCGAAGGCCACGTCGAGCACCGTCTCGAGGCTCGAGCGCCGCAGCAGGTCGGGGAGCATGGTCACTGGCCGAAGATACCGCGTCACGAGTTCCTTGCTTTCCTAAATATTCTCGCTAGATTATGTGCACCGACCGCATCGGAGCAGTCGGGGGGACGGGACGGCAAGGGCGCCGAGACCCGTCGGACGGAGTTCACGTGCACGCACGAACCGCTTCACCGCTGAGCCGATCGGCGCTCAGTCGTCGGTCCTTCCTCCTCGGCACCGGCGCAGTCGGCGCGAGCCTGGCCCTCGCCGGGTGCGCGCCCGCGTCGTCGGGCTCCGGTCGGGAGACGATCACGTTCTACGTCTCGAAGCCCGAGGTCATCGGGTACTTCGACGACGTCATCGCGAAGTTCCACGACAGCCAGTCGAAGATCCGGGTCATCCGTGACTCGACGTCGTCGCTGCCGGCGGACTTCGTGCGGAGCTCGCCGCCGGACCTCGGCTGCCTGAACTACAACTACGCGATGGTGTCCTTCGTCGAGCACGGCGCATTGACCGACCTGTCCGACATGGACGAGGCCAAGGCCATCAACCCGGACCTCTGGACGCTCATGGAGCAGACGGCGTCCTACCCGGGTGAGCGGAACGCGCTGCCGTACTCGGTCACCGCCGCGTCGGTGATCTACAACAAGGAGATCTTCGCCCAGCAGGGCATCGAGATCCCGACCACCTGGTCCGAGCTGGAGGCGGTCTGCGAGAAGCTCCTCGCCGCCGACGTCACGCCGTTCTACAACACCTACAAGGACACGTGGACGCTCGCCCAGGGGATGTTCGACTACTCGATCGGCGGCATGCTCGACGTCGGGAAGACCTTCTCGGCGCTCGAGAAGGAGGGCACGTCGCTCACGCCGTCCTCCCCCGTGTCGTTCTCGAAGGACTTCGCACCGCCGATGGACCGGATGGCGCAGCTCGCGAAGTGGTCGAACAAGAACGCCGCGAGCCGTGCGTACGGCGACGGCAACCTCGCGTTCGCGAAGGGCGAGTCGGCGATGTACCTGCAGGGTCCGTGGGCGCTCATCGAGATCGCGAAGACGAACCCGGACATGGACCTCGGCACGTTCCCGATGCCCGCGACCGACGACCCCGCCGACCTGAAGGTCCGGGTCAACGTCGACCTGGCGCTCTGGATCCCGAAGGCGTCGAAGAAGCAGGAGGCAGCGCGCGAGTTCCTCCGCTTCCTGATGTCCCCCGACGTCGCGGACAAGTACAACGCGGACAACAACGGGTTCGGCACCCGCAAGGACTCGCCCCCGGTCGCCAACCCGACGCTGCAGGGCATGCAGCAGTACTACGACGACGCGGCCTTCTACCTCGGCCCGTCGCAGCTCGTGCCGGCCGAGATCCCCGTGGCCAACTACGCGCAGTCCATCGCCCTCGGCGGCGACCCGGCTCCGCAGCTCCGCACACTCGATGCCGACTGGGCGCGCGTGGCGCGCCGGAAGGCCTGACCCGGTCTCGGACCGAGGAGACGATCACCATGGCAATCGCCACGACGTCCTCCGGCGGCAGCCGCCGGAACAGCCCCACCGACAGCCCCGATCCCGACCGGGGCGGCTCCCCCACCGCGAGCGGCCGAGCGCCACGAACCGCACGGTCCCGGGTGCACCGCATCCAGCCGGTGTTCCTCGCCTTCCTCCTGCCCACGCTCGTCGTCTTCACACTGGCGATCACGGTGCCTGCCGTGATGGGCATCGTCCTCAGCTTCACCGACTCGGTCGGGTTCGGGGAGTTCGGGTTCACCGGCCTGACGAACTACCTCGCGATCTTCTCTGACCCGGCGATCCTGCACGCCTACCTGTTCACGATGGGCTTCTCGCTGGTCACCGTGCTCGTCGTGAACGCGCTGGCGCTCCTGCTGGCGATCGCCCTGACGAGCCGCATCCGTGCCAAGGTCGCCCTCCGCGCGGTGTTCGTGCTGCCGATGGTCATCTCGGGCATCGTCATCGCGTACGTGTTCTCGTTCCTCTTCTCGAACAGCCTGCCCGAGCTCGCGACGACGCTCGGGATCGCGCCGCTCGAGACGAGCATCCTCGCCAACCCCGACCTCGCCTGGATCGCGATCGTCGTGGTCACGACGTGGCAGGCGATCCCCGGCACGCTGCTCATCTACATCGCGGGGGTCCTCGCGATCCCCGGCGAGGTGTACGAGGCCGCGGCCATCGACGGCGCGTCGTCGTGGCGGCAGCTCGTCTCGATCACGATGCCGCTCACCGCCGGCTACATCGTCATCAACCTGATCCTCGGCTTCAAGAACTTCCTCAACGCCTACGACGTGATCGTCGGTCTCACCGCCGGAGGCCCGGGGACCGCGACCACGAGTGTCGCGATGTCGATCTTCAACGGGTTCAACAGCGGCGACTACTCCTACCAGATGGCGAACGCGACGATCTTCTTCGTCATCACCGTCATCCTCGCGCTCGTCCAGCTGCGGCTCAGCCGCGGGAAGGCCCTCTTCTCATGACGCTCCCTGCACCGCTCCAGCCGTCCACCACCCGCACCGGCAGCATGCGGTCGATCGACGCGGACTCCGCCCGCGGCCGTCGATCGAAGAGCGGCTGGAACTGGCCGCTGACGATCATCCTGGCGATCTGCTCGCTGACGGTCTTCGTCCCGCTGTACGTCACGGTCGTGATGGCGTTCAAGACCACGAGCCAGGCGCTCGACGGCAACGCGTTCTCGCTGCCGGCACCGTTCAGCATGGACGGGTTCGTCCGGGCCTGGGAGCTGACCGACTTCCCGCGGGCGTTCGGCGTCTCCGTGCTCGTCGCCGCGATCTCCGTCACCGGGACGATCCTCCTTGCGTCGTTCGCCGCCTACGCGATCTCGCACAACTGGCAGCACCGGCTGTTCCGCTGGTCGTTCTTCTACCTGCTCGCCGCGATGTTCCTGCCGTTCCCGGTCCTGGCGCTGTCGCAGGTCAAGCTCACCGGCATGGTCGGTCTCGACAACCCGATCGGCGTCGCGATCCTGCACATCATGTTCCAGCTGTCCTTCAGCGTGCTGCTCTTCACCGCGTTCCTCCGCTCGATCCCCGGCGAGCTCGAGGAGAGCGCCCGCATCGACGGCGCGAGCGTCGGCCAGGTGTTCTGGCGGCTGCTGTTCCCGCTCCTGGCACCGATGAGCGCGACCGTCGGGATCTTCGCGTTCCTGGCGTCGTGGAACGACTACATGATGCCGGCGCTCATCACGGCCGATCCGGCGCTGCAGACGCTCCCCGTGCTGCAGCAGATCTTCCAGAGCCAGTTCAGCAACAACTACAACGTCTCGTTCGCCTCGTACCTCATGGCGATGGCGCCGTCCATCATCGTGTACGTCCTCACCCAGCGATGGGTGATGTCCGGTGTGACGCAGGGCGCCATCAAGTGACCGACACGAGCACCACCGAAAGGACACCACCCCTCATGACCGATGTGCTGACCGCACAGGACCCGACGGCCACCGACGAGACCTGGTGGCGCCAGGCGAGCGTCTACCAGATCTACCCGCGGTCCTTCGCGGACGCGAACGGCGACGGGATCGGCGACCTCGCCGGCATCACCGAGCGCGTGCCCTACCTGGCGTCACTCGGCGTCGAGGCCGTCTGGCTCAGCCCCTTCTACCCGTCGGCACTCGCCGACGGCGGCTACGACGTCGACGACTACCGCGACGTCGACCCGAAGCTCGGCACGCTCGAGGACTTCGACGCGATGGTCGCCGCCCTGCACGGCGCCGGGATCCGGGTGATCGTCGACATCGTCCCGAACCACACGAGCGACCGGCACGAGTGGTTCCGCGAGGCCCTCGCCGCGCCCGCCGGCAGCCCGGCCCGCGACCGCTACGTGTTCCGCGACGGCACCGGCCCCGCCGCCGAGAACCCACCGGCCGACTGGGTCTCGATCTTCGGCGGCCCGGCCTGGACCGCAGCGGGCGACGGCCAGTGGTACCTGCACAGCTTCGCGAAGGAGCAGCCCGACCTGAACTGGGCGAACCGGGAGGTCCGGGACGACTTCCTGCACACCCTGCGCTTCTGGTCCGACCGCGGGGTCGACGGCTTCCGCATCGACGTGGCACACGGGCTCTCGAAGGACCTCGGCGAGGTCCTGCCGACCTGGGCCGAACTCTCCGCCATGCCGAAGGACGGCACGCACCCACTCTGGGACCGTGACGACGTCCACGAGATCTATGCGGAGTGGCGGAAGGTCTTCGACGAGTACACCCCGGCCCGCACCGCGGTCGCCGAGGCGTGGGTCGCCGCCGACCGCCGTGCCCGCTACGCGAGCGCCGACGGGCTGGGGCAGGCGTTCAACTTCGACCTGCTCGAAGCCGACTTCGACGCGCCGTCGTTCCGGTCGATCATCGAGTTCAACCTCGGTCTCGCCGAGCAGTCCGGCTCCTCGACAACGTGGGTCTTCTCGAACCACGACGTCGTCCGGCACGCCACCCGCTACGCACTGCCGCCGCAGAACGGTGCGGCCGAGAAGCAGGGCGGCGCATGGCTGCTCGCCGGCGGCTCGCCGGATGCACTCGACCAGGAGCTCGGGCTCCGGCGCGCGCAGGCGGCGACGCTGCTGGAGCTCGCGCTGCCGGGCTCGGCGTACATGTACCAGGGTGAGGAGCTCGGCCTGCAGGAGGTCGGCGACATCCCCGCCGCCGACCGTCAGGACCCGGCGTTCTTCCGGAACCCGGGCGTCGACGTCGGCCGTGACGGCTGCCGTGTCCCGATCCCGTGGACCAGGGACGGGTCGTCGTTCGGCTTCGGCTCAGGTGGCTCGCACCTGCCGCAGCCGGCGTGGTTCGGCGGGTTCTCGGTCGAGGCGGAGGACGACGACCCCGACTCCACGCTGAACCTCTACCGGAAGGCGCTCGGCCTCCGTGGACAGCTGCAGTCCGAGGAGCGCCTCGAGTGGCTCGACACCGGTCGCGACGACGTGCTCGCGTTCCGCCGGCCGAACGGCTGGACCAACGTCACGGTGTTCGGAGACGAGCCGTACGAACTCCCCGCGGGTGCGCTGCTGCTCGCCTCGGCGCCGGTGGCAGACGGCGCCCTGACGGGCGTGGGGACCGCCTGGTTGCGCGCCTAGCGCGAGCAGGCGACAGACGGGAGGCACGGTGCGGGCAGGCACCGTGCCTCCCGTCCGTCACGGGGTGCGTGCAGGACGTCAGCCGGCAGGCAGGACGGGTGACGTCGGGACACCGTCGAGGTCCCACGCCGGGACGTGACGGTGCCGCCAGCCCGCGCGGAGCGCGCGGACCGCGTGGTCGTACTCGGCGAGCGCGTCGAGGCCCGGTCGCACGAGGAGCTGGATCTGGAGTCCCTGGTACAGGGCGAGCAGCTGCGTGGCCGCGTGCTCGGCGGAGACCACCGCGTCCTCCGTGCCCGCGTCGAAGTCGCGCTGGAACCCCGCCGTCAGCGCACCGACGTACTCGGCGTACCGCTTCCGGAACAGCTCCGCGAAGGTGGTGTCGGCGCCCGCGATGTTGATCACGCCGGCGAGGACCCGGACGAGACCCGGGTCGGCGACGTCCTCGGCGAGGGTCATCCGGACGTAGTCGATCGTCGTCGCCGGCTTCTGGCGTCTGGTCGATCCGCGGAGGTCGGTCCACGCGTCGTAGGTGACCAGCAGCAGGGCGTCCCACGTCGGGAACGCCCGGGCGACGGCGTCGAGCGGCACACCGGCGATGTCCGCGACGACCGCCGCGTCGACCTCGGTGAACGGGTGCAGGCGGTAGGCGCGGATGGCCGCCCGGATGAGGCGCTCCGCGATCGTCTGTTCGTCGACGATCGTGTCGTCAGTCAGTGTCTCCACCCGGACATCCCATCGCATCGACGAGGACCTGTCGCGTCCCAGACCGGGGGCCGTGCGCTCAGTCGCCTGGCAACCCGAGCTTCGACCCGCGAGGGTCGGCGCCTCGCGCCGCTGATCCCGCTGGTGGCGTCCAGGGCGGGGTCGCCTCGACCCGCCGCCGGGTCAGCTCCGCCCGCCCGAGCCACACGACCGTCGCGACGACGCTCCCACCCTGCAGGAGCAGGAACACCGGTGGCATGAGCAGGACGACGAGGCTCTGCGTGGACGCCAGCCCGCTGGCGAGCGCGCCGATCCATGTCGCGAGCCACCCGAACGGGATCCAGCGCAACCGATCCGTGCTCGCGACCGCGGGCTCGACCATCCTCGACGCCTGGGCGAGGACCTCGTCGCGGTCCTCGGGGAGGAGCTCCGGCGGTCGGGCCGCGAACTGCTGCCCGATGCGCTCGTGCCGTCGCCACCCGCCGGGGAACGGCTGCCACCGCTGGGGCTGGAGCTTCCGTGCGGTCCGGAAGAACACCGCGGCGAAGCACCCGATCGCCGCCGCGAAGGCGACCGCCGAGACGATCGTCTGCGGAAGGGGCGTCCCCAGCCATCCGGTCATCCCGTCCGACACGATCGTCGCCGCACCGACGATGACGGCGACGGAACCGCAGACGATCGTCCGACGTCGGGTGCGCCTCGGCTCGAGGAACTCGTGCCGCCTGGCACGGAACACCCGCAGGCCGGTCAGGAACGCGCCATCGCTCATGCTCCCACCATGCCGTCCGGTTCCCGGTGGCGCTCAGCCGACGGTGACGGGAGCCGCAGGTGGCTTCGTGCGCTGCCGCATCCAGACGAAGAAGCCGGTCAGGGTGAAGACGCCGTAGAAGACGTACATCAGCCCGGACGCGTAGTACCCGGCGGAGAACAGCAGCGGGACGCCCACCAGGTCCACGGCGACCCAGATGAGCCAGAACTCGACCCAGCCCTTCGCCATGCCGTAGGTCGCGAGCAGGGACCCGACGAAGATCCAGGCATCGCTCCACACCGGCTCGTACGACCCCAGGGCGCGGAAGACCGGCGTCAGCACGAGCGTCCCGCCGACCATGCCGACGACGAGCAGTCCACGGGTCCGCCACGACGCCCACTTCGGGTCGATGACGGTCGTCGACTCGGCGGGGCGATGGGTCCAGCGGTACCAGCCGTAGACGCTGACGATGATGAACATCACCTGGCGTCCGGCCTGGCCGAGCAGGTTGACCGGGTTCGGGGTGTCGAAGAGCGCACCCATGAAGACCGTGAAGAGCAGGACGTTGCCGACGATGCCGACGGGCCACGCCCACACCTTGCGGCGCATGCCGCCGAGGGCGCTGAGCAGCCCGAAGACGTTGCCGATCACCTCGCGCCAGAGCACGGTCTGGTCTCCGACGACGATCTGCGCGTCGAACAGCCAGCGCACGATGCCCATGGGCCCTCCTCGTTTCCGGTCCGTGCAACCGTATTGGGGCCGGGCGCATTCCTGTGCTTGTCGTCCGTGATCGGGGTACAAACAGTGTCCGCTGTCTCGGGGACAAAAATGGCCCCCGGATTGGGTGCATTCAGACGCATGATTCCTCTTGTCCGCACTTTGGGGGACGGGTAGTTTCGATACCGGAACGAATCCTGCCCGCCCAGGTCGTCAGCAGTCGCTCACGACCCCGGAGCCCGGCGATCCGCTCTCGGCACAGGTCAGCCGCGGCCCCCGACCCCCGGGGCCGATGACACCGTCCTGCCGGCGCGCCAACCCGAACCCGCGTGCCGGTGGCCTTCCGCGCCCCTGTGTGCGCAGAAACGGACTCCTCATGCACAAGATCGTCACCGGTGCCATCGCCGGCGCCGCCGGCGTCGCGCTCCTCCTCGGCGGAGCGGGCACCTTCGCCCTCTGGAACGCCAGCGCCTCCACCGCCGCCAGCGCTGTCAGCTCGGGCACGCTCACGCTCAGCGCGGCGAACGACGGCGTCTGGACCGACATCACCAACGGACGCTCGACGACCATCAACCCCGCGAACGTCCTCATGGTGCCCGGCAACAAGTACCAGTTCACGCAGACGCTGAACATCGGCGCGACCGGCCAGGACCTCAAGGCCAACCTGACCTACGCGAGCCAGAGCATCACGGGCGACTCGGCCCTGGTCGCCGCGACCACGAAGACGCTCGCCGTGACCTCGACGAGCGCGTCGGTCGTGCAGTCGACCTCGAATGCGAACACCTTCGTGGTGTCGCCGTCGAGCACCACCTCCCCCGTCAAGGTCGTCTTCACGATCGAGCTGCCGTCCTCGGCGACGACGGGCCAGAACGGCACCGTGAACGTCGGTGCGCTCGCCTTCACGCTGACGCAGACCGCGATCGGCTCCTGATCCGCGGCGTGGTCGGCCCCTGATCCGCCGACCACGCCGCTCCCTCCACGACCAGCGGGGAGACGCGCATGACGAACGCACCGACGGGACGCCACCGTGCCCCGCGCGCTCGCCTGCGCTTCCACGCCTGGGCATGGCTCGCCTCCCTCGTCGTGGCGGTCGCCGTGGCGACGACGCTGCTCGGCACCGGCGGCACCTACGCCCTCTGGAACGCCTCGGCGAGCACGAACGCATCGAGCGTCAAGTCCGGCACCGCCACCGTCACGGTCGGTGCGCTCAGCCCGATGAACACCTCGGTGCTCGCGCCCGGTCGCAGCACGACCGGCACGTTCACCGTGAAGAACACCGGATCGGTGCCGCTCTCGATCCGCGTCGCGACGACCGCCACCAAGGTCTCGTACGCGAGCGCGTCCGACGCCACGGTCCTCGGCGCGCAGACGCTCCGGCTGGCCTCGGTGAACACCACAGCCGACTGCCGCGGCGGTCTGTCCGGCGCGAGCGGCCCGATCGCCACCTTCGACACCGGGAGCGGCTACTACACCCTGCCCGTCGGAGCGACCGGCATCGCCTGCATCCAGCTCGGCCTCGGCTCCGACGCACCGCAGTCTGTCGCCGGAGCGGTGACGGACTTCACGCTCACCGTCACGGGAACGCAGGTGGCACCGTGAGCCGCCGGCTCCGCGTGGTGCTCGCTGCGCTGCTCGCCGTCGTGTTCGTCGTCGGTGGCTCGACCGCCGCCTGGGCACTCTGGACCACCAGCGGGACCACGTCGTCGAGCACGACGATCGGCAAGATGTCCGCGTCGATCAGCGGCACGAGCGACATGACCACGACGTTCTCGTCGACGGTCACCTCGGTGACCAAGCCGGTCACGCTCACGAACTCGGGATCGATCGCCGGGACGACCTCCACGACGGTGTCCGTCGTCGCCGGGAGCTCGACCGCGCTGGCGCAGGCGATCTCCGTCGTCGCGTGGCCGGTCGCGTCGACGACGGCGTGCACCGCGTCCACCGCGGTGGGCACGGGATCGGTGAGCGGCACGTGGGCGTCCCTGCCGAGCATGACCTCGGACCTCGCCGCCGGCGCCGCAGCCGTGTGGTGCGTCCGGAGCACACCGACGTCGTCCGCTCCCGCATCGACCACGACGAACGTGAACATCGCGCTGACGGTCGTCGCGGGGACGTGGACGTCCGCCCCGGTCCAGGGCGGCTTCTACATGAACACCTCGGCCGCTTCGACGGCCTCCCCCGCCCTCACCTGCACGGACCACAGCGGGAACTACGTCGACGTCCGGTGGCCGGCGTCGTCGCGTCCGACGGACACCTCCTACGCAGCCTTCGTGAAGGACACCCAGGTCGGACAGAAGGCACAGGACTACTCGGGGTTCATCACGATCGCGCCGTCGGACGTCCCGTCGAGTGTCGCCACGAGCGGCACGCAGACCGTCGTCGTCAAGGTGCTCGACAGCGCGGGGAAGCCGACGAGCACCGTCGCCGGGAGCGGCTCCGTGACGCTCTTCACCCAGAACGACGGGCCGGCGATCCGATGCGGCGCCTGAACACGGCGCGGGAGCGCACCGGATGGCGAGCGGTCCTGCACGCCGTCGCGCTCGGCCTCAGCACCGGGATGCTCGTCATCGTGGCGGGACTCGCCGTCGTCCTCATCGTCATCCCGAAGGCGACGGGCTCGACCCCGCTCACGGTCCTGACCCAGTCGATGGAACCGACGCTGCCGCCCGGGACGCTCCTCGTCGTCGAGCCCACCCCGCTCGAGGACATCCGGATCGGCGACGTCGTCACGTACCAGATCGTCTCCGGGCAGCCGGCCGTGATCAGCCACCGCGTGGTCGCCGTCGAGTCGTCCTCCGACGGTGCCCGCACGTTCGTGCTCAAGGGCGACAACAACGCGGAGCCGGACCCCTCGCCGGTGACCGCCGCCCAGGTCCGCGGTGTCGTCTGGTACAGCATCCCCGAGGTCGGGTACGTCAACCAGTTGGTCAACGGGTCCCGTGGCTGGCTGATCCCCGTCGTCGCTGGCATCCTGCTGGCCTACAGCGCGGCCATGATCACCATCGGGGTGACGTCATCGGTCCGCCGCCGACGTCGATCGCGCGGAGGTCGTGGGCGCCACGTCTAGGCTCGGGTGACGTGACGGACGGAGTGATGCGCGCACGCGAACTGCTCGACGAGGCCGCACGACGCCTCCGCGACGCGGACGTGCCGGACGAGGCGCTCGGCGAGTACGTCGAGCCGAAGGCGGTGCTCGGGATCCGCCGTGAACCGACGATGCGTCCGCTCGGACGGGTGTGGCGAGTGGGGGCGCTGCTCATCGGGTCGTCGCTCGAGACCGGTGGCCGGGTGTGGGCGACGGGGACGATCACCCGGGTCACCGAGCCCGGCCGGTCCCAGTTCCAGTCGGTGTCGGCCGAGGTCCGCCGGGCGTACCGGGCTGCGGCCGCGCGCGGGCACTTCCACGCGGGCGACACCGTCAACCACGGCGCGGAGCCGATCCCGCTCGACGAGCACCTGATCGGTGCCGACGGCGCGTTGTTCGTGCAGGACGACGAGCCCCTCGTCCGCTGGTCGCCGGCAGCCGACACGGCCGTGCCACTCGCCGAGTACCTCGCCGACCGGGTCGGGCTGCTCGTCGATCCGCCAGCAGGCGCGACGGACTGACCCCGGGCGGTCACCGGGCACCGATAGGGTCGGCTCGTGCCGATCAACGACGAATTCGACGCCCGCTTCGACCTGCGGGAGTTCACCCCTGCCACCGACGACTCCGGCGCGCCCGACGAGCGCACCGCGGACTGGATGCGCTCCGTGGGCATGGGCTTCCACGAGGCGGACCCGTCGCCGGAGACCGCCGCGCGCATGGCGTCCCACTTCATCGCCGACGAGGAGACGTTCCTCGGCGTGTACGTCCGGGAGCCCTTCCCCGGGTCCGTGGACGAGACCTGGCCGGCCGGCACCTTCACGTGGTTCCGGAAGGCGCTCTCGTGGGGCGACGGCAGCACCGTCGACACGCAGGCGATCTCCGCGGTGACCGTGCGGCCCACCGAACGCCGACGCGGGATCCTCCGCGCGATGATGACCCACGCCCTCCGCCGCGGAGTCGAGGAGGGCTACGCGATGGCGTCGCTCACCGCCTCTGAGGGGACGATCTACCGGCGCTTCGGCTTCGGCTGCGCCATCCGTGAGCGCGCCGTCAGCGTCCGACGCAACCGGGCGCTCCCGTTCCTCGTGCCGACCACGGGGACCGTGTCCGTCGTGCCGCTCTCGTGGCTCGCGGACGGTGTCGGTCAGGACGTCTTCGCGCGCTTCGACGCCCGGACGCCCGGCTCGATGGTGCGCAACACGGGGACCTGGCCGGTCGTCTTCGGCGAGCTGACCGGGGACGGCGAGAAGGCGAAGGACGTCAGGGCTGCCGTGCACCGGGCGGACGGGTCCGACGACGTCGACGGGTACGTCACCTGGCGCGTGAAGGAATCCGGTAAGGACACCGCGGTCGAGATCGTCGACCTGGTGTACGCGACCGACGAGGCCTACCTGTCGCTCTGGGAGTTCCTGCTCTCGATCGACCTCAACGACGTCGTGAAGTACAACCGGTCGCGGCTCGACGACCCGATCGTCGCAGCACTCGGGGACAACCGGGCGTACGACGTCGACCACGAGGAAGACCACGTCTGGCTCCGTGTCCTCGACGTCGCCGCGTCCCTGACGACCCGGCCGTACGCTGCCGACGGCTCGGTCACGCTCGCGGTCACCGACTCGCTCGGGTTCGCGGCGGGGACGTACCGGCTCGACGTGTCCGGTGGGGTCGGGACCGTGACGCGGCTTTCCGCCACCGCTGAGCCCGACGTCGACGTCGCGCTCGACGTGGCCGACCTCGGGGCGCTGCTCATCGGGTCGGTGGACCCGGTGACGCTCGCAGCCGCCGGGCTCCTGCGCGCGTCGGACCCGGCGGTGCCGGTGCGGCTCCGTGCGATGCTCCTGCCGCCGCGCACCCCCCACGGCATCACGTACTTCTGACGCGGGGCGCCGCGGCGCGTTCCGCTCCTGCACAACCGAAAGCAGTCCGCACCACGCGAACACGTGGTGCGGACTGCTTTCGGTTGTGCGAGGACCTGTCGTGCGACAGGCCCCCGCGTCAGCCGAGCAACCTCACTGGGCGAGGATGGCCGGGCTCGTCCCCGCCTTCATGCCCACGGGGAACGCCGTCGCGGCGTTGTCGTTGGTGACCGTCCACAGGGCATCCGTGTTCGTCTCGACGGCCACGACGTACCCACTGCCGACCGCGGCGATCGACGGGCTGGTGCCCGCCTCCATGCCGATGTCGAACGCGGTCGCCGCCTTCCCGTTCGTGATCGTCCAGAGCTTCCCGGTGTTCGTCTGCACCGCGATGACGTAGCCGCCACTGGAGATCGGCAGGATCGCCGGGCTCGTGCCCGTCTTCATGCCGACGCCGAACGACGTCGCCGCCTTGGTGTTCGTCACGCTCCACAGATCACCGGTGTTGGTCTGTGCTGCGATGACGTAGCCGCCGTTGCTGGTCGCCGTGATCGCCGGGCTGGTGCCCGCCATCATGCCGATGCCGAACGACGTCGCCGCGTTCGTGTTCGTCACGCTCCACAGGTCACCCGTGGTGGTCTGCACCGCCACCACGTAGCCGCTCCCGACCGCGGCGATGGACGGGCTCGTCCCGGCCTTCATGCCGATGTCGAACGCGGTCGCTGCCTTGGTGTTCGTGATCGTCCAGAGCTTGCCCGTGTTCGTCTGGACCGCGACGACGTACCCGCCACCAGCGGTCGAGATGATCGACGGGCTCGTCCCGGCCTTCATCCCGACGGGGAACGAGGTCGCTGCGCCGTCCGAGGTGATCGTCCACAGACTGCCGCCCTGGGCCTGGAACGCACTGACGTACTTGCCACCGGGTAGCGCCGCGATCGCCGGGCTCGTGCCGGCTGCGACGCCGACGTCGTAGGCGGTCGCGGCCTTCTTCGCCGTGATGCTCCACAGCTTGCCCGTGTTGACCTGGGCCGCGGTCACGTAGGACGAGTTCGTCACCGTCCCGCCGCCTGACCCCACGCCGGTCAGCGAACCGGTCGGGCGCCCGACGACGTCGAGGAGCTCCTCACCGGGCTCCGACCAGAGCGTCTGTTCCTTCACGCCTTCACCGGGGGCGGCCGCCGCCACCATGTACCCGCCACCGAGGTAGATCCCGTCGTGGAGGAAGTTCCCGCTCGTCGAGCCGTTGCTCGTCCAGAACAGGATGTCTCCGGGCTGCGCGTTCGACCGCGACACCATGTGACTCTTCAGCGCGTTGTACTCGTCACCGACGACGGGCCGCGACGCGCCGCCCGACAGGTCGATGCCGGCCTGCAGGTACGCCTTCCAGACGAGTCCTGAGCAGTCCCACGCGTCCGGCCCGTTGCCGCCGAGCGCGTAGTACGTGTTCGGGTTCTTTCCGCCGTTGCTCGTGCTCCACATGCTCTCGGCGTAGGCGATGGCGCTGTTCGCCTGTGCGGACGGGCCTCCGCCGGTGTTGAGCCCTGGCTGCCCGGCGAGCGCGGGAGCTGCGGTCCCGATCGTGGCGACCACGGCGATCGCGGCGACCGCGACCGTGATGAACGTGTTCCTGGTCCGGGTACGGACCGGCCGCGACGTGGCGTCGCGGCCCCCCTGTGTGATGTTCACGATCGAACTGTTCACCCGCCTCGAAACGGGCGACAAGTCCTCCGTTCGGCGGACTCCGACGACGATCGTGATGCTGGTGCGGCGCGGCCGTGCGAACGTGTACGGAGTCTCAGCGAGGACGCCACGAACGGCGCCGCCCGTGACTACGCCCGGCGCCGCACCCGCGGGTCCACGAACGCGTAGACCACGTCGACGATGACGTTCGCCGTCACCACGAGGAACGCCGAGAACAGCGTGAACCCGACGACCACCTGCAGGTCGAGCGTGTGCACCGCGTCGATGAGCAGCGCACCGAGCCCCTGCATCGAGAAGACCTTCTCGGTGATGACCGCACCGCCGAGCAGCGAGCCGAGGTCGAGACCGAACAGTGTCACCACGGGCAGGATCGCGGTGCGCAGCCCGTGCCGCACGACGACCTGACGTTCCCGGATGCCCTTCGCGCGGGCCGTCCGGACGAAGTCCTGCGACATCGACTCGAGCATCTCGCCCCGCGTGAGCCTGGCGTAGATCGCCGCGCTGATGAACGCGAGCACGCACCACGGCAGTACCAGGTGCGTGAACCACCCCACCGGATCGTCGGTGAACGCCACGTAGCCGCTCGTCGGCAGGACCCCGAGGACGAACCCGAACAGCAGGATCGCCAGCAGGCCGACCAGGTACGACGGTGCGGACACCCCCGCGACGGCGATCCCCATGACCGTGCGGTCCAGGGCGGATCCGCGGCGGAGCGCCGAGACCGCTCCCCCGGCGACCCCCGCGACGAGCCACAGCACCGCGGCACCGACGGCGATCGACGCGGTGACGGGCAGGCGCGTCACGATGAGCGACGTCACGCTGTCGTGGAGCTGGAACGAGTACCCGAAGCAGGGTGCCGCACAGTGGATCACCGAGGCACCGGTGCCGAACGTGCGCCCGGTGAAGATGCCGCCGAGGTACGCCAGGAACTGTGCGATCCACGGCTTGTCGGTCCCGAGGAACGCCTGCACCTCGCGCAGACGGTCGGGCGTGCAGGGCTTGTCGCAGATCGCGCGTGCCGGGTTCGTCGGCAGCAGCATGAACAGCGCGTAGGTCACCGCGGCGACGACGAGCAGCACCACGACGGCGCCGAGCACCCGGAAGAGGACGAAGCGGAAGGTGGTCATCGCGTGCCTCCCCGCGGGTCGAGGGCGTCACGGAGCGCGTCGCCGAGGACGTTGAACGCCAGGGTGATGAGGAACAGTGCGGCACCGGGGAACACGAGGTACATCGGGTCGGTCTGCACCCATCCGATCGCGTCGCCGATGCTGCGCCCCCACGACGGCGTCGGCGGGGTGACCCCGACGGCGAGGAAGGACAGCGCTGCCTCCGCACCGATCATCGAGGGGATCGAGATCGTCGCGTAGACCGTGATCGTCGCGGCGAGGTTCGGCAGGAGCTGCGTCCGGATCACGTGCCAGCGGCCGGCCCCGAGCGCGGTGGACGCGACGACGTAGTTGCGGGTGCGGAGCGACATCGTCTGACCGCGGATCACACGCGCGACGGACGGCCAGCCGAAGAACCCGATGACGAGCACGACGAGCACTGGTTTCGGGAACGAGGTCGGCACGATCGCGGTGAGGGCGATCATGAAGACCAGGGACGGGAACCCGAACATGACGTCGACCACGCGGGAGAGCACCCGGTCGTACCAGCCGCCGAAGAACCCGGTCGTGACCCCGACGAGCACCCCGATGACCAGCGACATGGCCGTCGCTGCGAGCCCGATCCCGAGCGAGGTCCGCGCACCGTACGTCACGATCGCGAACAGGTCCCGCCCGGTCAACGGCTCGACGCCGAACCAGTGCGTGCCGCTCACGCCGCCGAGCGCCCCGCGGGGCGCACCGAACGAGTTGAGCGCATTGATGTCGTACGAGTACGGGTCCTGCCCGCTGATCGCGGCGATCACCGGAGCGAACACGGCGACGAGGAGGAACACCACGATGACGATCGCCGATGCGACGGCCCAGCGGTCCCGGCGGACACGACGGACCACCGCACGGAACCCGGTCGAACGGGCGCCGGACGCGGCGACGGGCCGGTCGACGACGTTCGCGCTCATGCGACACCTCCGGTCAGCGCACGCCACGCATCGCGCCGGGCGGCCTGACGTGCGGGGTCGGCCACGGGCGCGGCGGCGAGCAGCATGCGGGTGTAGTCCTCCTGTGGGTCGTCCAGCACGGTCGACGTGTCGCCGCGTTCGACGATGCGGCCGTCGTGGAGCACGACGACCTCGTCCGCGAGCTGCCGCACCACCGCGAGGTCGTGGCTGACGAGCAGCATCCCGAAGCCGAACTCGTCCTGCAGCGACGAGAGCAGCTCGAGCACGGCGGCCTGCACGGTCACGTCGAGGGCCGAGGTCGGCTCGTCGGCGATCACGAGCGCCGGACGCAGCGCGAGTGCTCGGGCGACGGCGACACGCTGCCGCTGACCCCCGGAGAGTTCGTGCGGGAAGCGCTCCGCCCACGACGGGTCGAGCTGCACCGCGACGAGGAGGTCGTGGACGCGGCTCGTCCGGTCCGCCGCGGAGACGCCGTGCACGAGCAGCGGCTCGGCGATGCTCCAGCCGATGGTCTGCCGCGGATTGAGCGACGATGCCGGGTCCTGGAACACGATCCCGACACGGCTCCGGATCTCGCGCAGCCGACGGCCACGTGCCGTGCGGAGGTCGCTGCCGTCCACCTCGACGGCGCCGGCGACGACGGGCACGAGCCCGGCGAGAGCTCGCCCGATGGTCGACTTGCCGGAACCGGACTCCCCGACGAGGCCCAGCGTCCCGCCCGCGCGCAGTTCGAGGTCGATCCCGCTGACCGTCGGCGCACCGCGGCGGTCGTACCGGACCGCCACGTCGCGCATCCGCGCGACAACCGGACGGGAGGCTCGGCTCGCCTCCGCCCCATCGGTCCCGTCCGCAGGTGGCGGGGCGGACGCGGGACGCCCCTCTCCCCGCGAGCTCGGCCGTCCCGCCGCTCCGCAGGCTCCGCGGCGCGCCGGAACCGGCTCGACGGGGCCCAGGCTGGGGACCGCTGCCAAGAGGGCGCGCGTGTACGCGGCCTGCGGCGCTCGGAACAGTGCGGCCACCGCGCCGTGCTCGACGGGCTCGCCGCGTCGCATCACGAGGACCTCGTCGGCGACGTCCGCGACCACGCCCATGTCGTGCGTGATCAGCAGCACGGCCAGCTCGCGCTCGCGGCAGAGCGTCCGGAGCAGGTCGAGGATGCCCGCCTGCACCGTGACGTCGAGCGCCGTCGTCGGTTCGTCCGCGATCAGCGCCACCGGGTCACCCGCGAGCGCCATCGCGATCATCGCGCGCTGCAGCTGCCCACCGGAGAGCTCGTGCGGGTACGCCCTCCTGATCCGCTCCGGGTCGGCGAGCCCGGCGGACCGGAGCAGCTCGTCGATGCGTCCCGAGACCGCGGCGCGGTCGAGCCCACGTGGGTGCGCCCTGACCGCCTCGGCGATCTGCGTGCCGATCGACAGGACCGGGGTGAAGGAGTTCATCGGCTCCTGGAACACCACGCCGATGCCGGCGCCGCGAACAGCACGGAGCTCGTCGACGGATGCGCCGACGAGCTCGGCACCGCGGAAGCGGATGCTGCCGGACACCCGTGCCTGCGGCGGCAGGAGGCCGAGCACGCTCATGGCGCTGACGGACTTGCCCGAACCGGACTCGCCCACGAGGGCGAGCACACGACCGGGTGTCAGGTCGAAGGAGACGTCACGGACGACGGGCTCCGCGTCGCCGAACGCGACGTGGAGCCCCTCGACCTGCAGGATCGGATCGGTCACTTGCCGAGCGAGACCTTGAGGTAGTTCGGGTACGCCGGGAAGTCCGCGATCTGGAAGTTCTGCACGTTCGATCCGGCGAGGAACGACTGCTTCGCGTAGGTCAGCGGGACGACCGGGGCGTCGGCCATGATCTTCCGGTCCGCCTCGGCCCAGAGCTTCTGCGCCGCCTTCTGGTCGATCGTGCCCGTGGCCTTCTCGATGAGGGCGTCGACCTCGGGGTTGCTGTACTTCGACACGTTGTAGCCGCCGTCGCCGATCTCCGACGATGCGTAGAGCGGCTGGATGTTGGCGTTCGCGCTCGGGAAGTCGGGCTGCCAGCTGAACAGCGCGAGGTCGAAGTCGCTGCCGTCGGTCGTCGCCGTGTAGAACGAGTCGATGTCGAGCGGCTTGAGCGTCACGGTGATGCCTGCCCGCTTGAGACCGGCCTGCAGCGCCTGCGCCTCGGCGAGGTTCGACGAGTCGTTCTGCGTCACGAGCGTGAGCTTCAGGTCCGTGACACCGGCGTCGGCGAGGAGCTTCTTCGCCTTGGCGACGTCACCCGTCGGACCCGGCTTGTACAGGTCGTAGTCCTGCCGCCCGGCGATGCCCGGCGTGATGAGGGTCGACGCGTAGGTACCGGCGAGCGCGCCACCCGCCGCGATCCGGTACGACTTCTTGTCCACCGCGTACTGCAGCGCCTTGCGCACCTGGAGGTCCTTGAGGGAGTCCTTCTGCGTGTTGATCGCCATGTAGTTGATCGGGCCGGCCTTCGACGTCGCCAGGCGGTCCTGTGCAGCAGGGTTCGACCGGACCTGGTTCAGCTCGGCCGCACCGAGGTAGGTCGCACCGAAGGAGTCCTTCGCGTCGCCGTTGTCGGCGATGAGCGTCTGGGTGACCGTCGACGGGTCCTGGCTCTCCTTGAACACGACCTTCGACGGACCCGCGGTGCGGACGTCGTCGGTCTTCGCGCTCCAGGACTTGTTCCGGACCAGCGTGATCTGCGAGCCCTGCTGGTTCGACTCGACCTGGTACGGGCCGGACGCGACCGGCTTGGCGTCGTACGCACCGGTGTCGGTGCCGTCACCCTCGGGGACCGGGGCGAACGCGGGCATCGACACGAGCCACGGCCAGTCGCCGTACGCCGCGTTCAGCTTGAACACGATCGTGGAGTCGTCGGGCGTCTCGATGCTGTCGAGGCTCTTGCCGTCGAACGGGCCCTTGTAGTCCGCCCCGCCGACCAGCAGCGACTTGTGGTAGCTCAGACCGCCGGTGAGCGTCGGCGCGAAGGAACGCTCGATGCCCCACTTGATGTCCTTCGTGGTGATCGGCGTCCCGTCCTGGAACTCCAGCCCCTTCTTGAGGTGGTACGTCCAGGTCTTGCCGCCGTCGCTCGAGTCGCCGGTGTTCGTCGCGAGGTCCGGGACCACCTTGGCGGTCTTGCCGGGCTGCACGTCCCACGCCGTCAGGCGACGGAGCACCAGGCCGAGCGTGGTGATGTTGAGGTTCTGGCTCGTCGCGGGGTCGAGGTGCACCGCGGTCGCCGTCGTGAGGATGTTGAGCGTGCCGCCCTTGCTGGTGCCGGCCGTCGCGTCGTCCGAGGCACCCCCGCCCGAGCAGCCGGTGAGGACCAGGGCTGCGGTTGCGGCCACGGCCGCGGTGATGGTCAGGCGCTTCGGGCGTCTCATGACGGTGGTGCTCCTCGTGGGGGTTGATGCTGCGGTGCTGCCGTGCTGCTGCGGCGGCGTCCATCCTGGCACCGGGCAGGGGCACCGGCACACGAGCACGACGCGCGACGAAACAATCCAAGTCGTCTGTTACGGCCGGCCATTCCCGATCCACCGCAGCCGAGCTGATACTCCAGTTTCGGTAGGCTGCTCGACGGACCCGTGACACCGCCGGATCGTGGGCCCCGGGGCGAATGCGTGAAGCCCGGGCCGCTCCACGTCGATCAGGCCGGTGCGCGGACGGCACGCCGGGCGATCGCGGCGGTCCCGAGTGCCGAGGCCAGGAACATCGCCGCGAGCACCGCCCACCCGACGGTACCGAGGTCGATGGCAGTCAGGGTCACCACGGCCGGAGCGACCATCGCACCCACCGCGTACCCGGTTCCGTACACACCCTGGTACGCGCCGACCCGATCCGCGGGCGCCATCTCGAAGCTCAGGCTCCACCCCGCCGCACTCGAGGTGATCTCCGCCAGCGAGTGCACGAGCGCCGCGACGACGAGCACCGCGCCGGCGATCGCCGCTGGCAGCCAGTCATCACCGGTGACCCACCCGGCTGCCGCCCACAGTCCGCACGCCACCGCCATCAGCCATCCTGCGTGCACCATCGACCGGCCGGCGCCCGCGATCGTGCCCGTCCCCCGGCTCATGCGGACCTGCAGGGCGATGACGACCGCGGTGTTCACGAGCAGCAGCGGCGAGACCAGGACGTCCGGCGCGACGGTGTGCCCGACGACCCAGAGCGGCACGGCGACCTCGAACAGTCCGAACTGGATGCCGAACACCCCGGTCAGCGCGGTCACGCCGAGGAACCGGGCGTCACGGTACGGCGAGCGCCCGTCGCGGACCGGTTGCACGATCGACCCGGTCTCGGTCCGCTCGGCCGCCGGCACGTCGACCCGGGCTCGCGACAACCCGAGCAGCATGAAGGCCGACGCCACGAACAGCACACCGGCCGCGACCATCGTCACCCGGTACGCGGCACCGGTGCCGACCGCGAGCGGGATGGCCGCGAGGGCCGTCCCCGCAGCGATGCCGATGTTCGTGACGGTGCGCATGGTCGCCCGGACGCGGACGCGCTCGCCGCCGGGGAAGGCGCGACCGATCGCGGCCGAGCGAACGGACGAGCCACCCTGCTGGGCCAGCGTGACGATCGAGGCCGTGACGACGAGGGACGCCAGGTCGTGCACGAGGACGTACCCGATGAGCGCGAGCCCCTGGACCAGGTGCAGCCAGACGAGCATCCGCCGCGCGCTCCACCGGTCCGCGAGGTGTCCGAACCCGAGCGAGCTGAGGACTCCGACCGCCCCCGCGACGGTGAGCCCCAGGCCGACCGCGACCGCGGGGATCCCGACGATCGTGGTGAGGTAGAGCGAGGTCAGGGTGAAGAACGCCCCGCGGCCGACGGTGTCGACGAGGGTCACGGTGAGCAGGCGTCGGAGGGTCGCGTCCTGCCGGACGAGGGTGCGGATCGGGACCTCGGGGGCTGCCGTGCTGGTGCTCACGGATCCTTTCTGGCCGATCGGGGCAGCCGAACGAATCGATGTAGCGTGGGGCTTCATGATCCGGTACCAGCTCGAGGCAAGCGACGTGTCGACGATCCGCTTCGGGATCTCCCCGCTGTCCGAGCTCGGACTCGGGTTGCGTGCGTTCCGGGCGCCCGAGCGCTACCCGCTGCAGCGGCCGTGGCTCGACGGCATCGCCGCCGTCCGACCGCTCCTCGACGACGAGGTCCTGCTCGGCCTCGTCGACGAGCGGCGGTGGGTGGCCGACTTCGTGAACCCGCGCCCGGAGTCGCCCCTGACGTCGTTCGACGACGAGCTCGTCGCGCTCGGCCGGATCACCCGGAAGCGCATGCACGACGACCTGGAGCGGGTGCACGGGACGGTCCCGACGGTGTTCACCGGCCGGCACGACGCCGTCGTCGCACGCCTCCAGCACGCCCTGTCCGACGCCTGGCGGCTCTGCTTCGCGCCGTACTGGCTCCGCATGCGCGCGGTGATGCAGTCCGACATCACGCACCGCGGACGCATCGCGGCGCACGAGGGTGTCGGCGCCGTCCTCCGCGGGCTCTCCGACTCGGTGCGCTTCGACGGCCGGAACCTCGACGTGCGGCTCTCGAGCCCGATCGCCCGCGACCGCCCGGTGCACGGCGAGGGCGTCACCCTGGTTCCGTCGATCTTCGTCGTCCGGGCGTCCACACCGATCGACGACGACCTGCCACCGACGATCATGTACCCGGCCAGGGGCCAGGGTGCGATGTGGTCAACCACCTCGCACCCCGACCAGAGCGCCGTCCGCGACCTGCTCGGCTCGACACGCGCCGGGCTCCTGCAGGCCCTCGGCGAACCGGCCTCGTCGACCGATCTCGCCATGCGGTTCGGTGTCTCGACCTCCGCCGTCAACCAGCACCTCCGCGTGCTCGAGCGCAGCGGCATGCTCAACCGGACGCGGTACGGTCGCGCCGTCCTGTACTACCGGAGCGACCTCGGTCAGGCACTCACCCGGGTGACGTAGCCCCGCCCGGCCGCGGCCGGCTCAGCCGAGTAGTTGCGCCGCCCGAGCCAGGAACGCTCCGGAGGCGGCGAGTCCGAGGATGATCGCCGCCAGCGAGACGCCGAAGCCCGTGACGCGCGATCCCGTGAGCTGTCCGGCGCGTGCGAGACCGATCGCGCCGAAGACGATGCCGAGGATGCCGGGGATCGCGAACACGTTGAAGAGGAACGCGATCAGCGCGAGGACGAGGCCGGCGTACCCGAAGGGGTTCGCCGCCCGCGTCGCCCGGTCCTTCGCGATCCGGGCCTTCCGACCCCGCAGCACGGGTTCGTCGTTCCAGGCGGCCTGCTGCGGGTACTCGGACGGTGCGGGTGGGCGTGGCGGGGCCTCGTAGACGGGCGCGGCGGCCGTCGCGAGCTGCGGCGCGGGGGCGAGCTGCCCCCACCTGGCGCCGTCCCACCACCTGGTCCGACTCGGGTCCTGCGGGTCCGGGTACCACCCGGCGATCGGCAGCGTCACTGTGCTCCCCTCGTTGCCTGCTCGGCAGCGTACGGCCGCAGCAGGTGGGCGCACAGACCCCAGTGCTGGTCACGCTGAGAGCGGCCGCCGGACGGGAGGCACGGCTCGCCTCCCGTCCGCGCGGTCGCCTCCCGCGGGCACCCGCTCAGGCGCGCAGCGTCGGACGGATCGAGATGGTCTCGAACTGCGCCTCGTGCGGAGCGTCGACGGCGACCCGCACCCCGGCGGCGATCGTCGACGGCTGCACGTACGACTCGTCGGATCCCTCCCGCCCCGACTCGCGCCGGATCATCCGCGCCATGTCGGTGTCGACGAAGCCGGGGTGCACGGACACCACCCGCACGCCGTGCGACCGTTCCTCCTCCCGGAGGCAGTCGGCCATCGTGCGGAGCGCGAACTTCGTCCCGGAGTACACGGCGCCGTCCGGGTAGGAGAACATCCCCGACCCGGAGTTGAGGAACACGACGGTGCCGTGCGCCGCGCGGAGCGCCGGGAGCAGCCGCGCGGTCAGGTCAGCGACGCCGAACACGTTGACCTCGAACGACCGGCGCCAGTCGTCGCGCGTGAAGGTGTCGAACCGTCGTTCGTCGGCGATGCCCGCCGAGTGCACGAGGACGTCGAGCCGGTCGACCCCGAGCGTGGTGACCGCGGCGGCCAGCGAGTCCGCCTCACCCACGTCGCAGACGAACGGGACGACGTCCGGCAGCTCGTCGACGAGTGCGGCGAGCGCTCCCGCCGACCGGGCACCGACGATGACGGTGTGGGTCCGCGCCAGGTCGCGGGCGATCGCGAGGCCGATGCCCCGCGACGCACCCGTGACGAGCGCGACCGGACGCGTCACGCCCCGACCGCGGCGACGGAGCCGGCGTGGACGGTGCCGGCGTCGACCGGTGCCCCGTTCGCGAAGCGGTCCGGGTCGAGGAAGTCGATCACCGTGTACGGGGTCTCCCCCACGGTGATCTGGGCGAGGAGCTCCCCCACCCCGGCGGCGTGCTTGAAGCCGTGCCCGTGGTCGCCGCCCGCGATGACGAGGCGCTGGTCGCCGTTCGGCCGTCCGACCAGGAACTGTCCGTCCGGCGAGTTCGTCACCATGCACGGGATGGCCTTGACCGGCACCGGGTCGAGCTCCGGGAACGCGTCGGCGACCCACGACGACAGCTGCTCGATGTCGTCGCGGGGGTGGATGTACCGGTCGACGGTGTCGGCGTCGGTGTCCGCGAAGTTCGCGCCGGAGTCCTCCATGCCGATCTTCACCAGGTAGCCCTCGTCCGAGCCGTGCCCCCACAGGTGTCGACCGTCGGGCAGTTCGTGGATGAAGGCCGGGAACGCGTCGAGCGAGAACGACACCGACGAGTCGTCCTTCGGCTTGAACCAGTACAGCGGGGTGCGACGTGGGCGGAGGGGCAGACCGGGGACGAGCTTGCCGTTCCACGCCCCGGCCGCGACCACCGCCTGCGCCGCCTCGATCACGACGGTCGGGGTCGTGACCCGCACCCCGCCGTCGACCAGCTCGACCGACGTGACGCGGGTGTCGGTGAACACCCGGGCGCCGAGTGCGATCGCCGCCTCCCCCTGCGCCCGCACGTTCTTCTCGGGGTAGCAGATGCCGGCTCCGGGGTCGAGGACGCCGACGGTGTCGTCCGCGGTGCCGCCGTACTGCGGGTACGCGCTGAGCAGCTCGTCGTGGTCCAGGTGCTCGACGTCGAGACCGGCCCGCGCGGCGGCGGCCGTGACCCCGGACACCGGGCGGGACGAGGGCGACCCGGTGGAGAGGCACCCGGTCTGCCGGACGTAGGTCTCGCCGTTCGCTTCGCCGAGGGCGGTCCAGAGCTCGAGTGACTTCTGCGCGATCGGGGTCAGGCCGGGGTGCTCCTGGCAGGCGATGCGGAACAGCCGGGTGGCGCCGTGCGAGGAGCCCATGTGGTGTCCGAGTCCGTACCGGTCGACGCCGACGACGTCCACGCCACGTGCGGCGAGACGCCACAGGGCCGCTGATCCGAACGCGCCGAGTCCGACGACGACGACGTCGGTGGTGGTGGTCTCCATGGGGTTCCTTTCGAGGGGTGCTGGATCAACGACTGACGCGGCGGCCGAACCGCAGGCGGTCGGCCGCGGTGACGTTGACGGAGAAGCGGGAGGGGTCGAGGAAGGCGGCGGGCAGATCGGTGGCCCCCGTCGTCGCGTGGTCGGCGGCGACGATGCCCATCGCGGGGGCGAGCTTGAAGCCGTGCCCGGAGAACCCGCCGAGGACGGTGACACGGTCGTCCCAGCCCAGCGGCCCGACGAAGGCGTCGTGGTCCGCGGTGTAGCCGTCCATGTACACGCCGGCGCGGACCACCTCGGGGACGACGCCGGGGACGAGGGTGCGGATGGCGTCCCGGACCTCGTCGAACAGTGCATCGGGGGGTGTGCGGTCGAGGAGATCGGGATCCGCGACCCGGTCCCACCCGTTGTTCAGGCCGATCTTCACGGTGGCGCCGTCGATGGACGGCCAGCCGGAGATGTCGAAGCCGTCGGACTGGCGGACGAAGATCGGGAACACGTCCTCGGTGAACCGCTCGGGCGTCGCCGTCGGGAACCAGGTCATCACGATGCGGATGACCTCGTGCAGCGGCGTGATCCCCGGCAGGAGCTGGGACGTCCAGACGCCGGCCGAGACGACGAGACGCGGGAAGCGGAACACCCGTTCGTCGGTGTGCACCTCGACGGCGGCGTCGGTCATCCGGATCTCCGTCACGCGGGCCCGTCGGTGGACGACGCCGCCGAGTCGCTCGGCCTCGGACGCGGCGAGCGCGACGGCGACCTCGGGGCGCAGGTACCCCGACTCGTGGTCGAGGTACGCGACGTCCCCGGCACGGACCGCGTGCTGCGGGTACCGGCTCCGGAGGGCGTCCGTGTCGAGGAACTCGTGGTCGATGCCGTGCTCGGCGATCGAGCGGCCGACCGACTCCAGGAACGTGGAGCCGTCCGTCCCGATCATCAGCCCGCCGGTCATGTGCAGCAGTCGCACGCCGGTGTCGGCACCGAGTCGCTCCCACTCGGCGCGGGACCGGCGGAGGAGCGGCACGTAGTGACTGCCCTCGAGGTACGCGGTCCGGAACAGCCGGGACTCGCCACCGGCACCGGACCGGTCGTGTCCGGGGGCGAACTGCTCGAACCCGATCGCGGAGACGCCGCGTCGTGCGAGCTGCCACATCGTCTGGGCACCCATGGTGCCGACGCCGACGACGCCGACCTCCGCATCGAAGCGGGTCATCGGAGCGTCGGGTTCCGTGCGAAGCGGTCTGCGCGGAACCGGCCGACCGGCAGCGCGGTCTCCCCGGTGAGCGCGAGGTCGGCGGCGGCGCGGCCGATCACCGGCGACATCTTGAAGCCGTGCCCGGAGAACCCGGCGAGCACGACGATGCGGTCGTCACCGGCGGTGTCCACGATGAAGTCGTGGTCGGCGGTCCACGCGTCGACCTGCACGGCGTGCCGGACCGCTGCGGGGACGGCGTCGGGCACGTAGCGACGGACGTACTCGTCGACGACGGGGACCAGCTCGTCCGGCATGCGTTGGTCGAGGTCGTCGGCGTTCCCGAGGTGGTCGAGCCCCGCCGCGAGCCCGACCTTGACGGTCGCCCCGTCGGTGGTCGGCCAGATGCAGAAGTCGACGCCGGCGTCACGGCACACGAACGGGAACCGCTCGGCCGCGAACCGGTCGGGGTGGCGCACCGGGTACCAGTGCACAGCGATCGACTGGACGTCGAGACGCGGCAGCTCGATGCCGCGGATCCGGTTCGACCAGGCACCGGCGGCCACCACCACACGGTCGAACGGGAGGCGCGCCCCGCCCTCCGTCACGACGGTCACCTCGGTGGGCCCCGGTTCCACGGCCACGACCGCGTCCCCGACGCTGACCGCGGCCCCGCGGTCGGTCGCGGCGCGCGCCGCGGCGGAGACGGACACCTCCGCTCGGATCACGCCGGACCGCTCGTCGAGGACGGCGATCTCGTCGTCGTCCATGACGGTCTCGGGGAACCGGCCACGAGCCTCCAGGGCGGTCAGCACCTCGTGCGGCAGGACGTTCTCGGTGACGGAGGCGACCACGCCGCGCATGAAGGCGGACTCGGGCCGGCCGATCATCAGGCCGCGCGTGATGGAGAGCAGGTCGAGACCGGTCTCCGCTTCGAGCGCGCGCCACTCGAGGAGTGACTCGGCGAGGAGCGGGACGTACTCCGGCCCCTCCGCGTACGCGCTGCGGAAGAGCCGGGTCTCGCCGCCGGCCGCGCCGAAGGCGTGCCCTGGTGCCCAGCGGTCGAAGCCGACGGCGTCGACCCCGCGCCGGGCGAGCTGCCAGAGCGTCATCGCGCCCATGGTGCCCGTCCCGACGACGGCGACGCGGGGTCCGCCCGGCATCAGAGGACCTTCGACAGGAACCCGGCGAGCCGCTCGGACTCGGGGTGTTCGAACATCGTCGCGGCCTCGCCCTGTTCGACGATCCGCCCCTGGTCCATGAAGACGACATGGTCGGCAGCCCGGCGCGCGAACCCCATCTCGTGCGTGACGACGAGCATCGTCATGCCGGCCGTCGCGAGGCCCGTCATCAGGTCGAGGACCTCCTTGACGAGCTCGGGGTCGAGGGCGCTCGTGGCCTCGTCGAAGAGCATCACCTCGGGTCGCATCGCCAGCGCCCTGGCGATCGCGACGCGCTGCTGCTGCCCGCCGGACAGGCTCGCCGGGCGGAAGTCCCGCTTGTGGGCGAGTCCCACGTCCGCCAGCGAGCGCACCGCCCGGTCCCTGGCTTCCTCGACGCCGAGTCCGCGCACCTTCCGGAGCGGCAGCACGATGTTGTCGAGGACGGTCTTGTGCGGGAACAGGTTGAAGTGCTGGAACACCATGCCGACGCGGCTCCGGAGACGATCGGGGTCCCCCGTCGTCATGTCGTCGCCGTCGAGCAGGATCGTGCCGGCGGTGGGTTCCTCGAGCCGGTTGACACAGCGCAGCAGCGTCGACTTGCCGGAGCCCGACGGCCCGATGATGCAGACGGTGTGGCCTGGCCGGACGGCGAGGTCGACGCCGTGCAGCACCTCGTTGGCGCCGAACCGCTTCGTGATCCCCCGGAGTTCGAGTCCGGCGCCGCGGATGTCGCCGACGAGGTCGGTCACCCCGGTGTCGACGCCCTGCGTGGTGGTGCCGTCGGTGGGCGTGGTCATGGTCATCCGTCCTGTCCGATCGTGACGGCCCCCGCGGGGGCTGTTGCTGGTGCGGCCGTCGACTGGCCGGGGCCGCCGGCGTCACCGGCGTCGACCGCGGCGCGGCCGGTGCGGAGCCGGCGGTCGATGACGTTCACCAGGTGGGTGAGCGGCACCGTGATGAGGAGGTAGAAGATCCCGGCGGTGACGAGTGGCGAGAGGTTCGCGTACGTCACGGCGGCGTCCTGACCGACCCGGAAGAGTTCACGCTGCGACGTCACCAGGCCGAGGAAGTACACCAGCGACGAGTCCTTGACGATCGCGATGAACTGGTTCACGAGCGCCGGCAGCACCCGCCTGATGCCCTGCGGGATGACGATCAGCCGCATGGCGGGGCCATAGCCCATGCCGAGCGCCCTGGCCGCTTCGAGCTGCCCCTTGTCGATCGACTGGATGCCGGACCGGAAGATCTCCCCGATGTAGGCGCCGGCGATCAGGCCGAGGGCGAGGATGCCGAGCGGGTACGGGTTGCCCTTGGTGATCGGGTTGAACAGCGGCGCGAGCCCCTGCCCGAGCACCAGGATCGTGAGGATCGCCGGCAGGCCGCGGAACACGTCCGTGTAGATGCCCGACAGCACCCGGAGGGTCCGGCTGCGGGACACGGCGAGCGCCGCGAGGCCCAGGCCGATGACGATGCCGACGACGGTCGCAGCGGCGGCCAGCAGCAGGGTGTTCCAGAGGCCGTACCCGAGGATGTCGGGCAGGACGACGAGCATGTCCGGGACGTTGAAGAACGACTGCAGGAGCGTCTGGAGCTGGTCCATGGTCGCGGCCTACTTGTCGGTCGGCTGGAACTGGTCCGGCACCGGAGCGTCCGGGTAGTACTTCTTCTCGATCTCCAGCCACTCACCCGACGCGATGATCTCCTTGATCGCCTTGTTGATGCCCTTCTTCAGCGCGGGCTTGTCCTTGTGCATGCTCATCGCGACCGGGTACTCGGGTAGCTCGATGTTGATCGGCATCGAGACGGTGGAGTCCGCGTCCATGAAGTCCTGCCCGTTCGGGTAGTCCAGGAAGACGGAGTCGATGCTGCCGGACTTCATCGCGGCGACGGCGGAGTTGTTGTCCGGGTAGCGGACGATCTCCACGCCGGGGAAGTGGTCCTGCGCGTACTGGTCCTCGAGCGTGCCCTGCATGAGGCCGAGGCGCTTGCCCTTGAGCGACGAGTAGTCCTTCGTGATGCTCGAGCCCTTCGGCGTGATGACCGAGATGTACCCGATGAAGTAGGTGTTCGAGAAGTCGACCGACTTCTTGCGCTCGGGGGTGACCGACGTGCTCGCGGCGGCGACGTCGAGCGAACCCGCGGCGACTCCTGGCAGCAGCGTCGAGAACTCCTGCTGCACGAACACCGGCTTGAGGTCCATGTGCTTCGCGATCGCGGTGGCCATGTCGACCTCGAAGCCCGTGAGCTTCCCGTTCTCGGTGTAGGCGTAGGGCTTGGCGTCGCTCAGCGTGCCGATCTTCAGCGTGCCGGCGGTCAGGGTGCCGTAGTCCTTCGACGAGGTGGACGTCGAAGCGGAGGAGGTCGTGGAGCAGGCCGTGAGCCCGACGGCGAGGGCCGCGATGACGGCGACCGCGGCGGCCTTGGAGTGGGTGCGTCGCATGGTGACTCCTGTGCTGGGGAGGGTGGGTGGTGCGGGCAAAATCACCGTAAGCGACGCAAGCGCTCGAAAAACGTTCGGAAATAATTTAGTAACACGACCTTTACGGCGTCGTATCGCAAGTCCGTGGAAGTACCGTGCGACGATCAGGACATGGAACTGCGCGATCTCCGAGCGTTCACGGCGGTCGCCGAGGACCTCTCCTTCAAGGACGCCGCCGCCCGGCTCGGCATGAGCCAGTCGGCGCTCAGCCAGTCGGTCTCGCGGTTCGAGCGCGAGCTCGGGGTGTCGCTCTTCGAGCGCGGGCAGCGGCGCGCGCCGGAACTCACCCCACAGGGACGCGTCCTCGCCGCCCAGGCGAAGGCACTCCTCGACCACGCCGAACAGGTCGAGGCGTCGGTCGTGGACGAACCGACGGCCACCGTGCCGCTCAAGGTCTCCTCGATCTCGTCGACGTTCGCCGGACTGGTCCCCCGCGTCGTGCCGCGACTCCGCGCAGCCCTGCCCGACGTCCGCGTCTCGCTGATGAGCGTGTTCGACACCCACGTGACCCGTGCGGTCCTCGAGCACCGCGTGGACTTCGCGTTCGGACGACTCTCCGAGGCACCGGAGGGTGTCGACTTCTCGTTCGTCGCGCACGAGCCGCTCGTCGCCGCCGTGCCCGCGACGCACCCGCTCGCCACCCGCGATCGCATCGACCTCGTGGAACTCCGGGACGACCCGTTCGTACTGTTCCACCGCGACGAGGGGATCCCGGGCTACGACGCCATCGTCAGCGCCTGCGTGCGGGCTGGGTTCTCACCGCAGATCCGGACGTACTCGCTCGACGACGTCGCGATGCTCTCCTCGATCGCGTGCGGCCTCGGGGTGTCGCTCATGCCGTACGTGTCGACGCTGCACGCGTTCGACGGGGTCAGCTACGTCCCGGTGACGGACGAGCACGCCACCACGCCGCTCTCGGTGCTCCGTCGGCAGCACGACGGACTCGTCGCGGCCGACCGGCTCCTGGAACTGGTGCACGACGAGATGCGGACACTCGCAGCGCGCGAGATCGCGCGCGGCAACCGCCCGCCCCTGGTGCCGTAGTCCGCCCCGCGCGGGACCGGACGGGAGGCCCGGCTCGGCTCCGTCAGGCCAGCACGCGCTCCAGGAACGGGTTGCGGAACCGGCCCGCCGGGTCGAGTTCGCGGGCGAGCGCGGCGAACCGCGCCAGGTGGGGGTACGCCTCGTGCAGGCGCTCCGGCGTGGCGGCCGAGACCTTCCCCCAGTGCGGGCGCGGGTCGAACGGGGCGAGGACGTCCTCGATCCGCTCGACCGCGGCGGCGACGGCCTCGACGTCCCGGCGGAACGTGAAGTGCACGCCGACCGACTGCCGCTCGGACGACGGTGCGAGCCACGCGGTGTCCGGTGCGATCGTCCTGACCTCGGCTGCGATGAGGATCGGCGCGAACAGGCCGGCGAGCGGACGCAGGGCCCGGAGCGCGGGGACGGCCGATGCGGCGGGCAGCAGGTACTCCGCCTGGATCTCGGCCCCGGTGGACGGGGTGAACGACGACCGGAAGTGCGGCAGCCGCTCGGACCACGGGCCGGGGACGCCGCCCTGCTCCGTGACGCCGGCCGGGTCGTTCTCCCCTGGGTGGACGGGTCCGGTCGCGGTCCTGGCACCGAGTGCGACGAGGTCGATCGTCGGTGCCGGCTCGTCGACGCGGTGCTTCGTCCAGACCTGTCGCGCGCCACGATCGTCGAACGACGTGAACATCGACACCGAGTACGCGTCCGACATCACCGCGTCGAACTGCGACTCGACGGCGTCCCACGGCAGGTCGAGGTGCACCGTCGTGGCCACCTGGAACGTGGGCTCGATCGCGAGCTCGACGGCGGTCACGATCCCGAGGGCCCCGAGCGCGACCCGGTGTGCGTCGAGCTCGGCGTCGGGCCGGTCCCCTGCCACGTGGACCACGTCGCCGGACGCACGGACCACGTCCAGCCCGACCACCGCCTGCGCCAGCGAGGGGTTCCGCACGCCGGAGCCGTGCGTGCCGGTGGCGACGGCCCCTGCAGTGGAGATGTGCGGCAGGGACGCGAGGTTCGCGAGTGCCCAGCCACGAGCCTCCAGGCCGGATGCGACCTGCGCGTGCGTCATGCCGGCTGCGACCAGGACCACGCGTCGGGCGGTGTCGATCTCCAGCACCGGCGGCAGACCGGCGAGCGTGACCTGGACGGCGTCGGTGTCCGCGATCTCGTTGAAGGAGTGCGTCGAGCCGAGCGCCGTCAGGCGCGGCGTCGACGCGACGAGCTCGCGGACCTCGGACACGGACGACGGTCGCGCCAACGACGCCGCATGGTAGGTCACGTTGCCGGCCCAGTTGGTGCGCTCCGTCGCGATCACGTCGCCCATCGTAGCCATCAGAACCCGCGGTCGAGGCGGTGCCAGGTCTGCTGCCCGCGCACCTCGTCGCGGAACCCGCGGGAGGTCGTGTGCTCGTCGATGACCAGGAACTCGGTGCCGAGGATCGTGGCGAGGTCCTCGACCACCTGCAGCCCCACGGCCGTCGTCATGACGGTGTGGTGGGCGGCGCCGGCGGTGAGCCAGGACTCGGCGGCGACGGGGAACGAGGGACGGGGCTCCCAGACGGCACGGCCGACGGGGAGCTTCGGCAGCGCCTCGGTCGGCGGGACCACGTCGACGACGTTCGCGGTGAGGCGGAACCCGTCGCGGGTGTCCGACAGCGCGACCACCACGGCCTCGCCGGAGTCGGCCGTGAAGACCAGACGCACCGGGTCGTCCTTGCCGCCGATGCCGAGCGGGTGGATCTCGAGCGTCGGACGCGACGACGTGAGCGTCGGCGAGACCTCGAGCATGTGCGCGCCGAGGATCTTCTCCGCACCGGGGGTGAGGTCGTACGTGTAGTCCTCCATGAGCGATGCGCCGCCCGGCAGCCCCGCACCCGCGACGTTCATCGCGCGGACCAGCACGGCCGTCTTCCAGTCCCCCTCGGCACCGAAGCCGTAGCCGTCGGCCATCAGGCGCTGCACGGCGAGACCGGGGAGCTGCTTGAGGGTGCCGAGGTCCTCGAAGTTCGTGGTGAACGCGGCGCTGTCGTTCTGCTCGAGCAGGGCGCGCAGGCCGAGCTCGATCGCGGCGCCGTCCCGGAGCGCGGCGCGGCGTGCGCCACCGTCGCGGAGCTCGTCGACCACGTCGTAGTGCTCGTCGTACACGGCGACGAGCGCGTCGACGTCCTGCTCGCTGACGGCCTCCACGGCTGCGGCCAGCTCGTTCACCGCCCAGGTGTTGACCTGCACGCCGAGCTCGATCTCCGCCTCGGTCTTGTCGCCCTCGGTGACGGCGACGTAGCGCATGTTGTCGCCGAACCGGGTGAGCTTGAGCGTGCGGATCGCGGCGGCACCGGCGGCGGCGCGGCTCCAGTCCGCGACGCGCCGCTGCACGCGCTCGTCCGAGACGTGGCCGATCGCGGTCGCGTGCCGGACGCCCATGCGGGCGAGGGCGTAGCCGAACTCACGGTCGCCGTGCGCCGCCTGGTTCAGGTTCATGAAGTCGAAGTCGATGTCCGCCCACGGCAGTGCGACGTTCGCCTGCGTGTGCAGGTGCAGCAGGGGCTTCGTCAGCGCGTTGAGCCCGCCGATCCACATCTTCGCGGGGCTGAAGGTGTGCATCCAGGCGGTGACGCCGATGACCTTGTCGTCGGCGCTCGCCTCGATCAGGGCGCGCCGGATACCATCGGCGTCCTTGAGGACGGGTTTCCAGACGAGCGTCACCGGCACGTGCGGTGCCAGTTCCGCGTGCACGGCGCGGCTCTGCTCCTCGACCTGGCGGAGGGTCTCCTCGCCGTACAGGCCCTGCGAACCCGTGAGGAACCAGACCTCGTAGCCCGCCAGGGTCTCGGTGGGGTCGACGTGCGTCATCGCAGTGCTCCTTCTGGGTTCTGTCCGTAGACGTTCTGGTAGCGGTCGAAGAGTCGATCGATGTCGTCCGGGGCGATCGGCACGACCTCGCCGCCCTGCTTCGCGATGTGCACCGTGCGGGCGACGTCCTCGCACATCACAGCTGCCTTGACGGCGTCTTTCGCGTCGCGGCCGATCGTGAACACGCCGTGGTTCTGCATGAGGACCGCACGGCTCCGGTGACCGCTGAGCGTGTCGACGATGCCGCGGCCGATGGAGTCGTCGCCGATGATCGCGAACGGGCCGACCGGGATCGGTCCGCCGAACTCGTCCGCCATCGCGGTGATGACGCAGGGGATGGGTTCTGCCCTCGCCGCCCATGCGGTCGCGTAGGTGGAGTGGGTGTGCACGACGCCACCGACTTCCGGCATGTTCCGGTAGACGAACGCGTGGGCCGCGGTGTCCGAGCTCGGCCCGTGCGCGTTGCCCCAGCCGTCCGCCGGCACGCCGTCGAGCGTGCAGACGACCTGGTTCTCGGGCGTCAGGTCGTCGCTCGACACCCCGCTCGGCTTGATCACGAAGAGGTCGGTGCCCGGCACGCGTTCGGAGACGTTGCCGCCGGTCCAGATCACGAGTCCGTAGCGGACCAACTCGCCGTGCAGGGAGGCGACGCGCGCACGCGTCGCGGCCACGGCCTCCTGGACGGCGCTGTCGTGGACGCTTGCTTCCGTCATCGGGTCGGCTCCTTCTCGGTCTGGAGGCTCGGCTCGGCTCCGGCCACGGGGTCGCTGTGGGCGGGTGGCTCGGTTCCGGCTGCGGGGTCGCGCCCCGGTGCGGACGTCGCGCCCGCGTGTGCCGGGGCGCGGTGTTCGTCCGCGGGCGCGATCTCGACCGGACTCGCCGGGGGCCGGGTCGCGGCGACCGCTGCCGACTGCAGGGGCAGACCCGCCCGGAACCGCTCGAGGTAGGCACGGAAGCCCTCGACGTCCCGCTCATCGGGGTCCGCTACGTGCACGGCGTCCCCGGCGAAGACCCGCTTCTGCAGGTACGTCGTCAGGTCGGAGTCGGCTGCGTGCTCGAGGTAGGCCGCGAGCACCGCGATGCCCCATGCGCCGCCCTCGCCAGCGGTCTCCTCGAGCGCGACCGGCACGCGGAGTGCGGCGGCGAGCAGTCGCTGCGGGGCACCAGGGGTCCGGAAGAGTCCGCCGTGTGCGGTCATCCGGTCGACGTGGACGTCCTCGCCCGCGAGCACGTCCATGCCGATCGCGAGGGTGGCGAACGCACCCTGCACCTCGGCACGGACGAGGTTGCCGAGCGTGAACGCACTGCCGGCACCACGGACCAGGAGCGGACGACCGTCCTCGACGTGTGTGACGGGTTCACCCGCCAGGTAGTTGTAGGACAGCAGGCCGCCGGCATCCGGGTCGGCCCGCTCGGCCTCGGCGAGCAGCGTCGCGTAGACCTGGTCCATGTCGAGCGGGCTGCCCGCGGCCTCGGCGAACCGGCCGAAGACCCTGGCCCACGCGGCGATCTCGCTGGCGCCGTTGTTGCAGTGCACCATCGCGACGGCGTCACCCGCGGGGGTCGTGACGACGTCGATCTCCTCGTGCGAGGTCGTCATCGCGTGCTCGAGGACGACCATCGAGAAGATGCTCGTGCCGACGCTGACGTTGCCGGTCCGGGGTGCGACGGCGTTCGTCGCGACCATGCCGGTGCCGGCGTCGCCCTCCGGCGGGCAGAGCGGGGCGCCGGGCTCGAGCGTGCCGGTCGGGTCGAGCCACGCGGCGCCCTCCGGGGTGAGCGTACCGGCGTCCTGCCCGGCGACGAGGACATCGGGGAGGAGCTCCCGGACGTCCCGGCCGATGAGTCCGTCGGCGGTGCGGAGCATGGCGGCGTCGTAGTCCCTGGTCGCCGGGTCGATGGGGAACGCTCCGGACGCGTCACCCACGCCGAGCACGTTCCGTCCGGTCAGCCGGCGGTGGACGTACCCGGCGAGCGTGGTGATGCCGGCGACCTCGGCGACGTGGGGCTCCTCGTCGAGGACCGCCTGGTACAGGTGCGCGACCGACCAGCGGAGCGGGATGGTGAACGACAGGGCCTCGCTGAGCGCCGCAGCCGCCGGGCCGGTCGAGGTGTTGCGCCACGTGCGGAACGGCACGAGGAGCTCCCCGGACGCGTCGAACGCCAGGTAGCCGTGCATCATCGCGGACACCCCGAGGGCACGGAACGTGGTGGGCCGGACGCCGAACCGTTCCTCGACGTCGGAGACCAGGGCGGCGTAGGCGGCGCGGAGTCCGGTCTCGACGTCGTCGAGGGAGTAGGTCCAGCGCCCGTCGACGAAGGCGTTCTCCCACTCGTGGTCGCCGCTGGCGATGGGGACGAGGTCCTCGTCGATCAGGCACGCCTTGATGCGGGTCGATCCGAGCTCGATCCCGAGCGTGGTGCGCCCGTCCTGGACCTGGTGTCTGCGGTCGTCGCTCATGGTTCCCTCCCGAGACCTCGTCGTCCGTTCGTGAGCGCTCACATCCTGGCACGTGAGCGCTCACTCTCGCAATCCCGTCGTGCTTGCGGGCTCCCGCTGCCCCTCCCCGACGCCCCGCCCCTGCCGCCCTCGCCGCCCCCTGCACCCCCTGCACCCCTGCCCCCCTTGCCGCCCCTGCACCCCTGCCCCTGCCCCCTGCCCCCCTGCCCCCCGACCGGTCACAACACCCCGCACGTGACACGCCGACTGATGGAGATCTGTCGCTCGGCGGTGATCCATCCGACGAGTTGCGACCACTCGGCAGAACTGAGCGGGGTGTCGTGGCCGGTCGTCAACGAGACGGGAGGCCGGGGCCAGGCGCGGCCGGGCGGGCGGGCGCGGGCGGCCCGAGACAGGCGCGCGGGCGCGGGCGGGCGGGCGGGGCGGCCCGGGACAGGCGCGCGGGCGCGGGCGCGGGCGCGCGCGTCAGGCGCCGAGGGTGCTCTCGCGGAGGACGAGAGACGGGGTCACGACGGCGGACTCCGGCGCGGCGCCGTCGATCAGGTCGAGCAGAGACCGCCCGGCGACCCGACCGAGCTCCTCGAGGCGCAGGTCCACCGTCGTCAGCGGCGGACGACTCGCGAGCGCCATCACGTCCCAGTCATCGAACCCGGTGACGGCGACGTCGTCGGGCACGGACCGCCCGGCCTCGCGCAGCCGATCGCACACGCCCCGCGCGATCTGGTCACTGCCGCACACGATCGCGTCGACGTCGTCGTCCCCGCGGAGCAGGACGTCGGCGGCCTGGCGCCCCCAGCGCTCGGACCACTCGCCGTACATCGGCGGCACCACGAGCCGGGAGCCGAGCACTCCCGACGCCCCGGAGACACGACTCGACGCCGAGTGGTGTCGCGCCGGACCGGTGACGATCGCGACCCGTCGCCGGCCGATCGTCACGAGGTGGGACGCGATGAGTCCGGCACCGTGCGCGTCGTCGACCGTCACGGACACGTCAGCCGGGTCGGTCGACGGGGTGAACGCGTAGACGACGGGGATCGACACGTCGATCGGGGGCCGCGCGTCGGCCGAGCGCCCGGTGACGATGATGCCGTCGACGCCCCGCGCGACGAGCGAGCGGAGGTAGTGCGATTCCCGGACGTGGTCGTCACGGGTGTCGCAGAGCAGCACGGCCATCTGCCCGGCGGAGAGGACGTCCTCGGCACCGAGGAGCACCGGGATCGAGAACCGGCCGAACGAGTCCGTGGTGATCATCCCGACGGTGTAGGTCCGCCCTGAGGAGAGCGCCCGTGCCCGGGCGTCCCCGACGAACCCGAGCTTGTCGGCGGCTTCCTTCACCCGTTCGCGGGTGGAGTCGCGGAGCTGCCCGGTCCCGTTGAGGGCCTTCGACGCGGTGCCGATCGACACCCCGGCGAGCGCCGCGACGTCGGTGATCCGCGCTGGACGTTCCAGTGTCACGGCAATCCCCTTTCCGGATCGGCAGCGAGATCACGATCATACGATCATCTCAGCAAGTCGGTCTTGCGCACTGCCGTGACCTGTCGTAGCGTCACGCTCCAGAAACCGTTTTCCGCACGATGTCGACGATGACCACCAGGAGACGACATGACCACCACGCTCGCGACCGAGCACCGCGCACGCACCGCGACCCCGGTCCTCCCGACCGCCGACGCGCACCTCGCCTTCCGCCCGCTGCCGTCCGGCGACGCCCGGATCACCGGGGGCTTCTGGGCGCTCCGGCAGGAGCGGAACGGCGCCGACGCGATCCGCGACGGGTACCGCCAGCTCGAGGCGGCCGGGAACTTCCGGAACCTCCGCATCGCCGCGGGGACGGAGTCCGGCGACGTCGTCGGCCCGATCTTCATGGACTCGGACGTCTACAAGTGGCTCGAGGCGGTGGCGTGGGAGCTCGGTCGAGCCCCCGCCGAGGACCTCAGAGCCCTGCAGCAGGAAGTCACCGCGCTCGTCGCGGCGGCCCAGGCGGACGACGGCTACATCGACTCCGTCCAGCAGGTCCGCTTCGCCGGCGCCCGCTACACGGACCTCAAGTGGAGCCACGAGATGTACTGCGCCGGGCACCTCATGCAGGCAGCGGTCGCACAGTCCCGCGCGACGGGTGACACCGCGCTGCTCGACGTCGCGACGAAGAACGCCGACCACCTCGTGCGGACGTTCGGCGACGGGGACGGTCAGGCACGCGACATCGACGGCCACCCCGTCGTCGAGATGGGGCTCGTCGAGCTGTACCGCGAGACCGGCACCCGCGCCTACCTGGACCTGGCGCACTGGTTCGTCGACGCCCGCGGGCACGGCATCATCGAGCGAGCAGGCGGCGAGCCGACGTACTTCTCCGACCGGGTCCCGAGCCGGACGGCCACCACGGTGGAGGGGCACGCCGTCCGCGCCGTGTACCTGGCCGCCGGCGCCGTGGACGTCGCGATCGAGACCGGCGACACCGAGCTCCTCGCCGCGAGCGAGGGCCAGTTCGCGGACATGATGGCGACGAAGGCGTTCATCACGGGCGGCCTCGGTGCCCGGTGGGACTGGGAGGCGTTCGGCGACCCGTACGAGCTCCCCACCGACCGCGGCTACGCCGAGACCTGCGCGGCGATCGGCGGGATCCAGTGGGCATGGCGGTTGCTCCTCGCGACCGGCAAGCCCGAGTACGCGGACGCCGTCGAGCGCCTGCTGTACAACGCGTTCCTGCCCGGTGTGAGCCTCGCGGGCACCGAGTACTTCTACGTCAACCCACTCCAGCACCGGGACCACGCGCACGCGGACGAGAACCGCTCCCCCGCGCACGGCCGTCGTGGCTGGTTCGACTGCGCGTGCTGCCCGCCGAACATCATGCGGACGTTCGCGAGCCTCGACGGATACCTGGCGACGGCGACCGAGGGCGGCCTGCAGGTACACCAGTACGCGACCGCCGACCTCGGCGCGGTCGCGATCGAGACCGGGTACCCGCACGACGGAGCCGTCCGCGTCACCGTGACCGAGGACGGCCCGCTCGCCCTCGGGGTGCGGATCCCGGCGTGGTCCGACACGACGACGGTCACCGTCGACGGCGAGACGCAGCACCCGGAGCCCGGGACCCTGCACACGATCGAGCGCGCGTGGCACGCCGGCGACACCGTCGAGATCGCCTTCGACACGACCCCGCGCCGCTTCGTCGCCGACGCGCGCATCGACGCGGCACGCGGACAGGTCGCCATCGAGCGGGGCCCGCTCGTCTACGCGGTCGAGCAGCCCGACCAGGACGGCTTCACCGTCGACGACCTGACGATCGACGCCGACGCTGCGGTCACCGAGGACCGTCGCGACGACCTCCTCGACGGGATCGTCACCCTGCGCCTCCCGGCGCACGCGCCGGCGGAACACGCGCAGGCAGCCTGGCCCTACCGCCGTCTCGACACCGCGACCCGGTCTGGGCCCACGCCGGCCGGTACCGACGCGTCGCGGAGCTTGCGGAGCGACGTGGCGGCCGAGCCGGTGGGGAGAGGCCCGGATGCGGCCCGCACCGCGACCAGCGTCGACGACGCGACGGCCGGCGGCGGGGCCGACCCCGGCCTCCCGTCCGACACGTCCGTCACGTCCGTGACGGCCGTCGCCATCCCGTACTACGCCTGGGCCAACCGCGGCGCCGTCCCGATGCGGGTGTGGCTCCCGCTGAGCGCCCGGTGACGTCGTGGACCGCAGAGGGTTCCTCGTCGGCGGCCTCGCCGGCGGGGCCGCAATCGCCCTGGCGGGGTGCTCCGGCACCCTGCCCAAGGTCGACGCCCAGGTCGCCGGCTTCGGCCAGAAGGCGACGGGTACCGTCCACGTCTGGTGTCGTGCCGCGACCCAGGCCGGTCTGACGAGCGCGGTCGCCGGCTTCAACAAGAGCCACCCGGACCTGCAGGTCGAACTGACCCCGGTGCCGGACGGCCAGTACGTGACGAAGCTCGCGACCGCCATCCGTGGCGGCGAGCCGCCGGACGTGGTCGACCTCGACGACATCAACTCGCAGCTGTTCATCTTCCGCGAGGCGTTCGCCGATTTGACCGACGTCGTCAAGGGCCTCGACTACTACGACGAGCTCTCGACCGGGCACCTCCGCCTGCTGGAGTACCGCGACCGGCTCTACGGACTGCCGTACCTGGCGGACAACTCGCAGCTGTTCGTGAACACCGAGCTGTTCGACCGCGCCGGGCTCGACGTCGAGGAGTCCACGAAGGACCTCGCCACCCTGCTCGATGCGGCGAAGCGCCTCCGGAAGCTCGGCGACGACGTCTACGGGTGGACGATCTCCGGCAACGCCGCCGGGATCATCGGGTTCGTCACGCAGCCGCACGTCTGGGCCACCGGCGTCGACATGATGTCCGGCGAGGTCGGGAAGCAGCAGGCGAACATCACGGGCAACACCGCCCTCGAGCAGATGCTCGAGTTCTACCGGCAGCTCTGGAAGGACGGCGTGCTCAGCCGCGCGACGTACTCCGACGCGGGCACCACGTGGGGCGCTGACTTCCGGGCGGGCAAGGTCGGGATCATGCCGACCTCGTACGGTGCGGCCGTGCCGGCGGCGACGAAGGCGATGCGCGCGAAGATGCAGACGGTGCTCATCCCGAGCGCCGACGGCCGGCGGTCGTTCTTCGACGGCGGCGACAACATGTGCATCCCGAACGGCGCAGCGAACCCGTCGGGCGGGTGGGCGTTCATGCAGTACGCGAACTCGCTCGAGCAGCAGCAGCTCCTGCCGAACGGCGGGTACTTCCCCACCAGGGCGGACGCCGCGACGCCCGCGTACCGGAAGCAGTTCCCGCTGGCGTACGGTCCGCTGGACGCCATCGACAAGGGCTACGCACCGCAGACCCTCGCCTACAACCTGCTCAACAACCAGCCGTCGTCCCCGTACTTCGCGATGTTCCGCGAGGCCGTGTTCGGCGCCGGCGTCTCGGCTGCGATGCGGACCGCGCAGTCCGACTACCAGCGCATCCTCGACCAGGTCCAGGCCTGACCGCCCCTGCTCCGTCCTGCTCCGCTCCGTCCTGCTCCGCTCTGCACAGTGAGGTGCATGCCATGTCGACCATCTCCGCTCGGCGTTCGTCCGTCGGACGCCGCCCGATCGGCCGGGGCCGTGCCCCGTCCCGGAACTCGCTCACCCACCCGCCACGCACGGGCGCGCTGCTCGTCACGCCGGCGATCGCGTTCGTCGCCGTGTTCGTGCTGGCGCCACTGCTCTTCGCGCTCTACATCTCGTTCACGAACTGGCCGCTGATCGGCCCGTACCGGTTCATCGGCCTGCAGAACTACGCGACGCTGTTCCAGGACCCGACGTTCGTGCACGCGATCGGCTACACGCTGCTGTACACGGCGATCGTCACCGTGCCGATCCTGGTGCTCGGGTACTTCCTCGCGGTGCTCGTCCGCGCGCGGCGACGTGGCTCGACGGTGCTGCGGACGGTGTTCTTCCTGCCGTACGTCGTCGGGCTGACGACCCTGAGCTTCATGCTCGTGCTCGAGGCGCAGCCGACCTCCGGCGCCGTCAACATGGTCCTGCGCTGGCTGCACGTCACCGACGGCACGACCGCGTGGCTGGTGAACGGCCCGCTCGCGACGGCGCTCATCTGCGTGCTCGTCGTCTGGGCGGTCTCCGGCCTGACGATGGTGCTGCTGATGTCGGCGATGCAGGGCGTCCCGGACGAGGTCTACGAGTCGGCGCAGCTCGAGGGCGCGTCGTGGTGGCAGACCGAACGGATGATCACGTTCCCGATGATCCGGCCGACGGTCGCGCTGAGCGTGATCATCTCGGTCATCGGGTCGCTGCTCGCGTTCAACCAGTTCTACATCCTGACGCAGGGCGGCCCCGGCACCGAGACCACGACCATCGTCAACGCCATCTACAACCGCGGGTTCGTGAACCTGCAGCTCGGCGCCGCGACCGCGGAGTCGATCGCGCTGGTGGTCGTCATCGCGGCCGTCACGCTGTTCCAGTTCTGGGCACTCCGAGAGAAGGACTGACGCCATGAGCACCACGACCACCCGTGCGGCCGCTCCCGGTCCCGACCTGACGACCCGGACGCTGACCACGACCCCCGGCGGACGCCGTCGACACCACCAGGGCAGCGTGCAGCACCCCCGCGACACCGCGGTGAAGCGCACGCTCTACGCCATCGCGGGCGTCGGCTCCGCACTGGTGTTCGGTGTCCCGCTCATCTGGTCGATCCTCCGGGCGTTCCAGTCCGAGGCCGTGATCACCTCGGCCCCAGACCCCGCCACGTTCTTCCGGCTCGGCTGGGAGAACTTCGCGGCCGTGTTCGGGTCGTCGTCCCACCTGCTGACCGGCCTGCTGAACTCGGTGATCGTGTCGGTGTGCACGGCCGTGCTGACCGCCGTGCTCGCGACGATGGCCGGCTACGGGTTCGCACGCTTCCGGTTCCGCGGGTCCGGCCTGGTGTTCGGCCTGGTGCTCCTGACGATGATGGTGCCGTTCCAGGCCATCCTGACGCCGCTGTACCTCGAGATGAACGCGATGGGGCTGACCAACTCGCTGCTCGGGCTGGTGCTGTTCTACACGACGGTGAACCTGCCGTTCGGGGTCTTCGTGATGCGCAACGCGTTCGAGTCGATCCCGCCGGACCTCGAAGACTCCGCGTTCGTCGACGGGGCGTCCCGCTTCCGGGTCGTCGTGTCGGTGCTCCGTCCGCTGCTCCTCCCCGGGGCGGCGACCGCGGCGCTGTACGCGTTCCTGGCGTCGTGGACGGAGTTCCTCGGTGCGCTGACGTTCCTCACCAAGGACTCGCTGTACACGCTGCCCGTCGCACTGCTCAACCTGCAGACGGGTGCCTACGGGCAGGTGTCGTACGGCAACCTCGTGGCGGGGTCGGTCGTGGCGATGATCCCGTGCATCGCGCTCTACGTCGGCCTGCAGCGGTTCTACGTCGCCGGCCTGTCGTCAGGGGCGCTCAAGGGCTAGCCCCCTGGCCCGGGCCGGGCGGGGCCGCACGGCTCAGGCGCTCCGGCGCACCACCAACGACGGCTGGAGCAGGATCTCGTCGAGCGGCTCGCCCTCCACCAGGGACCTGACGGTCGCCAGCACCTGCTCCCCCATCGCCCGGAAGTCCTGCCGCACGGTGGTCAGCGGCGGCGTGAAGTGTGCCGCCTCCGGGATGTCGTCGAAGCCCACGACGGCGATGTCGTCCGGCACCCGCAGCCCGTCGTCGGCGAACGCGTGCAGGACCCCGAGCGCCATCTGGTCGTTCCCGCAGAACACCGCGTCGACGGCCGTCGTGTCGAGGGACCGCGCGGCCGCGAACCCGCTCGCCGGGGTCCAGTCGCCGTCGAGGACGACCGGGTCGAGACCGGCCGACTCCATCAGGCGCACGTAGGTCGCGCGGCGCACCTGGGCCTCTTGCGAGACGGTCGGTCCGGTGATGTGCACGATCCGTCGGTGTCCCCGGTCGAACAGGTGCTGCATCGCCATCGAGGCACCGGCGACCTGGTCGATCGCGACCGCGGCGACGGCGGCGGTCATGGGGCCGACCGTCGGCGCGTCACGCTGGACGGCGTTCGACACGACGACCGGCACCGGGACCGGGACGGCCAACGACGCGAGCGCGTCGAGCACCCGGTTGTCGGCGGCGACGAGCACGATCGCGGCGACGTCCTGCGCCAGGAGCGTCGCGACCGCCCCCGACAGGTCGGACGGCCGCGGGTCCTCCGGCAGGGTCGAGAGCAGCACGTGGTAGCCGGCGTGCCGGGCCGCGCGCTCGAAGCCGATCGCGGTGCTCGACGGTCCGTAGAGCGCGTCGCCGGCCGTCACCAGTCCGAGGGCCTTGCTGCGCCCGCCGGCGAGCGCGCGGGCCGCAGCACGCGGGCGGTACCCGAGCTCGGCGATCGCCGTGGTCACACGGGACCGGAAGCCGTCGCGGACGGTGGGATCGCCGTTGATCACCCGGGAGACGGTCTGGTGTGAGACCCCTGCGCGCTCGGCGACGTCGAAGATCGTCGGGGCCTTGCGCCCCTTGCCGCTCGCGGCCGTGGTGGTCGTCACCCGGACACCGTACCGCGCAGCGCGGCGATCACGACCACATCGCGAATCGGTCACGAAGAGTTGACAGGGCGGTACACAACGCCCAGTATGTGAGCGCTCACTCAGAGCAGACACCGGCAGTGCAGCCGTGTGGCACACCGAGCGCGTCGACGACGACGCGAGAGGAACAAGAGGTACTTCGATGATGAAGCGCAGGATCGTCGCGGGCGTCGCAGCCCTCGGCATCGCCATCGCCCTGGCCGGTTGCTCGGCCGGCGGACGCGCCTCCACCGACGGCGGGGGCAGCAGCAGCGACAACAAGGGCGCCCTCGTCGGCGTCGCCATGCCGACCAAGGTCTCCGAGCGCTGGATCAAGGACGGGAACGCCGTCAAGGCCGACCTGGAGAAGGCCGGCTACAAGGTCGACCTGGAGTACGCGGACAACAAGATCCCGCAGCAGGTCCAGCAGGTCAGCAACATGATCACGAAGGGCGCGAAGGTCCTCATCGTCGCGTCCATCGACGGCGGGTCGCTCTCCGACCAGCTCGACGCCGCCGCGAAGGCCGGCATCAAGGTGATCTCGTACGACCGCCTGCTCACCGGCAACAAGAACGTCGACTACTACGTGTCGTTCGACAACGAGAAGGTCGGTGTCGACCAGGCGAACTCGCTGCTGACCGGCCTCGGTCTCCTCGACGCCGACGGCAAGAAGACCGGCGAGAAGGGTCCGTTCAACATCGAGGTCTTCGCCGGGTCGCCCGACGACAACAACGCCACGTTCTTCTTCAACGGCGCGATGAAGACCCTCAAGCCGTACCTCGACGACGGCACGCTGAAGATCGGCTCCGGCCAGGACGGCTTCACGCAGGCCGCCACGCTGCAGTGGGACCCGGCGACCGCCAAGGCCCGCATGCAGAACCTCATCGCGAAGTCGTACTCGGGCGGCACCACGCTGAACGGCGTGCTCTCCCCGTACGACGGCATGTCGATCGGCATCATCTCGGCGCTCCAGGGCGCCGGCTACGGCACGTCCGACCGTCCGCTCCCGACCATCACCGGTCAGGACGCCGAGCAGGCGTCGGTGAAGTCGATCATCGCCGGTCAGCAGTACTCGACGATCTACAAGGACACCCGCCAGCTCGCCGAGAAGTCGGCGTCGATGGCCGAGGACCTGCTCTCCGGCAAGAAGCCGAAGGTCAACGACACGACGACGTACGACAACAAGGTGAAGGTCGTCCCGACCTTCCTCTTCCAGCCGACCGTGGTGACCAAGGAGAACTACCAGAAGGTCCTCGTCGACTCGGGGTACTACTCCGAAGCCGACCTCAAGTAGGTCGCGACCATCTGACGGACAGGAGGCTCGGTGCCAGACCGCGCCGAGCCTCCTGTCCGTCTCCAATCGCGCGCACCGCGCGCACTACGGAAGGCGGTCGACGTGACGGACACCATCCTCGAGATGCGTGACATCACCAAGACGTTCCCCGGCGTCAAGGCCCTGCAGGGGGTCTCGATCGAGGTCGAGCGCGGCCAGGTCCACGCGATCTGCGGCGAGAACGGCGCCGGCAAGTCCACGCTCATGAAGGTCCTGTCCGGGGTCTACCCCGCAGGCACGTTCGAGGGCGAGATCCTGCTCGACGGGTCCCCCGTGTCGTTCTCGAGCATCAACGACTCCGAGGCTTCGGGCGTCGTGATCATCCACCAGGAACTCGCGCTCAGCCCGTTCCTGTCGATCGCGGAGAACATCTTCCTCGGCAACGAGCGGTCGTCAGGCGGGTTCATCGACTGGAACAAGACGAACCTCGAGGCCGCCGCGCTCCTGGAGCGCGTCGGGCTGAAGGACAACCCGGTCACGAAGATCGTCGACATCGGCGTCGGCAAGCAGCAGCTCGTCGAGATCGCGAAGGCGCTCTCGAAGCGCGTGAAGCTCCTCATCCTCGACGAGCCGACCGCGGCGCTGAACGACGACGACTCCGCGCACCTGCTCGACCTCATCCGGTCGCTGCAGGCCGAGGGCATGACGGCGATCATCATCAGCCACAAGCTCAACGAGATCAAGGCCATCGCGGACAAGGTCACGATCATCCGCGACGGCCAGACGATCGAGACGCTCGACATGCACGGGGGCGAGGTCTCCGAGGACCGGATCATCCGGGGCATGGTCGGTCGCGACCTGTCGAACCGCTACCCGGAGCACGAGTCGCACGTCGGCGAGGAGCTCCTGCGGATCGAGGACTGGACGGTCCACCACCCGCTCGACGCGTCCCGCGAGATCATCCACCAGGCGAGCCTCAACGTCCGCGAGGGCGAGATCGTCGGCATCGCCGGACTCATGGGTGCCGGGCGGACCGAGCTCGCGATGAGCGTCTTCGGGCACTCGTACGGCACCGGCATCAGCGGCACCGTGTACAAGCGCGGCGAACCGATCAAGACCCACACGGTGTCGCAGGCGATCGACCACGGCATCGCCTACGCGACCGAGGACCGGAAGCGCTACGGCCTGAACCTGCTCGACGACATCAAGCGGAACATCTCCGGCTCCGCGCTCGGCAAGCTCGCCGAGTGGGGCTTCGTGAACGGCTCGCAGGAGACCACGGTCGCCCGGCAGTTCCTGAAGAACCTGAACATCAAGGCGCCGAACGTCAACGTCGTCACCGGCAAGCTCTCCGGCGGGAACCAGCAGAAGGTCGTCCTGTCGAAGTGGATGTACGCCGACCCCGACGTGCTCATCCTCGACGAGCCGACCAGAGGCATCGACGTCGGCGCGAAGTACGAGATCTACACGATCATCAACGCGCTCGCGGACCAGGGCAAGGGGATCATCGTCATCTCCTCCGAGCTCCCGGAACTGCTCGGCATCTGCGACCGCATCTACACGCTCTCCGAGGGCACCATCACGGCAGACGTCCCCCGCGCGGAGGCGACGCCAGAGGTCCTCATGCAGTACATGACCCAGGAACGGGAGACCCCTGTCAATGAACGCGCTTAAGTCCGCCGCCGGCTACCTCACCGGGCAGCTCCGACAGATCGGCCTGTTCATCGCGCTGATCGTCATCGTCATCTTCTTCCAGGTGACGACGGGCGGGATCACCCTCGCCCCGATCAACGTCTCGAACCTGATCGTCCAGAACAGCTACATCCTGATCCTCGCGATCGGCATGGTGATGGTCATCATCGCCGGCCACATCGACCTGTCCGTCGGGTCCGTCGTCGCCTTCACCGGGGCGATGGCCGGCGTCATGATCACGCAGTGGCACGTGCCGTGGCCCGTCGCGGTCGTCCTCTGCCTGGTCATCGGCGCCCTCGTCGGCGCCTGGCAGGGGTTCTGGATCGCGTACTTCGGGATCCCCGCGTTCATCGTCACGCTCGCCGGCATGCTCGCGTTCCGAGGGGCCGCGCAGATCGCCCTGCAGAACCAGCAGATCTCGCCGTTCCCCGAGGGCTTCCGCTCGCTCGGCTCCGGCTTCCTGCCGGCGTTCGGCAGCTCCGGCTACGAACCGCTGACGATGATCCTCGGCATCGTCGCCGCCGCGATCCTCGTCCTCACGGCGTTCCGCGGTCGGGCGACGCGTCGCAAGTACCAGCTCGAGGACGAGCCGTTCGCCTGGTTCCTGACGAAGCTCGTGTTCACGGTCGCGCTCGTCATGTACGTCGCGCTGCTGCTCGCGAGCTACAACGGCACGCCGATCGTGCTCGTCATCCTCGGTGTGCTCGTCGTCGTGTACTCGCTCGTGATGCGGAGCGCGGTGTTCGGCCGGCACATCTACGCGATCGGCGGCAACGCCCTCGCCGCGCAGCTGTCCGGTGTGAAGACGAAGCGCGTGACCTTCCTGCTGTTCGTCAACATGGGCGTGATCTCGGCGCTCGCGGGCGTGGTCTTCACCGGGCAGCTCAACCTGGCGTCGCCGAGCGCCGGCAACGGCTTCGAGCTCGACGCCATCGCCGCGGTGTTCATCGGTGGCGCGGCGGTCACGGGCGGCATCGGCACCGTGCCCGGCGCCATCGTCGGTGGTCTCATCATCGGCATCCTGAACAACGGCATGTCGATCCTCGGCGTCGGGACGGAGTTCCAGTCGCTCATCAAGGGCCTGGTGCTGCTCGCCGCCGTCGCGTTCGACGTGTTCAACAAGCGTCGGGCCGCGTCCGCGCGCAAGTAGCGGGCCTCCCCCGCTTCCGCCTCTCCCCCGCTTCCGCCCCTCCCCCGCTTCCGCGAAAGCGACAGATTCCCGCTGGACATCAGCGGGAATCTGTCGCTTTCGCGGTGTGGAGTGAGGGGCAGGCGCGGGTCAGGCGCGGGTCAGGACGGCCCAGCCAGCGGACGGGAGGCGCACGGTCCCGTCCGCCACGGCACCACCGCCCGCCTCCACCCGCGTCGCGTCGGCCGCGGGCAGCTCGACGGGGTCGTCCGACAGGTTCAGGGCGGTCACCACGACGGCGTCCGCCGTCGCCGTGCGGAGCACGAGAGCGGTGTTCGTCAGGTGCACGACGTCGGTGTGCGCCCGGTGCAGCCACGGGTTCCGACGCCGGAGGGCGACGAGGGCCTCGTACGTGTGCGTCGTCGCGTCCGGTGCCGGCGGGGCCTCGGGGAACGCCGGGCGGACGGCATCGTCGCCGCCGACCCGTTCCTCCTTCACCCCGGTCCACCCGTACTCGTCGCCCGCCCAGACGATCGGCGTGCCCGCCACCGTGAACAGGACCGCAGCGGCGTGCCCGACGAACCGGTCCCCCACGGAACTCGCGATGCGCGTGACGTCGTGGTTGCCGACGAAGGTGGTCGGGACGAAGGTCTCGAGGAGCGCGTCGTGTCGTTCGAGTGCGTGCGCCAGCTCGTGGCAGTTCCGGTCGGCGATGCCGTGCCAGATGCCCTGCCAGAGCTCGTACTGCGTGGTGGAGTCCATCGTCGACGCGCGGACGATCGCCGCCGCGTCGCCGTGGATCACCTCACCGCTGAACCACGCCTCCGGGAAGCGCTCCCGCACGCGCGGCAGGACCCGCGCCCAGAACTCCGGCGGCACCGCGTACGCCGCGTCGAGCCGCCACCCGTCGACCCCGCGGCCGAGCCAGTGCGTCATCACCTCGACGACGAGGTCCTCGGTCTCGCGGCTGCCGTGGTCGAGTGCGACGAGGATGTCGTGCCCCTCGAAGAGCCCCACCGGCACCGGGTCGCCGGGGTTCCACCCGGTCCAGTCGATCCCGAACAGCGATGCCGACTCCGCGGCGGGACCGTCCGCCTCGATCGCCCGGAAGGCGGGGTGGTCCCGTCCCACGTGGTTGAACACCCCGTCGAGCAGGACCCGGATCCCGCGCTCGTGCGCAGCGGACACCAGCCGGTCGAAGTCGTCGTCGTCGCCGAGTCTCGGGTCGATCCGGAAGTGGTCCACGGTGTCGTAGCCGTGCGTCGAGCTCTGGAACACCGGGCCGAGCAGCAGTCCGTTCAGCCCGAGACCGACCACGTGGTCGAGCCAGGCCGTGATCCGGTCGAGCCGGTGGTCAACGGGGCGGTCGGCCACGGGCGTCTCCGGGCGGACGTCTGATCCGACGAAGCCGAGGGGGTAGACGTGCCACCACATGACGTGCGCGACCCAGTCCGGCTCGGGCGGGAGGGACGGGACGGTGTCGTTGCTCACCGCCACGATCGTGCCAGCCGGACCTGTGCTGTGTACGGGACCGGACACGGGGACGAGGATGGCTGGCATGGGACGAGCGATCAGGACCGCGGCGGACGCCGATCGGGTGGAGTCGGCACAGGCGGAGAAGACCTGCGCCGCGTGCGGCCGTCGGATGCCCTCGTCAGCAGCACCCGAGGCGAAGTGGTGCTCGGCTGCCTGCCGGAAGCACGGCGTCGACGCCACCGACCGCGCACTCGAGCAACGCATCGACGAGCTGCTCGCCGCCCGGGCCCGGACGTCGAGCATCTGCCCGTCAGAGGTGGCCCGCTCCCTCGACCCGGACGACTGGCGCGACCTCATGGAGCCGGCGCGTCGGGCGGCCCGTCGCATGGTGGCGAGGGGCGAGGTCGAGATCACCCAGGGCGGGAACGTCGTGGATCCGTCGACGGCGAAGGGGCCGATCCGGATCCGTCGTCCGCGATGAGGGAACACCGGCAACCCGACAGCTGTTCGCGACGTTGATGACTTCCGTCGAGACCACACCGTCCACCGACCATCGCCGCGCACTCGTCGTGGGGGCGAGCGGCATCACCGGCTCCGCCCTCGTCGCGCAGCTCACCCGCGAAGGGTGGGACGTCGGCGCGCTCTCCCGACGTGCCGGCACGCGTGACGGGGTCCGCGGTGTCGCCGCCGACCTCCGTGACGCGGATGCCCTGCGCGCTGCTCTCGCCGACGAACGTCCTACGCACGTGTTCTTCACCGCGTGGCAACGGCAGGCGACCGAGGCGGAGAACATCGCGGTCAACGGTGGCATGGTCCGCGACCTGCTCGCCGCGCTCGACCACGCCCCGCTCGACCACGCCGCCCTGGTCACCGGGCTGAAGCACTACCTCGGCCCGTTCGAGGCCTACGCCGCTGGTGAGATGCCCGACACGCCCTTCCACGAAGAGGAGCCACGGCTCGACACCCCGAACTTCTACTACGCGCAAGAGGACGAACTCTTCGCAGCGGCCGAGCGGCAGGGCTTCACCTGGTCCGTGCACCGTTCGCACACCGTCATCGGCCACGCGGTCGGCAACGCGATGAACATGGGGCTCACGCTCGCGGTCCAGGCGACCATCGCGAAGGAGCTCGACCTCGACTTCGTGTTCCCCGGCAGCGAGGCGCAGTGGAACGGCCTCACCGACATGACCGACGCTGGTGTCCTCGCCGAGCAGATGGTCTGGGCGTCGACGGATCCCGCGGGTGCCGACGAGGCGTTCAACATCGTCAACGGCGACGTCTTCCGGTGGCGGTGGATGTGGCCGCGCCTCGCGGAACACCTCGGGGTGGACCCGGCGCGGGTCGTCGGCTACGAGGACGCACCGCGACCGCTCGAACAGCAGATGGCGCCGTACGAGTCGTCGTGGGCGGGCATCGCCGAGCGGCACGGCCTCGTGGAACCCGACATCTCACGACTCGCCTCGTGGTGGCACACCGACGCCGACCTCGGCCGCGCGATGGAGGTCGTCACCGACATGGGCAAGAGCCGCGAGGCCGGGTTCACCGCGTACCGCCGCACCGAGCGGGCGTTCGCGGACCTCTTCGCCCGCTACCGCGCCGACCGACTGATCCCCTGACCAGCCCGCGGGACCCCGACCCGCGTCAGAACGCGTACCGGATCCGGCACGACGGCAGGTGCTCGGCGACGAGTTCCCGGAAGCGCTCGACGAGCTGCGCCTTCGTGCCGGACCGGTAGCGGACGTTCACGGCACCGTTCTGCGACACCTTGGACTCCTGCAGGTCCGGGCGCCACAAGAGTTCCTCGCCCTTGGGGTGCCACCCGAGGTTGACCTCGTGGAGCTGCTCGTTGTGGGTCAGGAAGATCACCTCGGCCGCGAGCTGCTCCTTGGCCCGCGGGGACAGGACGTCGTCGACCTCGCGCAGGAGTGCCGCCCAGTCCTGCTCCCACGTCGGGGTGACGATGATCGGCGAGAAGTTGAGGTGGACCTCGTACCCGGCCTCGACGAAGTCGTCGACCGCGCGGATCCGTTCGGACACCGGCGACGTGCGGATGTCCACGAGCTTCGCGGTGTCGTGCGGCATGAGCGAGAACCGGATCCGGGTGCGCCCCATCGGGTCCCAGTCGAGCAGCTCGCGGTTCACGTACTTCGTCGCGAAGGACGCCTTCGCCGTCGGTGTCATCCGGAACAGGTCGCAGAGGTCCCGCACGTTGTCGCCGATCAGGGCGTCGACGGAACAGTCGCTGTTCTCACCGATGTCGTAGACCCACGCGTCGGCGTCGCACTGGTTCGGCTCGGTTTTGGACCCCTGCTTGTGGACGTGCCGCGCGACGTGCTTCGTGATCTGCTCGATGTTCGCGAAGACGGTGACCGGGTTGCTGTACCCCTTGCGCCGCGGGACGTAGCAGTACGAGCACGCCATCGCGCAGCCGTTCGCCGTCGACGGGGCGATGAAGTCCGCGGAGCGCCCGTTCGGACGGGTGACGAGCGACTTCTTCACGCCGAGCACGAGCGCCTCGGTCTTGATGCGCACCCAGCGCTGGACGTTGCGTTCGTCGCCGTGTACCTCGGGGATGTTCCAGTGCGATGCAACCGGGACGATCTCGGCATCGGGCCAGCGGCCGACGACCTCGACGCCACGGGGCAGTTCGAGGGCAGCGGGCTCGGCGTAGATCCGTCGGACGTCGAGCAGCGGGCGTGCACGGGGAGCGGTCATCGCACCCTGTCTACCGGAGACCCCCGACGGTGCAGACTCGCAGGCATGAGCGAACCCGACGAGCACTTCTTCGTCGTCGACGGCCGACGCTGGCGCCGGACGGACCCGGCACTTCCCGAGGACGTCGCGGCGGCGCTCCGCTCCCACCTGGGTCGTGGACGGAACGCCGTCAAGCAGGCGAAGCGGTCCGGTGACGACGACGCGCTCGCAGCCGCCCGGCACCGGAACGGCATCGCCAAGCACGGCCTCGGTGAGCGCGGGCCGGAGTGGTGGGAGCGCCAGGAGGCCGACCGGATCGCGGACGCCGAGCGGGCGCTCGCCGAACTCGACCGTACGCAGCCGTGACGACGATCCGCCCGCCGCGGCTCGACCGTGTCCTCAACCTGATCGTGTTCGGGCCGGTGGTCATCGGCACCGGGATCGCCGTGGCCGCCGTCGCGTTCGTGCCCGGAGCCTCGGCCCGGGTGTTCGTGTTCGTCCTGGGCGCCGTGTTCGTGGTGGCCGGCGCCTGGGTCACGATCCGCCTGCCCCGCGTCGCGATCCACCTGTCCGAGGACGAACTCCGCTACGTCGGCTTCCTCGTCTCGTGGCGCGCGCCCCGAGCCGGCATCACCACCGTGCTCGACGACGCCTTCGTCGAGTGGCACGACGCCGCCGGGGCCGGACACCGTCGACAGCTCTGGCTGCTCACCGCTGCCTACCGGGACGACGGCACGGTGTTCGCACGGTACTGGCGCTGGCGGCGCGAGGCCCTGCTGCACGTCCGCGACTGGGCGGGTGCTCGCGCGGTCTGACCGGGCACACGCGCAGTCCGAACCTGCGCTCGCCCGGTCCGGGCGGGGACTCAGGCCTCGGTGTGGCCGAGATCCGGCTCGACGCGCAGGCAGACCGAGCGCGACGCGGCCGCGTGCAGTTCGAACACGACGACCTCGTTCCGCCCGGCACGCAGCACGGGTCCTGGCACGGCGAGCGTGTGCTGCGGACCGCGGGACCAGTACCGGCCGAGGCAGAACCCGTTCACCCACGCCACGCCCTTCCGGAACCCGGGGAGCGACAGGTACCGGTCCCCCGCGTCGGCGAGGTCGAACGTCCCGAGCGCGAACACCGGCCCGGCGAGCACGTGCGGGTCGTCCGTCGGCGCGCTCTCACGCAGCGCCTCGAGCGCGGCGTCCGGCAGCGGGTCGAGCGCGAGCGGTGACGCCGTCCAGCGTTCCAGGAGGGCACCGTCGATGCGCACACCCCCGATCAGGCCCTTCGGCTCGCCGATCCGCGGCCCGTAGTCGACCCGGCCCTGGTCCTCGACGAGGAGCTCGAGCGTCCCGGTACCCGGCGGCAGCGCGATGGCGCGGTCGTGGTGCTCGCGTTCCAGGACACCGACCGGACGACCGGCGATGCTCACGAGGACGCGGTCGCGCACCTCCTCCCCGACGGTGAGCACACCGCCGGCTGGCAGGTCGACCTCGGTCCGGTACAGCACGAAGCCCGAGGCGGCACCGAGTGCGTCGAACGTGGGAGGGGTGTCGTGCGTCGTCCACGACGCGAGGTGCGGCAGCAGCGTCCCCATGGCGGTGGACCGATCGAGTCGGACGGCGACGTCCGTGGCGGGGGTGCGCCGAGCCTCCAGGCCGGATCCCCCCGGCTGCATCCACTCCGGCAGCTCCGGGACGGGCGCGTAGCGCTCGATGACCGCGCGGAAGGCGTGGAACTTCGACGTCGGGCGTCCGGCCTCGTCGAGCGGGGCGTCGTAGTCGTAGGACGTCGCGATCGGCCGGTACACGCCCTTGTCGTTCGCGCCGTTCGTGAAGCCGAAGTTCGTGCCGCCGTGGAACATGTAGATGTTCACCGATCCGCCGGCGGCGAGGAGCACGTCGAGGTCCTCGGCGCTCGCGGCGGCGGAGGTCGTGTGGTGGTGCTCGCCCCAGCTGTCGAACCAGCCGTCCCAGAACTCGGAGCACATCAGCGGCCCGGTCGGCTGGGCCTGCCGGAGCCGTTCCAGGCGCGACGCCGAGCGGGACCCGAACGAGCCGGTCTTGTGCAGCGACGGCAGCGACCCGTCCTCGAGCATGGTGCCCATCGGCTGGTCGACGCTCGTGAACGGGACGGTGAGCCCGATGTCGCGGTGCATCTGCTCGAGCTTCGTCAGGTAGACAGGGTCGGACCCGTACGCGCCGTACTCGTTCTCGACCTGCACGAGCACGATCGGCCCGCCGTGGTCGATCTGGCGGGGCACGAGCACCGGAGCGAGGGCTTCGAGGTAGTCCTGCACCGCCGCGAGGAACTGCGGCTCGTCACGGCGGACTCCGACGGTGCCGTCGGTGAACAGCCAGTACGGCAGGCCGCCGTTGGTCCACTCGGCGCAGATGTACGGGCCGGGGCGGACGATGGCGTGCATGCCCTCGGCGGCGACGAGGTCGAGGAACCGGCCGAGGTCGAGGCCGCCGGTCAGGTCGAAGACGCCTGGTGACGGTGCGTGCGCGTTCCAGGCGACGTAGGTCTCGATGGTGTTGAGGCCCATCAGCCTGGCCTTGTGGATCCGGTCCGCCCACAGGTCGGGGTGCACGCGGAAGTAGTGGATCGCGCCGGAGAGGACCCGGTGCGGCTCGCCGTCGAGCAGGAAGTCGGTGTCGCCGATGGCGAAGCGCATGAGTGGAGTCTTTCAGACAGCGGGGTCGTGCGGACCGTGTCCGCACGACCCCGGGGTGGTGGTCGGTCCTACTTGCTGGTGACCGTGAAGCCCTGCTCGTTGCCGTACTTCACGATGGCCTTCTGCCATGCCTCGAGCCCGGCGTTCAGGTCCGTCTTGTTCTGGTACGCCTGACCCACCGTGTCCGCGTAGACGCTGTTCGCGTAGACCTGGAACGGCAGGTACTGCCAGCCCTCGGCGACGTCGGAGGACGCCTTCGACAGGGTCTCGTTGATCGCCTCGCCGCCGAAGTACTCCGGCTTCTCGGCCGTGAAGGACGACGAGCTGAGCTGCGCCTTGGTGGACGGGAACCCGCCGGACTTGAGGAACACGTCGATCGAGTCCTGCGAGGAGTTCAGCCACTTCAGGAAGCCGGCGGCGAGCGCCGGGTTCTTCGACTGCTTCATGACGACCTCGGCGGATCCACCGTTGTTCGAGGTGACGTCGGACGAGCCGTCGTAGGTCGGGATCGGGGCGACACGCCAGTTGCCGCTGCCGTCCTTGACGCTCGACTCCAGCACGCCGGGCATCCAGGCGCCCGTGACCATCGTCGCGATCTCACCGTTGCCGAGCTGCTTGTACCAGTCGTCGGTCCAGCCGGGCGTCTGCGACAGCAGGCCCTTCTCGACGAGCTGGTTCCAGGTGGAGGTCCACTTCTTGGTGCCCTCGTCCTGCAGGTTCACCGTGACGTCGGTGCCCTTGACCTCGAACGGACGACCACCGGCCTGCCAGATCATCGACGTGGTGAAGCCGGCGTCTCCGCTGTCCGCGGCGATGTAGGCGTTCGGGTTCGACGCGTGGATCTTCTCGGCGTCCGCGACGTACTCGTCCCAGGTCTTCGGCGGCGTGGTGATGCCGGCCTCGTCGAAGGTCTTCTTGTTGTAGAACATCGCCATGGGGCCGGAGTCCTGCGGCAGGCCGTAGATCTTGCCGTCGAGGTCGACCGACTGCCAAGTACCGGCGCCGTACTTGCTCTCGAGCGAGTCGAAGCCGTAGGACTTCAGGTCGACGAGCGAGTCGCTCAGTGCGAACTGCGGGAGGGCGAAGTACTCGACCTGCGCGACGTCGGGAGCGCCGGAGCCGGCCTTGATCGTGTTCTGGAGCTTCGTGTACTGGTCGTTGCCGGTACCGGCGTTGACGAGCTTGACCTTGACCTTCGGGTACGCCTTCTCGAACGCGGCGACCTGGGCCTCGGCGGACGGGGTCCACGACCAGTAGGTGAGTGTTCCGCCCTTCTCGAGGGCCTTGGAGATGTCGTCGGACGAGCCGCCGGACGACGAGCCGCCGGAGGCGCATGCCGTCATGGCGATGGCCGCGGTGACACCGATCGCGAGGGCGCTGAGCCCGCGCCGGAGACGCTTGTGCATGGGATTGCCTTTCACTTCATCGTGAAGCAGGTGCTTCGTGGTGCTGCTGGGGTTCGGGTCACGCCTTGACGGACCCGGCCGCGAGGCCGGACTGCCAGGAGCGCTGGAGGAAGAGGAACGCGATCACGATCGGGATGATCGTGAGCAGCGATCCGGTGACGACGAGGTTGTAGATCGGGTGCGCGGAGACCCCGACGGCCTGGGCGCTCCACTGGTTCAGGCCGACGGTGAGCGGGTAGAGCCTCGGGTCGCTGAGCATGATCAGGGGCAGGAAGTAGTTGTTCCAGGTCGCGACGACGGCGAACAGCAGGACCGTCACGACACCGGGTGCGAGGAGTCGCAGGGCGATGGTGAAGAAGATCCGGAACTCGCCGGCACCGTCCATCCGAGCTGCCTCGATGACCTCGGTCGGGACCGCGTCGACCGCGTAGGTCCAGATGAGGTACATGCCGAACGGACTGATGAGCGAGGGCAGGATGATCGCCCACGGGGTGTTCGTCAGGCCGACGGCCGAGAAGAGCAGGAACGTCGGGACAGCGAGGGCGGTGCCGGGGATCGCGATGGCCCCGAGCACGATCGCGAAGACCGCGCGGCGTCCGGGGAACCGGAACTTCGCCATGCCGTAGCCCGCGACGGTCGCGAGCAGGGTCGCGCCGCCGGCTCCGACGACGACGTACAGCACGGTGTTGCCGAGCCACTGCAGGTAGATGCCGTTGTCGTAGGTGAGCGTCTCGCCGATGTTCTGGAAGAGCGAGAAGTCCGGGCCGAACCACAGGCCGAACGTCGAGAGCAGGTCGGCCTGCGACTTCGTCGCGTTCACCACGAGGTAGAACAGCGGCAGCAGCGAGTAGACGGTGATGACGACCATCACCACGAGCAGGAGCGGCGACTTGCGTGCGCGGGGACCGCGGCCCTTCGGGGCCGTCGGACGGGAGGCACGGGTACGGCCCGCCCCGCTGCGTCCGCGGGTGGTCACCGCCTCCGTCACGGTCGGGGGCTGGGTGTCGACGGCGCTCATCGGTTCTCCGCTCGGGTTCCGCGGACCTGCACGACGTAGGCGATCACGGCGGTGATGACGCCCATGACGATGGCGACGGTGGCGGAGTAGTTGAACTGCTGGCCGCTGAAGGACAGCGAGTAGGCGTACATGTTCGGGGTGAAGGCGCTGCCGATGACGTTCGGGGCGAGGGTCTTCAGGAGGTTCGGCTCGTTGAAGAGCTGGAAGCTGCCGATGATCGAGAAGATCGTGGCGATGACGATGGATCCGCGGAGCGCCGGGATCTTGATGGACCAGACGGTGCGGAACGGGCCGGCGCCGTCGATCTCGGCGGCTTCGTACAGGTCGGTCGGGACCACGCGGAGTGCGGCGTAGAAGATCAGCATGTTGTAGCCGACGAACTCCCACGTGACGATGTTGCCGATCGACGCCAGGACCCAGTCGGGGCTGAACGGCTGGAGCAGGTCGATGCCGAGCGCACTGTTGATCGACCCGGTCAGACCGAACTGGTTGCCGTAGATGAAGCCCCAGATGAGTGCGGCGACGACACCGGGGACCGCGTACGGCAGGAAGATCGCGATGCGGAAGAACGACGATGCCCAGAGCCGCGCACTGTCGAGTGCGAGCGCGGCGACGAGCGCCACGAACAGCATGATCGGGACCTGCACGACGAGGAACAGTGCGACCCGGCCGAAGCCGGTCCAGAACTTGGCGTCCTGGAGCAGCTGCAGGTAGTTCGCCAGACCGACGAACTGGTTGCCACCGACGAGCTGGTCACGGAAGAGGCTGAGCCAGAGCGCGTAGCCGATCGGCACGATGAGCATCGCGGTCAGCACGACCACGAACGGCCCGACGAACATCCAGCCGGTCCACCGGGCGCGCTGCCGACGTGGCCCGGACCGGGCGGCCGACCTGGCCTGCTCGAGCGTTGTCATGGGACTCCTTCGTCTCGCGTCGACATCGCGTTCGCGGCGATGCGACCTGATGTTGACGTCAACATCGTGGTCGAAGATAGCATGGCAACGTCAACATGCAACCGCGTGACAGAATCGTGACCGAAACCGCACCAGGGACGTGAAGGGATGCCCGCGATGACGACCGCCCCACCGGCCGGAGGACGAGCGCCCTCGATGGCCGCGGTCGCCGATGCGGCCGGCGTCTCGATGCAGACGGTGTCCCGCGTCGCCAGGGGCTTCGACAACGTCAGCCCCGAGACCCGCGATCGCGTCCAGCAGGCGATGACGTCACTCGGGTACCGCCCGAACCGAGCGGCTCGTGCCCTGCGCTCCGGGCACTTCCGCACCATCGGCGTGATCATGTTCACACTCGCGTCGTTCGGGAACATGCGCACGCTCGAGGCGATCGCCGACGCCGCCGGTGCCGCCGACTTCACGATCACGCTGCTCCCGATGGCGTCGCGCACGAAGGACGGCGTCCGCTCGGCGTTCTCGCGGCTGCAGGAGCAGGCGGTCGACGGCGTGGTGATCATCATCGAGTCGCACGTGATGGACACCGCAGAGGTCGTCCTGCCCGACGGTGTGCCCGTCGTGGTCATCGACTCGACCGGCACCACCGACCACCCGGCGATCGACACCGACCAGGCACAGGGCGCCCGGTTGGCGACGCAGCACCTGCTCGACCTCGGACACGAGACGGTCTGGCACGTGGCCGGCCCCGCGATGTCCTACTCCGCTGGAGGCCGTCGGGCCGCGTGGGAAGCGACGCTCACCGACGCCGGGCGGACCGTCCCGCCCGTGTTCGAGGGCGACTGGGGCTCGACCTCCGGATACCGCGCCGGGCTCGAGATCGCCCGTCGCCCCGAGATCACCGCGGTGTTCGCGGCGAACGACCAGACCGCCCTCGGCATCCTCCGCGCATGCCACGAGGTCGGTCGCTCAGTGCCGGAGTCGCTCAGTGTCGTCGGCTTCGACGACTCGCCGGAGTCCGACTCGTTCTGGCCGCCGCTCACCACGGTGCACCAGTCCTTCGACGAGGTCGGCCGACGCGCGGTCAGCACGCTCCTCGGACAGATCGCAGGGACGGCGGCGGTCGCGGCGACCGATCTCGTACCGGTGTACCTCGTCGAACGCGCGAGCACGGCGGCCCCGCCGTCCTGATCCGGCCGACGCGTCACTCGAGCGTCGCGACGCCCCGCCGGAGCACTTCCCGCGCGGCACGCGCCCGCGGGATCACCCACACCGCGCTCCACGTCGCGAGCCCCGCCCACAGCGCGAGCAAGATCGCGGTGAGCACGGGCGGCTGCTGATCACGCATCGACCACGTCATCGCTCCCCAGCACACCGCGAGCACGATCTTCCCCCAGCCCGCGACCTGCTTGTCGGCCTCGGCCTGGACGAGCGGGATCCACACCGAAGCGGGAACACCGGCGGGCACCTCGCCCTCGGCCACCCACCGCTGCACCGCGACGACGCGCTCGTACCCGCCCCCGAGGCGCCACGAGCGCACGGTCAGGAACGCCCCGATCGCTGCCCCGGCGGCACCGACGGGGATCGCGACGGCGACGAGCACCCCCGTCGTCGCACCGGCCCACGGCGACACCAGGAGCATCACGAGCACGACGGCGAAGGCTGCTCCGGCCACGCCGGAGCCGACCAGCCGCATCCGGCCGGCCTCATCGATCAGTCCGACGCCGCGCATGCCATGGACGGTACCCGCTCCGGACGGGAGGCTCGTGGCAGTCCGGCACCGAGCCTCCCGTCCGGCGGCGCGCGCGTTCGCACGGATCACGCGCGTTCCTGCGCATCACGCGCGACATGGCCCATCACGCGCGACCTGGCCCATCACGCGCGACATGGGAAGCGGAAACGCGCGTAGGGGGCCGAAAAAACCGACCTCCTACGCGCGTTTCGACTTCCTACGCGCGGAAGCGCACGCCCGAGCAGACGCGCGGAAGCGCCCGCCAGCGCGCGCTACCCGATCGAGAGCGCCGTCCAGCTCACCGGGGGGAGCTCGATCGTGACGGTGTCACCCTCGCGGCGAGCCGTCTCGTTCGTGCGGAGCCCGACGCGCGACGTGTTCGCCAGGTCGTTGACCGCGTGCAGGTCGTCGTCCCAGACGCCCTCGGCGTGCACGTCGCCCTCGACGGACAGCCCCGACAGGTCGATCGTGACCGTCGTGCTCTCGGAGGGGTGACGGTTGACCAGGAACACCGCGGCCTTGCCGTCCTCGATCGTGGCGGCGGAGTCCACGACCGGGACCTCGCCGTACGTGCCGCCGTCGACCGTGTCACCGGACGCGATGACCTGCAGCGAGGTGCCGTGAGCGAGCCGCGACGTCACCGAGAACGGGAAGAAGGTGGTCTGGCGCCAGGCCTCGCCACCGGGCTCGGTCATGATCGGGCCGATCACGTTGACGAGCTGTGCGATCGACGCCGATGCGACACGGTCGGCGTGGCGCAGCAGCGAGATGAGCAGGCCACCGACCACGACGGCATCGGCGACGGTGTAGATGTCCTCGAGCAGGCGCGGTGCGACCGGCCACTCGTCGAGGGTGAACTCCTTCTGCTGCTCGTTCCACTTCGAGATCGACCAGACGTTCCACTCGTCGAACGAGATGTCGATGCGCTTGTCGGACTTCTTGTGCGCCTTGACGTGGTCGGCCGCGGTGGTGACCGTGTCGATGAAGCGGTCCATGTTGACGCCCGACGCCAGGAAGGTGGCGAGGTCGTCGCCCTCTTCGTAGTAGGCGTGCGCGGAGATGTAGTCGACGTCGTCGTAGGCGTGCTCGAGGACGGTGCGCTCCCACTCCCCGAACGTCGGCATCGACGCACCGGACGACCCGCAGATGACGAGCTCGAGGTCCGGCTGGATCTGGCGCATGCCCTTCGCCGTCATCGCTGCGAGCTTGCCGTAGTCGTCGGCGTTCTTGTGGCCGAGCTGCCAGGGCCCGTCCATCTCGTTGCCGAGGCACCACATCGTGACGCCGAACGGTTCCTCGCGGCCGTTGCGCTTGCGCTCCTCGGAACGGGCGGTCCCGCCGGGGATGTTCGCGTACTCGAGCAGCTCGATGGCCGCCTCGGTGCCGCGGGTGCCGAGGTTGACGGCGAGCATCATCTCGGAGCCGACCGAGTCGAGCCACTGCTGGAACTCGTGCAGGCCCACCTCGTTCGTCTCGGTGGAGTGCCAGGCGAGGTCGAGGCGACGGGGGCGCTCGTCGACCGGGCCGACGCCGTCCTCCCACTTGTAGCCGGAGACGAAGTTGCCGCCGGGGTAGCGGATCGTGGTAACGCCGAGCTCCTTGACGAGCTCGATGACGTCCTTGCGGAAGCCGTGCTCGTCGGCGCTCCCGTGCGCGGGTTCGTGGATGCCGTCGTAGACGTGGCGGCCGAGGTGCTCGACGAAGCCACCGAACAGCCGGCGGCGCACGGGCCCCACCGTGAACGCGGAGTCGAGGACGAGGTGTGTGCGGGGCATGGATCTCCTTCGATCTGCTGGGCATCAGGCGTGCAGTGGCGGCCCGACTCGAAAGTGAGCGCTCACCCATCCGTAACGCTACCGGTATCCACGGCAGTGCGAAAGGGCTGGCGCATCACCGAGTCGCGGGCTAATGTGAGCGCTCACGGAGCACCTGCCCTGGTGTTCTCAGCCCGGCCCATCCCGATGGAGTGATGCCATGCCGAATCGACCCGTCCCACCCGTCCCACAGCTCCGAGGCGGCGCCTTCACCCGACGGAGCCTCCTCGCGGCCGGTGCCGCAGCGGCCACCGTGCTCCCCCTCGCCGCGTGCTCCAGCCCGATCGCCGCTGGCCTCGCCGGCAGCGCGCTCAACCCCGAGACCCTCGTGTTCTGGAACCTCTTCGGTGGCGGTGACGGCGCCCGCATGCAGGAGATGGAACGCGGGTACGCCAAGCAACACGGCGGATCCAGCTCGCTGCAGGCGACGACGTTCGCGTGGGGCAACCCGTACTACTCGAAGGTCACACTCGCCACCGTCGGGAACAAGCCGCCGGACGTCGCGATCTCCCACCTGACGCGTGCGAAGCCGCTCTGGGACGGCGACCTGCTCGACCCGATCACGTCCGACGACCTCGCCGGCGTCGGCCTCGCTGCGAGCGACTTCAACCAGAAGGCATGGACGGCGCAGAAGACCGACGGCAAGAACATCTGCGTGCCGCTCGACACTCACCCCTTCGTGCTCTTCTACAACGTTGACGTGTGCCAGAAGGCCGGCCTGCTCGACGGTGACGGCAAGCTCAAGGACCTCACCGGGCTGGAGGCGTTCGAGAGTGCCCTCGCCGCGGTCGCGAAGGTGACGGGCGGCACCGCGCTCAACGTGGCGAACGTCAGCGAGATCGCGACCCCATGGCGCTTCTTCTGGACGATGTACAACCAGATCGAGGGCGCGACGCCGTTCATCAGCGACGGCGGCGCGAAGCTGACCGTCAACGAGGACGCGTACACGAAGGTCACCGAGATGACCCAGAAGTGGGTGAAGAACGGCTGGCTGAACAAGGGCCTCGACTACGCCACCGCCCAGACCCTGATGTTCACCGGCAAGGCCGGCTTCTTCATGCAGGGCGAGTGGGAGATCAGCACGGCGCAGTCGATCAAGGGCCTGAAGTTCGGCATGGCGCCGATCCCGCAGCTCTTCGACAAGCCGGCGACCCAGGCCGACTCGCACACCTTCATCCTGCCGCGGAAGGACCGCACGCCGGAGCAGAAGAAGGCGGCGATGCTGTTCATCAAGCAGATGCTCGAGCAGAGCATGACGTGGGCGCAGGGCGGCCACGTCCCCGCGTACCTGCCGACCTACGACAGCTCCGCGTACAAGGAGCTCACGCCGCAGTCGAACTACGCATCCGCTGCCGAGACCGCCGTGTTCGACGACGCCGCCTGGTACGGCGGATCCGGTTCCACGTTCGAGAACACCGTCGGCGCACAGCTCGCACTCGTCCAGCAGGGCTCGAGCTCCCCCGCCGCCGCCATGAGCGCGATCAAGTCGCAACTGTCGACCTACCTCAACACCCCGAGCCCGCTGTGAGCGGCGACGTGAACACCCCGCGAAAGGCACGATGACGTGACTGCAGCACCAGTCCTCACCCGTCCCACGGGAGCGGCCACCGCTCCCCGTCGAGTCCGCACCTACCGCACCAGCCTCACCCGCGGCCAGGGCCGCAGCGGCTGGCTCTTCCTCGCCCCGTTCGGCCTGTTCTACCTGGCCTTCCTGCTCGGTCCGACGATCTGGATGATCGTCACGAGCTTCTTCAACACCTCGACCGTCCGCACGGGCCTCGGCAGCTTCGCCGGGTTCGCGAACTACGCGGAGATGCTCGGGCGCGCCGACTTCTGGTCGTCGCTGTGGCACACCCTGCAGTTCACGCTCTACACGACGCCGCCACTCGTCATCCTGGCGTTCGTCTTCGCCGTGCTGACCAACCGGATGAACCGCGGCCAGTGGTTCTTCCGACTGGCGTTCTTCCTGCCCTTCATCCTGCCGTCGGCGACCATCTCGCTCATCTGGGTGTTCATCTTCACGCCGAGCACCGGCCTGTGGGCGAGCGTCCAGTCCCTGCTCGGGATGACCCCGGGTGCCGGTGTGCTGGCGAGCCCGAACACCGCCATGATCGGCGTCGCGATCGCCACGGTCTGGTGGACCCTCGGGTTCAACTTCGTGCTGTACCTGGCGGGGCTGCAGGAGATCCCCCGCGAGCTGTACGAGGCCGCCGCCGTCGACGGTGCGTCCAGCTGGCAGCAGATCAAGTCGATCACGCTGCCGCTCCTCGGCCGGACGACGACGCTCGTCATCCTGCTGCAGATCATCGCGAGCCTGAAGATCTTCGACCAGGTGTACCTGATGACGAACGGCGGGCCTGGCATCTCAACCCAGGTCTCGCTGCAGCTCATCACCGGCGTCGGCTTCACCGACAACCGGCTCGGCGCGGCATCGGCCGCGTCGGTGCTCCTGTTCATCGTGATCGTCGCGATCGCGGTCATCCGGCAGATCGTCGAACGCGCTGCCGCCAAGCGAGAGATCGGGGCCTGACATGACCGCCACCGAGAGCATCACCACCAGCCGGCCGAAGCTCCGTTCCGGCGTCTCGGCCGCCGCACCCGCGAATGCCGCGAAGATCGGTGTCAGCGGCAAGGGGTTCAACATCACGGCCGCGATCATCCTGACGGTGTTCGCGATCATCTGGCTGATCCCGAGCCTGTTCGCGCTGAAGACCTCGTTGTCGGACAACGGCGTCGCGGCACTGGGCGCGAACTCGATCCTGTCGAACTGGAACCCGACGCTGCACTCCTACGCGGCGCTCTTCCAAGCCGGCGACATCTGGAACTGGTACCTCGCGAGCGGCATCACGAGCGTCGTCACGGCGCTCCTCACGGTGCTGTTCGCGTCGATGGCTGCGTTCGCCCTGTCCCGGCTGGTGTTCCGCGGCCGGAACCTCGCGTTCCTGCTCATCATCCTCGGGATCATGATCCCCACCCAGGTGCTGATCATCCCGATCTTCCAGGAGCTCAACGCCGTCAACCTGCTGAACACCTACTGGTCGGTGATCTTCCCGCAGGTGCCTGCCGTGATCGCGGTGTTCATCTTCAAGCAGTTCTTCGACGGCATCCCGCGTGAACTCGAAGAGGCCGCGCGCATCGACGGCGCGAACATCTGGAAGGTCTACTGGTCGGTCATCCTGCCGCTGTCGCGGCCGGTGATCGCGGCGGTGACGATCCTGACGTTCGTCGGGGTCTGGAACAACCTGCTCCTGCCGCTGTTCGTCCTGTCCAACCCGGACCTCATGACCGTTCCGGTCGGTCTGGCGACGGTCCAGGGCAGCTTCGGCCAGCGCTACGCCGACATCCAGGCCGGCGCCATCCTGGCGGCGTTGCCGCTGATCATCCTCTACCTGATCTTCCAGCGGCAGATCGTGGAGGGCGTGACGGGTTCCGGCCTCAAGGGCTGACGCGACCCAACATCGGACTGGAGGCTCGGTGCCAGCTGGCACCGGGCCTCCAGTCCGTCACCGGGTCCCGTCGCTCCCGCCAAAGCGACAGTTCTCCGCCGAAGTTCGGCGGAGAACTGTCGCTTTGGCGAGAGGGAGCGGCAAGCGGCGTCGGGCGGCACCGGCCGGCGGGCGGCGGCGCCTCAGGGGGTGGGGGTGACCGTCCAGGTCCCGTTGGTCTGGACGGCCATCACGCCGGGCAGGTCGACGTCGAAGGACTCGGTGAACGCCCCGGTGTTCCCGAACAGCTGCGGGTTGGCGGACGTCGTGAACACCCGTCCGGAGAACGAGTCGTCCGGTCCGCTCGGCCGGTAGTCGACCGTCACGTGCGAGACGTCGTCGGAGAAGAAGAGCACCGCGGGCCCGGTCCCCGACTGCGACCCGGACACGTACGGCAGGTCGTTCCAGCTGCGCAGGGTCACCGTCCACGGGCCGTCGGCCTCGACGATGATCGTCTGGTCCGGGGAGTCACTCTGCAGGACGCCGGTCAGGAACGAGCCCCGCAGCGGCGCGGTCGCGCGTCCGAACGGCGACATCCGACCAGGGGCGGTGACGGTCGCGGTGCCCGTGCAGGACGAGCAGTCGAGCTCGACCACCACGGCGAAGTCACCGTCGGCGTGGAAGGCCACGTTCGACGACCCGGTCCCCGAGGCGGTCGCGGACACGCCGCCGGAGACCGTCCCGGCGTCGACGGTGTCCGGGAGGGCCTCCGCGATCGCCGGCGTCGTCGCCGTCGGGGTGGGGGTGGGGGTGGGCGTCGGCGTCTGGGCCCGCGACGGCGTCCGCGTCGCCGGGGCCACGTCGGGCTGTCCTGATGCCTGCGCGCACCCGCTCACGAGCAGCACTACTGCCACGAACCCGCCGACCACCGCTGTTCCCCGCACCGTCCCCATGCGCACAGCCTGGCACGATCCCGCCGGGTCAGGCCGGGACCGGCTCCTTCGCCTCGCGCTTCCAGAAGCCGGAGAACGTGATGCGGGACTTCGGCAGCCCAGAGCGGTGCAGGTGGCGACGGCCCTCGGTCGCGAGGGTGGACTCCCCCACGACGAACGCGTAGGCGTCCTCGTCGGTGGGCGTGTGGCGCCGGAGTTCCTCGAGCGCCGCGGCTCCGGGGACCGCGTGGAAGTCGTCGCGGACGAGCCACGTGACGGTGACACCGGCCGGTGCGTCGAGCGGGCGGATGTCCGCCGCGACCGGGACCTCCTGGATGATCCGACCGACCGCGTCCCGCGGCAGCGACGCCGCGATGCCGACCACGCCGGGCAAGCCCGTCTCCTCGGCGACGACGAGGACCTCGCTCGCGTCGTCCGGGCAGTCGAAGATGCAGCCCTGGTCGAGCATCGCCAGTTCCTGTCCGGGACGGGCGGTGCACGCCCAGATCGCCGCACGGCCCTCGAGCGACCCGTCCGCGCTCGTGTGCACGACGAAGTCGATGTCCAGCTCGGCCTGGGTGACCGCGGTCGCCGGGCGGAAGGCGGCGACGGTGTAGTTCGCGCAGTGCGGGCGGGTCTCCTCGGGGATGGCGAGGAAGGTCGGCCACCACTTCGTGCCGTCGAGCTCCGGCAGGCGGAACGCGTCCTGGTGGGGGTGCTGCATGAACAGGCGGAACCAGTGGTCGAACCCGAGGTACCCGAACTCGTGCAGGTCGTCCCCGGTGACCGTGACGCGGTGCATCGACGGCGTCACACGTTCGGTCCGGACGACCCGGGCACGGAAGAGCCGGGGGTTCACGGGCAGGAGCCGCGGGTTCTTCGCCATGAGGCAAGGCTAACCTAAGATGGTCCGCGTGCCAGCCCCCACCCCCGCTCTCGCCGCCCCGGTCCGCGGCGCGCACGACCCCGGCGTCGGTGCCGCCGGCGTCCACCGGACGACGACCAGGCGGCGTACCGCGATCGTCCTCGGCATGGTCGTCGCGCTCGCGCTCGTCGTCGTCGCCAGCATGCTGCTCGGCAGCAACCGGATCGGTGTCGACCGTGTCCTCGCCGGGCTGATGCACACGGGGTCGAGCACCGACGACGCCATCGTCTGGGGGTCGAGGATCCCGCGCACGGCGATCGGCGCCGCGGTCGGTGCGGCGCTCGGGATCGCCGGACTGCTGATGCAGGGGCACACCAGGAACCCGCTCGCTGACCCCGGCCTGTTCGGGGTCTCCGCCGGCGCCGGTCTCGCCGTCGTGATCGGTGTCTACGTCTTCGGGATCACGAACACCGGCGTCACCGTGTGGTTCGCGCTCGCAGGTGCCGTCGTGGCGAGCGTCGTCGTGTTCTCGGTGACGATCGCGGGCAGCGGGACCGCCAGTCCCGTGCCGCTCGCCCTCGCCGGTGCCGCGGTCTCGGCGCTGCTCGGCGCACTGACCTCGTTCCTGGTCCTCACCGACCGCGACTCCCTCGACGCCTACCGACTGTGGGTCGTCGGCTCGCTCTCCGGCCGCCAGATCGACGTGCTCCAGGCCGTGTGGCCGTTCCTCGTCGCCGGGCTGGTGCTCGCCGTCCTGAACGTCCGGTCGCTCGACGCGCTCGGGCTCGGAGCGGACCTCGCGAAGGGGCTCGGCGAGAACGTGCTCGTCGCCCGGCTCGTCGGACTCGGCGGGATCACGCTGCTCGCCGCAGGGGCGACCGCCGCCGCCGGGCCGATCGGGTTCGTCGGGCTCACGGTGCCGCACGTCGCCCGGGCGCTCGTCGGCACCGGGCACCGCTGGGCGCTCCCCGCATCCGCACTGCTCGGGGCGGCGCTCGTGCTGCTCGCCGACGTCATCGGCCGGCTCGTCGGGGGCTTCGCCGAGGTCGAGGTGGGGATCATCCTCGCCGTCATCGGCGGTCCGGTCTTCGTCGCGGTCGCCCGCCGGCGATCGCTGGTGTCGCTGTGAGCGCCGTCGACACCGCGCGTGCGGCCGACACCGCCGACACGGTGCGCGCCACGCGCCAGGGCATCAGCATCGGGCCCGTCGGGCTCGCCTGGCGCCCCAGGGTGTTCTGGCTGACGATAGCCGCCGTCGCCGCCGCGCTGCTGCTCGTGGTCCTCGGCGTCGCGATCGGCTCGACGTGGATCGCACCGGGCACGGTCGTCCGGTCGCTGCTCGGCCTGGGCACCGGCGCCGATGCCTTCATCGTCCAGACGCTCCGGCTTCCCCGGGTCCTCACCGGCGCGCTCGTCGGGCTGACCCTCGCGGTCGCCGGTGCGCTGACCCAGACGTTCACGCGCAACCCGCTCGGCACGCCGGACATCATCGGCGTGACCTCCGGGGCGAGCGTCGGTGCCGTGGCCGCGGTCGTCATCGGCGGTGGCACCTACGCCGTCGGTGCCGTGGTCCTCGGCAGCGGCATCCCCGTCGCCGCCACGATCGGCGCGCTCATCGCGGCGGCCGTCGTGTACGGGCTCGGGTGGCGCGGCGGCGTGCAGAGCTATCGGCTCGTCCTGGTCGGCATCGGGGTGAGCGCCACACTCGACGCGGTCACGAGCTACCTGCTCGTCCGGGCGCAGATCACCCAGGCGGCCGCGGCGTCGCAGTGGCTCGTGGGGAGCCTGTCGAGCACCTCGTGGGCGAGCGTCTGGCCGCTGCTGATCGTCGCCGCGGTTGCGGTCCCGATCGCGCTGGCCACGAGCGCCTCCCTCGGCATCGGGCAGCTCGGGGACGAGGTCGCCGTCGGCGTCGGACTCGCGATCCAGCGACACCGCCTGCTCGTGATCGCGCTCGCGGTCGTCCTCACCGCCGCCGCCGTCGCCGCCGCGGGGCCGGTCGGCTTCGTCGCGTTCGTCGTGCCGCAGATCGCCCTGCGCCTCGCCGGCACGAACCGTCCGCCGCTGCTGCTCTCCGCGGCGCTCGGCGCGGTGCTCGTCCTCGCCGCCGACCTGCTCGCCCGCTCGGCGTTCCCCTGGCAGGTGCCGGTCGGCATCGTCACGACCGTGATCGGCGCTCCGTACCTGATCTGGCTCCTCATCCGTCACCGCAAGGAGATGTCCCGATGACGACACTGCACGACACCACGACGACTGCACCGCACGACAGCGCCGTCGCGACACCGCCCGTCCTGGAGGCGCGCGGCCTGTCCGTCGGCTACGACCGCCGCGCCGTCCTCAGCGACCTCGACCTGCGCATCGAGCGCGGCACCGTGACGACGTTCCTCGGCGCGAACGGCTGCGGCAAGTCGACGCTCCTGAAGGCGTTCGGGCGGGTCCTCAAGCCGATCGCGGGCGAGGTCCACCTCGACGGCGTCCCGATCCGCAAGGAGCCGAACCGCGCCGTCGCCCGGAAGCTCGCGATCCTGCCGCAGTCCCCCGCTGCCCCGGCCGGCACGAGCGTGCTCGACCTCGTGATGCGCGGCCGGAACCCGCACCAGTCCTGGGCACGCCCGTGGACCGCCGAGGACGCCGGTGTCGCCGAGGAGGCGATCGCCGCGACCGGCCTGACCGAGGTGGCGCACCGCGACGTCGCGAGCCTGTCCGGCGGGCAGCGGCAGCGGGCCTGGATCGCGCTCGTGCTCGCCCAGCGCGCCGACACCCTGCTGCTCGACGAACCGACGACGTACCTCGACCTCGCGCACCAGCTCGACGTCCTGCGCCTGGTCCGGCGGATCAACCGCGACCAGGGATCGACGGTCGTGATGGTCCTGCACGACCTGTCGCTCGCAGCCAGGTACTCGGACCGGCTCGTCGTCCTGCACGACGGCGGCGTGGTCGCGGACGGCTCCCCGGTGGACGTGCTCACCCCCGAGGTCCTGCAGTCGGCGTTCGGGCTGCACGCGCGGGTCGTCCCCGATCCGGTGACCGGCGCGCCCATGGTCGTGCCCGAGGCGGACGAGCACGACGTCTCGGGACTCGCGGCCGACGCAAACTTAGGTTAGCCTCTCCTAACGTGAAGCTCCGTACCGTTCTCCTCAGCGCAGTGGCCGCGTCGGCCCTGCTCCTCGCCGGCTGCTCGTCCACGGGCGCCTCCGACTCCGCGGGCTCCGGCTCCAGCTCCGCGGCCGACGGGGGTGCGTGGTCGTACAAGGACGCCACCGGCACCACCGTGAAGGTCGACCACACGCCGAAGCGCGTCGTCGTGCTCAACGACATCGCGATCTCGTTCGTCGAGTACGGCCTGCACCCGGTCGGCACCTTCGGCCAGATCCCGATGACGCAGGACAAGCGGTTCGACGGGCTCGACACCGACGGCATCACGCAGCTCGGTACGGCGTACGGCGACATCGACCTCGAGAAGCTCGCCGCCCTCAAGCCCGACCTCGTCGTCACGTCGGTCTACCCGAAGGACGAGCAGGGCACGCTCGACTCCTCGGAGCCCGGCTACGGCTTCAAGGACACGGCACAGCAGAAGCAGATCCAGGCGATCGCTCCGGTCGCGCAGGTGAAGTGGGGCGGCAAGGGCCTCGACGTCATCAAGGACATCACGGGCCTCGCCGAGTCCCTCGGAGCCGAGCAGTCGAAGGTCGACGCCGCCGAGAAGCGGTTCGACACCGCGAAGACGAAGCTCGAGTCCGCGGCGAAGGAGAGCGACCTCACGGTCGTGTCGATGTACGCCGACGGCGACGGCGCGTACGTCACCCGCCCGGCCGACGAGCCGACGCTGCAGATGTACACCGACTTCGGGGTCGACCTGGTGAACCCGAAGCCGAAGGGCTTCTACTGGGGCATCTACAGCTGGGAGAACGCGGGCCAGATCACCGGCGACGTGATCCTGCTCTCGCAGCAGGGCTACCAGGTCGCGGACCTCGAGAAGCAGCCGACGTTCGCGGACAACAAGGCGCTCGTGGCCGGTCAGGTGCACAGCTGGACGTTCCCGGCGCTCGACTACGCCTCGCAGGCCGACTACATGACGGACCTGGCCGGGTGGCTGTCGGACAGCAAGAAGCTGTCCTAGGACGCAAGCAACCGACCTCGCTAGCTCGGTCGGCGCTGGCGCCGCGCGCCGCTGGCGCGTCGCATCATGCGAGCGCGCGCGGACGGGAGGCACGGTGCCAGCTGGCACCGTGCCTCCCGTCCGTCTCGGCGCGGTCGCGAGCCGTCAGTCCAGCGGGAGCAGCGGAGCCCAGAACGCATCGGGGCCGTCGGCGACGACGGCATCCGTCTCGAAGCGGAACCCGTAGTCGCGGACGAACTCGGCCGCACCGGCGACCTCGTCCTGGGCGTCGTCGCGGTCCGGCTCGAACAGGTACACGCCGTGCCCCATCGTCACCCCGCTGTCGCTGATGACGGAGAGGTCCCAGCGACCCGGCTCTGCTCGTTCGATGCGGACGACGGCGGCCTGCGCCTCGGTGAAGTCAGCCATGCCCGTGAGCGTACGTGGTGCGGCTGCGCTGTGCCCCGATCGCCGTCCCCCGGACCCCGAGAGCGCACCGAGCACGTCGGCATACGGTCGGCTCCACCGAAGAACTCCACCACGCGAGGAAGGGAACGAACCATGTCACTCGGAGACAAGGCGAAGGACGTCACGCAGAAGGTCGTCGGCAAGGCCGAGGAAGCCGTCGGCAAGCACACCGACGACGCCGAGCTCACCCAGCAGGGCCAGTTCGACCAGGGCAAGGCCGAGGACCGCCTGCAGACGGAGAAGGCCAAGGACGACACCGGACACTGATCGTCCGGACTCGATCCGCGGAAGGCGGCTGCACCGACCTCGTCGGTGCGGCCGCCTTCGTCCGTCGACGGCGTCGGGGGTCACGGGGAGCGGACTGCCCGCCCGCTGACCCGCCCGTCGACCCGACCGACACCGTGCGCTTCGTGCCGGGGACCGGTAGGAACGAGGGATGACGCAGGGCGGGTGGACCGAGGACGTCCTCGGCGCGCCGTACGAACGGCTCGAGCTCCCGCTCGGCGAGGACCTCGAGGGACCGGTCGTCGCGACCCTCGTCCGTCGGCGACGATCACCCGCCGACCTGCTGCACGCCCGCGGGCCGCTGCACGGGGTCGATGTGCTCTACGTCCACGGCTGGTCGGACTACTTCTTCCAGACCGAACTCGCCGAACGCATCGAGCGGCTCGGCGCCCGGTTCCATGCGCTGGACCTGCGGAAGTACGGCAGGAGCCTGCGCCCGCATCAGACACCGGGCCACATCGGGGACCTCGCCACGTACGACGAGGACATCGGCGCCGCACTCGACGCGATCGCGTCGGAGCACCGCGGAGAGCGCCGCCTGGTGCCGATGGGCCACTCGACGGGTGGACTCACGCTCTCGCTGTGGGCGGCACGGCACGCGGAGCTCGTGTCCGGGTTGATCCTCAACAGCCCGTGGCTCGAGTTCCAGGCCGACTCCGCCGTGCGGGCGTTCATCGCACCGCTGGTCAAGCTCGGCGCCCGGCGGAACCCACTCGCGCCGCTGCCCGCCGTCGACCCCGGGTTCTACACGCGGACCGTCTCGGCGTCCGGCGAGGGGAACTGGACGTACGACCAGCGGTGGCGGCCGGAGCGGGGGTTCGCGCTGCACCCGGGATGGCTCGACGCCGTCTTCGAGGGGCAGGCCACCGTCGAGCGAGGCCTCGGCCTCGAGGTCCCTGCCCTCGTGATGCTCAGCGACAAGAGCATGCTGCAGCCACGGTGGGACGACGGCATGGCGCACGCGGACGTCGCGCTGAACGTCGACGTCGTGGCACGGCGGGCGCTCTCCCTCGGCGAGGAGGTGACCGTGCGGCGGCTCCGCGGAGCGTTGCACGACGTCGTGCTGTCCGCGGAGCCGGTCCGCGAGCGCGCCTACGACACGATCGGGCGGTGGGCCGCGACGCTCGGGTGAGCGTCGGCACAGCGCCCGCGCCGGTCGCTCGTCACCGCAGAGCGGCGACCGCCTGCTTCGTCGCCGCGGCGACCAGTGGGTCGTCGGCCTTCGCGTCCGACCGGTCTGTTGCCGTCATCACCACGACGACGATCGGTGCACGGCCGGTCGGGTAGACCACCGCGATGTCGTTCCGGACGCCGTACTCCCCCGTGCCGGTCTTGTCGGCGACCGGCCACGCGGGGTCGACCCCGGCGCGGACCGTGCCCGCCCCGGTGGTGTTGTCGAGCATCGTGTCGCGGAGGAGGGTCCGGTCGGTGGTGTCGAGCGTCTTCCCGAGCAGGACCTGCCGCAGGTCGGACGCGAACTGCGCCGGGGTCGTGGTGTCGCGGTCGTCGCCGGGGGTCGCCTCGTTCAGGTCCGGCTCGACGCGGTCGACGTTCGTGGTGCGGTCGCCGATGCCGCGGAGGTACCGCTCGACGGCATCAGGGCCGCCGACCCGTTCGACGAGCAGGTTCGCCGCGGTGTTGTCGCTGAACCGCATCGCGGCGTCGATCAGCTCGCGGACGGTCATGCCGGTGTCCACGAACCGGCTGGTGATCGGGGCGTACTCGAGCAGGTCGCTGCGGTCGTAGTGCACGATCGTGTCGAGGTCGGCGTCCGAGTCGTGGGCGAGCACCGCCGCGACGATGAACGTCTTGTTGGTCGACGCGAACGGGAAGCGTTCGTCCGACCGGTACGACACGCGGTGCCCGGACGCCGTGTCGATCGCGGTGACGCCGAGTCGGGCGTCGTGCTGGTGCTCGAGCGCCGCGAACGCGCGGTCGGTGGAGTGTGTGGAGACCGACGCGGGCGCGGAGGCGGCGGGCGCCGGTGACGCACTGCACCCGGTGAGCGCGATGGCCGTCGCGAGGACGATCGCTCCGACGGCGGTGCTGTTCCTGGTTCGCATGTCCCCAGCATCGTGCCCCGGTCCCATGCCGTCGAAGACCGAACGGCGCCGATCCATGCCACATCGGCATGGATTAGGGTGCACGGCATGGACCTCGTCGCCGCCTGCCGCGTGCTCGTCGAGGTGGAGGAACGCGGTGGCGTCACCCGCGCGGCCGCGGCGCTCGACATCGCGCAGTCGGTCGCGAGCCGCCGCATCGACGCCCTCGAACGACACCTCGGCGGCCCCCTGCTCGAACGGAGCTCCAGGAGCGCGGTGCTGACCCCGTTCGGCAAGGACCTCGTGCCGTCCGCCCGCCGGCTCGTCCGACTCGCGGACGAACTCGAGCTCGACGCCGACCGCGCCCGGCTCCGACCGGTGTCGATCGCCGTGCCGGAGACCTGCACGACCAGGGACCTCGCGGTCGCCGAAGCCACGGCGCGAGGGGCCGGCGTGCGGCTCGACCTGCGTCGGGAACCGCCGGCACGCCGGGCCGAGCTCGCGGCTGCGAGGACGGTGCGGGTCTCGATCGTCGCCGTCCCGGCCGCCGGCGCACGGTGGCGGGTCCCGCTCGGCGCAGCCGGCCGACGCCACAACGACCGCCCGCTCCGGCTGGAGGGGCTGCGCACCCGTCGCACGATCCGCCGGCACGACGACGACCACGGGAGTCGCCTCCGCATCGGACCGGAGGACGACGTCCCCCACGTCCGCGACGTCCTCGACCGTGCGGCGGAAGCCGCTGGGCTCCTGCCGTCCCAGCTGCCGACGGACGCGACGACGACGTCCTCGCTCGCCGCGGTCCTCGCCGACGGGGACCTGCTGCTGTGCTCGGAGGCGGAGTCCGTGGCGTACGGGTTGCACTGGCGACCGTTCGTCGGGACGCAGCTCGCACGCGGGTACGCCGTCCTCGCGGAGAGCGAGCACGACGCCGACGCGGTGCAGCGGGCGGTCGCCGACGAGCTGGCCGTCGCGCTGGGGGTGCCCGATGTCGGATGAACGGTTCCTCGCCGGGGTCCGTGACGAGCTCCGGGCGGCGGGTCTCCGCGCGTCGATCCTCGTCCGCGACCTCGACACCGGTCACGAGATCGCGCTCGACGCGGACGTGCCCCTCCCCGCGGCCTCGCTGACGAAGCTGCCGATCGCCCTCGCCGTGCTGGACCGCGTCGGGGACGGCCGGATCGATGGCGCGCAGACGGTGACCGTCCCCGCCGGGAACCCGACCGAGGGGACACCGGGCACCGGACGCTTCCGGCACGCGGCCGTGATCGCCGTCGACGACCTCGTGTCTCTCGCGCTGACGATCAGCGACAACGGCGCGGCAGACGCCCTGCTCGAGCTCGTCCCGCCCGCCGACGTGACGACGGACCTCGCCGCGCTGCACCTCACCGGCATCGCCGTCCGCCACCCGTTCCGCGACCTGTCCGACACCCCGCTCGAACGGTTCGCGCCCGACGAGGCACACCTAGCCCACACGCTCGCCATCCGCGGGTCGACACCGGCGCACGGGCACCCCGTCCGGCAGCTCGACGTCGCGCGGACCAACACCGGCACGGCACGCGCGTGGGTCGACCTGCTCGCCGCGATCTGGGACGAACGGGGCATCCGGCCCGCCGTCGCGTACCGGCTCCGCGAGCACCTGCACGGCAACGTCATCCGGCACCGACTCTCCCCCGACTTCGCGTCGGACGCTTCGACGTGGGCGTCGAAGACGGGGACGCTCCTGAACCTCCGGCACGAGATCGGCGTGGTCGAGCACGCCGACGGCTCCCGGTTCGCCGTCGCGGCGCTGAGTGCGTCCGAGGTGGCCGCTGGCACCCAGCCGGCTGCCGAAGCCGCCCTGGGCGCGGCAGCCCGCGAGCTGCACGACCGGCTCCGCGACCCGCGGTGAGGGCCGACGCCGCTCAGGCTGTCAGAGGCTCAGGCGGTCGGGCGGGAGAACAGGTTCACGAGGTTGCCGTCGGGGTCCCGGAACAGCGTCGACCGGTTGCCCCACGGCATCGTCGTCGGCGGCAGCACCACGTCGTCGAGGTCTTCCCGCAGCGCGTCGAACGCGGCGTCGACGTCGTCCACCAGGAACTCGACGACCACGCTGCCGTTCGACTGCGCGATCGGCGCGTCGCTCGCCAGCATCGCGACGGTCGCCGGGGACGCCAACGCGAGGACCAGGCCGCCGGTGACGATCTCCGCGAACACCGGAGCCGGGCGGTTCGCGGTCGTCCCCGTGACGCGCTCGTAGAACGCGGTCATGCGGTCGAGGTCGTCGGTGATGATGCGGATGGATGCGAACTGCATGGTGGCCTCTCCGTCGGCCGCGGTGACCGACGTCCCGAGCATGCTCCACCGTGGCGACACCGTCATGTCGGTGTTTCAGGAACCGGTTTTTCAGGAACCGGTGCTTCAGGAGCCCGGACGACCGAGCACCGGCCGGAGCACCCCGTGCGGGATGTCGAGCTCCTCGACCGCGATCGTCCGGGCCGGCGAGCGCTCCCCGGTCTCCTCGACGTGCAGCACTCGATCGCCGCGGAACACCCGGACGCCCTCGCGCAGGCGGCACCACGCGACGAGGTACCAGTCCTCGCCCTTGCCGATGTACCCGAGGGGCTCGACGAGGCGTTCGGACGCGGCCCCGTGTGCGTCCCGGTAGGTCATCCGCAGCACGCGCCCGTCGGTGAGTGCGTGCGCGAGCCCCGTCGGCGGTGCGGCACGGTACCCCGATTCCAACAGGTGCACCCTGCTCGCGAGCCGCGCCGTCCGTGCAGCGTCGTCCTCCGTCAGGACCGCCGTCACCTTGCGTGCGGCAGAGGCCGCCGCATCCCGGAACGGACTCCCCGCGAGCGCGCCGAGCCCGATCGACACGGCGAGTGCCTCGTCCACCGTGAGTCCGAGCGGCGGCAGCGTCGCGCGAGCGTCGATCGTGTAACCGCCGGTCCGCCCGGCGTCCGCCCAGATCGGGACGCCCGACTCCTGCAGTGCGCGGAGGTCCCGCTCGACCGTCCGCGTGCTGACACCGAACCGCTCCGCCAGCCGTGTCGCACTCCGACGGGCCGGCGCCGCGGCGCGGAGCTCCTCGACCAACGCGTACAGGCGGTCCGTCCGATTCACACCAGGACCATACGGCAGTACGGCGGCTAGCCTCGCGGCATGGGTCTCTCCGTCAGCGTCGACGACCGGATCCGCGCCCTCACGACTGCTCTGGCCGACGCGGTCCCGGGGAGCGTCGTGACACTCCGTGGATCGCGGGCAGCGGGCACCGAGGACGAGTTCAGTGACATCGACCTCCGGTGGGGCGTCGGCACGATCGGCGACCGCGCGCTCGAGTCCCTGCCGTCGGCGCTCGGCACGATCGGCACGGTGGAGTCACTGCGCCTCGATCCGGACGAGGAACGAGACCGGCGACTCGTCTTCGTCCGGTTCACCGACTGGTCGCTCTTCGAGCGCGTCGACCTCGAGGTGGCCGGCGGGTTCGGCGACCGGGCTCCGTCGTGGGTCCGCCCGTGGTCGCCGGCCGAGAGCGCACTCATGAACGCGGTTGCCGCGGTCAAGGCGGTCGGCCGCGGACGCGGCGACGTCGACGGACTCCTGGCACGAGGAGCGGCGCGACTCGGCGCCGCTCCCCTGACGGGATCATTGGCGGAGCGGATCGACGCAGTCGTCGATGCTGCGGTCCGCGCCGACCCGGCGCAGCGGGCACTGGCGGCCAGGGTCCGCGCGCTCGTCACGTGATCCGTGCCGGACGGGAGGCTCGTGGCGACGCCGCCACGAGCCTCCCGTCCGCCGTCGCACCCCGTCGCGGACGTCGCGCCCCGCGGCGACGGGGCGCGACGTTCGCGCAGGGGCGCGACCCGCGCGCTACGCGCGCGACAAGCGCTCCACCGTGGCGTGTGCGCCGTCGGCGATCAGTCCGTCGAGGGCGTCGCGGTAGGCCGCGACGAAGCGCTCGTCGTCGACGAGGTCGCCGAAGACCTGCCGGTTCGCGACGAAGGCGAGCCGGTCGTCCCGCTGCGTCATGGCGATCCGGTTGAGGGTCTCCGCGAGCCGGTCGACGATCTGGATCGGCTCGCCGGACTCGTCGGTTCCCTCGTCGTACCTCGCCCACGACGCGACGATGCCGGCGGACAGCGTGACCGGGCCGCCGGACGCGAGGTTGTCGCGGACGACGGGCAGCAGCCACTTCGGGATGCGGTCGCTCGACTCGGCGCAGAGGCGCGCGAGGGTGTCCCGTACCTCGGGGTTCTGGAAGCGTTCGATCAGCGTCGACTTGTAGTCCTCGAGGTCGATGCCGGGCACGGGCTGCAGCGTCGGGGTCGCTTCCTCGTCCATGTAGCGGCGCAGGAACGTCGCGATGGCGGGGTCCTGCGTCGCCTCGTGCGCGTAGCGGTACCCGGAGAGGTACCCGAAGTAGCAGAGGCCCTGGTGCGACGCGTTGAGGAGCCGGAGCTTCATGAGTTCGTACGGCTCGACGTCCTCGACGATCTGCACGTCGGCGTCCTGGTACGGCGGTCGACCAGCCGGGTGGTCGTCCTCGAGCACCCACTGGAAGAACGGCTCGGCGACGACGGGCCAGGCGTCCTCGATCCCCAGGTCGTCGCGCACCATCGCCCGGTCGTCGTCGGTCGTCACGGGCGTGATCCGGTCAACCATCGAGTTCGGGAACGACACGTGCTCGTCCATCCAGTCCGCGAACGCCGGGTCCTGCAGGCGGGCGTAGGCGGTGAACATGTCCCGGGCGACGTGCCCGTTGCCCTGGATGTTGTCGCACGACATGACGGTGAACGGCTGCTCGCCACGATCGCGCCTGCGGCGGAGCGCCTCGACGACGAGGCCGAAGACGGTGTGCGGCGGCTGGTCCCCGCGGAGGTCGGCGACGACGCCCGGTTCGTCGGCGACGAACTCCCCCGTGACGTGGTCGAAGTTGTAGCCGCCCTCGGTGATGGTGAGGCTGACGATCTTCGTCTCCGGGTTCGCCATCTTCTCGACGACGGCGTCCGGGTCGTCCACGGCGAGCATGTAGTCGACGATGCTGCCGATCACGCGGGTCTCGAGCGAGCCGTCCGGGTGCTTGAGGACCAGTGTGTACAGGCCGCCCTGGTCGGCCATCGCGGTGGCCATCCTGCGATCCTGCTCGAGGACCCCGACGCCGCAGATGCCGTACTCGCGGGCCTCCCCCTGCTGCAGCAGCCGGTCGATCACCATCGCCTGGTGCGCGCGGTGGAAGCCGCCGACGCCGAAGTGGACGATGCCGGCGGTGATCCCGGAACGGTCGTAGGTGGGGACGGCGATCCCGCTCGCCGCGATCTCGTCGAGGGTCTCCGGGGACAGGCGGACGGACATCGGTACTCCTTCGTACGGCGGTCGGGGCAACCGCCAGTCAACCACGAGCACACGTGTGCAGAACACCTGTTCCGCACGGGGTACGTGTCTGAAGATCCACTCCACATTGGTGCACTCAGTGCATCGATGCACTTAGTGTCTTCGATGTGACCCTCTCGATCGACCGTCGTGCCGCCCTCAAGGCGAAGCACCGCGCGGCGATCCTCCAGGCCGCTCGCGACCTCGTCGAGGAACGTGGCGATCGCGACTTCAGCGTCGACGACCTCGCCACCCGTGCGGACATCGCCCGCCGCACGGTCTTCAACCACTTCGGGTCCCTCGACGAGGTCCTGTTGGCGGTCTGCGAGCAGGAACTCTCGGTGATCATCGACCGGTTCCTGAGCGACGTCGCGAACACCCCGGTCGGCGACGGCAGCCGGGCGTCGATGTTCGACGAGCTCGAGTCAGCCGCACGCGGGGCGGACATCGCACCGGCGATCGCGAGCATGTACCGGATCCTCGGCGATCCCGAGAAGGAGAACCAGAAGGCCGCCGTGCTCATCCAGACGGCGTTCACCAGGGTCACCGAGCGCCTCCGGATCGAGGTCGCCCGCCGCTACCCCGGCGCCGACGAGCTCGACGCGTGGCTGCTCGTCGAGTCCCTGATGAGCGGGATCGTCGTCATCGCCGAACACTGGCTGCGAACGACCGGCCCGCGCCTCGACCAGGAAGCGCTCGACGACTGGGACGCCCTGCTCGGCAGGCTCGTGCACAGCGTCCGCAGCGGGTACATGCCCGCGCACTGAGACTGCACATCCAGGGGTCCACCGGCGTGCCCCGCCCAACCAGCACCACCACAACGAAAGGAACGGGGCACCGCATGGCCGGTCTGCTCTACCGCCTCGGACGATTCTCCGCTCGGCGGCATTGGCTCGTGATCGTCTCCTGGATCGTGATCATAGGGATAGCGGGCGGCACGTACGCACTGTTCGCCGGGTCCATCTCGTCGTCGATCACCATCCCCGGCACCAAGACGTCCCAGGTGCAGGACGAACTCGCGGACAAGTTCCCGAGCGCGAACGGCGGCAACGGCACGCTGGTCTTCGAGACGAAGAGCGGCGACGCGTTCACCGACGCGCAGAAGACCGACATCGCGGACTTCATGAAGGACCTCGAGGACCTGAAGGGCGTCAAGGGTGCGACCAGCGGCTTCGACACCCAGCAGCAGCTCGACGACCAGCGCCAGAAGCTCGTCGACGGGCAGCAGCAGATCGACGACGGTCGCACGAAGATCACCGACGGGCAGCAGCAGCTCGACGCGCAGAAGCAGCAGCTCGAGGACGGCAAGACGAAGATCGCCGCCGCCCAGGCGCAGCTCGACACGCAGAAGCAGCAGGCTGCGGCAGCCGGTGGCGCCGCAGCAGCCGCTGCCGAGGCCCAGCTCGCGCAGGCACAGGCGCAGATCGACGCCCAGCAGCAGCAGATCACCGCCGGTGAGCAGCAGATCGCCGACGCACAGAAGACGATCGACACGAACACGCAGAAGCTCGACGACAGCGAGCAGGAGCTGCAGCAGGGCACGAAGCTCCTCGACCTGTCGAAGGACATCCGCTTCGTCTCGAAGGACGGCAGCGCCGCGATCGGCACCGTCCAGTTCACGAAGTCCACGTACGAGGTCCCGCAGACCACGAAGACGGCCATCTCCGACAAGGCCGACTCCGCCGGCATCAGCGGTGTGAACGTCTACGTGTCGAACGACATCGCCCAGGGCGTGCCGTCCATCCTCGGCCCGGGTGAGATCGCCGGTGTCATCATCGCCGCGCTCGTGCTGTTCTTCATGCTCCGCACGGTCATCGGCGCCGCGGTCCCGCTCGTCAGCGCGCTGCTCGGCGTCGGCGTGGCGTCGCTCGCCGCACTGTCCTTCTCGAGTCTCGTCGAGTTCATCTCGGTGACGCCGGTGCTGGGGGTGATGCTGGGCCTGGCGGTCGGCATCGACTACTCGCTGTTCATCCTGAACCGACACCGGACCCAGCTGAAGCAGGGCATGCAGGTGCACGAGTCCATCGGGCTCGCCAACGGCACCTCCGGGAACGCCGTGGTGTTCGCGGGCGCGACCGTCATCGTCGCCCTGCTCGCGCTCAACATCACCGGCATCCCGTTCCTCGGCCTGATGGGCACGGTCGGCGCGGTCGCGGTCTTCTTCGCGATCTGCATCGCGACGTCGTTCACACCGGCACTGCTCTCGCTCATCGGCATGCGGATCCTCCGGAAGAAGGAACGCGCACGCATCGGCAACACGGGCTCGACGCGGGTCCCGAACAAGCCGATGTCGACCTGGCGCGCGATCGTCACCCTGGTGGCAGGGGTCGCCGTGCTCGGCACCATCGCCCTGCCGGCGGCGCAGATGCGTCTCGGCCTGCCGAGCGGATCGTCCGAGGCCGTCGACTCCAGCCAGTACAAGGCCTACAAGACCCTCGACAAGGAGTTCGGCGCCGGTCAGAACGGACCGCTCCTCGTCGTCGCGACCCTGCCGAAGGCCATCGACGAGGACGACGTCACTGCGACCGAGGTCACCATCGGCGAGGCGATCGCGAAGAACGACGACGTCGACGCCGTCCTGCCGATCGGCGCGTCGAAGGACCGCTCGATCATCGCCTTCCAGGTGAAGCCGAACGGCGGCCCGGACAGCGTGTCCACGGAGAACCTCGTCAAGGACCTCCGCGCGCAGAACGTGACCGTCGACGACGGCAAGGCATCGCTCGGCGTCGCCGGCAACGCGTCGGCCAACATCGACGTGTCCGAGAAGCTCGCGAACGTCCTGCCGCTCTACCTCGTGGTGGTCGTCGGCCTGTCGCTCATCATCCTGATCATCGTGTTCCGGTCCTTCCTGGTCCCGATCACGGCGACGGCGGGCTTCATCCTGTCGGTCCTGGCGTCCTTCGGTGGCCTGACCGCGATCTACCAGTTCGGCTGGCTCGGCAGCGTGTTCGGGGTGCACGACCCCGCACCGATCCTGAGCTTCCTGCCCATCATCGAGATCGGCATCCTGTTCGGGCTCGCGATGGACTACCAGCTGTTCCTGGTGTCCGGCATGCGGGAGGCGTACGCCCACGGCGCATCGGCGAAGGTCGCCGTCCAGCGTGGTCTGCACGCCGGCCGCGCGGTGGTCACGGCGGCGGCGATCATCATGATCTCGGTGTTCGCCGGGTTCATCTTCTCGGACTCCTCCACGATCAAGCCCATCGGCTTCGGCCTGGCGTTCGGCGTGCTGGTCGACGCGTTCGTCGTCCGCATGCTGCTCATCCCGGCGGCGATGCACCTGCTCGGCCAGAGCGCGTGGTGGTTCCCGAAGTGGCTCGACCGCATCGTGCCGGACGTCGACGTGGAGGGAGCGAAGCTCGAGCGCTCCCACCCGGTCGCCGGGCACGAGGACACCCACACCGGTTCGCACGCGCTCCCCGTCGAGCCCGACGCGAACGCGCACGAGTCCGGTCACCCGCCGGCGCACCGCGCGTAGCGACGCACCAGCCTGGAGGCCCGGTGCCGGTCCGTCGGACCGGCACCGGGCCTCCCGTCCGTGCGCCCACCTCTGCCGCCGCGCCCGCTCGCGCTGCCCAGCCCACGCTGCCCAGCCCACGCTGCCGACTCGGAACGACACCGTCGCTGTCGTACGACAGCGGTCCTGTCGCCCCTTGCGCGCGCAACTGTTGCGCCCGCGTGAGAACGACACCGTCGCTGTCGTACGACAGCGGTCCTGTCGCCCCTTGCGCGCGCAACTGTTGCGCCCGCGCTGCCGACTCGGAACGACGCCGTCGCTGTCGTACGACAGCGGTCTTGTCGCCCCTTGCGCGCGCAACTGTTGCGCCCGCGTGAGAACGACACCGTCGCTGTCGTACGACAGCGGTCTTGTCGCCCCTTGCGCGCGCAACCACCCGAGCAACCACCCGAGCGAGCACCCGTCCGCGCACCCAACCACCCGCCCGAGCCCCGACGCGCGCGCAATCGTTCGTGCGCGAACGGTACGCTGGGCGCATGGCGCAGACCGAGATCGACCCCCTCGCCCTCGACCGACAGCTCTGCTTCGCGCTCGCGGCCACGAGCCGCAGCGTCATCGGGCTGTACCGCGACCTGCTCGAACCGATGGGCCTCACGCACCCGCAGTACCTCGTGATGCTCGCCCTGTGGGAGCACGACCCCCGCTCGGTGCGCGAGATCGCCGGCGAACTCCGCCTCGAGTCCGCGACGCTCAGCCCGCTGCTCAAGCGGCTCGAGACCTCCGGCTACGTCAAGCGCACCAGGAGCAGCAGCGACGAACGACAGCTCGAGGTCTCCCTGACGACAGCAGGACGAGCACTCCGCGAGCGCGCCCGCTCGGTGCCGATCACCGTCGCGGACCGGCTCGGGTGGCCGCTCGACCGACTCGAACGACTCAAGGACGAGCTGACGGAACTCCTCGAACTCGTCGACACCGTGTGATCCGCATTCGTTCGTGCCATAATGATGAGTGCACGAACGAAAGGACCATCGTGGGACGCTTCGGCAGCTGGTACGAACGCTGGAACAGCACGCTCATCCGCAAGATGGGTCCGTCGCAGATCGGTGCAGGGCACCCGGAAGGCGTCGACGACCGCAGCGTCGACCGCCCGTGCCCGATGTGCGGCGCGGCGCTCTCGCGACACCAGGTGATCCGGCCGGAGGGGCAGGTCCGGTCCTCCACGCTGGTCTGCCCACGCGACTGAGCCCACCAAGACCGGGCCAGCCGGGACTGCGTCGCCCTGGAACTGGGAATCGACCCCGTGCCGGAATTGCACCGAGCAACACGACGTTCCACCTCGTCGTGAAGCTCTTCGAACCCGCCACCTTCGGCGCACTCCCCCTGTCGAACCGCATCGTCATGGCCCCGCTGACCCGCACGCGCGCCGGCCAGCACGGCGTCCCGAACGACTTGCTCGTCGAGCACTACGCGCAGCGTGCGAGCCTCGGTCTCATCGTCACCGAGGGCACCTGGCCCGTCCAGGAAGGCCGCTCGTACCCCGGCCAGCCCGGCATCGAGACCGACGAGCAGATCGCCGGGTGGCGTCGCGTTGCCGACGCCGTGCACGCGGCCGGCGGCACCATCGTCATGCAGCTCATGCACGGCGGGCGGGTCTCGCACCCGTCGATCGCCGGCACGCCCCACATCGTCGGGCCGTCCGCCGTCGCAGCACCGGGACAGACCCACCTGGCCGACGGCTCGAAGGCCGACATGCCGGTCCCGCACGAGCTGACCACCGCCGAGGTGCAGGACGCCGTGCAGGGCTTCGTGCAGGCCGCCCGCAACGCGATCGCCGCCGGGCTCGACGGCGTCGAGGTGCACGGAGCGAACGGGTACCTCGTGCACGAGTTCATGTCGAGCACGTCGAACACCCGCACCGACCAGTACGGCGGCTCCCCGGAGAACCGTGCCCGCTTCGCGATCGAGGTCACCACCGCGGTCGCCGAGGCGATCGGCGCGGACCGCACCGGCATCCGCCTGTCGCCGGAGCACGGCATCCAGGGCGTCATCGAGAACGACCCGGCGGACGTGCTGGCGACCTACACCGCCCTCGCCGAGGGTCTCGCACCGCTCGGCCTGGCGTTCGTCGATGTCCTGCACGCCGAGCCGACCGGCGGGCTCGTGCAGCACATCCGTCGCACGGTGGGCGCCCCGTTCATCGTGAACTCGGGCTTCAGCGCGCTGACCACCCGCGACGAGGCGATCGCCCTGGTCGACGGCGACCACGCAGACGCCGTCGCTGCCGGACGCGCCGCGATCGCGAACCCGGACCTCGCGCACCGCTGGGAGCACGACGCCGAGCTCAACGAGCCCCGCCCCGAACTGTTCTACGGCCAGGGCGCCGAGGGCTACACCGACTACCCGACGCTCGCCGAGTCGCGCGCGACGGCCACCGCGTAGCAACCGGGCAGCAGGACCGACGGGAGGCCCGTGGCGGGATCGCCACGGGCCTCCCGGCCGTCACGGCGCCGGTCGGTCCTGGTCAGCGCCGTCCCACAGGTCGGCGCACTCGACGCGATCGGCGCCGTTCCGGCGCAGGTACGCGCCGGCACCCCGGTCCCCGTCGAGTTCGGCGCGGACCGCGGGCCAGTGCGCGCGACCGAGGAGGACGGGGTGCCCCGGACGGCCGTCGTGGACGGCCTGGCGGAGCGTGTCCACGCGGGGTCTCGGGCCCAGTACCCGGCGGACCGCCTCGGCCGGGAGCCCGGGCAGGTCGACCAGGGTGACCAGGGCGGCATCGACCGCCTGGTCCTCGTCGAGCGCCGTGAGGCCGGCGTCGAGGGAGGCACCGAGCCCGTCCCGCCACCGCTCTGCGACGGTCACGCTGACCGCTGTTCGTGCGGGGACGAGCGCGCGGGCCTCGTCGGCGGCGGCACCGACGACGACCACGACGCCGTCACAGCCGCCGTCGAGCAGTGCCCCGACGGCCAGTTCCAGCCACGGTCGGCCGGCGTCGTCACGGACGAGCGCCTTCGGCCGGCCCATGCGCGTGCCGGTGCCGGCGGCGAGGACGAGTCCGACGGTCCGGGTCTGCATACCCCGAGCATGCCAGCCATCACGAGGCGACCCGTCGTCACGAGGCGAGCCCGTCGTCACGAGGCGAGCCCGTCGTCACGAGACGTTCCGCGCCGGAAACGGGGCCGAAACACTCGTTTCCTAGTGTGGCGCCCACGACACCACCGATCGAGGAGATCAGCGATGGCCTGGAACCGGGGCATGATCGCGCACGGCCGACAGCCGATCAGCGCAGACGCCCTGTTCCTCCACGCCCAGATCGGACCCGTCCATGGACCTCGTCACCGTCCGCACCGTGCGGACGCCGTCGCACCGCGACGAACTCGCACTCGAACCAGGTGAGCGGCCGCTCGCCGGCGGCACCTGGCTCTTCTCCGAGGAGCAACCGGGGCTGACCGGCCTCGTCGACCTCACGACGCTCGGCTGGCCCGACGTCGAGCGGTCCCCCTGCACGCTCACGATCGCGGCGACGTGCACGATCGCGGCGCTCCTGCGGCTCGCACCAGATGACGACTGGCGCGCCTGGCCGCTCGTCGAGCAGTGCGCGAACGCCCTCCTCGCCTCGTTCAAGGTCTGGAACGCCGCGACGGTCGGGGGGAACGTCGCCGTCGGGCTCCCCGCCGGGGCGATGACCGCGCTGCTCTGCACCCTCGACGCGGTCGCCGTGGTCTGGACGCCGTCCGGTGGCTCGCGGCGACTGCCGGTCGCGGAGCTCGTGCGAGGGGTCAGGACGCTCGACCTCGGACCCGGCGAGGTGATCCGGGCGTTCGAGGTACCGACCGCTGCGCTCCGTGCCACGACCGGGTACCGCCGGGTCGCCCTCAGCCCGCACGGCAGGTCCGGGGCGCTCGTGACCGCCCGGTGGGACGCGAGCGGGTTCGTGCTCGTCGTCACCGCCGCCACGCCCCGTCCGCTCGTGTTCCGTTCGACGACGGTCCCGTCCGCGGCCGAGCTCGACGCCGCGATGGCCGCGCACGACGACTGGTACGACGACCCGCACGGCTCCCCCGACTGGCGTCGAGCGGTCAGCACCCGGTTCGCACACGAGCTCCGGGACGACGCGGCGAGCGCGGGAGGTGCGTCGTGAGGTTCGAGGTCGACGGCACCCGGCTCGACGTCACGCCCGAACCGGGGCAGGTGCTGCGGACGCTCCTCCGCGAGCACGGGGTCACCTCGGTGAAGAAGGGCTGCGACTCCGGCGACTGCGGCGCGTGCTCGGTGCTCGTCGACGGGACCCCGGTGCACTCGTGCATCACCCCTGCGCACCGGCTCGAGGGCCGCACCGTCACCACGGCCGCCGGACTCGGCACCCCGGAGCGGCCGCACCCCGTGCAGCGCGCGTTCGCCGACGCCGCGGCGTTCCAGTGCGGGTTCTGCACCGCGGGCTACGTCGTGACCGCGTCGACGCTCGACGCCGACGACCTCGACGACCGCCACCGGAAGCTCAAGGGGAACCTCTGCCGGTGCACCGGGTACCGCGCGATCTCCGACGCCCTGGACGGCGTCCGCAACACGGTGTGCGCCGGCGCCGGAGCAGCGGTCGGGCAGTCCGTCGCCGCCCCTGCCGCGATGCGCATCGTCACCGGGAACGAGGAGTACACGCTCGACGTCAGGAAGACCGAGGCGCTGCTCCACCTGGCCGTCCTCGGCAGCCCGCACCCGCACGCCCGCATCGTGTCGATCGACACCACCGAGGCCGAGGCGCTCGACGGCGTCCACACGGTGCTCACCCACCACGACGACCCCGGCGTGCTGTTCTCCACCGGCCGGCACGAGTCCCGCCTCGACGACCCCGACGACACGCTGGTGTTCGACAGGGTGCTGCGCTTCCGTGGCCAGCGCGTCGCAGCCGTCGTCGCGGACAGCGTCCGGATCGCCGAGCAGGCGTGCGCGCTCGTCCGCGTCGAGTACGAGGTCCTGCCGAGCGTGCACGACCCCGACGCCGCGCGCGCTCCTGGTGCGCCGCTCCTGCACGCAGACAAGACGACGGTCGAGCACCGCATCGCAGAACCCGCTCGCAACGTCGTCGCCGCGCTGCACGGCGAGACCGGGGACGTCGAGCGCGCGCTGGCGGGCTCCGCCGCGACCGTCGACGGCACGTGGACGACGGGTCGCGTCTCGCACGCCGCGCTCGAGACGCACGCGACGCGCGGTTCCGTCGACACGGACGGGAGGCTCGTGCTGCGGACCGCCACGCAGGTCCCGTTCCTGGTCAGGGACGAAGTGGCGCGGGTCTTCGGTCTGGACCCGGACCGTGTCCGCGTGGTCGCGAAGCGCGTCGGCGGCGGGTTCGGCGGCAAGCAGGAGATGCTCACCGAGGACCTCGTCACCCTCGCGGTGCTCCGCACCGGTCGCAGCGTGCAGTACGAGTTCAGCCGACGTGACGAGTTCACGATCGCCCCGACCCGGCACCCGATGCGCGTCCGGGTCCGGCTCGGTGCGACCACGGACGGCACGCTGACGGCGATGCACGTCGACCAGACGATGGACACGGGCGCGTACGGCAACCACGGCGTCGGCGTGATGTTCCACTCCGTGAGCGAGTCCGTCGCGGTCTACCGATGCCCGGTGAAGCGCGTCGACGCCGAGTCGGTGTACACGAACAACCTGCCGTCCGGGGCGTTCCGCGGCTACGGGCTCGGGCAGGTCGTGTTCGCGATCGAGTCGGCGATGGACGACCTGGCGCACGAGCTCGGCATCGACCCGATCGAGCTCCGCCGGCGCAACGTGATCGTGCCGGGCGACCCGCTCGTCGTGACCGACCCGCACGAGGAGTCCGACCTGCGGTGGGAGGGCAGCTACGGGCTCGACCAGTGCCTGGACCTCGTCGAGGACGCGCTCGCCGCCGGCCCCGTGACCGAGGCACCCGCGATGGACGGGCCACCGCTCGACGACTCCCCGGACTGGGCGACCGGCACTGGCATCGCGCTCGCCGCCATCGCGACGATGCCGCCACGGGGCCACCACGCCCACACCTCCGTCGAACTCACCGCCGGTGGACGCTACCGGATCGGCGTCGGGACGGCCGAGTTCGGCAACGGGACGACGACGGTGCACACGCAGCTCGTCGCCACCGCGCTCGGGACCACCCCGGACCGGGTCGACGTGCACCAGTCCGACACCGATGCAGCGCGCTACGACACCGGGGCGTTCGGGTCGGCGGGCGTCGTCGTCGCCGGCCGAGCCCTGTACGCGGCCGCGCAGGCGCTCCGGGAGGACATGACCGCGCGGGCGCTCGAGCTCGTCGCCGCGCGGACGCCCAGGACCGCCAGCGGGGTGCTCGGTCCGGCCGTGGTGATCGAGCCCGACGGGGTCCGCGTGGGTGACGAGCTCGTCGGTGTCGACGAGCTGCTGGCGCACGGTCCGCTCCTCGCGCACGGCACGCACGACGGGACCCCGCGGTCGCTGGCGTTCACGGTGCACGGCGCCCGGGTCGCGGTGCACCGTCCCACCGGTGAGGTCCGGGTGTTGCAGAGCGTGCAGGCCGTCGACGCGGGCACCGTGCTGAACCCCGAGCAGCTCCGCGGCCAGGTCGAGGGCGGTTCGGCGCAGGCGATCGGGTCCACGCTCTACGAAGAGGTGGTCCTCGACGACACCGGGCGGGTGACGACCGACAGCTTCCGGGCGTACCGCGTCCCGAAGATCTCCGACGTGCCGCGGACCGAGGTGCGTTTCGCCGCGACCCACGACCCGCTCGGACCACTCGGGGCGAAGTCGATGAGCGAGGCGCCGTACAACCCCGTGGCGCCGGCGATCGCGAACGCCGTGCGGGACGCCATCGGCGTCCGCCCGTACCGGCTGCCCATGACCCGCGACCGGATCTGGGCGCTCGCCACGGGCGTCGGACGGCCCACCGACGGAGGTGCGTGATGTTCGAACTCGCACCGCGCCTCCTGGCCGTGCTCGACGGCGGCGACCCCGTCGTCGTCGCGACCGCCGTCGACGTCACGGGCAGTGCGCCCAGCGGGGCAGGCACCTCGATGGCGCTGCTCCCCGACGGACAGGTCGTCGGGACGATCTCCGGCGGGTGCATCGAGGGGTCGCTGTTCCTGACCGCCGAGGAGGTCCGGTCGACCGGGGAGCCGGTGCTCGAACGGTTCGGGTTCGAGGACCCCGCCGACGCGGTCTGGGCCCCGGGGCTGCGGTGCGGCGGACGGGTCGAGGTACTCGTGCACCGCATCGATCCGTCGGACCGGGTCGTCGTCCGAGCACTCCGCGCGGCTGCTGCCGGGGACCCCGTGTCCATGGGACTGTCGCTCGAACCCGGCACGCTCGCTGCCACCGACCGCTGCGACGGACGCGTCTTCACCGAGCACGCCGACGTGCGCGCACGGTGCATCGTCGTCGGTGCCGTCGAGTTCGCGGTCGCCGTCACCAACACGGCGGCGATGCTCGGCCACGCCGTCACCGTGGTCGACCCGCGCCCGGTGTTCCTGACCGACGAACGGTTCCCCGCCGCCCGGGAGCGCATCGTCGGCTGGCCGCCGCGGGTGCTGGCCGACCTGCCGATCGACGAGCGGACCGCCGTGGTGCTGCTGTCGCACGACGACCGGTTCGACGCCGCCGTGATCGACCTCGCACTCCGACGCGGAGCCGGGTACGTCGGCGCGATGGGCTCCCGCGCGACGCACGCCCGCCGGCTCACCGTGCTCCACGAGCTCGAGACCCCGGACCTCGACCGACTGCGCTCCCCCATCGGACTCGACATCGGTGCGACGACCCCTGCCGAGATGGCGATCTCGATCATGGCCGAGGTGATCGCGGTGCGCACCGGTGCATCCGGTCGGCCACTCGTCGACGGCGCCGGGCCGATCCACGCCCCGGCGTTCCGGGGACCTGCCCGCGCGGCTGTTGGTGACCGTGTGGAAACACCCTCGTGACACGCGCTCAATACCGTCGGAGCATGCCCCAGATCCTGATCCGCGGCGGATGGGTCCTCACCGCCGCCCCCGACCACAGCGACACCCCGGCCGCGATCCGCGACGGTGCGGTCCTGCTCGACGGCGACCGCATCGCCGCGGTCGGGACCTTCGCGGCCCTGTCCGCCGCGCACCCCTCGGCGACGGTCCGCGGCGGCTCGAACGACATCGTGACGCCCGGCTTCGTGAACACGCACGGGCACTTCAGCGAGGGGCTCATCACCGGGATCGGCTCGCAGTACACGCTGTGGGAGTGGCTGCAGGAGCTCATCTCGCACGTCAACCCCGTGATGACCCGCGACAAGGCGTACGCCGGCACGATGCTCCAGGGCATCCAGATGCTCCGCAGCGGCGTCACCACCGCGAACGACATGTTCTGCTCGGACCCGATCCCCGGCGAACCGGCCACCCTCGGTGTCGTCCGGGCGCTCGAGGAACTCGGGCTCCGCGGCGTCGTCTCGTTCGGGTCGGGCGACGTCGACCGCGGCTTCGGACCCGGCCCGATCCTGGAGGAGTTCGACGCGCTCCGCGAGACCGCCGACGCCAGTCGCTACAGCACCTTCCGGGTCGGCATGTCCTCCATCGGGCGCTACACCGACGCGGCGTGGGAGTCGCACATCGAGTACGCCGTCGCGGGCGGCCACGGCATCCACGTCCACGTCCACGAGGTCCGCGAGGAGGTCACCGCCGCCCGCCAGCGCACCGGCCGCACGGTCGTCGGGCACGCCGAGGCCACCGGGATGTTCCAGGTGCCCGTGATCGCCGCACACAGCGTGTGGATGGACCGCGACGATCGCGAGCGCTACGCCGCGAACGGGGTCGGCGTCGCGCACAACCCCGTCGCGAACGGCATCCTCGCCAGCGGCATCGCCCCCGTCGCAGAACTCCGCGCGCTCGGCGTGCCCGTCGGCATCGGGGTCGACGGCCCGGCCTCGAACGACTCGCAGGACTTCCTGCAGGCGATGAAGACCGCTGCACTCCTCGCCCGCATCCGTGACCTGCAGGCCACCGCGATGAGTGCGCGCGAGGCGTTCGAGATGGCCACCATCGGCGGTGCCGCTGCGCTCCGCATGGAGGACTCCATCGGGTCGCTCGAACCGGGGAAGCGTGCGGACGTCGTCGTGTTCGACGGGGAGAGCCCGACGCTCGCGAACGTCCACGACCCCTACCAGGCCGTGGTCTTCGTGGCGGGCAGTCGGGAGATCGAGGACGTGTGGGTGGACGGGTCGTTGAGCCTCGAGCACGGCGAGGTGACCCGCGTCGACGTGCGGGAGGCCGTCGCACGGGCCCGCCCGCTCGCTCGGCAGCTCGTCGCCGAAGCCGGACTCGAGCGCCTGTCGGTGCTGAACGGCGGGGCGTTGGACGACACGGAGCGGCCGTAGCCGCCGACGACGCAACAGGCCCCGGCGGGATCCGCCGGGGCCTGTTGCTGTTCGGTGTCGTACCCGCAATCGGGGCACTGTGCGCTCGAAGGGACTCGAACCCCCAACCTTCTGATCCGTAGTCAGAAGAATCGTGGCCGATCCGCCTTGCAAACTGTCAGATATGGCTACTATCGTGTCATACGTGCTCACAGCGGCCTGCACAAGCCGATGCCAATGTCTACACGAATCGGCTACACCTGCAGCACGAGAAAGGGGGCCGCGACCCTGCCAGGTCACGGCCCCGCACCCCACCAGTGAAGCAAGCACCGGAGGAACACGATGCACGGTAGCGCCAGCCACCGACGTAGAAGAACCACGCACACGGGCGTCCTGAGTGACGGTCGATGGAGCGCGCACGACAGAAGATGATCCGGCGCTGCGGCGCCCCGGGAGGAGCACCCGTGACAAACCGCACCCGCGGCAAGGGCGAGGGCGCCGTCTACCGAGTCCCGGCAGACAGGACGCTCCCCCTCGAGTACTGGACCGCGAGCATCGAGCTCCCCGGTCGAGACGGGAAGCGGCGCCGGAAGGTCGTCCGGTCGAAGGACAAGGCGACCGTCCTCAAACAGCTCCGCGCACTGCAGCGAGACCTCGAGCGGTCCGGAGATCTGCCGACAGCGTCGGTGACCCTCGGCGCATGGATGAAGCTCTGGTACGACGAGATCGCCGTGCACCGGCTCGCACCGAAGACGGCCGCCGGGTACAAGTCGGCGATCCGCCAGCACATCATCCCGGCGATCGGGAACGTGCGCCTCGACAAGCTCGAGCCGAAGCACGTCCGCGACCTCAACCGCGCGATCCGCGCGAAGGGCCGCGGCGCCTCTACCGCCTTGCAGGCACACCGGATCCTCGGCGTCGCCCTCCGCGACGCCGAGCGTGAGGGCCGAGTCACCCGCAACGTCACGACGCTCCTCGACGCTCCGCGCCGCGCTCACGTCACCCTCGTCACCCTCGACGCCGCCGCCGGCGTCCGTATCCTCGAACGGGCGGCCCGCGAAGACGTGCGGATGGGGTCTCGGTGGGCCGCGGCGCTCCTCACGGGCGCCCGGCAGGGCGAGCTGCTCGGCCTCGAGGTCGACCGGGTGACCGACCGCCTCGACCTATCCTGGCAACTGCAGCGGCTGACCTGGTCGCACGGCTGCAACCCGCGCGACCCTGAGCAGCCACGGTGCGGTCGGAAGCGCGGGACGGACTGCCCAGACCGTTTCCTCCGCGCACCCGAGGATCACGAGCACCGGCACCTCACCGGCGGCCTGTGGCTCTCACGGCCGAAGTCACGCGCGGGCTGGCGCGACATCCCCCTCGTCGAGCCGCTCCGCTCGATCATCGAGCGTCGACTCATCGCCTCCGCCAGCGAGCCGAACCCGCACGGGCTGCTCTGGACCGCCGAACGGAAGAGGACGCCATACGTGGTGACACTGCGGCCGCTCGACGGGTCCCCGATCGATCCGGCGAAGGACAACTACGCGTGGCATGCGCTGCTCACGTCCGTCGGCGTGCGGGACGCTCGGCTCCACGACGCCCGGCACACGACGGCGACCCTGCTCTACGAGGCGAACGTGCCCGAGCCGATCATCATGGAGATCCTCGGCCAGTCGACGCTGTCCGTGACGCGCGGCTATCGGTCGCGGGGAAACCACGCCCTGCTAGGCGACGCTCTCGCCAAGGTGTCGGCCCTGCTGACGTCGGACGTTCCACCAGACGCGCCACAGCTTGCCGCTCACGCCTAGCTCCGCGGCAATGCGGGCGGGGTCCTGCGTCCAGGCGCACACCTCGCGTGCGCGGTCCTCGTCGACGAGGTGCTCAGCGGCGTAGCGGTCGGCCTGCGTCTCGTGCTTCGGCCGGTCATCGCGATGGCCGAGCACGGCGTGGCCGAGTTCATGGGCGAGTGCCGCGCGATCGTGTACGGCGCGGAGCTTCGACCGGACGACGATGACGTTGTGGTCGGGGATCCACAGACCATTCGCGGTGCGGATCGGGCTGTGAAGCACTTCGATCCCGAGCTGCGCGGCGTGTTCGTACGGGTCGTACAGATCCCTCACCCTTCCCCAGGTCAGTCGGTTTCGTCCGTCTCCGACTCAGGATCGATCCCGGTGGCGGCGTGATCGATGGTGAGTCGATCGAGCTCCTCAGCCGACATCTGTCGCGGATGAAGCCTGGCGACATTGTCACCCTCAGCCTCTGACACTGCGGCGTCGTGGAGCATCAGAGTCGCGTCGTCGACCGCCTCCTGCAGGAGCTTCGCCGGTGGCGCGCCGATCGCTTCCGCGATCCGCACGAACTTGTCCTGCGGAAGCGCGAGCTTTGCCTGCATGTACCGGTCGATGGTGCTCTTGCTGATCCCCGTGCGGTCCGCGATGTCCTGCCTGCTGAGCCCCTTCTTCGCGTACGCGCCCTGCATGACAGCGGCGAGGGCGGGGGTGATGAAGTCAGCGAGATCTGGCACTCCACAACAGTACCCCCCGTTTCGTCACACTTTGTAGGCAAATCCGCCGAAAAAGTTGCTCTACCCGCTTGCACAAGTCGCATACGCCTACTAAGTTAGCGGATGTGAGTACAAGAAGAACGGCCACGGAGATGAGCGCGCGAATCCGTGCCGCCATCGTCGCCCGTGGCACCGACACGGAGAGCGTTGCAACCGCCGTCGGCATGCGCGCGTCTGAGCTCGATGAGCACCTCACCCGAGGTGACCTCTCGATGCCAGACGTCGTGCGTGTCGGCGGCGTTCTGCTTCTCTCCCCGACCGACCTCTACGGAGACGCAGCATGATGATGCACGCACCGAACCTCGAGAGGTTCGCCTACTCGATCCCCAACTTCGCGACCACCGTCGACGTGTCCGAGGACACCGTCCGGAAGGCGATCAACGACGGAGCCCTCAAGGCGAGATACCCGACCGAGGCAGGCCGTAAGCCGATCATCTTCCGCGAGGACGCGATCGAGTGGCTGCAGAACCTCCCTACGGAGAAGCCGGGGGCCGCGGCATGAGCGCCCTCGACCTCGTGACCGACCACGACGGCACGCTCGTGGTCTCGTCGGAGACCATCGCTGCCGGGTCCGGCGTCCAGCACAAGAACGTGCTCGAGCTGGTCCACGCGAACCGCGCCGACTTCGAGGAGTTCGGAAGGGTCGCGTTTGAAACGCGACCCCTCGCCACCGCTGGAGGCATCCAGTCCCGACAGGTCGCGCTCCTGAACGAGCAGCAGGCAACGCTCCTCATGACGTACCAGCGCAACACCGAGCAGGTCCGCCAGTTCAAGAAGACGCTCGTCCGGGCGTTCTTCGACATGGCGCGCCGGCTCGCAGCACCGCAGGTGCCGCTATCCCTTCCCGAAGCGCTCCGTGCGTACGCCGAGGAAGTGGAGCAGCGGCAGGCGCTCGAGGCGAAGGTCGCCGAGGACGCACCGAAGGTGCTGTTCGCGGACTCGGTCGCGGCGTCGGAGACAGCAATCCTCGTCGGGGATCTCGCGAAGATCCTCCGCGGCAACGGCGTCGAGATCGGCGCGACCAGGCTGTTCGACCGCCTCCGCAACGACGGCTACCTGATCCGGCGCAAGGGCACGGACTGGAACATGCCGACGCAGAAGGCGATGGAGCTCGGCCTGTTCCGCGTCAAGGAGACCGCGGTCACGCACTCGGACGGGCACGTCACGATCTCGAAGACGCCGAAGGTGACCGGCAAGGGTCAGGCGTACTTCGTGAACCGCTACGTCGGCCAGGCGAGCAGGCAGGCGGTGGCGTCGTGAACCGGCAGGAGCGTCTCGACGACGTCGCGCTCGTCGTCTCCACCTCGGTCATCGGCGCCGCGCTCGCGCTGACGGTGGTCCTGCTGTGCTGCGGGGTGCCGCTGTGAGGGCCGCGCTGATTCTCATGGGCCTCGCGATGGTGCTCGCCGTCGTGAAGGCGGCGGTCGGTGCTCCGACGATCGACGGGGTCACGTTCCTCGTGTTCGTGCTCGTCATCGCGTCCCTCGCCGCGTACTACCGCTGGTCCGTCGCACCGAGGAGGAACCGCTGATGCTGACTCAGACCTTCACCGACACGCTCGTCGTCATCTCGTGCGCGCACTGCGACACCGCGTTCGGCATGACCCAGACGATGCACGCCACGCTCCGCCGCGACCACGGCACGTTCTACTGCCCGCGCGGTCACGCGAATCACTACCCGGGTGAGTCCGACCTTGAGCGGGAGCAGCGACTCCGCAAGCTCGCGGAGCAGCAGACTCGGTTCACTCGCGCGTCCCGGGACGCCGCGCGCGACCAGGCCGACGCCGCCGAGCGTTCCGCCCGCGCGTACAAGGGCCACGTCACCCGGCTCCGCAACCGCATCGCCAACGGCGTCTGCCCGGTAGCCGACTGCCGGCGCTCGTTCTCGAACGTCCGACGGCACATCGCGGGCCAGCACCCCGAGTGGGCGCACGAGCACCCGGAGGCGATGACGTCGTGACCGGCCACGGCGTGATGTGCGCCTGCACCGTCCACGCCGCCGACGACCTCGACGACGAGCTCGCCGGCAAGGCGATCGCCCGGGCCGCTGAGCCCGACCTCCCCGACACCTGCGACTGACCACCGCACCACTTCTCCGCGCACCTGCCCCAGGGAGCGCGTAATCCACCGACCCCAGGAGACACCAGTGACCATCACGACCACCCGAACCAGAGCGGACCGCGTTCAGCAGGTCGCCGCCTTCCTCGCCGCTCACCCCGAGGTCGACGTCGACCTCTCCGACACCGCACCCACCGGACGCCCCGTCCTCAACTTCCACCCCCGAACAGCAGCCGACGTCCGGATCGTCCGCGCAGCCCTCACCGCACCCGGCGACGAGTGGAACACCAGCCACCTCTCCACCGGATTCGTCTCACTCGATACGGGCGCGCTCGGCTACTCCGCCGTGTTCATCCACCTGCCCCGCGAGGAGCAGCCAGTCCGCCTCGTCAGCCCCGAGATCACGGACCTGTTCGCGTGAGCGCCCTCATCGCGCTCGGCGCCACCGCCGCCGCGCTCATCCTCACCGCCACCGCGCAGTGGATCGCCGCCGAGACCACCGGACCCCGCATGCAGGAGTGGAGGGACCGCTGGTGAGCAACATCCTCGCGTCCTCCACGGACCGCCCCGCATGGCTCGCAGCCCGCCAGGGAGGCGTGACCGCCACCGACGTCGCGCGACTCGTCCGCGGCGGCGCCGGCACCTGGTCGGCGGTCCGCGCCGAGAAAGCCGGAACCGCCCGCGACTTCCACAACGCAGCGATGCAGCACGGCACCGACCGTGAACCCGTCGTCCTCGCGTTCGCCCAGTCCACGTTCGGCCTGCTGCCGTGCGGCGACCTCTACGCGGCCGACGACGAGCCCCGGTTCCTCGCCACTCCGGACGCGATCAGCGCGGACGAGATCGGTGAGGTGAAGACCACCGTGCACGACTGGGAGATCCTCTCCGACGTGCCCGGGAGGTACATCGACCAGATGCTCTGGCAGATGCGCGTCACCGGCCGCCGCCGGGGACGGCTGATCTTCGAGCCGCACGAGAACGGCGTCCCCACGTACCCATGGCCGAAGCACTTCGTCGTCGAGTACGACGAGGCTCGCGTCGCCATGCTCGAGCAGACCGCGCTGGAGTTTCTCGCTGGCGAGCAGGAGCCCGACGAGGACGCCGCCGCGCTGGACGCCCTCCTCACGGAGTACGTCGAGCTCGACGAGATCGCCGCGGCCGCTGCCCGTCGGCGGGACGAGGCGAAGGCGCGAATCGAACAGCAACTCCACGGGGAGCCGAAGCGGTTCGAGGGATCCGTCGCGAACCTGACCCGTTCCGCGGACTCGACGTCCCGCCGATTCGACTCGGCGGCGTTCAAGAAGGCCGCGCCCGACACGTTCGAGCAGTTCCAGATGACCGTCCCGGTGAAGGGGCGACTCACGATCACAACGAGGAGCGACGCAGCATGACCACCACGACCGACAGAGCGGTCACACTCGACCCGCTCGACGTCCTCCGGCAGCCGTTCCCCGCCGAGCAGATCGGGTATCTCCCGAAGCCCGTCAGCCGCGACGAGAAGGAACGGTTCGGATGCAAGCAGGGCACCAGGGCGTCCGCCGACGGGATCTACTGCGGCGGCTACCACGTCCGGTCGAACCACCTGGCCTATGTGGGCCACGCGGCCCTCACCGCACGCCTCCTCGACGCCGACGAAGCGTGGTCCTGGGAGCCCGTCGCGTTCGACGACCGCGGCCTCCCTGCCCTTGACCAGAACGGCGGCCTCTGGATCCGCCTCACCGTCGCCGGCGTCACCCGCCTCGGCTACGGCGACGCGCAGGGGAAGAACGGCCCGAACGCCGTCAAGGAGGCCATCGGCGACGCGCTCCGCAACGCTGGCATGCGCTTCGGCGCCGCGCTGGACCTGTGGTCGAAGGAAGACCTCCGGGCGACCCAGGAGCAGGAGTCCGCCCGCGAGTGGGTCGTCGAGGCCCAGGCGCAGGACACCGTCAATGGGGTCCGCGCGGTCTGGAAGGAGGCCCGCGAGGCCGGAGCCGACGTGAAGGTGCTCGACCAGATCAGCGCCGTCGGAACCGCGATGACGACCGGCCGCGCCTCGTGAGCACACAGGACATCGCCCGGATGGACACGGGCGAGGTCGTCGAGTACGAGCCAGTCACGCCGATCGAGCTCGAGTTCATGATCCGCGAACTCGGCGAACGGCTCGAGCGGGCGGTACCGGCGCTCAAGCAGATGTGGCACGACCGGTACGAGGCCGAGCGCGCGCTCATCAAGGCGAAGGCCGAAGCGATGCTGCGGTCGTCGGCGTCGTCCGTGACGGAGAAGCGCGCCGAGGCGGACCTCGCGACGATGCCGCACCGGCTCGACTTCGACCTCAAGAAGGAGACGCTGCACGCCGCGGAGGAACTGCAGAAGGCACTCGCCGCCCGACTCATGGGCCTACAGAACATCAACAAGGTGCTGGGCCAGGCGTACGGCGCCTCCCGGAACTGACCCCACAGACCACCGGCCGCCCGGCCGGTCAACCCAGGAAGGGAACACCCCATGTCCAAGGACGAGACGCAGAAGAAGCCCGGGAGCTTCGCCGCGTTCCTCGCGTCGACGAGGCCGAAGACGGACCTCGAACTGCACGAGGAGCTGACGAAGCTCGTCGCCGCGATCGAGGAGACGGGGAAGGGCGGCACGATCACCCTCACCCTCGAGCTCAAGCCGATCGACGACGCGGCGAGCGCCCTCAAGGTCAACGACAAGATCACCGTCAAGCGGCCCGAGAAGAACCGTCAGGGGTCGATCACGTACGTCGACCGCGACCACACCCTGTCCCGCCGCGACCCGTCGTCGATGCCCCTGTTCGACGACGACGACATCCGCAACGCACCCGCCCACGACCCCGCCACCGGGGAGATCAAGGAGCTCGACTGAGCATGACCGACTACACCGAATCCCCCGAGGCTGCCGTCGTCGCGGACCTCGCCCGCCAGGCAGCCGGCGCCGAGACGCTGGCCCCCGGAGTTGTCTACGGCGCGGCCGGTACGGACGGGGCGACCCGCGTGCTCGACACCGACGCCTACGCCGATTCGCCTCGGCACATCGCCGCGGCCCGCGTCGTCGGCGACGCCGAGTCGTTCGTCCGGTACGTCGAGAAGCACGTCATCGACGGGCACACCGAGGTCTACGCCGACACCCCGTCGTCGAACGTGATCGCGGTGCTCGACTCCCACGACGCCGGGCAGGGCGGGTGGCAGAAACACACTGCCCGCCTCGAGCTGCGGCACACGAAGTCGTGGGAGGCGTGGACGAAGGCCGACGGGAAGCTCCTCGAGCAGACCGAGTTCGCCGAGTTCATCGAGCAGCAGGCCCTCGACGTCCGGAAGCCGGACACCGCGGTCCTCATCGAGCTGGCGCAATCGTTCCAGGCGAAGACGTCCGTCGACTTCGAGGGCGGCGAGCGGCTCGACTCCGGGCAGGTGCGGCTCAACTACAAGGAGACCGTCACTGCCCGCGCCGGCCAGAAGGGGCACATCGAGATCCCGACGGAACTCGAGCTGCTCCTCCGCCCCTACATCGGTGGCCCGGTCTACCTCGTCGTCGCGCGGTTCCGGTACCGGCTTCGCGGGTCGCAGCTCGGCCTCGGCATCGTGCTGCAGCGCCCGCAGGAAATCCTCGACGCCGCGTTCGCCGACATCGTCACCGAGATCCGCGACGGGAAGACCGTCACGAAGGACGGCGAGACGACGCAGGTGCACGACGGCATCCCCGCGAGCGTCCCGATCTTCTCGGGGCGCCCGTAGCTCAGCCGGGGCGGTGCCCGACTGCAACGGCCACCGCCCCACCCACACCGACCCCTCTGCGAGAGACACCAGCATGAAACCCCAGGATCGCACGACCCCGCCGCGCCCGCGCCGCTCGAACAGCAGCGCACGGAAGGCCGGCCAGATGTTCGAGCGCAGCGTCGCGAACTACCTCCGCGACGAGCTCGACGACCGCATCGACATCCGCCCGAAGAACGGCCGCGACGACCGCGGCGACATCGGCGGCGTCCGCACCCCTCGCGGGGAGCGCGTCGTCCTCGAGTGCAAGAATCACCAGTCGATGAGCCTGGGGTCCTGGCTCGCCGAGGCCGAGCGTGAGCGCGGCAACGACGACGCCCGTATCGGGCTCGTCGTCCACAAGCGCCGCGGTATCGGCTCCCCCGGCGAGCAGTTCGTCACGATGACGCTCGCCGACCTCGTAACCCTCCTGCGAGGTGCGTGATGGGATACAACTCGAGCGGGACTCAGTCCGTCGAAGATGCAGCCGCGATCGAGGCGCGTGTATCCGCTCGCATTTGCTCCATGCCCTTGCGGACATCGTCCGTGAAGTCCGAGCCGCCTAGCCAAAGTGCCGCCCCAAGGGAGAACAGCGCACCCGCCCTCGTACGCAGGCCGTCATCGTTTCGATTGGCTGCTTGCAGCACAACGTCGTACAAATCCATCAAGCGCTTGTCGCGCCGCGGACTTAACGCCGCCAACTCGACTCGAGTGACGATCATCTTCGCTCGAATGTCGATCGCGGTCTCCCTGCCGTCGACATCGTCCGGCACCAGCGACAGACGCATCAAGTCGTCCGTGATCTCAGTCAGCAGCGCTTGCAGCCGCACATTTCGCGCGATGCGCTGGGAGCGATCCTCCGGATTGAGGCCGGGGACGAGCCCCGAAGCTGTAGTCCCCAAGGAAGCAGCAGCACCCACCAGGGCCCCGATGACCACCGCCCACGCGTCACTCATGCGCAGCAGCGTAGCGGGAGGTGCAGCGTGACTCTTACCATCACTGACCTGTTCGCGGGCGCCGGCGGCTCGTCGACCGGTGCGCTGCAGGTCCCTGGCATCAACGTCCGCATCGCGGCGAACCATTGGCAGCTCGTCTGCGACATCCACGCGCTGAACCACCCGACCACGGACCATGCCGTCGTCGACCTCCACCAGGAGCGGCCGTCGTTCTTCCCGAAGACCGACATCCTTTGGGCGTCGCCGGAGTGCACGAAGTGGTCACAGGCGAACGGGTCGAAGCTCCCCGCGATCGAGGAGGGCCTGTTCGAGGATCCGCTGTCGGACGACGCGAAGAACCGATCCCGGCTGCTGATGTTCGACGTGCTCCGGTTCATCGAGCACCACCGGTACCGGCTCGTGATCGTCGAGAACGTCGTCGACATCGCCACGCAGGCGAAGTACCGCACCGCGTGGGACATCTGGCGTTCCGAGCTCCGCGCGCTCGGGTACCGGTTCCGGGTGGTGTCACTGAACTCGATGCACGCCCAGGCGTTCGGTGCGCCGGCCCCGCAGTCTCGCGACCGGATCTACGTCGTAGCGTGGCCCGAGACGGCCGCCGCGCCGGACATCGACCGGGTCCTCCGACCGAAGGCGTTCTGTGACCGCTGCGACGACGTCGTGGAGTCCGTGCAGTCGTTCAAGGGCCGTCGCGAGGTGGGCCGGTACCGGCAGGCGTACGTGTACTGCTGCTCCCGCTGCGGGCAGATCGTCGAACCGGGGTGGCTGCCTGCAGCCGCGGCGATCGATTGGTCTATCCCGGGCGATCGCATCGGCGACCGGCTCAAGCCGAAGACCCGCGCCCGGATCGCCGCGGGCATCGCCCGGTACTGGGGTCCGCTGACGCTCGAGGCGGCCGGGAACACGTACGACGCAGCGAGCCCCGCTCACCGGCAGCACGGCCACCTCGACGGCTACCACCGCGTGTGGCCCGTCGGCGAGCCGTTGCGGGCGCTGCACACCACGAACTCGAAGGCCCTCGCCGTGCCGGTCGAGGGTCGCGACGGGAAGGACGCGCTGTCGATCGACGCTCCGATGCGGACGCAGACGACGCGCGCCGAGACGGCGCTCGCGCACCTGCCGTTCATCGCGGAGATGTACGGTACATCGACGGCACGGTCTGTGTCCGAGCCCGCGGGGACGTTCACGGCTGGCGGGAACCACCACGGCCTTGTGCAGGACCCGTTCAGCCTCGATCGCCGGGGTGAGTACCGCATCCGCGACGTCGACGACCCGCTGTCGACCATAACGGCGAACGACACCACGAAGGCGCTCATCCACCGGATGAACTCCGGCGGCGCGTCCATGACGACGTCGATGCTCGAGGAGCTCCGCACGCTGACGACGGCCGGACACCAGGCGGTACTACGGCAGCCGGAGCGTCGCACGCTCACACCCCGCGATCTTCGGGAGGCCGAGGCAATGGTCCCCGAGGTGCTCTTCCGGATGTTCCAGCCGCACGAGGTCGCCGCCGGCATGGCCTTCCCGAAGGACTACAAGTGGCAGCCGCCGAACCGCCTCCGGCCGGTGTCGAACCGCGACCTCGTGAAGGCCGCGGGGAACGCGGTCACCCCGCCAGCAGCCCGTGACCTCATCGCAGCAGCGGTCGCGTCTCTCGGCGCCGAGTACGAGGCGGTGGCCGCATGAACTACTACTCGCCCCTCCAGCGCTCGGCGTTCCGCCGAACGGCCGCTTCCAAGCGAGCACGCACAACCGGATCTCGCATCTGCCGGTCGATCATGGCGTCCGTGAAGCCCGATGTCCGCATGACTGCGACGAGGATCACCACCCCCACGGCGAAGGACAGCAGGTACCCCACGACGTACACGAACGCTGCCGCGACGCCACGAATGGCGGTCTCCGAGCTGACGGCGCTGATGCAGGCAGTCTCGACGACGAGCGAGGCGATCACAATTCCGATCAGCGCGTACCTGGCGCCGCCGACGACCTTCTCCATGAGAGGCGTCCCGCCAAGGAGGGCATCTTCCCGTCGAGCTTCGAAGGCGAGTACGAGCAAGCCGACGGGAACGACCTGGGCGAGCACTCCCGCTCCTTCAACGCTGATCACACCTCAGATTCTAGCGATCGACGAGGTCTCATGATTGCGCCGAAGTTCGCCCGGCCAAACGCCGCCGAGGAGGCGCGTGCTTACGCGATCGCGACCGAGCGGGACAACGACATGTGCCAGCGGTGCTTCCGCGGCGGGTCTGTGAACCGGGACCACCGGCTGAATCGTTCGCAGGGCGGTCGAACGGTCCCGTCGAACCTGCAGCTCCTGTGCGGGTCGGGGACGACGGGCTGTCACGGATGGCGGACGGAGAACCTCCGTGCGGCGCTCGAGGACGGCTGGCGGGTGCCGGCGGGGCAGGACCCGAAGGAGTGGCCGGCGAGGCGGTGGCTGCGGACGAAGGTCGGCACGCTCCACGCCGCGTGGGTGCTCTACGACGACGAGGGCGGCTGGCAAGAGATCAGCGCCAAGGAAGCACGAAGACGGATGGGAGGTGACGGCTGATGCCGTGGTTCAAGGTCGACGACGGGTTCTGGTCGCACCCGAAGACGCTGCAGCTCTCGGATGGGGCTCAGGCGTTGTGGATGCGGGCTGGGTCGTGGTCGATGCACCACCTCACCGATGGCCACATTCCGGCGTTTGCGCTGCCACTTCTGCGCGCAAAGCCGCGGTTCGTGAACGAACTCGTGGCCGTTTCGCTGTGGATTCCGGACGAAGCCGCGTACCGATTCCACGACTGGTCCCGGTACCAGCCGACGCGTCAGCAGATCGAGTCCGATCGTGATGCTGCTGCGGAACGGAAGCGTCGGTCACGGGAGAAGTCACGGCGTGACTCCGAGGGGACGGACGGTGCGGGTTCGCCCGACGCCGCGCCTTCCCCATCCCATCCCGTCCCGTCCCATCCCGTCCCACCCTCTGGACTGGACATGACTCAAGAACCTGAAGTCCGTCCAGAAGGTGACGTTGTCGAGCTCGGGACGGACATCGAGATCGACGCGGCGGTTCAGGAACGAGCGGCGCGCGCCGGCGTCCGGGACCTGCCCCGGCTGCATGGCCTCCTCGAGCGAGCGGTGCGTCCGGTCGGGGTGCTGTCGCCTCGGGCGGCGGTGCTCCTGGTCGAGGCGATCACGAACCGCGCCGACGGCGAGGTCCGGGACGTGGACGCGTACGTCGTGACCGCGGCCCGGAACGCGGGCGACGTACAGGGGCTCTACGCGGCGGAGGATCTGCGGTTCGTCTCCGAGGTCGACCTCGGGGTGAACGCATGATCGCTGCGGACTGGGACGTGTTCGTCGCGTCGATCGACGTCGTGGACCTGATCTCCGAGATGCCGGGCGGTCGCCGGGACCGGGCGATGCGGGCCGTGCACGAGGCCCGGAAGCGGGAGATCTACCACCCGCTCGGCGAAGACGACTGGGCGCAGGCGCTCGTCGAGGCCGGCGAGTGGAACCAGCGCGAAGCAGCCCGGAAGCGGGCGGAGCGCATCGAGAACCTGCGGCGCCGAGAGCGCGCCGCGATCAACAGGGCGGCACGAGCCGCATCACCGAGAGGACACGCAGCATGAGCAGCAAGACCATGACCGCCATCGAGGCTGTCGATCGACTGGGGGCGGCAGTCGCCGAGATCCACGACGCCGAGGACAGCACGGATGCGGTCCTCGAGGATGTGACCGCCGTTCGGGCGATCCTCGACCGCATGCACCGGCACGAGGCCATCCTCGACGTGCTCGACGAGCGAGAGCGGCACGATGCCTCGGGCTACACCGACGAGCACGACGACGACCACGGTCCCGACGAACTACTCGAGCTTGCAGACGAGCAGGCATGGCACTACCGGTGGTCCTCGCAGGCGTCCAGGCCGGATCGCGCGCGTCTGGTCAAGGCGCTCTCCCTTGGCCTTGCAGCGCTCGAGACTCTCGATCGGCAGACCCGCTGATGGCCGGCGAGACGATCATCACCGTCGTCGGCAATCTGACCGCCGACCCCGAGCTGCGGTACACGCAGAACGGGCTCGCGGTCGTGAACTTCACGATCGCGTCGACGCCGAAGACGTTTGACCGGCAGGCGAACGAGTGGAAGGACGGCGACGCCCTGTTCCTCCGCGCGAGCGTGTGGCGCGAGTTCGCCGAGCACGTCGCTGGCAGCCTCACGAAGGGCGCGCGGGTGATCGCGCAGGGCCGTCTCGTGCAGCGGTCGTATCAGGACCGTGAGGGCCAGCAGCGCACGTCCATCGAGCTGCAGGTCGACGAGATCGGCCCGTCGCTTCGCTACGCGACCGCGCAGGTCACCCGCGCCGCACGTGGCGGCGGTGGGGGCGGCCAGGCGGGCGCGCAGTACGGCCAGCAGGTCGACCACACCGCGGCCGGGACCGCGTACCAGGGCCAGCCGGCCGGGCAGCCGCAGGGCGGCGCCACCGCGCAGGACGTGTGGACGCAGCAGGTCACCTTCGACGATGAGACCCCGTTCTGATGGGCGAGCGCAAGCAGCCCGGTCGGATGCGCTGCCTCACCACCGGCTGCAACCCGGTCCTGCACGGCCAGGACCAGGCCGACGACCACGTGACGGCGAACCCCGGCCACCGAACCGCCGCGTGGCCCGTCCGTAGCGCCGAGGGCCGACGCCGAGCGAAGGCCCGCAACCAGTCCGGCAACTACGACCGGTACAACACCGGCGCGAAGTCCGCCGAGGCGCGCGGCCTCGTGCCTGGCGAGCGGGGCGGCATCCGCTGGGACCACCAGCAAGCCGCCGACGAGGGCTGGGACGACCACAAGGGGGCGTGGTGATGCCGCTAATGCAGGGCAACGACCTCGGCCCGTACGACTACGGCGACCCGAAGTCCCCCACCTACACGATCGCGGCCGAACAGCGCGCCGCACGTGCACGACAGCTCCGCGAGGAGCACGACCAGACCAAGAGAGACCAGTGACCATCACCGACTACGACGGCGACGTCCTCGCCCTCGCATCCGCCCGGGCACGCATCGCCCTCGGCTCCGCTGCGGACCTCGTCGAGTTCGTCCTCATGCACCGGGTGCCCGTCCGCGTCGTCTCCGACGGGCAGCCGGGCGTCCCGATGGAGTCCCGCACCGCGGCGATCCCCGTCAACGCGACCGCACTCGACGACGCCGACGAGCTCGTCGTCACGCTCCTCGACTGGGCGCACCGCTGGCGCGAGCGCCTCAGCATCGTCCAGCGGCCCCTGATCCGGTCGCTCCGGTACGCGTACCAGGTGCCGCTCGGGTTCCGGCCCGAGACGACGCCCGCCGGCGCGCGGGAGTCCGTCGGGCACCTGACGTACTGGCTGCTGCTCAACCACGACGCCATCGCCCGCCACTCCGGCTCGTACGCGTACTTCGACATGGTCGCGGAACTCGTCGAGCGGATCACGAACCGGTTCCCCGCCGAGTCCCGGCCGCCGCGCGCGCACTGGCAGCGGGCGTGCCCCATCTGCGGACGCCTCGCCGTCACCACGTCATGGGCGCCCGACGCCGACGTCCGCGACGTGCGCGTCTGGTGCGAGGGCTGCTCCACCGTCCTCGTGTCCACCTCCGTCGACGGCGACATCCGCACCGCCGACCGGCTCCCCCGCAGCCGCGACCACGTGAACCCGGGCGAGATCCTCCCCGCTCGGAAGCTCGTGTCCGTCGTCCGGCAGATCGCTGCTGGCACCACCGTCCCCCGCATCGAGGAACCCGAAGGAGCAAGAGTATGACCGATTGTCGTGGCGACGCTCCCGACCGGGCAGGTGTCGAACCACTACCGCGCCGAACACTGGGACCTGTTCGCTGTGGCCGCCGTCGAGACACCCCCGGAGTACGACGGACACGACCCGGCGGAGGCCGCCCGCCGGATGCGCGTTTTGCTCTCGCAGGCGACGGGATGAGGCGATCTCCTCTACCCGATGTGTCCGGAGTCGTCCCGGTAAGTGCCCTCCCGCACCCACGCCTGAATCCGGTTCTCGAAGGCACCGGCCAGAAGCGCAGCGGCCGCAACAGTGTTCGACAGGGTCGGAGCGCTGACGAGCTCCGCGGTCAGCCCGCGATCGATGTCGTCAAGGATCTCGCCAACCGGCTCTTGCACCCCGAGGTATTTCGCTTGGTCCAGAATGATTCCGCGCAATAAGCCAGGGGGCATCTCCGAAGGCTGGAACTGACGCCCAAGAGCCTCCTCGCGACGCTTCGCCACGTACTCGTACAACTTGCCCGCGACTGCCGACCGATCGAGCCGGGCCTCGCGAAGCGTCTCCCGCAAATTGCGCGCCTGCTCCTCTCGGGTCACGAGTTCCTGGAAAGAGCGTGTCCGATCAGCGATTGAGTTGCTCTTCGCTGCGACGGCGATCGTTGCAGCTCCGATAAACAGCGCCGCCAACACACCCAGCAGCCCCGTTCCGATGTCCCGCCACCACTCGTAAGAGTTGAAGGGGTGCCAATCGGACATCAGGAGGATCACCGGCTGAATTTACCGTGCTGCCGGCCCTCACAGGAAGGATCAATCATTGCTCGCATCCCCGACGGATGACGACCCGCGCAACGACTTCGTACCTCTCGCCGTCGCAGCTCACGCCGTTCGTCGTGACGAGCGGACCCTGCGCAGGTGGGCCAGCGCCGGGCTCCACGTCGTCGAGATCAACGGCACCCGGTACGTCCGACTCAGCACTGTCACCGCCTGGGCCGCCGAACACGGACGACGCCGGGGCCGCACGCGCTGACCCCCGAACAGGGGACAGCCTGAATGTCCGTCCCAGGTGATATGCTTCGCATGCATCACGACTCGGCCCAGACCTCACGGTCCGGGCCGTTCGTGTGTCCAGACCCAGTGGGGGTCGTCCAAGAACGCCGTAGCGGCGTAGGACACGCGGGACCCTGGCAGGCGGAAAGCGCGCCGCTCGTCCCCTGCGAGATGGCGGCAACGGAGTAGCTACCAGTACCGTCCCCCCTCCCGACTTCCCCGTGCCCGCCGACACGCACCGCTACCGCACACGCCGCGACCGGACACCCGCAGCACTGGCCAAGGCCGCTGCACTCGTGCTGCCCTGAGCAGCGACGTTCGGGCGCCGCACGCGAACCACCGCACGCGGCGCGAGCACGGGGAACACCTCTTCACGGGGCAGCACGTCAACGCGTGCAGGACACTCGCGCGAAGGACGATCCACGACGGCCGACGAATTCCCGGCCCAGACGTACCTGCCTGCTCGCCCCGTGGAGCCAGCCTGACTCAGAACACCTGCCCGCCAGCCTCGTGGCGCACAACCGCAACGCCCGGTCCAGGCATGAACGTGACCGAGCCGCCACCCTGCACTGGTAGGGACTTCGGTGTGGAGGCGCGGAGCAGGCTCCACAACTCCTCGTCGGTCCACTGATGACTGGGGTCCAGGTGAATCTCGGTGCCTCCGAGGATGAGCCTGTAGTTCGATGCCATGCCCGCACGCTACCGGTGAGGAGCCCCACATGGCCGGCATCAGCCTCGGCAACGACTTCAACGCCGAACTCGTCGCCCTCGCCGGATGGACCCCCGAGCAGGTCGACCCCTCGACGGTCAACGTCGCGTTCCTGAACCCCGGTGGCGACACCACCGTCCGCGTCACCGCGACCGCGAACGTCGACACGGACGCCCTCTCCGCCCTCATCCGGAAGTACACGCCATTCCCCCCGGCCGACACCGACGAGAGCACCACGGAGCCCGAGACGCCGTGACCACAGACGACCCCGACCTCACCGCCCACCGCACACGGTCGAACGTCCATCGTCCCACCCCACACCCGGACACCGTCGCCGAGATCGAACAGGTCATGGACGACGTCAAGCAGGACCGAGGGGAAGCATGAGCGCGTTCAGCCCGCGGCAGATGTTCCTCCTCGACGAGGCGTGCAAGCCGATCGCCGACGCGTTCGACGCCACGCCCTACCTCGTCGGCACCGCCCTCGTCCCGTCCGCAGGAGGCCGCGGCGACTACCGAGACGTCGACGTCCGCCTCATGCTCACCCCCGAGCGGTACGACGCCCTCCACGCCGTCACAGCTGACCTCATCCCGTTCCTCGGCATCGCGATCGGTCAGCACCTCGCCTCCATCACGGGACTCCCCATCGACTTCCAGATCCAGCACGCCGACGTCGCCAACACCCGACACCACGGCAACCGCAACCCCCTGGGCCTCCGCACCCTCGCGAACTACCGAGGAGACGCACACCCCGAGGCCTGACCCACCTTCGATGAGCGCCCAGGCGGCGCACGGAGACGAGAACCATGACCGACGAGGCCCAGGCCCCTGGCCCAGTCCAGGACCCCGCTGTACGCGCGCGAGTCGCCGAGCTGCACGCTCAGGGGATGGGGCGCAACGCGATCGCGTCGGAGCTCGGTCTCGGCACGTCGACGATCACCCGGATAGCGAAGGCACTGGGCCTCGACTTCTCTCGTGCGCAGACGGCCGTCGCGGTGCAGGCACGCGCGATCGATCTCGCGGCTGGTCGTCAGCGTCTCGCGGAGAAGATGCTCGGTCGGGCGGAGAAAATGCTCGACGACCTCGACGGCCCGTACCTGGTGTACGCGTTCGGCGGGAAGGAGAATATCTACTCGGAGCACGAGCTCGAGCGCCCGCCGGTCGAGGTGCAGCGAACCGCGGTCACGACGGCCGGCGTCGCGTTCGACAAGCTGACGAAGTACCTCGAGAAGGACACGTCCGGTGTCGAGACGGCTCACTCGCTGCTCGACACGCTCGCGGCCGGGTTCGCTGCTGCCGCGGCGACGTACGAGACACCGACCGAAACGGCTGAGTAGACGCCCCGGTCCGGGTGTGTTCGGGTCATGCCCGGACCGGGTGCAGGCTCAGCGCTTGTGTGCGGCCTTCGAGATGCTGTCGAGGGCCGAGGCGATGGCTCTGACGCGCCCGATCATCGAGTTCGATGATTCCGACCAGGTGGTCAGGGTTACGACCTTGATGTCGAGGACGAACGAATCTCGCAGCCGCCGCCAACCAAGACCGCTGTACTCCACCGTCACCGTGACCCGGTCGGGGGTGGGCTCACGGTTCTCAAGGCCGCTGCCGCTGCCGTGTTCTCCGGCCCAGTAGATGTTGGACAGCTCCTGGGCAGGCGCCAGGGTGGGGATCTCCGCGGCGTACCGCTGGACCAGGGAGGGTGTGACAAGCGGCTCATGCGCACGTTCCGGGGGCACCTCGATCACTGGGTCGAACGTCACCTTCACGTTGCGCGCGACCGTCGCCCCGGCGTTCCGAACGACGAGATCGATGACGCTGTCTGAGTCTTTCGCGGGCCTCAGCTCGGCGAGGACCATCGGCTGAGATCGCATCCGACTATCGGACCCCGCCCGGATCAACGTGACGATGGCGATCACGCCCGTCACGACGGCTGCAATCGCACTGACGCCACCACCGTGGTCGTCGAACCATCCCAAAACGTCCTGCCACATCGCTGTCCCCTCTCGGCGAGCCTGAGCCGATCGTAGAGGAGGCCCTGTGTCCGCTCCGGCGCTGTCCCCGAAGCAGGTCTGGTCGATCACCGCCTCCACCACGCGCAAGCTGGCCCTCTGGGTCGGCGCCGTGTCCGGCGGGAAGACCATCGCATCCCTGTTCGCGTTCCTGTTCGCGATCCGCGCCGCCCGCGGCGTCGGTCTCATCGTCATCATCGGCAAAACGCTGCAGACGATCGAGCGCAACATCATCGAGCCGCTGCAGGACCCGAACCTGTTCGGTGCCCTCGCCGCGCAGACCGTGCACACCCGGGGCTCGTCGACGGCGACGATCCTCGGCCGGGAAGTGCACCTCGTCGGCGCGAACGACGTCCGCGCTGAGGAGAAGATCCGCGGCGGCACGATCGAGATCGCGTACGTCGACGAGGCGACGCTGCTGCCGGTCGGATTCTGGGAGATGCTCCTCACACGCCTCCGCACCCCGTTCTCCCGACTCCTCGCAACGACGAACCCGGGCTCGTTCAACCACTGGCTCCGGCAGCAGTACATCCTCATGGCCGAGGCGAAGAACCTGATCGTCTTCCACTTCACGATGGACGACAACCCGTCACTCACCGACGAGTACGTCCGCGACATGAAGGCGTCGTTCACCGGCATCTTCTACGACCGGTTCATCCGCGGCCTCTGGACCAACGCCGAGGGCGCGATCTTCGACATGTGGGACCCGAAGAAGCACCTCGTCGCCTGGGACCAGCTCCCCACGATGTGGAAGACCCTCGCGGTCGGCATCGACTACGGCACCACGAACCCCACCTCCGCGATCCTCCTCGGCATCGCACTCCACACCGACGCGTACGGCCGGCACCACCCGAAGCTGTACGCGATCGACGAGTGGCGGTACGAGTCGAAGACGGAGCACCAGAAGCTCACCGACGCGCAGCTCTCGCAGGAGATCCGCGCGTGGCTCGGCCAGCCGCACCTGCCACCGGATCAGCCTCGGCTCTCGCCTGACTGGGTGATCCTCGACCCGTCAGCCGCATCGTTCCGCGTGCAACTCCAACAGGACGGGCTCATCTCGACGCAGGCCGACAACGACGTCCTCGACGGCATCCGCACCGTCGCGTCGCTGCTGTCGTCCGGGAACCTCCTCATCTCCGACCGGTGCACCGGCTGGGTGAAGGAGGTCACCGAGTACGTCTGGGACGCCAAGGCCGCGGAGAAGGGCGAGGACAAGCCCGTGAAGGCCAACGACCACTCGCAGGACGCCCTGCGATACGCGATCAAGACGACCGAGAACATCTGGCGCAGCCACGTGAAGCTCGCAGCCTGAGGAGGCCCCTGATGCCGCAGCCCGCAGACGTGTGGCCCCCACAGCCCTGGGACATCGCGTTCGCCCGGTTCGCTGAGCACGACGCCTGGTACGTCGGTGACACTGCCACCCTCGCGGACATCTACCAGGGGAAGTCCGGACCGACGACGCACGTCCGCAGCGGCGTCCCGTACCGCGGCGGCGTGATCGGTGCCCTGTCGAAGATGTGGTGGGGGCAGCGGCAGGACACCGCCGACAACCGCATGAAGATGCACCTCCCCGTGCCGGCGGACATCGCGCAACTCTCCGCGGACCTCCTGTTCGCCGAGGCCCCGAAGATCCGCTACCCGAAGCCCGACAACGTCGCGGCGGCAGAGCAAGCCGCAGGCGGGAAGCCCGCCGCGCAGTGGAAGCACCCCGGGCAGGACCGTCTCGACACGATCATGGGCTCCGATGAGGCGCACGCCGAGATGCTGAACGGGGGCGAGCTGTCCGCGTCGTCCGGTGGCACGTACTGGGCGGTCACGTGGGACGAGGCGCTCCGGGACCACGTCTGGTTCCGTGCGTTCTCGCACGACTGCGCGATCCCCGAGTTCCGATACGGCGTACTCACCGGCGTCACCCTCTGGACCGAGTACGACACCACCGACCGCGGCGGCGCCGTGTATCGGCTCCTCGAGCGGCACGGTCCCGGGCTCATCACGTACGAGCTGCACGAGGGCGGCCCCGCGAACCTGGGCCGTCCCGTGCCGATGTCGACGCTCCCGGAGACGGCGCACTACGAGTCACTGCGGTCCGCCGCCGAGCTCGAGCCGTTCGCGGACGCGCCGGACCTCGCGGCACTGGCGAACCCGGCGGTCACCGTCGCGACGGGCGTCCCGAAGCTCGCAGTGAAGTACATGCCGAACGTGCGCCCTTCCCGCGACTGGCGGAAGCTCGGCCCGCTCGCGAACCTGGGACGCTCCGACTACGCCGGCATCGAGGATCTGTTCGACAAGATCGACCAGGCGTGGTCGTCGCTCATGCGAGACCTCGAGAACGGGCAGGGGCGGCTCACCGTCCCCGAGCAGATGCTCGACACCGGCAAGCCGGGCGAGGGCGCCACGTTCGACGTCAACCGGTCCGTGTACGTCGGCGTGCAGACCCTCGCGTCCAGCGAGAAGCTCGCCGACCAGATCGTGAACACGCAGTTCGACATCCGCGTGCAGGAGCACCTCGAGACGATCGACGCGCTCAAGCGGGAGATCGCGACGACGTGCGGCTACTCACCCGTGCACCTCGGGCTGCGTGACGTGCAGCAGGCGCAGCGCACCGCGACAGAGGTCACCGCGGACCTGTCGGACTCGGAACGCACCCGCGACAAGAAGGCGCTCTACGCGAAGCCCGCACTCGCCGAGCTCGCGCAGGTCGCCCTCGCCATCGACGGGATCGTGTTCCCCGGCAAGGGCGGCCAGTGGTTCGACGAGCTCCCCGACGTCGAGTTCGCCGAGGTGTCCCAGGTCGACCCGCTCAAGAACGCGCAGACGATCTCGATGCTCGACGCCGCCCGTGCCGTGTCCACCCTCACCCGCGTGCGGATGGCCGGCCAGGTGCCCGACGAGGAGATCGAGTCCGAGGTGCAGCGCATCCGCGACGAGGACGCCCTCGGCGCGATGCGCGACCCGGCGTCCGCCCTGTTCGATGCGACAGAGCACGAGGACGAGGAGCCCGACGATGGCGACGAGCAGCAGCTCGCAGGAGCAGCAGCCGGAACGGCGTAGGCGCACAGCCGAAGCCGTCGCGGCGCTCGTCGCCCTCCACATCGGCGCGGAGTCCACGCTCCTCGACGGCATCAGCGCGATCCTCCGCCGTGCCGTGTCACTCGAGGCGGCACGCCCCGCGATCCGTCGCCTCGTGTACTCGGTTGTCCGGCAGCTCGACCGTCAGGTCCCGCCGCTGGTCGACGAGGTCATCGACGGGGAGCTGATCGACGGGTCCGCGCAAGCGGACCGGGACGTGTTCGCCGAGATCCACCAGCACGGCGACGAGGCCCTCGAGGCGCTGGCCCGTGCCGCTGGCCGGCGGGCGCTGCCACCGGGCGCGTCTAGGGAGACGCCCGGCGGCCACCCGCCGGCGCCGCCTGGGACGACGCTCGCCATGCCCGGCGGGGAGAGCGGCGGATTCGACTTTTCCGTCCCTCGGTCGGTCCGGTCGGAGGCCGCGATCCGCGAGGATCTCGTCTCCAGCCTGCAGGACGTCCGGCGCCGACTCACTCGCCTCGACAACGACATCTACAAGGTGCTCGCCCCGCAGGCGGCCCGCGTGCAGGTGCTCGACGTCGAGCTGACGCCGGCGCAGGCGCAGGCGATCGCGTGGCGCGACTTCACGTCGAACGGGATCACCGGGTTCACCGACAAGTCCGGCCGTGAGTGGTCACTGTCGGCGTACACAGAGATGGCGGTCCGCACCGCCGCGGCGCGCGCGTTCAACGCTGCGCACCTCGAGCGGATGAAAGCCATCGGCGGTCAGTACTTCACGGTGTCCGACGTCGGGTCCCCGTGCCCGCTGTGCCTGCCGTGGCAGAACGCGGTCCTCACCGACGGGCCGATCGCGACCCCCGAGATGCACGTCGACGCGACGATCGCGGAGGCGACCTCCCGGGGCCTGTTCCACCCGCAGTGCCGCCACCACCTCACGATCGTGTTCCCCGGCATCACCGTGCTCCCGCCCCGGCAGACGTGGACACCGGCACACGATGCCCGCTACAAGGCGGTGCAGAAGCAGCGCCGCCTCGAACTCGCGATTCGGAAGGCGAAGCGACAGGTCGAGAACGCCCTCGACGCGGAGCAGGCCGCCGACGCCGCGTCGAAGGTGCGGCGGGCGCAGAAGCGGCTCCGCGACCACGTCAACAGCCGCGACGACCTCGCCCGCAACAGCCGCCGCGAGCAGCCCCACCTCCGCGACGCGTACGCCCAGATCCCGCTCTTCACCAGCTGACCCCCAGGAGGCCGCCATGAGCACCAACGTCGACGACATCATCGAGCGCCTTCGCGGACGCTCCCTCACGCGCGAGGACGCAGAGTCCGTGATCGCCATGGTCCGGTCACGCACCACCGCCGACAAGGCGCCGACCGGTGACCCGTACCGTGACCGCGCGATCGAGCGGTTCTTCACGGCCAGCGAGCACGAGGACGTCGTCGCACTCCGCGACCGCATCATCGACCTCGGCACCGAGATCACACACCGCGTCCCGCAGGGCCGGAACCAGTCGCTTGCGCTCACCGCGCTCGAGGACGTGCAGATGCGAGGCAACCGCGGCATCTTCGCGCCGGAGCATCTGCGGTGAGCGCCGAGACCCTCGCCACCCTCGAAGCCGCCGTCGCCGCGCACCTCGCCGACGAGCACACCGGCTACCACTCACGGGGCTGGGTGCTTGGCTTCCAGGCGTCCCGGTTCCAGTCGGACCCCGCGCTCGACCCCGTCGACAACATCAGCGGGTACATCGCCGCCGAGGGCACGTCCGCGGAACTCGCGATCGGCCTCGCCCGGGTCACAACCGCGCGCATCGAGCGCGTCGTGCTCGAGGACGACCTGTGACCGAGAACCGGTGGCCGCTCGGACCCATCACCGACCTACCCCAACCCAAGCCCGGCCAGGCGCCGGACACCACCCCCGAGGAACCCAGGAGGCTCCCGTGACCTGCACCGTCCCCACCGCGCTCCCCGTCGTCGCCGACCGCGACGGCATGGCCGTCATCGGCCGCACCCGCCACGCCCTCATGGGCCTCCGCTACGAGAATGGCGAGGGCGGCGCTGGTGCCGGTGGCCCCGCAGGCGCAGCGGGCCAGGCCGACGCAGCCGCCGCGGCTGCTGCCGCTGCCGGTTCGGGTGGTGCCGACACCACCGCGACCGACGCCCCGTGGACGAAGGACAACTTCGACCCCGAGCGCGCGTGGGCGCTGCTGCAGAACGTTCGCTCCGACCTCGACAAGGCGAAGACCGGGAAGACCGCCGCCGAGCAGAAGGCCCAGGAGTCCGCGGACCGGTTCGAGCAGTTCACGAAGGGCCTCGGCGGACTCCTCGGCTTCGAGGCCCCGGAGACAGACCCCGCGAAGCTGCAGGAGAAGGTCACCGACCTCTCCGGCCAGGTGCAGGCGAAGGACGGCGACCTCAGCAAGGCGCAGGCCGACCTCAAGGCCCGCGACCTCACCATCGCCGTGCTCCAGTCGCCCGCCGCGCGCGACGCGAACACCGCGCTCCTGCTCAACAACGAGCAGTTCAAGACCACCATCGCGTCGGTAGAGCCGACCGATGGGGCCGCGATCACCGCGGCGATCACCAAGGCGCTGCAGGACAACGCCGCCCTCAAGGCAACCCCTTCCCGCTCAGGTGGCGGCGAACACCAGGGAGCCACCGTGCAGTCGCTCGAAGCTCAGCTCGCCACGGCGACCGAGAAGCGCGACTTCAAGGAGACCATCCGCCTCAAGCAGGCCATCGCCGCCGCCCGGCAGCGAGCCGCTTAGGGCTAGCCAACCAACCAGAGAGGCCAGCACATGCCTGGAATCGTTGGGCAGGGGACCACGTTCAACCTGCCGAACTACGTCGGTGAGCTCTTCGGAGTCTCGCCGGAAGACACCCCGCTCCTGTCGTCCATCGGTGGTCTCACCGGCGGCAAGGAGGCCACGTCCACCACGTTCGAGTGGCAGGGCTACGACCTCCGCGACCCGGACGAGAACCGCCAGCGCGTCGAGGGTGCACCCGCGCAGCCGTCGGAGAACCGCGTGCGGTTCAACGTCGACAACGTGGTGGAGATCCACCAGGAGACCGTCGAGGTCAGCTACACCAAGCAGGCCGCCGTCGGGAACCACAACGGCGCGAACATCGCCGGCACGAACCCCGTCACGGCCGAGCTGCCCTGGCAGGTCGAGCAGGCGCTCAAGCAGGTCGCCCGCGACGTCGAGGCGTCGTTCATCCGCGGCGTCTATGCGAAGCCCGGCGACAACACCGCCCCGCGCAAGACGCGTGGTCTGCTGCAGGCGATCCAGACGAACGTCATCAACCTCGGCGAGGCCCACACCGGGCTCTCCGCGGCGACGGACACGATCACCGAGGCGTCGACGACCCTGTCGAACGACGACAAGGTGATCTTCACCGACGTCGGCGGCTCCACCGCGATCCAGCCGAACCGGGTCTACTTCGTCGTCAGCAAGGCGTCCGGCACGTTCAAGGTCGCACCGGCCAAGGGCGGCACCGCCATCACCATCGGCTCGGCGACGGTCAGCCTCTACAAGCTGTCCGCCACCGCGCCGACGAAGGCGAACTACGACGACCTGTTCCAGACGGTGTTCGACAACGGCGGCATCGCCGAGGGCGAGACCGCGACGATCGTCGTCGGCTCCTCGCAGAAGCGGAACATCTCGAACGCGTACGCCGCGAACCAGAACAACCTGGTCGCGGACCGCAACGTCGGAGGCGTGAACTTCCAGACGATCGAGACCGACTTCGCCCGGTTCAACATCATGCTCGACCGGTGGATGCCGGCCGACGCTCTCGCCGTCGTCTCCCTCGAGCAGCTCAACCCGGTGTTCCTGAACATCCCGGGCAAGGGCCACTTCTTCGAGGAAGACCTCGCCAAGGTCGGCGCGTCCGACCGGAAGCAGCTCTACGGCGAGATCGGTCTCGAGTACGGCAACGAGAAGGCCCACGGTCTCCTCCGCGGCCTGCCGACCACTCGCTGACAACACACACCGCCGAGGAGGCCAGCATGACCAGCTACATCGTCCCGGACACGCTGGCCTCCCCGGAGGACTACGGCGCGATCGACGGCGCGCCGCCCGCACCCAGCGACATCGCGTTCACGCTCGAGGCGTGCAGCGACATCGTGCTCCGCGCCACGATCACCGCCGTCTACGACACCGACCCGCAGACCGGTCTCGCGACCGACCCGCTCATCCGGCAGGCACTCATCGACGCGACATGCATCCAGGCCGCCGCGTGGGTCACGCTCGGCATCAAGCCGTTCGCCGGCGGCGTCATCCAGGGCGGCGTGGCGACGTCGAAGGGCATCGGCTCGGGGAGCATCTCCTACGCCGGTGTCGCGACCGCTGCCGCCGCGCGCGCAGACGCCGCGGTGTCGCTCGTGCCAGCGGCGCTGAGGCGGCTGCAGAACCGCGGCCTCATCGGACAGCATGTCCGGGTGGTGTGATGGACGAGCTCGCAGAGTTCTGGGTTCACACGATCACCGTCCGCACGAACCTCGGCGAGGGCGGCAACGGCACGCTCTGGTCCGACCCCGTCGACGTGCCGTGCTTCATCGACGGGGGCGTGAAGGTCACGCGCACCGCGTCGGGCGAGCAGCTCGTCGTGAACGCGCCCGTGTACGCGCCGCTCGAGCACGCCGACAAGCTCACCGCCGGATCCCAGGTCACCATCCGCGGACGGAAGTCCCGGATCCTCGCCGCGACGGTCTACGACTCCAGCGCACTCGACCTCCCCGACCACGTGCAGCTCGCCCTCACCTGAGCGGAGGCTCGTCGTGTCGATCGAGTGGGAGGACACGTTCGACTGGGACGGACTGCAGGCGCGGAAGAACGCCGCCATCACGCCCGCCGCCGTCGCCGGCATGGAGGTCGTCCGTCAGGTCACCACCCCGAAGGTCCCCGTCGAGTCCGGCCACCTCGTCGGCTCCCCCAGCATCACCGCGTCCGGGAACACCGCCACGATCCGCTACGGCGGCCCCTACGCCCGGTACCAGGAGTTCGGCGTCTACTACCGGCACGGCCGCGTCGGTGCCCCGCTGACGCACACGCACGGGCAGTCGTTCTTCCTCACCACCGGCATCGTCGAAGCCGCCGACCCAGCCCTGCGCGCCTGCGCCCGAGTGTTCGAGGAGCGCCTGTGACTTCCCCCACCCGTGAACTCGTCGAAGGGTGCGCGCAGTACCTCGCCGCGGCCGGCGTGGGCGTCTGGTCCCCGGACGCCCCGTACGGTCCCGACGACGTCGCGATCGTCTACGGCACCGAACGGCCCATCGACAATCAGCAGATCATCCTCAACTGGGTCGACCTCGACCAGCACCCCGAGATCACGCAGGGCTCTGGGATGCTGCAGGTCACCGTGAAGGGGCTGCCGAACGATCGCGGTTCCACCGACGACCTCGCCTACTCGGCGTTCGCGGTGCTCCACGGCTCCACGAACCTCCCGCTCGGCGCCGCCCTCGTCGTCCAGTGCCTCCGCCGCAACAGCGTGCCGATGGGGCAGGACGACACGCTCCGCGTGGAGCGCGCGGACCACTACGACGTCGACGTCGAGTGGCCGCCCACCATCCACCGGCCCTAGCCGGTAGGTCCCCAGACCAGCCCTCCCCAGTGGGGGCACTTCCGCATGCCCGCACACGCCTAGGAGGCACCCCCGCATGACCACCCCGAGCAAGACCGCACTCGCGCGCCGCTACGCGTGCGAGGTCACCACGGACCTCACCCTCGCCGGTGGCTGGGTCCGCGTCCGCGGCGTGAACGGCTTCACGCCGAACACGACCCCGAACATCGAGGACGCATCCGACTACGACACCGACGGCTGGACCAGCAACGAGGTCACGATGCAGTCGTGGGCGTCGGACATCGACCTGTTCATCCGTGAGTCCGGCGGCGCGATCGACCCGGGCCAGCAGATCATCCTCGACACGATCGGCGAGTTCGGTGACGAGGCCCGCCTCGGCTTCCGCTACTTCGACCGCAACGGCCTCCCGGACGCCCACCAGGGGGTCGCGATCCCGACGTGGAAGCTGTCCAACACCGCGGTGAAGAACCTCGGCCAGGGCACCGCGTCCCTGACCGGCGACGGGCCGCTGTACAAGATCGACAACCCGTTCACGGTGACCGCCGCACCGGTCGCCACGGCCGCAGCCCCGGCGACGCAGGGCACCGGTGAGGCGGTCGCGATCAGCGGCGCGAACTTCAGCGGCGCGACGGGCGTGAAGTTCGGGGCGACGAACGCGACGTCGTTCGAGGTGATCAACGACCAGCTCATCGTCGCGGTCCTCCCCAGCGGTTCCGCCGGGTCCGCCGCGATCACGGTCACGACGCCGAACGGTTCCAACGCGGCGCTCGCGTACACCCGCGCCGCGTGAGACCCCGGGGCCGCCGTATCTGGGGACGCGGCGGCCCCGGCCTACCCCCACCAGTCCCCACCCCAGCAGCAAGGAGTCCCCAGCTCATGGCACCGTTCCTCGACTACTACGACCTCGCCGACCCGCTCATCCTCCCGATCCGCGGGACCGCGTACCAGATCCCGCCCGCAACCGCGGAGGCCGTGGTCCGGTGGCGTGTGTACAGCGCCCTGCTCGAGCGGCTCCGTGCCGGCGAGTCGGTCACCATCTCCGACGAGCAGATGATCGACGACGAAGAGTTCCAGCGGATGTTCCTCGGCGCCGCGCTCGACCAGATGCGCGCCGACGAAATCCACCCCGGCGTGATCGAACACGCGGCGACGACCGCGCTCGCGGACACGATGCACGGCCGCGACGCCGCCGAGGTGGTCTGGAACTCGATTGACCCAAAAGCATCGAAGCTGGTGCCACCGCCCGTCCCCGAGACGGACTCGACGCCGTCGACGAATACGGCCGAGGCGACTACGACGAACTCACCGGCACGTACGAGTGGTACGAAGCCCCGGCGGAAGTCACCGCAGCGCGCAGGGCAGCGGACTGGGGCGAAGTCCTCGAACACCTCGACCTGATCGCGTTCGACCTGCAGCGGCACCTCGGCCTCCGGCTGACGACGGTCCTGCACACGCACACGTGGCGTGAGTTCGCGGCTCTCGTGTCCGGTCTCCTCGGCCTCGACGAGTACCTCGTCACCGGCACCGGCATCACCTCGTTCCCCGCGACGCTCATCGGCGCGCACTTCCAGAGCATCAACGACAGCGAGGAGCCCACCGATGACTGACACAGAGGTCGGCGGGATCAAGGGGTTTCTGTCGCTGGATGACTCGGCGTGGGACCGGACGATCGCTAAGGCGAAGGCCGACGTCCGTCAGCTCAGCACGATGGACGCGAACGTCCACATCGACGCGAACACGGCTCGCGCGGAGGAGCGCATCGCGGTGCTCCACGCGGCCGTTCGGGCGCTCGGCGCGGAGTCCGTCACGGTCGACGTGAAGGTCATCGAACGCGCCGGAGGTGGGTCGTCGGCGGCCACCCGAGCGGCGGCGACGACGCAGGCGCAGCTCGCGGAAGCGCAGGAGAAGTCCGCGATCGCCACGATGAAGGCGGACCTCGCTCAGCAGCGTCTCACGGACGCTGAGGAGAAGGGCGGGGCGGCGGCCGCCGAGCTCATGGCGAAGCGCATCGCACTCGCGGAGGCGCAGAACCGCGAGTCGGCTGCGATGGACCGCGCCGTGACGCTCACCCGTGAGCTCAACGAGGCACGCGCACGTGAGGCGGCAGCGGCGACCGCGGCGGCAGCCGGAGAAACGGAGCTCGCTGCGGCCACCCGTGAGGCTGCCGTCGCGGCGGACAGCAGCGGCAAGTCGTACCAGGCGGGGTCTTCCCGCGTCGGCCTCATGGCGGCCGGAATCACGGCGCTCGTGGCGACCGTCGGCCCGCTGACCGGCACGCTCGTCGCTGCCGGTGGCGCAGCGCTCGGGATGGGTGCCGCCGGCGTGCTCGCGGTCTTCGGCATCAAGAAGGCCATGGACGACGGCACCTACGCCGGGCAGGCATACTCGGCCGGGCTGCAGGCGCTCCGTGGGGACCTCGACTCCCTCGGCGCAACGTCGGCGGGCGCGATGCTCGAGCACTTCCAGACGGCCGAGCAGACCATCACGAACGACATGCCCGCTCTGCGGTCACAGGTCGCCGGGTTCTCCGACTCCCTCGGCCAGGCGGGCAACTCGATCCTCACTGGCCTGGTGAAGGGCTTCCAGGTCGCGAACCCGCTCATGCAGCAGGGTCAGCAGCTCATCGTGCGCGTCGCGGACGGGTTCGAGCGGTGGGCATCCGGCAGCGGTCTCGCCACGTTCGCGGCGGAAGCGTCCCACGATCTCCCGATCGTGGTCCGCGGCGTCGGTGACCTCGCGTCCGGCGCGGTCGCGCTTCTCGGGTCGCTGCGGCCCGTCGGCCTCGTCGTTGTGCAGGTCGCTGGCGGGATCGGCGAGCTCGCGCAGTTCGCCGCGCAGGCGGGGCCGCTCCTCCCGATCCTCGGGTCCGGCGCCGCCGCAGTGTGGCTCGGGTTCAAGGCGTGGGACGGCATCCGAGCGCTGACGTCTGGCGCGCAGGCGGGGATCACCGCCCTGTCGGCGTCGATGGATGCCCTCATGGGTGCGACGACTCGCTCCGCTGCCTCCACGGCTGGGCAGGCTGCCGCGCAGGGTGCTGTCGCGGCGACCGCTCCGGCAGCGGCAGCCGGTGAGGCTGCGGTTGCTGAGGGTGCTGCGGCGATGAACGCGACGATGGCGGCGAACCCGATCGGGATCGTCGTGGGGCTCCTCGCGGGACTCGCCGCGATCACGCTCGTCGCGGCGAACGCCACTCAGACGAACACCGAGGCGACGACGGACTACACGGCCGCGCTCGAGCAGGACGGCGACGCCATCGGCGCGCACACGGCGAAGATGGCCGCGAAGGCGCTGCAGGACGCGAAGGTCGTCGGCACCGCGAAGCAGTACGGGCTCACCCTCTCCGACCTCACGAAGAGCGTCACCGGGAACGGCGACGCCCAGACGAAGGTCAACGGTGTCCTCGACACGCAGATCGAAAAGTACGAGGAGCAGGCTCGCGCCGCCCGCATGGGCAGCACCGGCCAGTCCGCGGCCGCGAAGATCGCCAGTGAGCACGTCGACGCGCTCAAGAAGCTGCAGTCGGAGCTCGACTCGCAGACGAACGCGGTCAAGCGGAACAAGAAGGAGCAGGACGACGCGAACTCGGCGTCACACGCTGCGACGGACGCCATCAAGTCGAACGCGTCGGCGTACGGCATGACGACGGGCGCGTACCAGACGGCGTCGGACGCCGCCAAGAAGCAGGCGGCGGCGACGCGGGAGTCCACCCGTGAGATGCAGCTTGCGTCGGACGCTGCGGGACTGCTGACAAACGCGCTCACTCTCCTCAACGGTGGCGCGCTGTCGGTCGCTCAGGCGCAGACCGGTGTTGCGTCCGCGGTGAACCAGGCCGAGCAGTCGTTCAAGGACAACGGCGCTGCGATCGAGGGGAACTCGGAAGCGGCGGTCGCGAACCAGCAGGCGATCCAGGGTCAGGTGCAGGCCGCTCAGCAGATGGCGGAAGCGCAGTCGAAGGCCACCGGGTCGACGACTGCCGGCGTCGAGGCGTACAAGCAGTCGAAGACCGCGCTCGAGGATGCTCTGCGTGCGCAGGGGAACCTCACTCCGGCGGTCCAGGACTACATCAACCGGCTGTACGACGTCGACAACCTCAAGGTGAAGCCAACGAAGCTCGACGTCGACAAGGCGGCGGCGGACGCGGCGCTCGACGCGTTGAAGGCGCACATCGCGTCCGTGCCGAACAAGCACGACACGAAGACGGACGCACTGATCGCTGATGCGCAGGCGAAGCTCGACTCCCTCAAGGGCAGCATCAGCTCGGTCCCCGCCAACAAGCAGACCGAGATGAAGGCAGCGATCGCTACTGCGCAGGCGAACCTCAACGCGATCAAGTCGTCGATCGCGCAGATCCCGACGTCGAAGACGATCACGATCACGACGAACCACGTCAACGTCGCCGACGGCACCGCCGGCAACGGACTCGGTGTGATGGCGAACAACGGTCGGGCGCACGGCGGAACGATCGGCCGCGCGCACGGCGGGACGATCGCGTCGGACGCGGCGCAGCGGTTCGCTGGCGGCGGCACATCGGGCGGCACCGTGTCCGGTGGGGCCGGTTCGTTCTTCTCCGACTCGCTGACCACACGGCTGTCGATCGGTGAGGAAGTCGTGCAGAAGCAGGCGGCCGCGTACCCGGGTGCTCGCGCGATCATCCAGGCGATCAACGCGAAGCCCGCGGAGACCGTCGGCGCGATCATGCAGCCCAAGTCGGCGCAGCAGGCACCCGTGAACGTGTACATCAGCGGTGCCGGGCTCCGTGACGTCATCCAAGTAGAGATCGAGCAGGCCGGGCGGCGTCGGAAGGCGTCGCTGCAGGCCGGGCGACGAAGCCAGTAAGGAGCATCCGTGACCGACACGATCGTGCACGCGTGGACCGGCGCCGCGAATGCGTCCACGTCCACGGAGACCGTCAACGGGACGCTCGCTCGCACCAACCTGGTTCCGTCGCCGAAGCCCGCGACCGGATGGGTGTTCTCAGGCGGCTCGTCGGCGTCGTTCGTGAACGACACCGCGTTCTCGTCGGGCGGCGCGATACGCGTCGTGAAGAACGCGGCCGGTGGGTACGTGTTCAGTTCGCTCGCGACGGTGGTCGGTGGAATGGCGTACCACGCGCTGTTGGAGGGACGCCATAGCGTCGCAGGCGCCACCGTCCGGCTCACCGTCCGCTTCCGGAATTCTTCGGGCGCAGAGACGTACGTGAACGGCGCGACGATTGCAGCGCCCACCGGATCGATCGGCCAGCTGAGTGGCACGTTCACGGCACCGGCCGATGCCGTCGACGCAGTGCTGTTCTGGGACGTCCAGAGCGGAGCCGCGACGGGCACGATGGACGTCGGGAGCGCCTACCTGGCGATCGCGCCCGGCAACTACTTCGACGGAGCCACGGCGAACCAGCAGGGCGACTTCGCGCCGAAGCTCACAGTGTTCGACGACGACGTGCTCGGTCCCCGCGTGCAGGTGCTGTTCCCGTTCCTCGCTGCCGGCACGCAGACGATCACCGTGCGGCGGACCGCCGGTGGCCGTACTCTGCCGGTCCGTGGGGGCCAGAACCTGTACGCGGTCGGCGGCGCGTCCGTCCTCGATCAGGAAGCACCCTTCGGGGTGCCGGCGAGCTACCAGGCGGAGCAGTTCAACGCCTCGGGGGCCTCGCTCGGCATGACCGGGGCGACGTCCGTGACGGTCGACTCGGCGGACGCGTGGGTGTCCCAGCCGCTGAACCCGACGCTCGCGCTGCAGGTGCGGGTCCGGCTGACGTCGACGGACACGCTCGGGTGGGAGTCCCCCGGCGACACCGTGTGGACGCAGGGCGGGTCCGTCGGGCGGCTCATCAACGGTCAGAAGTCCGGCCTCAAGGGCGTGAGCCTGCTGCTGCGGCTGCTGCACCCCGAGGACGCGGCCCGGTTCGACGAGATGTTCGGCACGTACGACACCACCTACCCGGCGGTGCTGTGCGTCCGGACGCCACCGAACGTGCCGCTCCCGCCGGTGCTGTTCTTCGGCTGCCGCACACCGAAGCGGCTGACGTCCGGCGCGAACAAGCTCGTGCAGTACCAGCTCGACGGCGACGAGGTCGCACCCCCCGCACCGGGCCTCATCATCCCGGCGCTGTCCCGGGACGACATCGACGCCGCGTACCCCACCCGGGCGGCCCGCGCCGCCGCGTACACGTCCCGCCTCGAGCGAGACACCGACTACACCCTCACCGGCCTCGCCGGCTGACCCTGGGAGGAGGTGCTCGGTGCGCACCTCCTCTCAGCAGATGCGGTCGGTCCTCACCGGCGCGTCGTTCACGTTCCGGTTCGTCGCCGACGTCATCGCGAACGGGCAGCGAGTCCTGCAGGATCTGCCGTGCACGGCGCCAGACTTCACGGACGACGACGGACAGCAGGTGCAGTCGACGGGGTCGCTCACGTTCGTCTACCAGGACGACTTCGCGAAGTCGATCGCGCCGACGGGCGTCGGCGACGTGCTGTCCCCGTTCGGGACGCAGGTGTGGGTGTACGTCCTCGTCGAGGACGGGCCGGCGTTCTCCGAGCGGGTCCGCATCGGCCAGTACCTGGTGACGAGCACGCCGACGATCAACACGACGCGGATGCTGTTCATGGGCGCCGCCGTGACCGTCGGCGACGAGATCACCGTGTCGCTGTCGGACCTGCTCTACGGCGTGCAGGTGAACCGGTTCGACGTGCCGGGCTCCCCGCCGTCGCTGACGTCGACGTGGAGCGAGGTGCAGCGCCTCACCGGCCTCCCGCTGACCCGGTCGATCCCGGACGCTGCGATCTCGACGCAGGTCGCGTACCAGGAGGACCGACTGCAGGCGGTCTACGACCTCGCGAACTACTCCCTCGACGCGGTTCCCTACATCACCCCGGACGGCACGGTGTCGATGCGGCCCAACGCATGGCCTGCCGTAGTCGACCGGCTCACCGCCCGCCACGGGAACCTCATCGACGTCAAGCGGAGCCTCGTCGACGACCAGGTGTACAACGCGATCGTCGTCCGCTCCTACGACACGTCGAAGGGCACCGCGATCCTCGCGTCCGGCGAGCTCACGTCCGGGCCGCTCCGCGCACGAGAGACCGACGGGTCCCTGTCGCCGTTCCGCCGCCGACCGAAGTTCTACTCGTCGCAGTACCTCACCACAGTCGGCCAGGCGCAGGCCTACGTGAACACGTGGCTCCCCCGCGTCAGCCAGCTCACCGGCGTCGAGGTCGTCCTCACGGAGACGTTCAACCCGCTCCGGGAGGTCGGCGACGTGCTGACCGTCGCGGAGATCGGCAACACCTTCAACGGACGCGTCACACGCATCCGCCGGACCGACGCAGCCCAGCAGGAGACCACCGTGGCGGTGACCCAGTGACCGACGAGAGCGACATCCTCCTCAAGCTCATCGGCGACAAGACGAAGGTGCGACCCCTGATCGGCACGTTCGTGTCGGCGACCGCGGCTGGCTGCGTCGTCGACGTCGGCGGCGGCCGGATCCCGGCGCAGCTCGGCCCGGGCCTCATGCCCGAGGTCAACGAGCCGGTGAACGTCTGGTACATCGACGACCGCGTCTTCATGATGGGGCCGACCGCGACGAAGCCCGCGAAGGGCACCGTCGTCTCCGTCGCAGGCGGGCTGGTGACGCTCAACACCGACTACGGCACCGTCGTGTCCCCATACCTCGGGTCGACGCCGGCGGCGGGCCAGGTGATGGGCCTCCGCTGGCACAACGGCCCGCTCGCGCTCGGCGTGCTCTCGACCTCCCCGGCGCCGCCCACCCCGCCGAACGCCCCCCAGACGAGCACCAGCGTTCACCGCGACGTGTTCGCTGCGGCCGATGCGGGCTCGTTCAACCGGTACGGCTGGCAGCAACAGCAGGTGTGGGCGTCCGACTCGTACTACGGGGCATGGTTCTACGGATCGAAGATCGCCGACACGGTGCCCGCGTCCGCGTCGATCCAGGCCGTGGAGATCTTCCTCTCCATCGAGTCGCTGTTCGGGTCCGCGCCGAACTTCGCTCTCCACAGCTACCAGGCGAAGCCCGCCGGCCAGCCCGGGTACGGCACCCAGCAGGCGCTCGCTCCGCGAGCCGGATGGTTCGCGCTCCCGACCGCGTGGGGCGACGCGCTGAAGGCCGGCGGCGGGTCCGCGGGCGTCGGCGTGAACCACGGCGGCAAGAACATCTTCCGGTCCCTCGCTCAGGACGGCATGTCCGGGGCGCTGCGGATCACCTCCACCTACTGACGAAGGAGCCACATGGCACGCGATTCCAGCGGCCCGAAGAACGAGCCGCAGTACGCCGGGACCGGCGTGCCCCAGGACGCCGCGGACCTCACCGAGGTCGCCCGCTACGCGGCGATGGTCGGTAACCGGAAGGTGGGCGCGAGCAGCGACCGGCAGGCCCTCACCGGCGCCGACGTGTGGCCTGGCCTCGAGTTCTACGAGACCGACACCGGGCTCGCGTTCGTGTACCAGAGCTCGACCGCCGGGTGGGTTCCCACCGTGAGGCCTTCCGTCAACGTCGGGTTCAACGACACCACGAACAGCAACGGCATCCTCGTGATCCGGCACGGCCTCGGCGTCATCCCGAACTGGATCCAGCTCACGATGCGCAACACGGGCACCGACTCCGTGTCGTCGATCTTCGAGGGCATCGTGTGGGACAGCCCGCCCACGAGCACCACGTCCGTGCAGATCCGGTTCCGGAACTCCACGAACGGCGCATGGCTCGGCAACAACAAGGTCGTCGGCTACCTCGCTGCAGGCGTCTGACCCGCAACCAACCCACAGTCACGCCGCCCCGACCGGGGCGGCGTTCGTCGTAGAAGGAGGAGCTCGTGACCGTCATCGACGTGTCCAACGCACCGTCCGTCCTCATGTCCATGTCGGGTGTCGGCGACAACGGCACCCGCTACGGTTCCGGCCGGAACCAGCCCGGGAAGTGCACCCGCTGGCAGTGGCTCGCTCTCGGTGGCGGAGGCGGGTTCGAGAACACCAGCCCGCTGCCGTCCGCCGTTGCCGCATGGGAGAACGCACCCGCCGAGCATCGGCACTCCCTCGACGAGATCCCGTTCCGCGGCGCGATCTTCGTCTACGGCGCGAGCTCCGGTCCCCGCTGGAAGGGCGACGAGAACTGGCCGTACGGCGATGTCGCGATGGTCACCGGCACCCGGCTCACGCCGACGTGGCGGGACTGGGACCTTGGCGCGACCGACGCTGCCGGGGTCGGGAACATCGCGGTCGTCAACGCCGGTACCCGGTACGCGCAGACCGGGTACCGGAAGCCCCTCGGATGGTTGTCGTCGTTCGGCGGCGCTGTCCTTTCGCCCGGTGGCGGCGCTGGCGCGCCGATCACCGACACCGTCACCGCTCCACCGACCGTCCCAGAGGAGGACGACATGGCATTCAAGCCGCTGGTCGCGAAGACCCTGATCGGTCAGGGTCCGGGTACTGACACCTGGATCTTCGACTTCAACCGCATGACCTACCGTCACGCCCGTTCGGCTACCGAGATCGCGCTCGCCGCGAAGCTCGGCGCCGTCGTGCTCGACGGCCCCCAGCCGAAGGACATGTTCCGCGGCTTCACCTACGCCGATGTCGACGGGAAGGGCATCCGATGAACACGATCCTCAGCCGCTACAGCACCACGCTCCTTCCGCTCGCCGTCGGCGTGCTCGGCATCCTGCAGGCCGCACAGGCCGCCGGCGAGACGACCCTCATCGACTGGCAGACGATCACCCAGATCGCGCTCCTGCTCGTCGGCACCGGCGTCGTGTACTGGCTCCCGCTCGTGAACGCGAAGTGGCAGGGCGCGGCGAAGACCGGCGCAGCGGTCGGGTTCGCCGTCCTCTCCGCCGTCGTCGCGCTCGTGCCGGACGGACACTTCACGAAGGCGAACGCGATCCTCGTCATCACGGCGATCGTGAAGGCCGTCGCGACGGAGCTCGGGGTACAGATCCGCACCGACGCCGCGAAGGTCATCGACGCCGGATCGACATCCGATCCCGGCGTGCCGAGCATCACCACGCTCAAGGCCCCCGCAGTGCCGCTTGCCGCTGCCGAGGACATCGACCTGACCCAGTACGTGACCCACACCGTCGCCGACGACGGTTCGCTGCAGCCCGTCGTCGGCGCGGCCGAGTCGGAGCAGTCGGGCACAGTCCCGGACGACGACGCTCCGAAGCACCTCGCAGCGTCCTGACCCCTCACCGTCCCACGAAGGGGGCAGCACATGGCCGCTGACGAACCTGAGATGCCGGTATGGTTCCGGCTCATCCGGGAGGACATAGCGTCCTTCCGGACTGAGACGAACCAGCGGCTCGACAAGCTCGTCACACAGGACGCGTTCGAGGCGGAGAAGCGGCGAACCGACGACCGGTTCGCCGCCCTCGGCAAGGACGTCGTCGACAACCGGGAAGAGGCGAACGGCGCGATCACGGCACTCGGCACGGACCTCAAGGCGAAGACCCTGAGAGACCAGGACCGTGAGGACGAGGCCCGCCGGTTCAAGGCCGGGCAAGTGATCGCGATCGTGCTCGGCGTCGCTGCGATCGTCGCGTCCTTCATCATGCCGTTCATCCACGGGGGTGCCTGATGGTGCGCCTGCGACGGTTCCTCCGGGTCGACCGCCTCGGGTGGGCGTTCGCGATCATCGTCACGATGGGCCTCGTCGGGCTCATCGTGTACGCGCTCGCGTCCCAGCAAGCCACGATCGACAACCTCCGGTCCCGGAACCGTGCGATCGCTGCGCAGGGCCTCGAGGGGCAGAAGCAGTATCGGGAGCTCGTCGAGCAGTACACGCAGCTCACCGACCAGGCGAAGGCTGCCGGGGTCGAACCCGACACGCTCGACCCCTCCGCCATCCCGAAGACCATCCCGGGCCCGTCAGGCACTGCCGGCGCTCGAGGTGCTGCCGGGAACGACGGCCGCGGCGTCGCGTTCGCGCTGTGCACGGCGACCGGGTGGGCGGTCACCTATACGGATGGTGAGACGGAGAACGGCGGCGACTGCATCGGGAAGAACGGACCGATCGGGAAGACCGGCACGGACGGCAACGACGGCTCACCCGGGCTCCCCGGCGCGACCGGGACCGCCGGGAAGGACGGCGTCGACGGGCAGCCTGGCGCGAACGGGGCCGACGGCGCCACTGGCGCGAAGGGGGACACCGGTGCGACCGGGCCCACCGGCACCGGATTCACCTCGGTGACGTGCGCGACGACGGATGACGGCTCCACCGTGTTCCGGTTCACACTCACCGACGGCACCACCCAGGACGTCGCCGGCACGTGCTCACCGACGACGCCCGATCCAACAGAGACACCAGCACCATGACAACGGCCCCGGCCGCGCTCCTGATCCGAGCGCGGGCGGGGCCGTTTCGTCGTTCTACCGACCCTTCGCGGCGAGCCGGGCGCGGTTCGGGCAGGTGTCTGCGGCGTGCTTCGTACGGTGGCGCATGTTGCAGCCGGGGTGCTTCCAGACCGTGCCGGACCCGCCGACGCGACCGCCGAGGGAGAACGGGCCGGGAAGGGGGATGTGCCAGCGGAGACCCATCAGAAGTCCGTCGAGAAGGTCACGTCGGCGTGGTTGTTCCAGTCGACGGTGTAGGTCACCGTCAGGTTGGTCGGGTCGGCAACGCTGAACGCGATCGGGTATGTCAGCGTCTGGCCCGCGAGGATCGCGGTGCCAGGAGCGTCGTTGACGTTCCCTTCGTCGAATACCGTCGACGCAGCCTGTCCGCCGGACGTCGCTTGCGCGATGAACGCGGGCTCCGAAATTGCGTCTGAGCTCGCGTTGTTGATCGTGACCGTGCTCGTCACGCTCTGCGGGAAGTCAACGCCGGCAACATCGGTGCCCTGCGGTGTGTACGGCGTGGGCGCCGAGATCGAGACGGTGACGCCATCCTCGAACGTGGCGGTTGCTCCGAAGAAGAACGACGAGGGGGCCGCGCTGCCGGAGCTGTCCGCTTCGTCAGCCTGCGGGATTGCTCCGTCTGGGTCGCAGATGACGCACTCCTCGTCGGATGCTGCGGCGGCGGATGCACTCGGCGTCTTCGTCGGGGCGGCGGACGTTGACGTGGACGCACACCCTCCGAGAGTGAGAGTCAGTGCCAGTCCGGCGACGATGAGCGCGGCGTGCTTCTTCATGGTGAGCATCACTCTACGGCCGAGATGAGACGCTCGTCTTGCCCCTGTTCACGGGCGGCGCTCGAGCTGCTGTGGGTGCGCGCCGGTCAAATCTCGTGGTCATTTGCAGGGCGGCTCTTTGCCGGGCGTGGGTCGAGAGTATGGGACCCTTCGACCCACGCCCTAACGGCATATCAGGGAAGATTCGCCGTTCTTTCGCGGCCCTCAGGTTGGACCACGCGGTAGCAGTATGCGACACCGAGGGATGCTTGGGAAGGGGGCAGGAACGCATCAACTTCCGGGATGACACGCCCCTGCCCTCCGAACGCTCGCACCCTGGATCAGGGACAGGCGGCGCTCTCGTCGGTAACCAGCCGACTGGTACCGAGCATGCCACGGATGCCCGTGCCCAGCTAGCGGGTCCTGCGTGTTGCCCGTGGTGGTGCCGCCTGATCGTCGGCACCACCACGGCGCACCGCACTCTGGAGCGGCGCTGACCCAGGAGCACGCTCGAACCGGGCTTGCAGTGAGGGTAAGTCAGGTGGAGCGCCAGGGGAAGGGGGTCCTGGAACTCATCTTCGCCCGTGCCGCCTCTGTGCATCCAGCCGCCATTGAAGCGTCTCAGACGGTGTCTCCCCGTACCGCTCGCGGTAACGGACCGAGAAACGGCCAGCGTGCGGCATCCCAGACGCAGCGGCAACCTCCCGGATGTGCACGACCCCGGCGGTCTGCTGCAGGAGGAACTGCCGCGCCCACTGCAGCCGGAGTCGCTGGATCACCTCGAAGGGCCGCACACCCAACTCGGTCCGGAACCTGTCCTGCAGAACACGATCACCGCAACCCGCCGCGGCTGCTACGTCGTCAACGGTGATCGGTTCGCGGTAGTGCTCGGCGATGTACACCAGAGCACGTGCGACGCGCGGTCGCTGCGAACTGAGGTTGATCCCGACGTCGGCGAGCTCCCTGTCGACCGTCATGGGCTGACGATAGCGCGGGGCACCGATTTCGCCCTAGTGTTGATCGTGGCGGGCAAAGGCCCCGATCAGCCGACGCCCGCCTCGGGTGTGCTTCTGCATATCCGGGGGTCGCCGCCCCTCCCGTGAACGGGATTTCCGGCCGAGGCGACAGCGGCGACCCCGACCCAATGGGTCTCCCTTAAGCTTCAGGTCGGACGGCGTCGCGCCACACCCAAGCACAATCGGCGCCCTGCCCGAAACCCCACTCGACGAGCGCTGCGCGCTCGGTGTGCGCGAGGACGCGTGCCTCGACCTCGAGGATCCGATCCGGGAACTGCACCCACGCAAGCACAGGGTCGGGTACCGGCAAGTCGATCTCCGGGCCGCCGCGCGCGGCTTCGGGGAGCGTGAACGCTGAGCCGAGCGTCCATCGATCGCCGCGTCGGCGCCCATCAGTCTCGCCGTGGCGCGAAATTGCGGACGCTGACGGCGTCGCGTGGCACCCAAGCACGCTGCAATCGCCCCTGCCACGCGATTTCGACGAACACTGCCAGCTCGGATCGGGCGACCGCAAACGCCTTCACCCGTTCGAGTTCCCCGATCTGCTCGAACAGGAGCCGGGAGACCCACACAGGCTGTGGCGGGGTGACCGCCTCCGCGGCCCCGATCGTGTCGACGGGCATCGACGCGGCGGCGTAGATCGGGACGTCCTGATGCTCGGGCGGCGCCCACCTGTGCTCGGTCACGGCTTCATCGTCGGCCGGACCACCGACAGGGCTACTCCGCGTCCCCGATCGCTTCGAATGCCTCATCCCGGCTCGACCAGGAACTCAGGTATCCCGCGTGCCGGTGGTAGGCGAGGAACCGTCCGTCGCTCTCTGTGACGTGCCCGAGTTCGACGCCGTGCTCGTCGTCGTTGAGGAAGTACTTCCGCGACGTCCCGTTGTCGAGCACACCAACGCGCGCCCGGTGCCACATGAAGTCCTTCATGCCCGCAGCGCAGTAGCGCTCCCAGCGATGCAGAACGCCCCGAGCCGTGAGGCTTCGGGGCGTCTGCTGTTCGGTGTTTCGACTGCCGGGCTACACCTGGGGCTACACCTGGCCGGTACTTTTGTGCGCTCGAAGGGACTCGAACCCCCAACCTTCTGATCCGTAGTCAGATGCTCTATCCATTGAGCTACGAGCGCGTGGCTGCCGAAGCGGCCGTGGAAGACTCTACAACAGGTGCAGGCCGGAGCGCCAATCGAGCAGACCACAATCCGGTGTTCGGCGTGTCGCCGGTCAGAGCCCGCCGAGCTCCTCGCCGAACACCTCGGCGAGGAAGACCTCGAGGGCCTGCCACGACCGTCGATCGGCCAGCGCTTGGTACTGCGCCCCGTGGTCGGGCGCGTCCGTCCCGGGCACCGCAAACGCGTGCATCGCACCCGCGTACGTGACGACCTGCCAGTCGACACCTGGTGCCGCACGCATCTCGTCCTGCCACGCAGAGACCTTGGCGTCGGGGACCACCGGGTCGGCCGCACCGGTCAGCACCAGGAGCGGGGCGCGGATCGCTCCGGCGTCGGAGGGCTCGTGCGTCAGCAGGTTGCCGTGGAAGGACACGGCGCCGGCGAGGTCGGCGCCGGTGCGGGCGAGCTCGAGTGCGGCAGACCCGCCGAAGCAGTAGCCCATCACGACGATGCGGGAGTGGTCGACGTCGGGGTCCTCGCGGAGCCGGTCGAGTCCGGCCTGCACGCGGGCACGCATGAGCGGCAGGTCCTGGTAGTACGACGACGCCACCTGCCCGGCGGTGTCGTCACCCGGTCGGACGTCCGCGCCGTAGACGTCGGCACCGAACGCGACGTAGCCGAGGCGCGCGAGCATCGTCACGCGCGCCTCGACGTGTTCGTTGACGCCGTGCCAGTCGTGGACGACGAGGACCGCCGGGCGCGGGCCGGACACCGCGGCGTCCTTCGCCAGGACCCCGGCGAGCGCCGTGCCCTCGTGTTCGTAGTGCACGGGTTCGACGGTGATGTCGGATCCGGCTGGTTCGGGAACGGTCTGCAGGACGTCGTCGATCGTGGTCACGTCTCCGGACGCTACCCCTGGATGTTGTCCCAGCCCTCGGGTCCCTCGGAGCCTGCGGGGTAGTCGTCGAGCGGGACCTTGCCGGCCTGCCACGCGGTGAGGAACGGCTCGACGACCTTCCAGCCCTGCACGGCGCTGTCGCCGCGGACGGACAGGGCGGCATCGCCTTCGAGGACACCGGCGAGGACTTCCCCGTAGGCGCTCAGGCGTCCGGGGTTGAAGCTGACCTCGAGTGCGGTGTGGTCGATCGTGTAGGGGTCGCCCGGTCCGTTGACGTTGAGCTCGAGCTGCATCTGGTCGGGGGCGATCCAGATGCGGAGCCGGTCGGGGCGCTGCACGCCGGTGAGCCCGTCGGGCACGTGCGGGGAGTCCTTGAACGTGATGACGATCTCCCGACGTTGCGCTCCGAGCGCCTTGCCCGAGCGGAGCGTGAACGGGACGCCCGCCCAGCGCCAGTTCGCGATCTCGAGGGTGATCTGCGCGAGGGTTTCGGTGCCGATCTGCGGGTCCACCCCGTCCTCGTCGACGTAGGAGGGCAGGGACCGGTCCCCGATCTTCCCCGCGGTGTACCGCGCGCGTTTCCCGGCGGTGAGCGGGTCACCGCCCCACGGCCGGACGGCACGGAGCACGAGTTCCTTCTGGGTGCGCAGGTCGTCGGCGTCGATGGACGCCGGTGCTTCCATGGCCACCACGGCCATCACCTGGAGCAGGTGGCTCTGGATCATGTCGACCAGCGCGCCTGCCTTGTCGTAGTACCGAGCGCGTCCCTCGAGCCCGAGGGTCTCGTCGTAGACGATGTCGACCCGGTCGACGTGGACGCTCGACAGCAGCGGTTCGATGATGCGGTTCGCGAACCGCAGGCCGAGGAGGTTGAGGACCGTGGACCTGCCCAGGAAGTGGTCGACGCGGTGGATGCGTTCCTCGGGCAGGAACGAGTGCAGGACGTCGTTGAGGTGCTCGGCGCTGGCGGCGTCGGTGCCGAACGGCTTCTCGAGCGCGAGCCGGGTCCCCTTCGGCAGGTCGAGCCCCTTGAGCACCTCGCAGCTCTTCTCGGTGACGGCGGGCGGCAGCGCGAAGTACACGGCCGGGTCGTGCTGGCACGCCGCGAGCAGTGCCTTCAGGTCGTCGGGGTCCGTGACGTCGGCCTTGCGGTAGCTCGACGCGTCGACGACGGCCTGCAGCCGCTCGGGGAGCTTCGCCGTGCCCTCGGCGCCCTCGTCCTCGTCCTTCGAGGCCTGCGCGTTCTCGAAGGACTCATGCACGAGCTGCTTCCAGTCGGCGTCCGAGATGTCCTCCACGCCGGCACCGATCAGCTGGACGTCCCAGTCCGTCTTGACCTCGAGCAGGGTCGCGAGACCCGGCAGCAGCAGTCGTTTGGACAGATCGCCGCTCGCTCCGAGGATGAGCAGTGTGGTCTGGAGGCTCGCCATGCCTCAGAACGTACCCACCGGTTCCGGCGCACGGTCGGCTCGCTCCAATACGGTGGAGGGAACGGCGCGAAGGAGCACCATGACGAACGAGGACACCGGACGACGACTGCGAGTGGTCGTCGTCGGCACCGGGATGATCGCGGCGGTGCACGTCCGTGCCGCCAGGGCGGCCGGAGCGGACGTGCTCGGAGTCCTCGGCAGGAACGCGGAGCGCTCCGCGCAGGTGGCCGCGCAGCTGGACCTGCCGAAGGGGTACGGCTCCCTCGACGAGGTCATCGCGGACCGGCCGGACGTCGTCCACGTGTGCACCCCGAACGACCAGCACCACCCCCAGGCGCTCGCGGTGATCCGGGCCGGCATCAACGTGGTGTGCGAGAAGCCGCTCGCGGTGTCGAGCGAGCAGGCGGCGGAACTCGAACGCGCAGCAGCCGAGGCCGGCGTCGTGGCGACGATCCCGTTCGTCTACCGCTTCCACCCGATGGTGCGCGAGATCAGGGCGAAGATCGCCGACGGGGACCTCGGCCGCGTGCTCGCCGTCCACGGCCACTACCTGCAGGACTGGATGCTCGACGAGGACTCCTCGTCGTGGCGGGTCGACGCGGGCGCCGGTGGACTGTCGCGGGCGTTCGCGGACATCGGCTCGCACTGGTGCGACCTGGTCGAGTTCGTCACCGGCGAGCGCTTCGGGTCGGTGAACGCCGTGACCGACATCGTCTACCCGACCCGACCGGCCGCGTCGGGTCCGTCCTTCTCGGGTTCCCCGGACCCGGATCCCCTCGCCGACGCGTCGACGCGCGCCGAGGTCACCACCGAGGACACCGCCGTCGCGACGTTCCGGACCGGCTCCGGTCGCATCGGCAACGTGGTGATCTCGCAGGTCGCAGCTGGACGCAAGAACCGGCTGTGGTTCGAGGTCGACGGGACCCGCGGCAGCGCGGCATTCGACCAGGAGCAGCCGGAGTCGGCGTGGTTCGGCAACGAGACAGGGGCGCAGATCCTGGTCAGGGACCCGGCCCAGGGATCGCCGGACCAGCGACGCCTGGCGATCGTCCCGTCCGGGCACCCGCAGGGCTACCTCGACGCTTTCTCGGCCTTCGTCGCGGACACGTACACCGCGGTGCGCACCGGCGAGGCCCCCGACGGCCTGCCCACGTTCGCCGACGGGGCACGGTCCGCCCGCATCATCGACGCGGTCGTCGCCAGCGCCGGCGACGACGCGTGGAAGGAGATCGCATGAAGCTCGGGATGCTCACCGCGTGCCTGCCCGGTTGGTCCCTCGACCGCATCGCGGAGTTCGCCGCGGAGCAGGGCTACGAGCGGCTGGAGGTCGGCGTCTGGCCGGGCACGGGCGGCCGGGACTTCGAGGCGGCGCACCTGCCGGTCGCGACCTTCACGGAGTCCGACGCAGCGCAGACCCGGGAGCTGCTCGACCGCACCGGGCTGGAGATCAGCGCGTTCGCCTACTACGAGAACAACCTCCACCAGGACCCCGCCCGTCGCGCCGAGGTCCACGAGCACCTCAGGCACGCGATCGACGCGGCACAGGTGCTCGGCGTGCCGTACGTCGGCACGTTCATCGGCCGCGACAACGGCAAGTCCGTGCGGGACAACATGGTCGAAGGCAACCGGGTGCTCCCGGAACTCGTCGACTACGCCGGAGAACGCGGGGTGCGGCTCATCATCGAGAACTGCGTCATGGAGGGCTGGCACCCCGACGGCTCCCCTGGGAACATCGCGTACTCCCCCGAGCTCTGGGGGTGGGTCACCGACCTCGGCTTCGGCCTGAACTGGGACCCGTCGCACCTGACCTGGATCGGCATCGACCCGGTCGAGACGATCCTGCCGTTCGCCGAACACATCGTGCACGCGCAGGCGAAGGACGTCGAGCTCTTCCCCGCGAAGCGGAACGAGTACGGCTTCTTCGGCAAGGTCGACAAGGGGGACGACCCCTGGGACATGGGCTGGTGGCGCTTCCGGGTACCGGGCCGTGGTGTCGTGGACTGGCCGCACGTCGTGGACCGGCTCTACGAGGCGGGGTTCGACGGCACCCTGAGCGTCGAGCACGAGGACCCGCTGTGGGGCGGCACCGACGACCGGGTGCTGGAGGGCCTCCGGATCGCGCACCGCACGCTCCGTCCCCTGATCGCCGAGGAGCACTGACCACACCACAGGTGTTGCCTGTGTGAACTTCATGTGACGAGTTGCGCCGAGGACTGGCGCGCCCGCTGTACGTCCTCATAGGTTCATCGCCGATGAACACTTCCCACCTTCCCGGAACCCCGAGCACTCGGCGGAGGCGGGGCGTCGTCACCGGCGCTGCCCTCGCGACCGCCGGTGTCCTCGTCGCCCTCTCCGTCCCGTCATCAGCGGTCGCCGCCGACGAGGTCGCGTCGTCGATCGACATCTACGACGTCAACGACTTCCACGGTCGCATCGAGTCCGGCAGCGGCACCGCCGGCGCCGCGGTCCTCGCCGGCGCCGTCGAGCAGCTGCGCACCGCGAACCCGGCGTCGGCCTTCGTCAGCGCCGGCGACAACGTCGGAGCCTCGACCTTCACCTCGTTCGTGCAGGACGACCAGCCCACCATCGACGCCCTCAACGCGATCGGCCTGAGCGTCAGCGCGATCGGCAACCACGAGCTGGACAAGGGGCAGGACGACCTGCGCGACCGCATCATCGGCCCCGACGACGCCCGGAACGCGAAGTACGACCACGTCTCGGCGAACCTGGTGAAGAAGTCGGACGGCACGCCCGCGTTCGACCCGTACGAGATCGAGGAGATCGGCGGCGTCCGCGTCGGGTTCATCGGGGCGACCACGGAGCTGATCCCCGAGCTCGTCTCCCCCGCCGGCATCGAGGGTCTCGAGATGGCCGACATCGTGGACTCGGTGAACAAGTACGCCGACCAGCTCACCGACGGCGACGAGTCGAACGACGAGGCCGATGCCCTCGTCCTGCTCGTGCACGAGGGCGCGGCCGACGCGAGCCTCGCGAGCGCGACGGGTGACAACGACTTCGGCCACATCGCGAAGGACGTCACCGCGAAGGTGTCCGTCATCTTCTCGGGTCACACGCACCAGCTCTACAACCACGCGATCGTCCCGACCGACGGCACCACCGCGCGTCCGGTGCTCCAGACCGGCTCCTACGGCGGGTACCTCGGGCACGCGAAGCTCACGATCGACCCCACGACCAAGAAGGTGACGGCAGCCACCGCGGAGAACATCTCCCTGACGACGGGCGCCTACCCCGCGGACCCGGAGATCACGAAGCTCGTCAGCGACGCGAAGGCCGTCGCCGACGTCAAGGGCAGGGTAGTCCTCGGCACGATCGACCAGGACATGCTCCGCGCCAAGCAGACCGACGGCTCGGAGAACCGCGGTGGCGAGTCCACGCTCGGCAACTTCATCGCCGAGGTCCAGCGCAAGCAGACCGAGCGCAACGGCTCCCAGATCGCGTTCATGAACCCGGGCGGCCTCCGCACCGACATGACGTACAAGGCCTCGGGGAACGGCGAGCAGGACGGTGAGGTCACCTACCAGGAGGCCGCCGGCGTCCAGCCGTTCGCGAACACCCTGGTCGTCCTCGACCTGACCGGCGACCAGATCCGTCGCGCGCTCGAACAGCAGTGGCAGCCCACCGGGTCCAGCCGTCCGTTCCTGAAGCTCGGCACGTCGAAGGGCTTCTCGTACACCTACGACCCGACGGCAGCGGTCGGTTCGAAGATCACCGACATGCAGCTCGACGGCACACCGATCGACGCCGGCACGACGTACAAGGTGACGGTGAACTCGTTCCTCGCATCGGGTGGCGACAACTTCGGCGCGTTCAACGAGGCATCGGCGAAGGCCGACAGCGGCACCGTCGACCTGCAGGCTCAGGTGGACTACTTCACGGCCACCCCCGACGTCGTCGTGAACGACGACCAGGGTGCCGTGGGCGTCACGGTCACCCCGACCCCCGACGGCGGCTTCCAGGCCGGCGACGAGGTCACGGTCGGTCTGACGTCCCTGACGTTCAGCAACGCGGCGGACCAGGGCGGCACCGTCTCGGTGAGCGCCGGCGATCAGGAGCTCGCGAGCGCCGACATCGACACGACGATCGTCGACACCACGGACGAACAGGGTCGCGCGACGCTGACCTTCCCCGTCCCCGGCGCCGCCGCAGCCACCCCGGCAGCGGCACGAGCTCCTGGTGCCGTCACGCTGGCAGCAGCGGTCACCCCCGCCGCGACGACCGAGGAGCCACTCGTCGTGACGCTGCCGAACGGCCAGCAGATCACCCTCGCCGCGACGGTCCCGGTCCCGGTCGCCACCGACCCGACCGACCCGACGGACCCGGGCACCCCTGGAGCCGGCGGCGGCACGGGTGACGGCGTCGGCAACGGCACGGGTGGCACGGGTACCGGCACGGACGTGGCCGGCAACCCGACCGCATCGGGCAGCGGAACAGGAGCCCTCGCCTACACGGGTGCCGAGCTGGCGGCCCCGGCCGTCATCGCGGGCCTGCTGCTCCTGGCGGGCCTCACGACGATGGTGATCGCCCGCCGGAAGCGCGCACAGGCGCGGGCGAGCGCGCAGGCGGACTGACACCGAGCCTCCAGGCAGTGCCGAACGGGTCGTCTCATCCAGGTGAGACGACCCGTTCGGCCTGTCCGTGAACGCGGATCACTGTGCATCCGCAGAACGGCGCGGTACTCTCTGCCTTGTCGCACAGCGACGCGCCGCGCTGGGTCGCCTCTCATCCCGGACGGTGGTTCCGCCCGGCGAGACCCCGTGGCGCGGGTGTCCTCCGTCTCCAGGGAAACGACGGAGGACACCCACTCACCACACGGTGTCGCTAGCGGAACAGCTGCTCGCCGATGTACGAGCCCTTCTTCGGGGCCGGTGGGATCGCGAACACGGCGGAACCGATGTGGGCGATGTACTCGTTGAGCCGGTCGACCGCGCCGAGTCGGCGCTGGATCCGGGTGAAGTGCTCCGGGTCGTTCACGTACGCCGCGAACAGCAGGCCGGCGTCGAGCTGGCCGTACTGGTTCAGCCCGTCCGTGTAGTTGTACGGGCGTCGGAGGATCTTCACGCCGTCGTTGTTCTCGTGCGCCGCGAGCGCCACGTGCGATGTCTCGTCGATCTTGTGGTCGCCCGATGCCGTGCGCGCGTGGAAGTCCGGCGTCGTGTGCTCCGTGCCGCCGGACAGGGGCGCGCCCTCGATCTTGGTGCGGCCGAACACCCGCTGCTGATCGCTGACGACGTCCGCGTCCCAGATCTCGATGTTCATCTGGATCTTCCGGACGACCTGGTAGGTGCCACCGGCCATCCACCCGTCGGCCTCGCCGCCGCCGTCTGGGTCGACCCAGACGAACCGGTCGTACTCCTCGTCGGTGGTGACGTTCCTGGTGCCGTCCTTGAACCCCATCAGGTTCCGCGGCGTGGTCTGCGACGGCCCAGCGGACGCCCGACCGAAGCCGAGGACGGTCCAGCGCACCGTCGCGGTGCCGCGGGCCATCCTGGCAAGGTCGCGGATCGCGTGGTACGCCACCTGGGGATCGTCCGCGCAGGCCTGCAGCGACAGGTCCCCGCCGCTCAGGCCATCCTGCAGCCGGTCGCTCGGCAGCGTCGGGATCTGCCGGAGCGCGTCCGGGCGTCGTGACGCGAGCCCGAAGCGCTCGTCGAAGATCCCCGGCCCGAGCCCGACGGTGACCGTCAGGGACGCCGGGCCGAGGTCGAGCGCCTCACCCGTGTCCGCACCGACGCCGTCGCCGTGGGCGGGTTCGACGGAGCCGACGGTCTTGCCCGCCTGCAGCTGCGCGATCGACGCGGACCACCGGGCGAGGAGCACCTGCAGGTCCGTCGCGACCGACGACGACATGTCGAACGTCATGAAGACGCAGTAGCGCTGGGGTGTGGTGCGGATCCCGCCCTGCGGCTGCCGGGCGGCCGTCGCGTAGAAGGGGTGGCTCAGGGACAGGTCGATGGACTCGTCGCCGTTGGTCGCGGCGGCGAACGGGTTGACGCCGGTGGCGATGGTGGCGCCGGCGATCCCGGCTGCCGCGCCGACGCCGGCTCCGGCAGCGGCCAGTCCGGCACCGGCGGCCACGCCGGCGCCGAACAGCCCGCGGCGGGAGAGCGGGGCAGGACCGTCCGTCACGCCGTGGCGACCTTCTCGGCCAGCCGCGACAGCGGGTCCTGCAGTGCCTGGACGCGCTGCGAGACCTCGTTGGCGTGCGCGGACTTGGCGGCGTCGTCCCAGCCGTCGAACCCGCCGAGGTCGTCGGCGTTGCGGAAGCCGTCCATCATGCTGTTCGTCTTGTCGAACTGCGCGGCGATCTGCTTCGTCAGCGTCGGGTCGAGCTTGGTCAGGCCCGGCTTCAGGTACGCGAAGGCCTGACGGGCACCCTCGACGTTCGCAGCGAGGTCGACGAGGTCGATGTGGCTGTACGCCTCTTCCTCGCCGGTGATCTTGTTCGACTGGACCTCCTCGAGGAGCCCGGCCGCACCGTTCGCCAGGTCCTCAGGCTTGTAGTCGAGCGTCGGGACGAGCTTCGCGAGCAGCGTCACGTTGGTGGTCAGGTCGGCCGCGTACTGCTTCGTCCCGTCGCTGATGGCACCCGTCTCGAAGAGGTCGCGCTCGACCGCGTGGAAGCCGCTCCAGCCGACGGCGGGGTCGAGGTTCGACGCCCGCATGTCGATCAGGTAGTCCAGGTTGCCGGCGTTGTCGGTCGCCTTGAAGCCCTTCTTCACGAAACCGTCGACGTCGCTCTCGACGTGCTCGTAGTACGGGCGGGCGTCGGCGTAGTCCTTCTTCGCGGCCTCGAGGTTCCCCGCGTCGATGTCCGTCTGCAGCTGCTCGACGGCGGTGACCATGTCGCTCACCTGGGCGTCGACGTACTTCGAGTACCCCGTCGCACCGGACTTCAGGAGCGTCGCGGCGCTGCTGTTCGCGGTCGAGGCGACCTTGCCGGTGACCGTGAAGTCGGTGAGTTCCTTGTCCGCTCCCGGGCAGTACACCTGGTACTTCCCGCCGCCGAGCGTCGCGGTGAACCGCACGGCGTCGAGCCCTGGTGCGAGGTTCTCCTTCTCGCCGAAGATCCGCTGGTCCTGCAGGAGCTCGACCTCGGTGATGGCGGTCGACGACTCGTTCTTCACGGTGAACGTCACGGGCCCGGCCGGGACCTTCGTGGTCGACACGGCGCACTTGTCCGAGCCGTCGTTCGTCAGCGTGATGGAGACGCGGGAGACCTTCCCGGAGTCCGTGGAGTCGTCCGTCGCGGACGACGACGTGGCCGCGCACCCGGTGAGGGCGAGCGCGGTGACGACACCGAGGGCGCCGAGGGTGGTGAGGGGTCGGACGGTGTGCTTACCGAACGGCATAGTCGGGACTCCTTGCAGGGTCCCCGGCGGGCGGGCCGCGTGCGGGGACGGTTTCGGGGGTGTGGTCTGCGAGCGCCGTCTGACGACGGCGGTCACGGAGTGCGAGGGCGAACTGCGCGGCAGCTGCGATGCCGAGGGCGATCGGCAGCCATGCCTTCCAGAGCGCCAGCTCAGCGGCCCGCGTCTCGGCGGCCGCCACGGTCGTGGCGGTCCGCTGGACGCGGGAGTCGGGGACCGCGAACACGCTGCGGTCGATCGTCGTGGTGCGAGCGGACGGGAGGCCCCCACCGCTCAGGGTGAGCACGGAACGTTCCGAGCTGGTCGCGTCCAGGACGCCGCCCGCGACGGTCCAGAGCGTGGTCGTCTCGGAGACGGCCCACTCCGCCCGGAACGGGCCGGGGTTCGTCGACGGCGAGATGCCGACGGGCACGCGGCCGAAGAGCCCGACGAGGTCGTCCAGCGTGAGGGTCGTCGGTTCGTCGTCGCTGGTCGGGGTCCCACCGCCCGTGGTGGTCGATCGCCAGCGGTCGGCGGTCAGACCCGCTCGGATGACCGTGCGGTGGGTCGACGCCGGGAAGTCCACGCGGGACTGGCTGCCGTTGCCCCTGGTCCGCAGCACCGCCGATGCACCGTGCACCTCTGCGGACACCGAGGTCTGGTCGCCGGTCGTCGCGACGGTCGACGGGACGTGCACGCCACCGGACGGCACGGCGATCGCGAGTGCGATCGCAGCGACGGTCAGGGTGCTGGCGATGCCGGTGCGGACCACGGGGACCCGTGCCGCCGCCGGCCGCCAGGCACGTGGCCAGAGCGAGATCGCGAGGACCGGGACCACGTAGAGGACCCATCCGAGGACCTCGATCACGCGGGGGTCCGGCGGGATCCCGAGGACGCCGGTGACGAGGGCGCCCTGCACGGAGCCGTTCGGCGCGAGCCAGCTGAGGTCGACGGTGCGCTGCTGCCCGATGACGATCCAGCCGGCCTCGTGCGCGCGTCGGAGCACCGTGAGGACGAGCCCGCCGGCGACGAACACCAGGAAGACGCCGGTGCCGGTGAAGAACTTCGACAGGTTCAGCCGGACGCCGCCGGTGTAGATGCCGTAGCCGACGAGGACCGCGGCCGCGATGCCGATCACGGCGCCGAGTGCGGCGAGCCCGGTGTCCGACGACGCCTGGAAGGTCGCGAGGAGGAACACCGCCGTCTCGAAGCCCTCCTTGAGGACGGCGAGGAAGGCCATGCCGGCGAGCGCCCACGCGGTCCCACGGCCCATCGCCTGCGTCGCGCTCGCCTCGAGCTCCGTCGTCAGGGTCCGCGCGTGGGTGCGCATCCAGACGATCATCCCGGTGACGAAGATGACCGCGACGATGCCGATGACCGCTTCCATGCCCTCCTGCTGGGCTTGCGGGAGCGCCTGCTCGACGATCTGCAGGCCGAACCCGACGGCCACGCTGAGCAGCACGGCGACCCCGACCCCGAGCCACATCGGCGCGAGCGGGACACGGTTGCGGCGCAGGAAGGCAGCGATGATGCCGACGATGAGCGTCGCTTCGAGGCCTTCACGGAGACCGATGACGAGGGTGGCGAGCATGGCGAAGGCAAGGTTAGCCTTACCTCACCCTTCCCGGCTACCTGTTCGGCGTGGGGTTTGATGGTTCTCATGAACCTGCTCTCCGCCGACGGCCTCGCCGCCGTGACGAACGTGCTCGACCTCGCCGGGGTCTTCGCGTCCGCGCTCCTCGGCGGAGCGGTCGCCCGGACGATGGGGCTCGACCTGTTCGGGTTCCTGGTCGTCGGGTTCGTCTCGGGGCTCGGTGGCGGCATGCTGCGCGACGTGCTGCTGCAGAACGGGCCACCGGTCGCGCTCACCGACCCGCTGTACGTGCCGATCGCCGTCGCCGGTGCGCTCGTCGCCTTCTTCGTGTCGTTCTCCGAGCGTGGGTGGGACCGACTGTTCACGTTCCTCGACGCGGCCGTGATCGGGTTCTGGGCGGTGGTCGGCGTGCAACGGACCTTCGACGCCGGACTCGAGTGGCCGGCGGCGATCATCATGGGCACGATCACGGCGGTCGGCGGCGGTGTCGGCCGGGACCTGCTGCTCCGGCGCGTGCCCGCGGTGTTCGGCGGGAACGCCCTCTACGCCTCCGTGGCGGTCGCCGCCTCGGCGGTGATGGTCGTCGCCTCGGCACTCGGCTCCCCGACCATCGGGATCGTCGCCGCCGTGGTGCTCTCCCTCGTGCTCCGGTGGGGCGCCGTGCGGTGGGGCTGGGGGCTGCCGAACGGCCGCGACTGGCAGCCGCAGTCGACGCTGGCGTCCCTGCTGCGTCGGGGCAAGGGGATCCGTCCGGATGCGATCCGTCTGCTCCGTCGGCCGGGACGCCGCCGGGGCCCTGGGAGCGTGCACACCGAGGACGACGACGCGGACTGAGCGGGTTCCGCGTCCGGCCCCACGGGCGTAGCATCGATCCCGCCGGGTATCGGACTCGGCACACGCACCCCGGTCGGACGGCCGGGCACGTGCAGCGCACGGATGGGGACCGACGCGACCCGAACGCGCCGGAACCACCCGTGGTCGCGCGTGATCGGATGCACGGCGCGGCAGGTCCCCCGGCCCCCGCGCGATCAGCAGAATGGACGGGTACGACCTCCACGTCTGCCCGGTGCCACCGGGCTCCGTCTGAACCAGGAACAGATGAGCGACGCTGCTTCTCCCGACGACCGCCAGACCTCGTCCAGGACCCCGAGAGCCGAGGTGCGCGAGCGCCTGCTCACCGCGGGTGCCGAGGTCTTCGCCGAACAGGGCGTGCACGAAGCGCGGCTCGACGACGTCGCCGCCCGCGCCGGGTTCAGCAAGGGTGCGGTCTACTCGAACTTCTCCTCGAAGGAGGACCTCGTCGCGCAGGTCATGCAGCGCGCGACGAACCTGGTGCTCGGCTCGCTCGACGAGCTCGTGCGCGAGGACATCGCCGCCGCCGACATCGGTGACATCGTCCGGGCAGCGTTCGGCCGCCACGACCAGAGCGCGCAGTTCGCCCTGCTGTCCGAGTTCCGCGGCTTCGCGATCCGCCGCCCGGAGCTCATGCCCGAGTTCGTACGCCAGCGCCGGGTGCTCCAGGACGGCGTGCACCGACTCGTGCTGCTGTGGTTCGGCGCGCACCCGGAGATCGACCCGGGGATGCCGCTCGACGTCTTCTCGACCGCGCTCATCGGCGCGAACGTCGGCATCGTGTTCGACTCCCCCGCGCTCGACGGCGTGAACCCCGGCGAGGTCGTCGCCACCCTCGTCGAGGCCGTCATCCGCCCCCGCTGACCCGAGTCTCGCTCAGCGCCGAGTCTCGACCCGCCGAAGACCCCACGGGCCGAGCGCACGGCGCTACGCGGGACGCCGGCGGCGCGGGCCGTCGTGCGACCAGGCGGACGACGGCGTCAGGCTCGGCGGCAGCAGGCGCGACCGGAGCCGCTGCGGGAGCCGGACGGACGCGTCCAGCGCGACCCGTGCCTCCCGGACGGTCGCGACGAGCGCTGCCCCGTCGACCGAACCCGCCGGCGCGTAGCGCTCCTGGTCGACCGCGTCGACCGCCGCCTCCAGGAACGGCAGCACCGACGTCGGCACCGACGACCGGAGTCGCCCGAGCACGGCGCGCGCGGTCCGTGCGACCGCTGCGGCGTCACCGGGCGGTGCGAGGCCGGGCGCGTACCCGTGGTCGGCGACGTCGTCGAGGAGCTCACGCCAAGCCGAGACCGCTGGCGACCGGCCGTCGGCCACCGCGGCGAGCCGGGATCGACGGCGGACCGCCCGCACGGTCGCCGGTGCGACCAGCACCGCCAACGCGATCAGGATGCCGACCGCGAGCCCCCACGGCCCGTCGCCCGAGCCGCCGGTCGACCCCGCGGCCCCGGGAGCGGCCGACGCGCTCGGCGTCGGGCTCGCGGACGTGGACGGCTCGTTCGACGCGTTCGGCTCCGGCAGCGGCGTGGCGGGGTCGGCCGCGCTCGGTGTCGTCGTCGGCTCCGTTGACGACGTCGCCGCCGAGTCGGAGTCCGGCGTCGGCTCGAACGCGACCCAGCCGGCGCCCTTGATGTACAGCTCCGGCCACGAGTGCAGCTGCCGGTTCGAGACCGTGTACTCGCCGTCCTCTTGCGTCCCGCCCGCCCGGTACCCGACCGCGATCCGCGACGGGATGCCGAGCGTGCGGGCCATCACGGCCATCGCGGAGGAGAAGTGCACGCAGTACCCCTCCCGCACCTGCAGGAACTTCGCGACGACGTCCATGCTGTCGCCGTCGTAGCCCTGCTCGACGGGTGCGGTCTCGGAGTAGGTGAAGAGGTCGCTGCGGAACCACTCCTCGAGGGTCCTGGCCTTCTCGTAGTCCGTCTCGGCACTGCCGGCGACACGGGCGGCCGTGGTCGAGATGCTCTTGGGCAGGTCCTTCGGCAGGGCGAGGTCGGTGCGCAGCTGCGCCGTGGACGGCGTCGGGTAGCCACGCCCGTCGAACCGGTCGAGCCGTCCGGCGGCGTCGATGGCGTCGAGGTAGGCGTTCGCGAAGGTCGAGGCGCCGTAGACCTCGTACGTCGCCCCGCGTCGGGTCGCCGGGCCCGTGGAGCGCACGGTGTTCGAGTCGCCCATCCACCGCCACTGGTCGAGTTCGAGGTTCGTGGACTGCGACTGGATGGAGACCGCCCCGGACGGCACGGGAAGGTAGTTGCTCGACAGGCCGGTGATGCGGACGGTGACGTCGCCGCGGCTCGCCAACCGCGGGTTGATCCCGACGGCCCACTGCTGCTGGTCGGCGGTCTGGGCGTCGCTGACGTCGGTGACGGTCGGGACCCAGTCCCCCGTCCCGAACTCGTCGAGGTCGGCGAGCTTGAGGTACTCCGGCTGCCCGTCGGACGAGCGGTACCGGAACACCTCGAGCTCGCTCGGCCGACGGAGGTCCTGCCCGAGGTTGAGCAGCGTGCCCGGTCGACCCGGTTGGATCGGCGCCTGGATCGCCCCGGTGACACCGGACAGCCAGCTGGCGTTGAGCGGGATGATCGTCGGCAGCCCCACCGCGACGACGAGCGCGACGGCGCCGATCAGCATCGCCGGGAACGCCCGCTGCACCGGCCGGACCGAGAGCCACAGCAGCGCGAGGAACGCGAGTCCGGTGACGACGACGAGCCCGGTGCTCGCGGGGGTCCCGGTGACCACGCCCGGCACGATGAGGATCACGAGTGCCGGAGCCGCGGCGAGCGCCGCTGCGGGTGCGACCGTCGCGAGGAACAGCGACGCCGCCGCGACCCAGGCGATCGCGACCGTGACGACGAGCCGGATCGGGTCGGTCTGCGGGAGCGGTGCCGGGTTGAGCCGGATCGCCGCGATCGTCTGCCCGAGGGCTCCGTTCCCGTCGATCCACCCGAGCGGTTGGATGTCGTTGACGAGTGCTGCGGCGCACGAACACGCGATGAGCGTCGCGACCAGGGCGACGAAGCGGACGCCGGGCGACCGACGGCGGACGGCCAGCACGACGCCGACGAGGACCACGACGATGGCGAGGGCGGACGTCCACCAGGCGATGCCCTGCACGAGCGGGCGGAAGGCCAGCGCGGCGAGCAGGACTGGGACGGGCGCGAGGGCGATCACCCACGGCGACGGTGCGGCGCGGTCGTCCTCGCGGTCGAGGATCTCGCGGACGTCGGCCCGGCCCCTGCTGGCGGGGCGGGTGTCCTGCGCGGTCACCGCAGTGCTCCTGCCCCGGCGACCGGCACGACGAGCGTCCGCCACCCGCCGCGGTCGAGGATCCCGCGCACGACCGGGTCTGGCGGCACGATCGTGGCCAGGATCCCGCGACTGGAACCGCTGGTCGACGACACGAGCTCGGCGGCCTGCTCGGCGGTGCAGTGTCCGGTGACGACGGCGGTCATGCCGTGCACGTCGCGACCACGGACGTCGGGCAGCACGTCCGTCACCCGACGGGCGTCGCCGCGGACACGGACGTCCGCCAACCCGACGAGCACGTCGGTCAGCCCGCCGGCGTCTCCGGTGTGCCGGGTGTCACCGCCGAGGTCGTCGGTGACGAGCACCACGCGCGAGGTCCGTGCGGCGAGGGCCCGCGCGACGCTCGCAGCGACGACGACCGCGTGCTCGAACGCGGCGTCGCCACCGAGGTCGGAGAGCTCCGCCAGGTCGTCCCGCCCGAGCTGCTGGTACGACTCGCGGCGGACGTCCAGGGCGATGACCGCTTCCGGCGGCTGCGCCTGGGTGGTCTGGCGGACGTGGAGTTCACCACGACGGGCACTCTGCGCCCAGTGCACGCGGCGGATCGGGTCGCCTGGACGGTACGGGCGGAGTTCGCTGTCGTCCGCTGAACCACCCTGACCGACACGTCCTTCGTCGGCGGACACCGCGCCCGCGAGCGCACCCGTGTCCATCGCGGAGAGGGCCGTCGAGGCCGGGACCACCACCACTTCCTCCGGGGCGACCACGGGACGGTCGATGCGCAGCAGGCCGAACGGGTCCTCGACACGGATGGTCACCGGCCCGACGACCGTCCGGCCTCGGTGCATCGCGAGCGCCTCGACGTCGAACACCGCGGGCGGCACCGACGGACCGATCTCGACGAGGGCCTCGGCGTCGGACACGCTCGCGAAGGCGTCCTCGATCTGTTCGCGCACGAGCAGGGTGGAGCGCGGCCCGATCGGCATCGTCGTCCCGCGCAGGGTGATCCGCTCGCGGTACACCTCGCCGACCTGCACCATCGCGCGTGGGGCCGCCCGGGATCCCCGCAGCGGCGCCGCGACGACGAAGGCCATCGCGATCCCGAGGACGACGAGCACCAGGAGCAGGAGCCCGGCGGACACGGCGACGCTCGTGGTCGCGACGAGTCCGCCGCCGATCAGGCCGATCCCGACCGCGATGACCGACCAGCCGCGGGCGGTCGGCCGGGGGAACGGCGTCCGACGAGCCATCGCCGCCGCACGCTTCGCCCACCGGTCCAGGACCGACCGCGCGGCCCCCGCACGGCGGAGCAGCGTCGAGGTGCCGGGCGGCTGGGTCATCAGGACCGGACTGGCGCTGCGGTGAACGGCACCGCGGTCTCCGAGACGACGCGCACGACGATCTCGCGCGCGGTGTCCTCGGCCGTGCCGCCGAGCCCGCGGGCGACCGGGACGAGCCGGTGCGCGAGGACGATCGGTGCGAGCTCCGCGACGTCGTCCGGGGTGACGAACGAGCGGCCCTGCAGTGCGGCGTGGGCGCGTGCGGCCTGCGCGAGGTGCAGGGTGGCGCGTGGGCTGGCGCCGAGCACCAGGTCGGGGTGGGTCCGGGTGGCACGGACGATGGCGATGACGTAGGCCTCGACGTCGGGAGCGACGTGCACCTGGCGCACCGACGCGACCATCGCGCGGAGCGTGCCGACGTCGACGATCGGACGGAGCGCCGTCAGCGGGTCGCGGCCGCCGCGGTTGGTGAGCATCCGACGCTCGGCCTCGACGCTGGGGTACCCCATCGCGATGCGCGCCATGAACCGGTCGCGCTGCGCCTCTGGAAGCGGGTACGTCCCCTCCATGTCCACGGGGTTCTGCGTCGCGACGATCATGAACGGCGACTCCAGCACGCGGGTGACGCCGTCGACCGTGACCTGGGACTCGGCCATCGCCTCGAGCAGGGCGGACTGGGTCTTCGGGCTGGTGCGGTTGATCTCGTCGCCGATGACGACGTTCGCGAACACGGGGCCGGGCGAGAACCGGAAGGTGCCGGAGGACTGGTCGAAGATGTTCACGCCGGTGACGTCCGACGGCAGCATGTCCGAGGTGAACTGGATGCGGTTCACCGACCCGCCCACCGATGCGCCGAGCGCCTTCGCGAGCACGGTCTTGCCGACCCCTGGGACGTCCTCCACCAGCAGGTGTCCCTCTGCGAGCATGACCGTCAGCGCCGTGCGGATCGCGTCGGTCTTGCCGTCGACCACCGTGGCGACGGCGGACATGATCGCCGCACCCGCGTCACGGACCTGGTCGACGGGGATGGCGAGGTCGGGGGCGTCCGGCACGCAGGTCTCCTCAGGGGGTGGGGACAGTGGTCCGCGCATGCTACATCGGCCCGGTGACAGCGACCGGGGGATGTGTCACCGACCGCATCCGGGGACACACTGGAGGCCCGACCAGCGTCCGCCGATCGGCGGACGTCGGTCGGGCCTTTCGGTCCGGTGCCCCGCTCAGCCGACGCGCGCCGCCAGCGTTTCGTCCGCCGCGCGCAGCACGCGCGCCGCCACGGCGACGCCCTCTTCGCGCCCGAGCTCGGTGTCCTCGTGCTCGATGTTCACCCACATCTCGGGGTCCACCTCGTGGAGCGCCTCGAGGAACGCGGACCAGTACGCCTCGTCGTGGCCCTTGCCGAGCGCGACGAAGTCCCAGGCGGAGGGCTTCGGCCACTCGTTCGCCCACTCGTCGCCACCGAGGTTCGTCCGGGGCTCGTCCGGGGACAGTCGGCGGAACGAGTTGTCGAGGACGCCGTTGATCGCCGCGTGCGGGTTGATCCTGACGTCCTTCGCCGCGGCGTGGAAGACGAGCGGGCCGAGGTCGCGGACGACCGCCACCGGGTCCATCTGCTGCCAGAACAGGTGCGACGCATCGAGCTCGACTCCGACGTTCGTCAGCCCGCCACGCTCGACGAGCTCGCGGATCGTCGCCGGGTTGAAGACGACGTTCTGCGGGTGCAACTCGAGCGCGACCTTGACGCCGTGCTCACGGGCGATGGCGTCGATCTCCTGCCAGAACGGGACGGCGACGCTCCACTGGTACTCGAGGACGTCGAGTGCGGCGGAGTTCCAGGCGTTCACGATCCAGTTCGGGCGGACGCCACCGGGCTCCCCCGCCGGCAGGCCCGACATCGTGACGACGCGGTCCTGGCCGAGCCGGGCGGCGAGCCGGATGCTGCGCCGGATGTCCTCGGCGTGGGCGTCCCCGATCGTGCGGTCGGGGTGCAACGGGTTCCCGTTGCAGTTGAGGCCGGCGATGGACACCCCGGTGCCGTCGAACCGGGCGAGGAAGTCGTCCCGTGCCTGGTCGTCGTCCAGGATGGCGTCGATGTCCGGCACGTGCACCGGGGGCAGGAACCCGCCGGTGTTCAGTTCGATGCCGGTGAGACCGTTCTCCGCGATGGCGCGCAGGGCGTCCGCGAGGGGGCGGTCGTGGAAGATCGCGTTGTACAGACCGAGCTTCATGCGTGCTGCTCCTGCTTCGTCGTCACTGCGGCCCCGTCCGCCTGCGCGGACCGGACCACCGCGTCGAGGACCTCCATGTTGTGCACGCCGTCGTCGAACGTGGCGTTGCGCGGGAGCGGATCGGCGACGCCGGCGACCTCGTCGAGGAACGCGCGCGCCTGGTACTCGAACATCTGGTTCTGGCCCCAGCCGACGCCGGGTGCGTCCATCGCCATACCGCCGGCCACGTACGGGTGGTCCGGCCCGAGGACGACCTGGCGGTACCCACCGAGCCGGGAGCCGTCGGACTGCAGGGCGAGGCCGATCTCCGACGGCCGCTCCTGGTCCCAGCGCGCGGCGCCGTTCTCGCAGAAGACCTCGATCATCAGACCGTTCGGGTGGGCCGTCGCGACGCGGGACACCTCGAGCGAGCCGACCGCGGCACCGTCGCCGAAGCGAGCACTGAAGGTGGCGTAGTCGTCGTTCTCGACGGCCTGCGTCTCGCCGGTCAGTTCGGCTGCCGCACCCCGGAGGGCGTGTCCGGCGGCGACGGGTCGCTCGGTGATCGTCGTGGTGAAGAGCCCGCCGGTGACGCTCCGGACTTCTCCGGCGAGGAACTCCGCGATGTACGTCAGGTGCGAGCCGACGTCGGCGAGCGCGCCCGATCCGGGAGCGCCGGCGTAGCGCCACGAGAACGGGACGTCCGGCGAGGACCCGTAGTCGGTCCAGTAGCGGCCGGAGAGGTGCAGCACCTTCCCGAGGGTGCCGTCCTCGATCAGCTCGCGGATCGCCGCGACACCCGGTGCGCGTCGGTAGGTGAAGCCGACGCGGGCGATCGTGCCCTCTGCCTCGGCGGCGCGGGCGGCGTCGGCCATCGCGCGGGCGTCCTCGAGCGAGCCGGCCAACGGCTTCTCGCACAGCACGTGCTTGCCGGCGGCGAGGAGTCCCTCGACGATCTCGCGGTGCAGGCGGTTCGCGACGACGACGCTCACCACGTCGATGTCGTCGGCGGCCGCGATCGCCCGCCAGTCGGTGTCGTGCCGCTCGAACCCGAAGCGCTGCGCGGCCTCGGCGGCGAGGGGCTCGTACACGTCCCCGATCGAGACGAGCCGCACGGGCGGCAGGGTCGGGGCGAACAGGGACGGGGCATTCCGCCACGCGGCCATGTGGGCCTTGCCCGCCATGCCCGCGCCGATGACGGCGACGCCGATGCTCTCGCGCATGTGCTCTCCTTCGAGCTGGTTCTTCCGGTCCTGGCCCGTCGGGGACCGGACCGTCGGTTCTGGAACGTTCGGTTCTGGAACGTTCCAGAAGGGGTCGGTAGACTGTAGCCCCACCTCCCCATGTCCTGTCAAGGAGCGACCGTGTCGAACCGCCGTCCGCCGACGATCATCGACGTCGCAGCGCTCGCGGGGGTCTCGAAGTCGCTGGTCTCGATGGTGATGCGCGACGACCCCGGCGTCTCCGACAGCCGTCGCGCGGCCGTCCTCGCCGCCGCGGCGTCGCTCGGGTACCGGCCGAACCGTGCCGCCGCGATCCTCGCCGGCACCAGGACCCGCACGATCGGCGTCGTCGTCGACGACTTCCGGAACCCCTGGTACGTGCCGATGCTCGACGGCATCCGGTCGACGCTCGCACCGCACGGGTTGCGTCTGACGCTCGCCGACGCGGTGGCGAACGCGCACCTCGACAGCTCCCCGTTCGACGACCTCGTGTCGCTCCGGGTCGACGGCGTCATCCTCGGCGCCGAGAGCTCGGTCGACCTCCTCGTCCCCGACGACACCCCCGTGGTCATCGCCGGCGAGCGCGCGTCCGCCCCACCCGGGCTCGACGTGGTGGCGTCGGACGAGGCCGCCGGCGCACGCATCGCCGTCGACCACCTCGTCGGGCTCGGGCACCGGCACATCGCGCACCTGACCGGCGCCGGTGGTTCGGCAGCAGCGCGGCGCGTGTCGACCGTCGCCCGGATGACGTCCTCCGGCGTCGAGCCCCTGGTCCTCGGGGACGGGCCGACGTCCGAGCAGACCGGGTTCGACGCCGCGCGGGCAGCACTGGCCCAGAACCCGCGCCTGACCGCGCTGTTCGCGGCGAACGACGTGATGGCGATGGGAGCGATCGCCGCTGCTCGACAGGCTGGGCTGCGCGTGCCGGAGGACCTGTCGGTCATCGGTCACGACGAGACCCCGCTCGCAGCGTCGCCCCTGCTGCAGCTCACGACGGTCGACCCGCACAACGACGAGGTCGGACGGCTCGCGGCCGCCCGGCTGATCACACTCATCGGGGACTCGTCGCGCCCCGCACCGACTCGTGACCTCGTGACACCCACCCTGGTCGTCCGCAGCACCACCGCTCCCCCGCGGATCTAGCGCCCCGGCGATCGAGTGCGCAGAAACGGGGATCCTCGCCCGCCGGACATCCCCGTTTCCGCGCACTCGATCACGCCGACACCCACCGGCGCCGGCCCCCGCCCGGTCAGCGCGGCAAGGACATCGAGTTCAGGGACCACATCGCGACACCGTGCAGCCCGAGCTCCCGCGCGAGCGCCGTCCGCACGCGGTACGACCGGGCGTCCGACCAGTGCAGCTCGCGCCCGTCGTCGAGCTCCGCCGACCACTCCCCGTCACGGTCCGACCAAACTGCAGCGTGCCCCGCGAGACGCCGTGCAGCTCCCGGTCCCAGCGGCGCGTCACCCGCACCGGGACCCCACGCGTACCCGTACGACGCGATCCCGAGGTCGATCCGGTCCGCGCGGAGCCCCTGCGCCTCGGCAGCGTGCACCACCCGGGTCGCCCAGGGCAGCGCCCCCACCGCGCCGGGCCCGCTCCACGGACCGTGCTGGTCGTAGGTCATGAGCACGAACCGGTCCACGTGCTCCGAGAGTCCGCGCAAGTCGTAGCCGGTCGCCCGGAACCCGGCCGCCGACGTCGATGCCATCACCGCCATCGAGACCCGTGCGTCGTCGCCGAGCTCATCGCGCACGGCGTCCCGGACCGCGGCGGCGAACGCGACGAGCCCCGCTCGGTCCCGGGCCCGCAGCGACTCGAGGTCGATCTGCACGCCCCGCATCCCGGCGTCGTCGGCGGCGCGGGCGACCTGGCGGGCGACACGACCGCGGTTCTCCGCGGAGGACAGCAGCGCCGTGCCGGACTGCGGCGAGAAGTCACCGATCGTCGACGAGTAGTTGCTCACGAGGAGCTCGGCCGAACCACCCGCGGCCGACGCCAGTCCGGCCAGTCCTGCTGGTGCCTCGTTCAGGCGGGAGCCGTCGTCCGCGACCGTGACACCGTCGATCCCGATCGTCGTCGCGAGCGGGACGGCATCGGTGACACGGTCCACCGCGGTCCCGCCGGGTTCGACGTACGCCTCGACCTCGAGCCCCGAACCGGACGCGCACCCGGCGAGCACCAGCCCCGACACGAGGACGGCCACCACGACACCCGCACGACGAACCACCTGGTCACGGTAGCGGGTCAGACGCGCTCGTACTCCAGGCGCTCGACCGCGGTCGCGAGCTCGTCGAGTTCCGGCACGCCGTGCGCCTCGGCCAGCGCTGCCTCGAGCGCGGCGGCGTGGATCGGTGCCGCACGATCGAAGAGCGCGGAGCCGGCATGGGTCAGCTCCGTGTAGAGCCCTCGACGGTCGTCCGCACAGAGCACCCGGGTCAGCAGCGCACGTTCCTCGAGCCGGTTCACGAGCCGCGTCGTCGCACTCGGGCTGAGCGCCGCGGCACGCGCGAGCTGCTGCATCCGCATGTGGAAGCCGTCCTGTCGCCGGAGTGCATCGAGCACCGTGAACTCCACGACGGACAGGTCGACCTCGCGCAGTGCCTGCTCGAGGTGCGACTCGATCAGGCTGTGCAGCGCGCCGAGGGTGCGCCAACCGTGTGCGCGGACCGCGATCGCCGTGTCGTCGATGCTCATGAGGACCTCCCAAGTCATTGCACGCGCAGATAGTTGCTTGCGCACACACCTAGCGTGTGCAACTATTTATCCCGCGCTTGCAACTACCAGCGTACGCGGCATGCCCGCGGCGGACAACAGGAGAGGACCACGCATGCCTGCTGGACTCATCGCACTCGCGCTCGGCGGCTTCGGTATCGGACTGACCGAGTTCGTCATCACCGGACTGCTGCCGGAGGTCGCGGCGGACTTCGGCGTCTCCGAGACCACGGCCGGCTGGCTCGTCACGGGCTACGCGCTCGCGGTCATCGTCGGCGCGCTCGGCCTGACCGCAGCCACCACCAGGCTCCCCAGGAAGCCCGTGCTCATCGGACTCCTCGTGCTGTTCGTCATCGGCAACACCCTGTCGGCGCTCGCACCGACGTACGGCGTGATGATGACCGGCCGTGTCGTCGCCGCGCTCTGCCACGGTGCGTTCTTCGGCATCGGCTCCGTCGTCGCGTCGAACATGGTCGCACGCGAGAAGCGGGCCTCCGCCGTCGCACTCATGTTCACCGGGCTCACCGCGTCGAACGTGCTCGGCGTCCCGTTCGGCACGTTCCTCGGTCAGGCGATGGGCTGGCGCGCCACCTTCTGGGCGATCGCCGCGATCGGCGTCGTCGCCCTCGTCGGAGTCGCCCTGCTCGTGCCCGCCACGAAGCAGGACGCGGCGCCGTCGCTCGTCCGGGAACTCGGCGCGTTCCGATCCGGCCAGGTGTGGCTGTCGCTCGGCATCACCGTGCTCGGGTACGGCGGCATGTTCGGCGCCTTCACCTACATCGCGTACACGCTCACCGCCGTCTCGGGCTTCGCCTCGGCCGCGGTCCCGTGGCTGCTCGTCGTCTTCGGTCTGGGTCTGTTCGTCGGCAACTGGGCCGGCGGCCGCCTCGCCGCGAAGTCGATCGACCGGACACTCCTCGTCGTGCTCGCGAGCCTGACGGTCGTCCTCGCGCTCTTCGCCGTCGTCGCGACGAACCCCGTGCTCACAGTCGTGGCCCTCGTGCTCATGGGTGCGTTCGGCTTCGCCACCGTGCCGGCACTGCAGACCCGCGTGATGCACTACGCGGACCACGCCCCGACCCTGGCGAGCGGCGCGAACATCGCCGCGTTCAACCTCGGCAACGCGTTCGGCGCCTGGATCGGTGGACTGACGATCGCCGCCGGCCTCGGCTACACCTCGCCCATCTGGGCTGGCACGGCCATCACCCTGGCCGGGCTCGCGCTCGTGGCCGTCGCCGCCGGCGCAGCGCGCCGCGGCGGCGCCGCACGCCCGGTGCGGACCGGGAGCATCCGCACCGTCGGCTGAACCGCGACCAGGTGACGGACTGGAGGCTCGGTGCACGCCCGCACCGAGCCTCCAGTCCGTCTGTCGGTCACGGGAACGACGCCCAGCCGACGCGACTACCGTCAGCGACAGGTGACCCAGGACCCCGGCCGCCGGATCGATCCACAGCCGACCGGAAGCCGTCATGCATCCACCGCTCACCAGAACCGCCCTCCTCGACAGCGCGTCCCCGACGACGCGCGGGAACGGGCAGTGTCGATGACTGCGCGAGAAGGCATCCTCTGGACCGAGACGTACGCGGGCCACTGGGAGGGATGCTCCGGGCCGACGCTCATGGGTGTCGTCTCCTGGCACGACGGGTACGCGGTCCGGTCCTCCGGCGGCGAGGTCCACGGGCAGCACAGCACACTCGACAGCGCGAAGGCGCAGCTCGAGGGCTGGATGCGATGGCTCGACTCCACCGACGCGGCCTGAACACCCCCCGGACAGCGAAGAAGCCCCGCCGATCGGCGGGGCTTCTGTCCGTGTGCGGAGACGGAGGGATTTGAACCCTCGGTCCCCTCAAAGGGGACTCCACCTTAGCAGGGTGGTGCACTCGGCCGGACTATGCGACGTCTCCATGCGCCCTTGCGGACGCACGCACCACCATACAGGAGGACGAGGACGGTCTCGACCCGGTGTTTCCCGGCGGGCGCGTCGGGGCGTCCTCCCATGGTCCCCCGAAGTGGGGACGCTCGGGGGTTGTCTCCGTGTACCCCGGTCACTAGTCTCATCGGGACGCGGCGATCACGTTCCGGGGCTCGTCCCCGTTGTCGCGACACAGCACCCAGCGTCGCTCCCTGGCCTGGGCCCGGCTCGCCCGATGATCGGCGTCCGCCGAGGAGCGACTCCGCGGGGGCGTGACCACGGTCACGTCCCCGCTTTTTCGTGCCGCCTGGTCCAGCGAAAGCGACAGTCCCGCGGGCCAGCGCGGCCACACCCCCGCGAGAGCGACAGATTCGCACGGGCTTTCGGCGGGCGACTGTCGCTTTCACGGAGCGGGCCGGCCCGCAGACCGGCCGGCTACGACCCGAAGGCCTTCGAGCAGGTCTGCTGATCGGCGGACTGGCCCTGCAACCCGTCGATCGTGTCGGACGTCGCGGGAGCGGACGGGGTCGCGGGCGAAGCGGAATCCGAACCGGCGTCGGTCGCGGGCGTCGTGGGAGCGGCAGTGGGAGCCGACGGGCCCGCCGCAGGGGTCGAGGGGGTCGCGGCGGCGCTCGGGTCCGCCTCGGAACCGATGCCCGTGCTGCCGGCACCGAGCGAGAACGACTGATCGGCCTTGATCTTCTCGAACAGCTGGTCGGCGAGGTACTTCGTCGGCTGCACCTTCCCCGCGTAGACGCCCGTGCCACCGGTCGTCCCCGGGTACTGCACGAAGTTCACTTGGTCGAGGGGCAGGTCCTGCAGCGCCCGCCCCATCTGCACCATCGTCCCGGCATCGTTGAGACTCTGCGAGAGCTGCATGTTGGACGCCGCCGCCCGCGCGAGCTTGTACAGCGTCGCGGGCGAGGTCAGGGTCTGGTTCGACTTCACCGTGCGCAGCAGCGACGACAGGAACACCTGCTGCGAGCTGATGCGACCGAGGTCGGAGCCGTCGCCGACGCCGTGCCGTGTGCGGAGGAACTCGAGCGCCTGGGAGCCCTGCAGGGTGGTGGTCCCGGCCGGCAGGTCGAGACCGGTGTACCGGTCGTGGATCGGCGACGCCACACACACCGGCACGCCGCCGATGGCGTTGGACATCTCGATGACGCCGTTGAACGACACCGCTGCGGAGTACTGCACGTCGAGCCCGGTCAGGCCCTGCACTGTCTGCACGACGCAGTTCAGGCCACCTTCACCCCACGCGCTGTTGATCGGCTGCGCGGACATCGCCGGCGTCGAACCGGAGCCGTCGGGCTTCTGGCACGCCGGGATCGGCGTGATGAGGTCACGCGGGATGCTCACGGCCGTCGCGTTCGTGTGGTCCGCGGAGACGTGCAGCAGGATGTTGACGTCGTTGAGGGTCGCGTCCCGCTCACCGTACTGGGTTCCCTGCTCCGGGTCGTTGTCGGTGCCGACCACCAGCATGTTGAAGCCGCCCTTGTAGGCGCTGAGCACGTCGCCGCCACTCTTCGCCTCGGCAACGGGCTGACCCTGGATCTGCACGCCCTCGCCGAAGTCGTCGGTGACCTGCTTCGCCGCGATGGCCGCGACCGACGCGGAACTGATGAGGGCGACCGCGACCACCCCGGAGAGGACCTTGGCGACCGTGCCGAACGGCGAACGGCGACGCAGACGTCCGTGACGGGCGATCCCGCTGGCTCGGTTGAGTCGGTGGGATCGATCACGAACGTCGTTCACGGGCACTCCTGTCGTCGGCGGACACGATGGCGGCGCCGTCCTGATCGACGCCACGGTGGCCCCGCACGGCGCCGGACCGAGTCCGGTCGGGGCCGCGGGGACGGCAACCGGTCAAGGCTGCCACAGGACCGCCTGACGTTTCAGTGTGCAACCAGCGCGAATCCCCGGTGAAGCCCGTCTTCGTGGGTCAGCCGCCGGCCGCGACCGCGCAGGTCTTCTGCTTGGCCGTCTGCCCGGTGACACCCGGCATGTCCTGGGGCGCCGACGATCCCTTCGGCGACGACTCCTTCTCCGACGATTCTCTCGCCGACGACTCCTTCGGCGACGACTGGTCGGCGGCGGGAGCAGCAGCACTCGCGGATGCGTCGCGATCCGTCGCACCGCGCCCCGTGGAACCGGCGTCCAGCCGGAACGGCCGGTCAGCGCGGACGGCTCGCATCAGGCGGTCGGCCGTGGCCTGCTCGGGCACGACCTTGCCGGGGAACGACGGGTCGTCGACGCTGCCGGGGTACTGCACGAAGGTGATCCGGTCGAGGCCGATCCCCTCGAACGCCCCGGCCATGTCGACCATCGTCGAGGGCTTCGCGAGCGAGGTGGACAGGGTGATGTTCTTCGACGCGGTCTTCGCGAGGCCGTAGAGCTTCGACGGGTCCCCGAGCGTGCCCTCGCTCTTCACCTTGCGCATCAGGGACGACAGGAACTGCTGCAGGCTCGAGATCCGTGCGAGGTCGCTCCCGTCACCGACGCCGTGCCGGTCGCGCAGGAACGCGAGTGCCGTCTTGCCCGACACCGTGTGTTCCCCCGCCGAGAGCTGCAACCCCGTGTAGGGATCGTCGACCGCGTCCGTCACGCACACCGGGACCCCGCCGACGGCGTCGGACATCCGGATCACGCCGGCGAAGCTCACCTGGGCCGCGTACGGGATCTCCATTCCGGTGACCTGCTCGACCGTCTGCACGACGCACTGCATCCCGCCACGGCCGTACGCCTGGTTGATCGGGGTGTCCTCGACGGCCGGTGATCCGCCGCACGCTGGCTGGTCGACGACGAGGTCACGGGGGAAGCTCACGGCGACCGCCTGGGTGTGGTCGGCCGAGACGTGGAGCAGGACGTTCGAGTCGTTGAGCGTTGCACCGCGTTCGCCGTACGCCGTCCCCTGCGCCGGGTCGTTGTCGGCGCCGATCGCCAGCACGTTGAAGGCCCCGTCGGTCGACCCACCGTCACCGCCGACGTCGACCGCGCGCTGCAGGAACCCGTGGCCGACGTCGTACGCGGCGTACGCCGAGAGCGAGGTCGCGCTCACCAGTGCGACGGCGACCGCGATGCCGACACCGGAGAGCAGCCGTGCGACGCCGAGGTCACGTGGACGGCGCCCGTGTCGGGCACCGCTCACGCGGTACCCGGGGCCGGACAGCACCCTGGGGCGCCGACGCGCATCGAGCACCTCGTCGAACCGCGTACGACCGCCATCGGGCTGCGTGCGGGCAGCGTCGAACCGCACGCGAGCGGCGTCGGGACCATCGGGATCGGTCACGGGCGGACTCCCTCCGAGCGGCCTCGGGTTCAGGCCGCTCGCCGGGGGACGATACCCGAGCCGGGTCACCCCGCCGCGGAGGCGGAGCGGCTCGGCGTGCCTCGTTCGGGGGTCACGGCGCGCCGCACCCCCGGGGTCCGATCACACCGAGCACGACCACACCGAGCATGACCACACCGAGCACGACCGCACCGAGCCCGAGAGCAGCGAGCCCGATCACGCGGGAACCGCTGCGCGGAACCGATCGGGCAGCGTGATGAGACACCCCCCGAGCTCGCAGACGAGACGAGTGCACTCGTCGAGGTCTTCCCGCCCGGCAGCGGCCCGAGCGGCATCGACGAGCCCCTGCCGATGTCGTCGGTCCACCGCGGCGTCGATGCCGTTCGCCAGGGCGACGTCGTCCGTGTAGAACATGTCGAGCACCGGGCGCTGCGCGGCCACCCAGTCCGCACTGACCGACGACCCGGCACGGCGGAGCAACCACGCGGCGAGCTCGACGAACGATCCCGCTTCGGTCATGCAGTCGCGGATCCAGAAGGGGTCGAACCGCTCGGTGGTGGCATCGGCCCCCGACGGCGGCTCGGCGAGCATCGTGCACGTGACGCGGATTCGTTCCTTCATCTGGTCGAGCGACCACTGCGCGATGATGACACCCACGTACCGCTGGACGGACACCAGCCGCAGCGCTTCGAGCGGGACGAGCGCCTCGCGCACCGGCGTCCGGGAGACGTGCATGTCGTCGGCCAGGTTGTCGAGCCGCAGACGCTGCCCACGCCGGTACTCACCACGCAGGATCCGGTCCATCAGCCGCAGGAACACGGCGTCGCGGAGCAGACTGCGCGGGACGCCGAGCGGATCGAGCGAACCGCTCTGCACACGCGCAACCGGATGTTCGTCGTACCCCATGCGACGACCTTCACGCACGGACGACACCACCAGCGATCAGCGGTCCCGATCGGTGGAGCGACCCACCGGCCACCGGGCTGTGGAGGGCACGGCGCCCGATCACCTCGTCTTGCATCACAGCACTCCCATGTCTCCGAGACCCCCGGCTGGGGTCGCTGGGATGACAGTGGCAGGGCTGCGGATCAGGCGCTAAACATTCTGGATTTCGTGTATCACTTGCGGGACTGCTCCTCCTCCGCAGCGATCACCGACAGCGGCTGGGTCACGTCCTCGAGCCCCTTCCGCGCGGCGTCCACACCGAAGATGAGCGCGACCACCCCACCGGCGATCATCACCCCGGCGCCGAGCAGGTACCCCCAGAACAGCGGCTCACGCGACGACCCGTCCCCGATGAACGCGCCGTAGATCGCCGGCGCGATCGCACCGAAGATCTGCGCGAGCGCGAAGAAGTACGAGATCGCCTGCGACCGCAGTTCGAGCGGGAAGATCTCGCTCACGGTGAGGTACGCACTCGACGCCCCGGCCGAGGCGAAGAAGAACGAGATGCACCAGAAGACCACCTGCACGGTCGCCGAGATCGCGTCGGCCCGGAAGAGGAACGCCGACACCGCGAGCACGAGTCCGGAGACCAGGTAGGTGCTGAAGATCATCTGCCGACGACCCCACGTGTCGAACAGCCGCCCGAGGATCAGCGGCCCGAGCAGGTTGCCGATCGCGAAGGGGAAGAAGTAGACAGCCGTCTGCGACGTCTTCAGGCCGAAGAAGTTCGTGAGCACCAGCGCGTAGGTGAAGAAGATCGCGTTGTAGAGGAATGCCTGCGTGATCATCATCGTCGCACCGACCAGCGTGCGCGTCGGGTACTGCCGGAAGAGCACCTTCACGATCGTCGTGAACCGGACGCGGTCCATCGGCGTGACCGACATCGCCTTGGATCGGTCGACCTCCGGCAGCTTCTGCCCCGTGCTGCGCTCGACCGACTCCTCGATCCGCGTCAGCGTGGCGTCCGCCTCCTCTTCCCGCCCGTGGGTCATCAACCACCGGGGACTCTCCGGGATGTGCCGCCGCAGGAAGATGATCGCGATGCCGAGCACCGGGCCGAGGAAGAACCCGATGCGCCAGCCGATGTTCTCGGCGAAGAGCGACGGGTCGAGCAGGTAGATGTTCGCGAAGGCGCCGAGGGCCGCACCGCCCCAGTAGGTGCCGTTGATGGCGATGTCGACGTGGCCGCGGTACTTCGACGGGATGAGCTCGTCGATCGCGGAGTTGATCGCGGCGTACTCGCCGCCGATCCCGAGCCCCGCCACGAACCGGAAGGCCGCGAGGAACCAGAAGTCCTGCGCGAAGCCGGCGATACCGGAGCCGATGAGGTAGATCGCGAGCGTCAGGATGAAGAGCTTCCGCCGGCCGAGTCGGTCGGACATCCGCCCGAACACCAGCGCTCCGACTACCTGGCCGACCAGGTAGATCGTGCCGAGCGAGGTCACCTGCTGCGTGGAGAGGTTCAGGTCCGCTTGGAACCCGGCGTTCGAGACGATCTGGATCTCGAGGCCGTCGAGGACCCAGGAGACCCCGAGGCCCACCACGACACTCCAGTGGAACCGTGTCCACGGGAGTCTGTCCATCCTGGCCGGTACCAGGCTCGTGATCGTTCCGGAGGGGTTCGCGCTGCTCACGAAGGGGAACCGTACGCCGAGAACGCGGCGGTTGTTCGGACCTGGAACGAACGGCGATCCAGGCGCGGAGCCGAATCCCCCTATTCGAATCCGGCTCCGACGCCGGAATGACAATCATTGCAATCGCTATGAATACTCACAAGCGGACCGCCGGACGGGAGGCTCGTGGCCAGCTGGCACCGAGCCTCCAGTCCGATGCCCCTGGAGCAGGCGTACGCTCGTCGAGGTGACCCGACCCGACATCCGAACGGTCGGCGAGCTCCGCACCTCTGGTCACGTCCAGAAGACGGTCCGCGCCGAGATCCGCGACAACCTGCTCAGTGCCCTCCGCGAGGGCCGCGATCCGTGGCCTGGCCTCCACGGCTTCGAGACCACCGTCATCCCCCAGCTCGAACGAGCCCTCATCGCCGGCCACGACATCGTCCTGCTCGGCGAGCGCGGCCAGGGCAAGACGCGCCTCCTCCGAACCCTGCAGGGCCTCCTCGACGAGTGGACGCCGGTCATCGCCGGCTCCGAGCTCGGCGAGCACCCCTTCGAACCGATAACCGCCGCCAGCAGACGGCGCGCAGAAGACCTCGGCGACGCGATGCCCATCGACTGGTGGCACCGCGACGGCCGCTACGTCGAGAAGCTCGCGACGCCCGACACCTCCGTGGCCGACCTGATCGGCGACGTCGACCCGATGAAGGTCGCCGAGGGCCGCAGCCTCGGGGATCCCGAGACGATCCACTTCGGCCTCATCCCCCGGGCGCACCGCGGCATCGTCGCGATCAACGAGCTGCCCGACCTGGCCGAGCGCATCCAGGTCGCGATGCTCAACGTGATGGAGGAGCGCGACGTGCAGATCCGCGGCTACGTGCTGCGCCTGCCGCTCGATGTCCTCGTGATGGCGAGCGCGAACCCCGAGGACTACACGAACCGCGGGCGGATCATCACCCCGCTGAAGGACCGCTTCGGCGCCGAGATCCGCACGCACTACCCGATCGAGCTCGACGACGAGATCGCCGTCATCCGGCAGGAAGCCGAGCTGACCGCGGACGTCCCCGACGCCCTCATCGAGATCCTCGCCCGCTTCACCCGGGCGCTCCGCGAATCGAGCGCGGTTGACCAGCGGAGCGGGGTCAGTGCCCGGTTCTCGATCGCCGGCGCCGAGACGGTCTCCGCAGCAGCGGTGCACCGCGCGGCGCGTCAGGGCGAGACCGACCCCGTCGCCCGGCCGATCGACCTCGAGACCGCCGTGGACGTCCTCGGCGGCAAGATCGAGTTCGAATCCGGCGAGGAAGACCGGGCCGACGAGGTACTCGAGCACCTGCTCCGGACCGCCACCGCCGAGACGGTGCGCTCCCGGCTCCGCGGCCTCGACCTCGGTCAGCTCGTCGAGGCGCTCGACGGCGGCACGATGGTGACCACCGGCGAGCAGGTCTCCGCGCGGGCCTTCCTCGAGGGGCTGCCGTCCCTCGGCGAGTCCGACCTGTACGACCAGATCTGCGAGCGACTCGGTGCCACGAACGACGGCGAACGCGCCGGCGCGATCGAGCTCGCGCTCGAGGGACTGTTCCTCGCGCGGAAGATCAGCAAGGAGTCGGGCGGGGGCGAAGCAGCGTATGGGATGTGAACAGCATGGCTAGTCGCCAGAACCGCCGGCTCACGCGGGACGCCAAGTACGGCCGGTACGAGGGCGGCCCGGACCCGCTCGCCCCGCCCGCCGACCTGTCCGAGGCGCTCGACGCGATCGGCCAGGACGTCATGGCGGGGTACTCCCCCGAGCGTGCGATGCGGGAGTTCCTGCGTCGCGGCGGGCGGGACCAGCGCGGCCTCGACGACCTCGCTCGCCGGGTCGCCGAGAAGCGCCGCGAACTCACCGCGAAGAACAACCTCGACGGCACGCTGCAGCAGGTCAAGCAGCTGCTCGACGAGGCCCTGCTCGCCGAGCGTGGCCAGCTGGCGCGCGACACCGAGATGGACGACGGCGACCGCGCCCTCGCCGAGATGCAACTCGACAGCCTGCCACCGTCGCCCGCAGCCGCGGTGCGTGAACTCGGCACCTACGACTGGAAGAGCCCCACGGCACGCCAGAAGTACGAGGAGATCAAGGACCTGCTCGGCCGCGAGATGCTCGACCAGCGCTTCGCGGGCATGAAGCAGGCGCTCGAGAACGCCAGCGACGAGGACCGCGCCGACGTCCAGGCGATGATGCAGGACCTCAACCAGCTGCTCGAGGACCACCGCGCCGGCACCGACTCGCAGGAGCAGTTCGACGAGTTCATGGCGAAGCACGGCGAGTACTTCCCGTCGAACCCGCAGAACGTCGACGAGCTGCTCGACGACCTCGCCGCCCGCTCCGCCGCAGCCCAGCGGATGCGGAACTCGATGACGCAGGAGCAGCGCGACGAGCTCGACGCCCTGGCACAGCAGGCGTTCGGTTCCCCCGACCTGATGGGCGCACTGTCCCAGCTCGACGGCAACCTGCGCGCGCTGCGCCCCGGCGAGGACTGGGGCGGATCCGAGCAGATGGAGGGCGAGCAGGGTCTCGGCCTCGGCGACGGCACCGGCGTGTTCCAGGACATCGCCGACCTGGACTCCCTCGCCGAGCAACTCGCGCAGTCGAGCCCCGGGTCCGACCTCGACGACCTCGACCTGGAGTCGCTGGCACGCCAGCTCGGCTCCGAGGCCGCCGTCGACGCGCGCACGCTCCAGCAGCTCGAGAAGGCCCTGCGGAACTCCGGCACCATGCGCCGCGGTGCGGACGGCCAGTACAAACTCACCCCGAAGGCCATGCGCCAGCTCGGCAAGAGCCTGCTCAAGGACGTCGCGCAGAAGATGTCCGGCCGGCAGGGGGCACGCGACCTGCGGCGCTCGGGAGCCTCTGGTGAACCGTCCGGAGCGAGCCGTCAGTGGGCGTTCGGGGACACCGAGCCATGGGACATCCCGCGGACGATCACGAACGCCGTCACCCGCACGGCCGCGACGGGACGCACCGGGGCCGGCGTCCGCCTCACCATCGACGACGTCGAGGTGCAAGAGACGGAGGCCCGCACCCAGGCCTGCGTGGCGCTCCTCGTCGACACGTCGTTCTCGATGGCGATGGAGGACCGCTGGGTCCCGATGAAGCGCACCGCCCTCGCCCTGCACACGCTGATCTCCACACGGTTCCGCGGGGACGACCTGCAGCTGATCGCCTTCGGTCGCGAGGCCGAGGTGATGGACGTCGAACAGCTCGTCGGCCTCGACGCGATGTGGGACAAGGGCACGAACCTGCACCACGCCCTCCTGCTGGCGAACCGGCACTTCCGGAAGCACCCGACCGCGCAGCCCGTGCTGCTCATCGTCACCGACGGCGAGCCGACGTCGCACCTGGAGCCGAACGGGCAGGTGTACTTCAGCTACCCGCCCGACCCGATGACGATCGCGCTGAGCGTGCGCGAACTCGAGAACGCACACCGGCTCGGTGCGCAGACGACGTTCTTCCGCCTCGGCGACGACCCGGGGCTCGCCCGGTTCATCGACGGCATGGCCCGGCGGGTCGACGGGACGGTCACGGCGCCGGAGAACGACGACTTGGGTGTCGCGGTGGTCGGCTCGTACCTCGGCTCGCGGCGCGGCAGCGCGCTCTTCCGTGATGACGACTGGGGCGGGTTCGGCCGGTTCGGCTGACCGGACCACGGCACGGACGGGAGGGACGGTGCCAACTGGCACCGAGCCTCCCGTCCGTCTCGTGGTGCGTCTAGAACAACGGCCAGGGGACCGCCGGACCGTACCCGGCCGGTGGCGGGAAGCGGCCGACGGCCGCCAGGGCGGCGCACCGCGCCTCGAGGTTGTCGATCTCGTCGACCGTCAGGTGCTCCTCGAGCTGCGCGCCCAGGTCGCCGTGCAGCGCCGACACCACGCGGTCGATCCCCGCGAGCTCGTCGTCGGTGAGCGGCTCGTCGATCCAGCCCCACAGCACCGTCCGGAGCTTGTGCTCGACGTGGAAGGTCAGGCCGTGGTCGACGCCGTGCCGGTGCCCGTCCGGCATCGCGAGCACGTGGCCACCCTTGCGGTCCGCGTTGTTCACCACGACGTCGAAGACGGCCATCCGGCGGAGCGCCGCGGAGTCCTCGTGCACGAGCGTGACCGGATTGTCGTGCTCGTCGATCGCCTCGAGCACGGTCAGCATCGGCTGATCGGGCTGCTCGGCCTCGTCCGTGGGGATGACGTCCACCGCGTCCTGCTCCGGGTCGATCTCCTGCCAGCGCTGGATCATTCCGCGGCCGAGCGGACCCTCACCGAGCCACGTCGGCGGGACGACGCGCCAGCCGAACGCCTCGGACACCAGGAACGCCGAGTACTCGCGGCCGGCGAGTGTGCCGTCGGGGAAGTCCCACAGCGGCTTCTCGCCCGCGATCGGCTTGTACACGACCTGCTCGCCGTCGAGGTCTGCCAGGAAGGTGGCGTTCGATGCCTCGCGGATGCGTGCGGTGAGCTGCAATCCGCTCGGTTCGGCTTCGCTCATGCGGCGCCGGGCGGCCGTCCGGCGGCCACGACCTCACGCGTGCGCTCCACGAACGCGCGCGCGGTGCCGACGGGGATCTTCACCTGGAGCAGCTCGCTCGGCTCGGGCATCTCCACGACCGCCTCGATCTCACCGTCCTCGTCGGACTCCTCGGACAGGATCTCCAGCTCGTCCTCGATCGGGTACGCCTCGATGACCACCTGGGCCGTCGCCGGGTCGAACCCCAGGCTGAGGGCACCCGCACGGAACTCGGGCTCCACCGGCTGGTCCAGCGGGTCGACGTCGTACAGCTCACGCGGGACCGACGGCGGGACGCTGAAACGGTTCTCCTCCACCGTGGCGACCTCGTCGAGGAGTTCGTCGAGCTTCTCCGCGAGGACCGCGGACTGCTCCTTCTCGAGCGCGACGCTCACCACCCGGCGGCCGTCGCGCGCCTGCAGGTAGAAGGTCCGCTCACCGGGGCGCCCGATGGTGCCGACGACGAGACGATCCGGCCAGTCGAAGCCGTGGACGATGGGGGGCATACCCGCATTGTAGGAGCGACCGGCTGCGTCCGTTCAGGGTCTGTCAGTACCCCGTCTGGTCTGTTGCGTTGCCCGCACCGCCGCCGACTGCGGCGTCGCCGGTTGGCGCCTGCGCTTTCGCGAGCCACGACAGGTCACCCGACTCGGTGTTCGTCGCCGCGACCTCCGGTCGGTGCTCGCCGTACCGCACCACCGACACCGACGCTGGGCCGACCGTGATCCGCTGGAACAGGTCGAGGTGCATGCCCAACGCATCCGCCAGGATCGACTTGATGATGTCGCCGTGGCTCACCGCGACCCAGACCGCGTTCGGGCCGTGCGCCGCCTCGATCTCCCCGTCGAGCCGGCGGATCGCGGACACCGCCCGGGACTGCATGGCCTGCATCGACTCGCCGCCCGGGAACACCACGGCGCTCGGGTTGGACTGCACCACGCGCCAGAGCGGTTCCTTCGCCAGGTCGCTGAGCTTCCGGTTCTGCCACTCCCCGTAGTCCGCTTCGGTGATCGCTCGCTCCACGAACTGCTGCGGCTCCCCCTGCTGGAAGGCCGTGATCGCCCGGGCCGTCTGTCGGCAGCGTTCGAGGGGGCTGGACACGACGGCCGCGAGCGGGACCGCCGCGATGCGTTCCGCAGTCGTCGCCGCCTGCCGTTTGCCGACGGAGTCGAGCGCGACGCCGGCCGTGCGGCCTGCGAGGAGTCCGGTCGCGTTCGCGGTGGTGCGTCCGTGCCGGACGAGGAGGACGGTCGCCATGCGCTCGATCCTAGGCTGGGCCCGTGTCCGTCCCCGACCTCGCGCCCGCACTGGTTCCCGAACTGCTCGTCTCCGACCTCGATGCGAGCCTTGCGTTCTGGGTCGACCGCTGCGGCTTCACCGTGTCGTACGACCGGCCGGACGAACGCTTCGCGTACATCGTGCTCGGTTCGGCGCACCTGATGCTCGAGCAGGCCGGGGTGGGGCGGAACTGGGTGACCGGGCCACTGGAACAGCCATTCGGCCGCGGGATCAACTTCCAGATCACCGTCCCTGACAGCGACGTGATCGCCTCGGAGTTGCGGGCGGGCGGCGTCGCCCTCTTCATGAAGCCGGAGACCAAGTGGTACCGGGTCGACGGGGCCGAGGAAGCCGGCGTCCGGCAGTTCCTGGTCACCGATCCGGACGGGTACCTCATCCGGTTTCAGTCGTCCGTGGGCCGACGCCCCGTCTGACCCGGGATGATGGTCGGGTGCTCGTCTCGATCGTCTACATGAGTCGCGCCGTCGAGGAGTTCGACGACGCGGCGATGACTGCGCTGCTCCGGGAGGCTCGGCTCCACAACGAGGCGCTCGGCGTCTCCGGGCTGCTCGTCGCGAAGGGCGGCCGCTTCATGCAGTTGCTCGAAGGCCCGGCGTGGAGCGTCGACGACCGGTTCTCGGTCATCGCGAAGGACCCGCGGCACCACGAGGTGACCTCGCTGATCCGGGAGGACATCGAGAGTCGTCGGTTCGACGGGTGGTCGATGGCCTACCGCGGACTCGATGACGACGACCTGGCTGCGGAAGCGGGGTTCAGCCCGTTCCTGAGCGGGACGACGGACTTCCCGCGGTCGTTCGACCGGACGAGCGCGGCGTGGCTCCTGAAGTGGTTCCGAGATCGCGAGCTGCACGACGTCTGAGCGGTCAGGCGAACGACTCGTCGACGAGGGCCAGCAGCCGCTCCCGGTGCGCCCGCTCCACTGACGCGAGGACGAGCACCTGCCACATCGTCGCCACCGCAGGGAGCAGGTCCTGCCGACCGGAGCGGACGTTCGCGACGAGCTGCACGCCGGTGAAGTACGGCACCACGGTCGCGCCGAGCTGTTCCGGCGAGAGCTCCTGCCCGACCTCACCGCTCGCGACCCCGAGGCGGAATACATCGACGACCCCGGCGATCCACTGCTCGTAGAAGCTCGAGGTCGCACCGGCCAGTACACCGTGCTCCAACGACAGCCGGATCCCCGCGCGGACGACCAGGTCGTGCATGAGCAGGTCGGCGATGGCTCGGGAGGCCCGGATGAGTGAGCCGACCGGCGACGCATCGGTGAAGTCCATCGCCGCGAAGGTCCGGGCGTTCTGCTCGTCGATGACCGCGTGCGCGATCGACAGCTTCGTCGGGAAGTGGTGGTGGAGCGCACCCTGGCCGACGCCGCCCGCTCGGGCGATCCCCGCGATGCTGGCAGTCGCGTACCCGTGTCGGTCGAACTCGCCGGCGGCGGCCTCGACGATCAGCGCACGTCGCCCCTGGCCTGCCGCGTCTCCCACCGGTCCACCGTACCGACCGGCGGGAGCGCTCCCGGCCGTCAGGCCTGGTCGGCGTGCAGGAACTCGGCGATGGCGGTCGCGCCGCTGTTGAAGCGGTAGGTGCTGCCCGCGGTCCCACCGTTGTCGAGGACGTCCGCGACGACCTGCGCGACGTCGCCACGCGACACCTTCGACGAGTCGCCGTCCCAGTCGATGCGACCGGTCGGTTCGTCGTCGGTGAGCGTGCTCGGCGCGACGATCGTCCACTCGAGGCCGGAGTCACGGACCACCGCGTCGGCGATCATCTTGGACTGCGCGTACGCGAAGAAGTCGTTGTCCTGCGGCACCCCGTGGTCGAGCACGGAACCTGCCCACGAGACCATCACGTAGCGTTCGACACCCGCGCGCTTGGCAGCCTGCACGGACAGCACTGCCGCATCGCGGTCGATCGCCCAGGTCCGGTCGACCGATCCCCCGCCGGCACCGGCGGACCACACCACGGCGTCCTGCCCGCGGACCAGGTCCTCGAAGCCCGACAACGTCAGCTCCTGGATGTCGGCCACCTTCGGGTCGCCGCCGTGGGAACGGATCTCGTCGGCCTGGTCGGGGTTCCGGATGACGGACGTGACGTGGTGGCCGCGCTCGCTGAGGATGCGCGTCGCGAGGAGTGCGACCTTGCCGTGGCCGCCGAAGATGATGATGTCGCTCATTGCAACGACGCTACGCGGACCGCCTCAGCGCGGGGTGACCGCGACACGGACGTGGATCGAGCGGAGGGTGTGGGATTCGAACCCACGAGACATCGCTGCCCACCTGTTTTCAAGACAGGCTCCATCGGCCACTCGGACAACCCTCCACGACGCGGCCACGTGGCGAGACGTGACCGCGTCCCGAGGAGTCTAGCCGAGCCTCCAGGCCGGGACCTGGAACACGACGACCCCCGATCGGTGCGATCGGGGGTCGTCGTGTCGACGTCAGGCCGGGCCTGTCAGGTCAGGCCTGCGGACGGTCGTCCTGGCGCCGGCGGGCGCGCTGCGCGGCGAGGAGCAGGACGAGGCCGAGCAGCAGCACCACGATCGCTGCGGGGACACCGATCATGACGATGTTCGTGCCGGTGAACGCGAGCTCCTGCGGAGCGGCTTCGACGGTGAACTTCTTCGTGATCTCCTTCGAGAACACCCACACCGTCTTCTGCGGCGCCGCCGAACGAGCACCGGGGGTGGTGTCCGTGTCGTCGGTGACCGTGTACTGGCCCTTCGCCTTCGCGGTGAAGGTCAGCGAACCGGCCGCGACGTCGGCCTCCGAGACGGTGTAGCTGGTCTCGCAGGACTCAACCTGACCAGGCTGGAGTGCCTCGATCTCGCAGGAGATCGACGATCCGACCTGCTGCTCCACCGCGGCGCGGTCGAGGGTCCGGTTACCGGTGTTCGCGAACCGGAACGACCCCGTCACGACGTCACCCGGACGGAGCGCGTCCGTGGTCGCGGACGTCGTGTACTCGCCGCTGATGTCGATGCTGGCAGAGGACTCCAGCGACACGTCACGGTGGTCACCCGAGGACACCGAGTCACCCGTCGGCGTCGTGCCCGCGGTGGTCAGGTCGAACCCGACCGTCCCGCGGTCGATGTCCTGCTGGGTCAGGGCGTAGGGCGCCAGCTCGGTGACGACGTCGGTCCCCGGCGCCAGCGTGCCCTCGCCGACCTGCTCGGGGTCGCCGTCCGACACGACGGACTCCAGGCCCTCGACCGTCACGTTGCCCGCGTTCGAGACCGTCGCGGACAGCAGCACCTCGTCGCCGACGCGCGGAGCCGAACCATGCTCGGTCTCGGCGAGGTGCGCCGAGAGCACGGACTGCAGCTGCGGTTCCTGCAGCAGCGTCACGTCAGCGGACTCGTCCGCCGAGATCGTCTGCCCCTTCGGACCCGTCGCGGCAGCAGCCAACGAGAAGCGCACCGTGCCGGCGTCGATGTCCGCCTGGGACAGCGTGTACCCGGCGATCGTGAGCTTCGCCGTCGAACCCGGAGCGATCGTCTCCGGCGCCTTGACCGTCAGGTCCTCATGGCCGGGCAGGGCAACCTGCACGTCGGAGACGGTCACGGTGCCCGTGTTGGCCAGCGTTCCCGTGAGCGTGACGGTGTCGCCCGCGTTCGGAGCACCCTTCGCGTCGAGCTCGGCGCCGAAGCGCGCACTCATGGTCGCCTGCTGCTCGAACTCGACCACGGTCTCCACGTCGTCACGGACCTGCTGGTCCTTCGGACCAACCGCCGCGACCTGCATCGGAACGCTCAGCGTGCCCGCGTCGATGTCCGCCTGGGTCAGCGTGTAGTCCGACACCGACACGGCGGTGGACGCACCGGGCGCGAGACGCTCCTCGGCGACGGAGACCCGCAGCCCGTCGAAGCCGGGGACGGCAGCGGTCACACCGTGCAGGGTGACGTTGCCGCTGTTCCGGATCGATCCGGTGAAGGACACGGTGTCGCCGGCCTTGGGGGCCTTCTTGCCGTCCAGCTCGCTGCTGAACTTCGTCGACACGGCCGGAGCCTGCGCGACGGTCGCCTGCGTCGCCGTGGCAGATGCCTCAACCTCGACACCCTTCGGCGCGGTGCTCGTCGCGGTCGCGTCGAACGTGACCGACCCACGATCAACGTCGGCCTGGGTCACCTTGTAGGAGCCCTCGACCGCGCACTCGACGGACTTGCCGGGAGCGATCGCTGCGGGGCAGGTAACGGTCATCCCGCGCTCACCGTCGATGACGATCGTCGTGTCACGGATCGTGACGTTGCCAGTGTTGGAAGCGGTCACACCGAGCGAGACCTTGTCGCCGACACCCGGGTCCGACGTGGTCTTCACCACCGGTGCCAGGGCGAGCCCTGCACCGGCGGCCTGCTCGAGGTCCAGGCTCGCGCCGGCCTCACTGTTCGCGACCTGACCCTTCGGCCCCTGCGATTCACCACGCATCGTGAACGAGACAGAACCCTCGTCGATGTCATCCTGCGTCAACGAGTACGCGGCGATCGTCACCGGGACGTCGGCCCCGGGTGCGAGCGCACCGGACGGCACCTCGACGGAGAGATCGTCGCGGTTGAGGATCGACGCGGTGATCTCGGACAGGGTCACGGTGCCGCTGTTGGTCAGCGTGCCCGTGAGGGAGACGGTGTCGCCGGCCTTCGGCGTGCCCTTCGCGTCGAGGGACGCACCGAACCGGGCGGTCAGCGCGGTCCGCTGCTCGATCTCGACGACGGTGCGCGCGTCGTCCTGGACCTGCTGGTCCTTCGGACCGATCGCAGCGACCTGCATCGGGACGGTCAGCGTCCCCGCATCGATGTCCGCCTGGGTCAGGACGTAGTCGGACACGGTGACCTCGGTCGACGCGCCGGGGGCGAGCTGCTCGTCGGACACGCCGACGGCCAGTCCGTCGAAGCCCGGGACAGCGGCGGTCACGCCGTGCAGCGTGACGTTGCCGCTGTTGCGGATCGCGCCGGTGAAGGAAACCCGGTCACCAGCCTTGGGGGCCTTCCCGGAGAGCTCGCCGGCGATCGTCGCCGACACCGCCGGCGCCTGAGCCTGCGTGGCCTGCGTGGTCGTCGCCGTGGCTTCGACCTCGACACCCTTCGGCGCGGTGCTCGTCGCGGTGGCCGCGAACGCAACCGAACCGTGATCCACATCAGCCTGGGTCACCTTGTAGGAACCCTCGACCTCGCAGTCCACCGACTTCCCCGGAGCGATGGTCGCCGGGCACGTGACGGTCATGCCACGCTGCCCGGCGATGACGATGCTCGTGTCGCGGAGCGTGACGTTGCCGGTGTTCGAGGCGCGGACACTCAGCGTGACCGTGTCGCCGACGCCCGGGTCACCGGTGGTCTTCACGACCGGTGCAAGAGCAAGCCCCGCGCCGGCGTTCTGCTCACTGGTGCTCACCGTCGCCGTGCCAGCGCCCGCAACGGGGGCGTCCAGCCGGGAGAGCGCGGAGATCGACACCGAGTCGTCGATGCTGCCGGCATCGATGTCGTCCTGCGTGACGTCACGAGCGGGCGTGGTGCACGACACCGTCGCCCCGACCGCGATGTCGGTCGCAGCGCAGGCGTCAGCCACCTCACCGATCGTCAGGTCGTGGACCGCGACGTTGCCGTCGTTCTTCACGTCGTACCGGAACGCGATCTTCTCGCCCAGATCCGCGACCGCGTCGCCGTTGCCACCGGTGATCACCGGGGTGCCGGTCACGGTGAGTGCGTTGCGCTCCGGTGCGAACTCCACCGAGTCCGTCCCCGCGAGGTCGAGCCCCTTGTGCGCCGTCACCAGGTCGGTGTCGACCGAGTACGTCCCGGGCGTCGTGGTCGTGACATCCACCGAGATCGTGCAGTCCACAGCGCCCTCGGCGAGGTCACCGTCCACGGTCACGGACGTCGCACCCGCAGCCGCGGTCACTTCGGGGTTCGCACAGGTCGTCGACGTGTTCGGCGTCGGCGCCACCGTGAGCCCATCCGGCAGGTCAGCGGCGAAGGACCAGCCGCGCTTCTGCCCGTGCTCGGTCGTGTTGATCACGCGGTAGGTCAGTCGGGCGGTGTCGCCCACGATCGGCGTCCCGGACAGCGACTGCGTCATGGTCGGCGTCGAGTCGACGATGGACACACGGTCCACCGCGCCGTCGTTCCCGCCGCCGGAGGCCTGCTGGTTGCGCATGATCCAGCGCACGGTGTCGCCGCTGAAGAGCAGCCCGCCCTTCGAGACGAACTCGCCGCCCTTGATCGACATACCCGAGACGATGTACTCCTGCGCGCCACGGTCCGTGCAGGGGTCGATCGGGGTGTCCGCGATCTTGTGTTCCTGGTCGCCGTCGACGAGCGAGAAGTCCAGGAGCGGGTGATTGGAGTAACAGTTGATCGCAGCAGCGCTGACGCCGAACGACACGAAGCGTCCAGTCTGCGGCAGTTCGAACGGCTTCACCGATTCGAGCTGGATCTTGCCCGCGCCGGGATCTCCACCCTGGGTGTAGGCGCTGACGATGTGGTTGGTAGCCGGGTCCGTGCCGGTGATCTGCCCGAGGGCGTTCGCGATCCTCTTCAGGTTGTTGTTCGCTGCGCCGTCGCAGGCGGCGAGCGAGGTGCTCGACTGACTCGTCACGATGCCGTTGCATCGTGCACCGTTGATCCACACCGGGTCACCCGTGTAGGTCTCGTCAGCGGCACCGACGTACTCGTTGACCAGCTTGGCGTCGGTCCAGCCGCCGTTCTCGAAGTCCTCGACGAGCAGCAGCTCAGGGTCGCGTGCCGTGACGTCGGCCGACGCTGCGGAGGCGGGTCGAGCCTCCGGCCCGGATCCGGCAGTCGGCTGCGGCGCAGCCGACACCGCGACTGTGCCGAGCAGCGCGGTCGTCAGACCGAGCGCGCCGCTCGCGAGGAGGATTCCCTTGCGCCGCGCGCCAGGGGGTGCCTTGTGTTTCATGTCGTCACTTTCGGAGTGTGATGCAGAGGTGGGGAGGGTGGGTCGGCAGATCGGGAAGGTGCCGACCGGCCGTCAGCAGATGGGCGCCGCATCCGTCAGCTCGCACGCGAGCGGGTGCTTCGGAGCATCGAGGTGCCGTCACAGATTATCGTTGATATTTATATATTTCAAGTGTCGCATGTGATGCGACTCTTGAGCAACAGGCCGGGAGGCTGGGGATGCGCTGGTGGGGACCGCTGCGGTGATCAGTGGTCCCCACCAGGACACGCGGCAGTGGGGAGCCCGCAGTGCGAGCTCCCCACCTGAGGTCAGGCCTTGTCGGTGGCCTTGCGGCGCTTGGCGATGAAGAGCACCGCCCCGCCGAGCAGGACCAGCAGACCCGCCAGCGGCGCCACGACCGGGAGGACGTCCGAGCCCGTGAACGCGAGCTCGCCCTTCTGCCCGGCCGCGTTCCCCGCAGCCGCGCCCGACGCGTTCGAGGACGCATCCGTCGTCGCAGCCGACGACGCAGCAGCGCTCGCGTTGCCGTTCTTCGCAGCCGACGCCTGCGCGCGCGTCGAGGACGAGTTGTCCGCGTTCGCCGCAGCCTTCGCCGCGACACTCGCCGCCGCGTTCTTGTCCGCCGCGACGTTCTGCGTCGCGTTCGCCGAAGCAGTCGTGACCATGTTGCCCGCGGTCTTCGCCGCAGCCTTCGCCGTCACGTCCGTCGCAGCCGACGCCTGCGAGGTGGCGTCGTTGTTCGCCGCCGCCACCGCAGCCGCCTTCGCAGCCGGGTTGTTGTTCCCGTCCGCATCCACCGACGCACCCGCCGACGCCGAGGCGTTCGTGTTCGGGTTCGGGTTCGCGTTCGCGCCCGAGTTCGGGTTCCCGTTCGCCCCCGGGTTCGACGACGCCGACGAGTTCGGCGTCCCGTTCACGTTGACGTTCGCGGCAGCATCCTGCGACGCGTTCTTCGACGCGTCCGCGATCGCTGCGGACTTCGACGATGCCTGCGTCTTGGACGACGCCTCAACCGAGGCCCCACCATTGGTGTTGGAGGAGTTGTCCGCCTCAGCAGCAGCCTTCGCCGCGACCTTCGACGACGCATTCGTCTTCGTCTTGGCATCCTTGGACGCATCCGCCGACGCCGTCGTCTTCTGGTTACCCGCAACCTCCGACGCCGCCTTCGCGGAGATGTCCGCAGCAGCAGACGCCGCCGACGTGCCGTCGTTGTTCGCAGCCGCCTCCGACGCCGCCTTCGCAGCCGGGTTGTTGTCACCATCAGCAGCCGCCGACGCCGACACCGACGCACCCGCGTTCACATTCGCACCCGGATCACCGGTCACGTCACCAGCGGCGTCCTGGGACGCGTTCTTCGACGCGTCCGCGATCGCTGCGGACTTCGACGACGCCTGCGTCTTGGACGACGCCTCAACGGAAGCCCCACCATTGGTGTTGGAGGAGTTGTCCGCCTCAGCAGCAGCCTTCGCCGCAACCTTCGACGACGCATTCGGCGTGGAGTCCGCGTTCTTGGACGCATCCGCCGACGCAGTCGTCTTCTGGTTACCAGCGATCTGCGCAGCAGCCTTCGCGGAGATGTCCGCAGCAGCCGACGCCGCCGACGTGCCATCGTTGTTCGCAGCCGCCTCCGACGCCGCCTTCGCAGCCGGGTTGTTGTCACCATCAGCAGCCGCCGACGCCGACACCGACGCACCCGCGTTCACATTCGCACCCGGATCACCATTCACGTCACCCTCAGGCGTCCCGTCAACATTGCCTGCGGGGATGCCCTGCGGGTCACCCACCGGCGTGCCCTGCGGCGTCCCGACCGGGTCACCAACCGGGTCACCAACCGGCGTGCCGACCGGGTCACCAACAGGGTCACCAACAGGGGTGCCCTGCGGGGTGCCAACCGGCGTGCCGACCGGGTCACCAACCGGGTCACCAACCGGGTCACCAACCGGGTCACCAACCGGCGTCCCGACCGGGTCACCAACCGGCGTCCCGACCGGGTCACCAACAGGGTCACCAACCGGGGTGCCCTGCGGAGTGCCAACCGGCGTCCCAACCGGGTCACCAACCGGCGTCCCAACCGGGTCACCAACCGGCGTCCCGACCGGGTCACCAACCGGCGTCCCGACCGGGTCACCAACCGGCGTCCCGACCGGGTCACCAACCGGGTCACCAACCGGGTCACCAACCGGGTCACCAACCGGGGTGCCCTGCGGGGTGCCAACCGGTGTCCCAACCGGGTCACCAACCGGCGTCCCGACCGGGTCACCGACCGGGTCACCGACCGGGGTGCCCTGCGGGTCACCCACCGGCGTCCCCACCGGGTCACCAACCGGCGTGCCCTGCGGGTCACCAACCGGCGTCCCCACCGGGTCACCAACCGGGTCGCCCACCGGCGTCCCGACCGGGTCACCAACAGGGTCACCAACCGGCGTGCCCTGCGGGGTGCCAACCGGCGTCCCCACCGGGTCACCAACAGGGTCACCAACCGGCGTGCCCTGCGGAGTGCCAACCGGCGTCCCCACCGGGTCACCCACGGGGTCACCAACCGGCGTCCCAACCGGGTCACCTACCGGGTCACCAACCGGGGTGCCCTGCGGAGTGCCAACCGGCGTCCCCACCGGGTCACCCACGGGGTCACCAACCGGCGTCCCAACCGGGTCACCTACCGGGTCACCAACCGGGGTGCCCTGCGGGGTGCCCACCGGCGTCCCAACCGGGTCACCCACAGGGTCACCAACCGGCGTGCCCTGCGGGTCACCAACCGGGTCGCCAACAGGGGTGCCCTGCGGGTCACCAACCGGGTCACCAACCGGCGACCCCACCGGGTCACCAACCGGGTCACCAACCGGCGTCCCCTGCGGGTCACCAACCGGCGTCCCAACCGGGTCACCCACCGGGTCACCAACCGGGGTGCCCTGCGGGTCACCAACCGGGTCACCAACCGGCGTGCCCTGCGGGGTGCCAACCGGAGTGTTGCCCTCGGGCGTACCGTCCTCGTTCCCGTCCACATCCGCAGCCGCTTCCTGCGAAGCATTCGACGAGGACGACGCGATCGCGGCGCCCTGCGACGCCGTCGACGGATTCGCCGTACCGACAACCGAACCCACAGCATTGGCCTTCGTAGAGTTGTCCGCCTTCGCCGCAGCCTGCGCCGCAGCCTTCGACGAGCTCCCCGGGTCCGTGTCCGCGTTCTGCGTCACATTCGACGACGCCGCCGTCAGCTGGTTCCCCGCGATCTGCGCAGCAGCCTTCGCCGAGATGTCCGCAGCCGCCGACGCAGCCGACGTCCCATCATCATTCGCAGCCGCCTGCGCCGCAGCAACCGCCGCAGGGTTGTTGTTCCCATCCGCATCCGCCGACGCCGACGCCGACGCCGACGCATTCCGGTTCCCGTTCGCCTCCGCCGACGCATTCGTCGACGACGTCCCGATCGCAGCACCCTTCGACGCCGAGTTCGGCGACGCATTCGCCGCAACCGAACCAGCCGCATTCGTCCGCGACGAATTATCGTTGTTCGCCGCACCCTGCGCAGCAACCGAACCAGCAGCGTTCGGATTCGCACCAACGTTCTGCGCAGCATCCGCCGCCGCCGCAACAGTCTGGTTACCCGCGATCCGAGCAGCACCCTTCGCGGTGATGTCCGACGCCGCATCAGCAACAGACGTCGCATCATCATTCGCCGCCGCCTGCGCCGCCGCAACCGCAGCCGGATTGTTGTTCCCATCCGCACGCGCCGACGCAGCAGCCGACGCCGACGCATTCGCATTACTCACCGGAGCAGGGGGAACGAAACCGCCGCCTCCTGAGCTATTGACGAGATACACCCCGTATTCAGTCTGGCCCTTCGCCCCGAGGTCCATGTAGACGGGCGTTCTGGCCGGCGTTGAACCAACCGCTCCAGTAACGCCGACACCGAGGATCTTCCCGTCAGCTTGGTGCGTAAATGTCTGAGTGGTGTTGGGCTGCGGCAGTGCCGCACCACACGGGTAATGTTGGTTGTAGCGAAGCGCGGCCGATCCGCTGAACAGGATCGCCGGTGTGTAGCACTGCTTCGTGACATTGTCCATGATCACACCAGTTTCACCCGGGCCGGGGAACGTGAACGTGTGCAGGTCGGCAGCGCGAGCAGCTTCGAGGGTTGGGAAGTACAGGCCCTTCACCATGTTGTTGGCGCCACCCTCAGAGAGAACAAAGTTCTTCATCCGGTAGTACCCCGGCAGTTGCTCCGCTTTCCAGATCAGCGGCCCCGACATGGTGCTTGCTTGCACCGATGAACCCGGCTGGGCTTTCGCGGCAGACATCCGATCGGCATTGTCACCCTCGGCACTTGCGGACGAGATGACGCCGAACGCGGCACCGGATGCCGCGAGCGCACCGATCGTCGACGCTGCGACGATCTTGCGTGTGGCAGAGCGCTTGTGCTTGCTCATGTGATTGATTTCTTTCTGTAGCGGAGCACCATCGCTGGTCGGCTCCTGGTTGATCCCTGCACACGCTCATCACGCGCAGGGGTCCCCGGCCGGCGCACATGGGGGATGCTCCGGTCGAGCCCGGCCCGGGCGATGGCACCCGGGCCGGAAGCTGTTCGTCCGAAGGAGAGGACCTCGGAAGGAAAATGCGAGTGTCAGCGACCCCCCAGCTGGTGTGGTCCGGAGTCGCTGGGGTGGTGGCTGATCAGGCCTGGGTGCGGTCCGTCTCGCGGCCATGGCGGCGTGCTGCGAGGAGCAGCACGCCGCCCAGCAGCAGGACCACGATCGCGACGGGGACACCGATCATCGACCGAGCGCGCCGCACGTCAGGAGGATTCCCTTGCGCCGCGCGCAAGGGGGTGCCGTGTGTTTCATGTCGTCACTTTCGGAGTGTGATGCAGCAGTGAGGAACGAGCGCGAGCCGGGAGGCTCGGGTTGCGGTGGTGGGGGCCGCTTTGGTGCGCAGCGGCCCCCACCAGGACACGCGGCAGTGGGGAGCCCGCAGTGCGAGCTCCCCACCTGAGGTCAGGCCTTGTCGGTGGCCTTGCGGCGCTTGGCGATGAAGAGCACCGCCCCGCCGAGCAGGACCAGCAGACCCGCCAGCGGCGCCACGACCGGGAGGACGTCCGAGCCCGTGAACGCGAGCTCGCCCTTCTGCCCGGCCGCGTTCCCCGCAGCCGCGCCCGACGCGTTCGAGGACGCATCCGTCGTCGCAGCCGACGACGCAGCAGCGCTCGCGTTGCCGTTCTTCGCAGCCGACGCCTGCGCGCGCGTCGAGGACGAGTTGTCCGCGTTCGCCGCAGCCTTCGCCGCGACACTCGCCGCCGCGTTCTTGTCCGCAGCGACGTCCTTGGTCGCGTTCGCCGACGCGGTCGTGACCATGTTGCCCGCGGTCTTCGCCGCAGCCTTCGCCGTCACGTCCGTCGCAGCCGACGCCTGCGAGGTGGCGTCGTTGTTCGCCGCCGCCACCGCAGCCGCCTTCGCAGCCGGGTTGTTGTTCCCGTCCGCATCCACCGACGCACCCGCCGACGCCGAGGCGTTCGTGTTCGGGTTCGGGTTCGCGTTCGCGCCCGAGTTCGGGTTCCCGTTCGCCCCCGGGTTCGACGACGCCGACGAGTTCGGCGTCCCGTTCACGTTGACGTTCGCGGCAGCATCCTGCGACGCGTTCTTCGACGCGTCCGCGATCGCTGCGGACTTCGACGATGCCTGCGTCTTGGACGACGCCTCAACCGAGGCCCCACCATTGGTGTTGGAGGAGTTGTCCGCCTCAGCAGCAGCCTTCGCCGCGACCTTCGACGACGCATTCGTCTTCGTCTTGGCATCCTTGGACGCATCCGCCGACGCCGTCGTCTTCTGGTTACCCGCAACCTCCGACGCCGCCTTCGCGGAGATGTCCGCAGCAGCAGACGCCGCCGACGTGCCGTCGTTGTTCGCAGCCGCCTCCGACGCCGCCTTCGCAGCCGGGTTGTTGTCACCATCAGCAGCCGCCGACGCCGACACCGACGCACCCGCGTTCACATTCGCACCCGGATCACCGGTCACGTCACCAGCGGCGTCCTGGGACGCGTTCTTCGACGCGTCCGCGATCGCTGCGGACTTCGACGACGCCTGCGTCTTGGACGACGCCTCAACGGAAGCCCCACCATTGGTGTTGGAGGAGTTGTCCGCCTCAGCAGCAGCCTTCGCCGCAACCTTCGACGACGCATTCGGCGTGGAGTCCGCGTTCTTGGACGCATCCGCCGACGCAGTCGTCTTCTGGTTACCAGCGATCTGCGCAGCAGCCTTCGCGGAGATGTCCGCAGCAGCCGACGCCGCCGACGTGCCATCGTTGTTCGCAGCCGCCTCCGACGCCGCCTTCGCAGCCGGGTTGTTGTCACCATCAGCAGCCGCCGACGCCGACACCGACGCACCCGCATTCACGTTCGCACCCGGATCACCATTCACGTCAGCAGCAGCATCCTGCGACGCGTTCTTCGACGCGTCCGCGATCGCTGCGGACTTCGACGACGCCTGCGTCTTGGACGACGCCTCAACGGAAGCCCCACCATTGGTGTTGGAGGAGTTGTCCGCCTCAGCAGCAGCCTTCGCCGCAACCTTCGACGACGCATTCGGCGTGGAGTCCGCGTTCTTGGACGCATCCGCCGACGCAGTCGTCTTCTGGTTACCAGCGATCTGCGCAGCAGCCTTCGCGGAGATGTCCGCAGCAGCCGACGCCGCCGACGTGCCATCGTTGTTCGCAGCCGCCTCCGACGCCGCCTTCGCAGCCGGGTTGTTGTCACCATCAGCAGCCGCCGACGCCGACACCGACGCACCCGCGTTCACATTCGCACCCGGATCACCATTCACGTCACCCTCAGGCGTCCCGTCAACATTGCCTGCGGGGATGCCCTGCGGGTCACCCACCGGCGTGCCCTGCGGCGTCCCGACCGGGTCACCAACAGGGTCACCAACCGGCGTGCCGACCGGGTCACCAACAGGGTCACCAACAGGGGTGCCCTGCGGGGTGCCAACCGGCGTGCCGACCGGGTCACCAACCGGGTCACCAACCGGGTCACCAACCGGGTCACCAACCGGCGTCCCGACCGGGTCACCAACCGGCGTCCCGACCGGGTCACCAACAGGGTCACCAACCGGGGTGCCCTGCGGAGTGCCAACCGGCGTCCCGACCGGGTCACCAACCGGCGTGCCCTGCGGGTCACCAACCGGGGTGCCCTGCGGGTCACCAACCGGCGACCCGACCGGGTCACCAACAGGGTCACCCACCGGCGTGCCCTGCGGGTCACCAACCGGGGTGCCCTGCGGGTCACCAACCGGCGACCCGACCGGGTCACCAACAGGGTCACCCACCGGCGTGCCCTGCGGGTCACCAACCGGGGTGCCCTGCGGGGTGCCCACCGGCGTCCCGACCGGGTCACCCACGGGGTCACCAACCGGCGTGCCGACCGGGTCACCAACCGGGTCACCAACCGGCGTCCCCTGCGGGGTGCCAACCGGCGTCCCGACCGGGTCACCCACCGGGTCACCAACCGGCGTCCCCTGCGGGGTGCCAACCGGCGTCCCGACCGGGTCACCCACCGGATCACCAACCGGCGTCCCCTGCGGGGTGCCAACCGGCGTCCCGACCGGGTCACCCACCGGGTCACCAACCGGCGTGCCCTGCGGGTCACCAACCGGCGTCCCGACCGGGTCACCAACCGGGTCACCAACCGGCGTCCCCTGCGGGGTGCCAACCGGCGACCCCACCGGGTCACCAACCGGGTCACCAACCGGCGTCCCCTGCGGGTCACCAACCGGCGTCCCGACCGGGTCACCAACCGGGTCACCAACCGGCGTGCCCTGCGGGGTGCCAACCGGAGTGTTGCCCTCGGGCGTACCGTCCTCGTTCCCGTCCACATCCGCAGCCGCTTCCTGCGAAGCATTCGACGAGGACGACGCGATCGCGGCGCCCTGCGACGCCGTCGACGGATTCGCCGTACCGACAACCGAACCCACAGCATTGGCCTTCGTAGAGTTGTCCGCCTTCGCCGCAGCCTGCGCCGCAGCCTTCGACGAGCTCCCCGGGTCCGTGTCCGCGTTCTGCGTCACATTCGACGACGCCGCCGTCAGCTGGTTCCCCGCGATCTGCGCAGCAGCCTTCGCCGAGATGTCCGCAGCCGCCGACGCAGCCGACGTCCCATCATCATTCGCAGCCGCCTGCGCCGCAGCAACCGCCGCAGGGTTGTTGTTCCCATCCGCATCCGCCGACGCCGACGCCGACGCATTCCGGTTCCCGTTCGCCTCCGCCGACGCATTCGTCGACGACGTCCCGATCGCAGCACCCTTCGACGCCGAGTTCGGCGACGCATTCGCCGCAACCGAACCAGCCGCATTCGTCCGCGACGAATTATCGTTGTTCGCCGCACCCTGCGCAGCAACCGAACCAGCAGCGTTCGGATTCGCACCAACGTTCTGCGCAGCATCCGCCGCCGCCGCAACAGTCTGGTTACCCGCGATCCGAGCAGCACCCTTCGCGGTGATGTCCGACGCCGCATCAGCAACAGACGTCGCATCATCATTCGCCGCCGCCTGCGCCGCCGCAACCGCAGCCGGATTGTTGTTCCCATCCGCACGCGCCGACGCAGCAGCCGACGCCGACGCATTCGCATTCGACGGCGCGGGCGGCGGAACGACGGGCGTCGGCGCATTCGTCTCCAAGCCCGAGACGCTGAAGGCGTTCTGGCGATTGAAAAGTCCGAAGATCAGATGACCCAGCCACTCCCGGCCGTTGATCGTCTTGAAGATGACACCGGTTGTCTCGATGCCGTCGGTAGGATTGTTCACGAACGTCATCGTGGCTCGCGCGCCTGGCGCACCGCCACAGGCCCGGAAGTCAGATGATGTCTGGTTGACCCATGCACCACCGGAGGACTGGTTGTAGTCGTTCTTGACCCACAGGCACTGGCCCGCCGCATTGGTGATCGGCCCAGACTCGCCCGAACTCGGGTAGGTGAACTGCGCGAGGTTCGCGGCGAATGCCTGGGCCGCGGTGTCGAAGACTTGACCAGCAGCGGCATTGTTTCCGACGCCCGCTTGCGATCCGGTCCATCGCACGAACTTGCCGCCGGACGTCGGGAAGACGAGCGGACCGGTGATCGAGTTGACAGATGCACGCGATTCAGACTGTGTGGACTTTACCTTCAAGGCGTCATCTGCTTGCGCCGATGAAAGAACGCCGAACGCGGCACCGGATGCCGCGAGCGCACCGATCGTCGACGCTGCGACGATCTTGCGTGTGGCAGAGCGCTTGTGCTTGCTCATGTGATTGATTTCTTCCTGTCGTGGAGCGCCGTCATCGGCCATCTCCTGATTGATCCCCGCACACGCTCATCACGTACAGGGGTCCCCGGCCGGCGCACATGGGGGATGCTCCGGTCGAGCCCGGCCCGGGCGATGGCACCCGGGCCGGAAGTCGTTCATGCGGCGTTGAGTGCCCGGTTCGCCGCGTTGACACCGCTCATGCCGTGCACGCCCGGCCCTGGCGGTGTGGCAGCGGAGCAGAGGTACACGCCGGGCACGCCCGTCCGGTACGGATTCGGCCCGAAGGTCGGCCGGGCGATCAGCTGCCGGAAGGTGTTCGCCCCGGTGTTGATGTCACCCCCGACGAAGTTCGAGTTCGCCGCCGCCAACCCCATCGCACTGGTGACGCGGGTGGACACGATGCGCTCCCGGAACCCGGGTGCGAAGCGCTCGATCTGGCTGGTGATCCGGTTCTCGGCGGCGACGGTCGACCCGTACGGCACGTGGGCGTACGCCCAGACGGGGTTGAGTCCGCCCGCGGACCGCGTCGGATCGGCCTTCCACTGCTGGCCGACCAGGGTGAACGGCGCCCGCGAGGACTTGCCACCGACCACCTGGGCCTCCGCAGCAGCGACCTCGTCCGCGGTGCCGCCGAGGTGCACGACGCCGGCTTCCTGGCACTCGGCTGCGATCCACGGGATGTCGCCGTCGATCGCGAAGTCCACCTTGTAGGCGGCGGGACCGTGCGCGTACTCGGTGAACGCCCGGCGGGAGCGCTCGGAGATCCGGTGGTGCAGGATCTCGACGGCAGCGCTCGGTGCGACGTCGAGGAGCACGACGTCGGCGTCTCCGAGCTCGCGGACGTCGGTGACGGTGCGGCCGGTCTCGACGTGCCCGCCGAGCGACTCGAGTTCCGTGACCAGGGCGTCGGCGAGCACCTGCGCACCACCCCGGACGACCGGCCAGCCGACCGCGTGCCCGGCGGATGCGAGCATCACACCGATGGCGGAGGAGAACGTCGTGTCGAGCCGTCCGAACGCGTGCGCGGCGATGCCGGCGAACAGCGCGCGGTGCCGTTCCTCACGGAAAGAACCGGCGAGCCGCAGCGCAGGCTGCGAGGCCAGAGCCCCGAACCGCGCCATCAGCGCCGCGTGTCGGGGCATGCGAGCCAGGGGCTGCAGGGCATCGGCGGTCAGGTCGTCGAACCGCTCGGCGAAGGGTCCGAACAGGTTGCGCCAGGTGGACCCGTCGACGCCCATGCCCTCGGCCGTCGCCGCGATGTCGCGGTACAGCAGGCCGACGCTGCCGTCGTCGAGCGGGTGGGCGAGCGCGGCAGGCGCCTCGTCCCAGTGCACGCCGTGCCGCTCGAGCTCGAGGGAACGGAGGAACGGCGAGGCAGAGGCGAGCGGCATGAACGACGCTCCCAGGTCGTGGACCAGGCCGGGGGCGGTCAGCTCCGCGGAACCGACCGCTCCCCCGACCCGCCAGTGCGACTCGAGCACGGTGACGCTCGCGCCTGCCTGCGCCAGCCGGATCGCGCCGGCGAGCCCGTTGGGCCCGCTGCCGACGACGACGGCCCGCACGCTCAGACCACCACGGAGTCGTCGCGACGGTCGGTCGCGTCCGCGTCCGCGTCGTCCGGACTGGAGGCACGGCTCGCGCTCTCGGCAGGGCGTCGCGTCCACAGCGTGGCCGGCTCGGGAGTCGTGGTGACCACGTCGACGTCCGTCGCGGTCGCGACGGGGGCGACCCCGGCCTCCAGGTCGTCAGTGGCGACCACCGGCGAGACGGGAGCCGCACCGGACCACGCGTCGTCCACCGGGGTGGCTGCGACGGCGTCCGCCGTCGTCCGCCGCTCCGCCAAGGTGACCCCGGGCGAGCGTCGCGCCGCGTTGCCCCAGGCGCGCTTGAGGCCGCGGCCCATGGCGCGCCAGGTGTGGTCGCGGACGAAGATCGCGTCGACGGCGATCATCGCCATGGAGAAGAACGGCAGGCCCATCAGGACGCCGATGCCGACGTGGAACGACATGATGCCGATCAGGACGATGATGCGGGTGATGCGGTTCAGCAGCATCGGCAGGAACATCATCTGCAGGATGATCGTGCCCCACGAGAACGCGGCGACCATGGGGCCCCAGGTGGTGATGATCTTCGCGATCTCGGGCCAGGTGGAGAACCGGTCGACCATGAGCGGGCCGTAGACCGCGGTGCCTGCACCCCAGGTTCCGCCCTGTGCCTTGTAGAGCGCGCCGGACATGTAGACGAAGCCGACGTGCATGGTGGTGACGACGATGGCGAGGTTGTGGAACATCGCGGTGTACGGGCGGACCATGCGGCTGCGGCGGTCGAAACGGCGCAGAGCGTCGTGCGACTTCGCGTGGCGGCGAGCATCGAGCGAGAGCCGGGCCGAGGTGTCCGCGAAGAGCATGTAGATCATGACCATGCGCAGGAGGTTGTCGCTCTGGTCACTGAGCAGGTCGTTCATCTCGATGAACGACACGTAGAAGACCAGGTACACCGGCAGGACGAACTTCGTGCGCCACCCGATCGCCACCAGGAAGGCGATGACGAACAGGCCGATGTAGCTCAGCGTGAAGCCGACGTTGTCCGGGCCGACGAAGTTGAACCACTTGAACAGCCAGATCTTCTCGAAGTCGCTGCCCGGGTAGAGGTGCTGCCCGGTCCACGCGGAGCCGGCGCCGTACGCGTAGAGGCGGGTCGACCAGTTGGCGGCGAGGATCCCCATCCCCATCACGCCGATCAGGATGCGGAAGACCGCGAGGCCGTACAGGGCTCGCTTCTTGCCGAGGAGCCAGTCCTCGGAGAAGGTGGCACCGCGGCTGGCGAGCGTGACGACTCCGGCGCGACCCGCGCACGCGAGGTCCTTGAGCATGCGGCCGAGGCGAGCGGCCTCGGCGGTGATGATGTTGCCCATGGTCACTTCTCCTCTGCGAGCTTCTTGAAGGTGTCGGCGAAGTCCTTGTGGGACTGGCCGGGCATGATGAAGGTGCCGCGCCAGCCCGTCGGGGACCACTGCTCGGGTTCTGGCTTCGCGTCGGGGTTGTTGCGCTGGTCGAAGGGCACCGCGTTCTGGCGGGAGATGGCGAAGCGGATCGTCGTGACGTCCTCACCCCACATCGTCTTGGCGACCTGGGTGGCGTAGGCGCTCGTGTAGGCGTGCTGGGTGATGAACGAGCCGGCGTTCGCCCTGGCCGTCGCGTCGTCGCCCGACGCCTTGTAGAGGGCGCTCTCGAACCGGGACTTCCAGTCGGCGCCGGTGTAGTAGTTCGCCTGGACGACTTCCTGCTGCTTCTCGTTGAGCTTGCTGTACGCGTCGCGGTACTTGCTGGCCTGCTCGTTGGCGAGGCCGGCGGCACGCGGCGGGAGGAGGTTGTGGCGGGAGAGCTTGAGCTCGTCCTCGGCGGCGTCGATCCACTCGCTGTTCTGCTGCTTGCCGTCGACGTTCTCGACCGCGCGGACGTAGAAGTGGTAGTTGCCGTTGATGGGGTCAGGGGCGAAGACGGACCAGCTCTGCCCGAAGAACGGGATCTGCCAGCTGGTCAGGAAGTTGCCCGGGACGATCGAGCGCATGGCCGCCGAGTACGGGGCGATCCAGAGCAGCTGGGCGAAGATGTGCCACGCCGCGATGAGCGACACGAGCACGAGGACGACGCGAACGACGGGGCGGCGTCGCATGAGATGGGATTTGGGCGACGTGGACGACATGGGACCTCTCTGATCGATTCGGGGTTCGAGAGGTGGCACCGTGACACGGCCCGAAGACTCTCGTAGTGAAATATATCAATACGAGAGTGAACATGCAACATTCACATATCATCCGAGATGCGGCGTGGTGACGCAGCAACGCCGAAGGGCACCGCAGATGCGGTGCCCTTCGGCGTTGTTCGCTGTCGCTCAGGCGACGGGTGGGGATGTCAGCGGGGCAGTGTGTCCAGGGCCGCGGCGAGCCCGTCGTCCGTCACGCCGCCGGTGATCTCGCTCGCAGCGTCGACCACGTCCTCCGGGGCCTGCCCCATGGCGACGCCGCGGCCGGAGGTGGAGGCCCACCGCAGCATGTCGATGTCGTTGCGGCCGTCCCCCGCGGCGAAGACCCGTGAGCGCGGGATGTCGAACCACTCCCGCACGCGCTCCATCGCGGTCGCCTTCGTCACGCCCTCTGGTGCGATGTCGAGCCAGGCGGTCCACCCGACGTTGTACGAGACCTTGTGCAGCCCCATCCGGTCGACGATCGCGAGGAACTCCTCGAGCCCGTGCTCGGGGGAGATCACGACGACCCGCGTCGCACGGACGCCCAGCAGCTGCGAGAAGTCGACGTGGGATCCGTGCTTCGTCATGGCGTCGTCCGGGAACTCCCCCGCGAGCAGGTAGCGCCCGTCGGGCGACTCGACGCCGTACGCCGCGTTCGACAGCGCACCGCGGATCGTCTGCAGCACGTCGGTCGGGTCGAAGGTCTCGACGTGCACCCGCACGTAGCCGTTGATCGCGTGCGGGGCGTCCGAGCGACGAAGGGTCACCGCGCCGTTCGCGCACACGAGGTACTCCGGTTCGATGCCGAGCGTCTGCAGCACGGGAACGGTCATGCCCTCGCTACGACCGGTGGAGAGCATGACCTCGTGCCCGGCAGCGGCAGCGGACTTGATCGCCTCGACGGTGGTGGACGTCACGACACCGTCCTCGCGCATCACGGTGCCGTCGATGTCGAGGGCGACGAGCCAGCGCTTCACGCGGGTCGCGGCCGTGCCGTGGGCGTCGTTCATCGGGGTTCGATCACCTCGACGCCGCCCAGGTAGGGGCGCAGGACCTCGGGGATGACGACCGTGCCGTCCGCCTGCTGGTGGGTCTCGAGGATCGCGACGAGCCAGCGCGTGGTGGCCAGCGTGCCGTTGAGCGTGGCGACCGGGGCCGTCTTGCCGCTCTCGGTGCGGTAGCGGATGTCGAGGCGGCGGGCCTGGAACGTGGTGCAGTTCGACGTCGAGGTGAGCTCGCGGAAGGTGCCCTGCGTCGGGACCCACGCTTCGAGGTCGTACTTCCGCGCGGCCGACGTGCCGAGGTCACCGGCTGCGGTCTCGATCACGCGGTAGTGCAGCCCGAGGTCCTGCAGCATCGACTCCTGGTACGCCATCAACTTCGCGTGCTCGGCGTCCGCCTCGTCCGGGTGGACGTAGGAGAACATCTCGAGCTTGTTGAACTGGTGGACCCGGAGGATGCCGCGGTTGTCCTTGCCCGCCGAGCCGGCCTCGCGCCGGTAGCAGGTCGACCACCCGGCGTAGCGGAGGGCCGGGTCCTCGGCGCCGAACGCGAGGATCTCGTCCGCGTGGTACCCGGCGAGGGCGACCTCGCTGGTGCCGGTCAGGTACAGGTCGTCGGCCTCGAGCCGGTACACCTCGGCCGCGTGCTCGCCGAGGAACCCGGTGCCGGCCATGGTCTCGGGACGCACGAGCGTCGGCGTGATGAGGGGCGTGAAGCCGTGCTGGATCGCCCGGTCGAGCCCGAGAGACATCAGCGCGATCTCGAGCCGGGCGCCGAGGCCCTTGAGGAAGTAGAAGCGCGAGCCGGACACCTTGACGCCGCGGGGGATGTCGATGATGTCGAGGAGCTCGCCGAGATCGGCGTGGTCCTTCGGCTCGAAGTCGAACTCCGGCTTGGTACCGACGGTCTTGATCGTGACGAAGTCGTCCTCGCCACCGGCGGGCACGCCGGGCAGCACGACGTTCGGGATCGACCGGACGACGCGGTTGAAGGTCTCCTCGGCGGCCGTGACGGCGGCCTGTGCCTCCTTCACGCCGGCGGCGAGCGCTTGGGCCTGCTGCACGAGCGCGGCCTTCTCGTCCTTCGGCGCCTTGGCGACGGTCTTGCCGAAGGCGTTCTGCTCGGCACGCAGGGCCTCGAACGACGAGATCGCGCTCCGCCTGGCGGCGTCCGCGGCGACCGCCTCGTCGACGACGTCGACGGAGGCGCCGCGCGCAGCCTGTGAGGCCTTGATGACATCGGGATCGTCGCGCAGCAGCTGGGGGTCAATCACCGGTTCATCCTAGCCAGACCGAGATGGACGGGAGGCTCGTGGCGGCGGCGGCACGAGCCTCCCGTCGGGTTCTGGTCCCGGAGCGCGACACGCAGGCCCCGCCGGTACCGTTGAGCCATGTCATCGCCCTCGGAGACCGCGCCCGCGCAGTCGGACGCCCTCGCCACCGAGCACCGCACTGCGGCCGTGGTCTACAACCCGGTCAAGGTGCACCTCCCCACACTGAAGCAGACGGTGGCCAAGTACGAGCAGGAAGCCGGCTGGAACGCGACGCTGTGGTTCGAGACCACGGAGGAGGACCCGGGCGGAGGGATGGCCCGCGAGGCCCTCGAAGCCGGCGCCGACGTGATCGCCGCTGCCGGCGGGGACGGGACCGTGCGTGCGGTGGGCGAGGTCGTGCACGGCTCGGATGCTTCCCTCGCGCTGCTGCCGAGCGGTACGGGCAACCTGCTCGCCCGCAACATGAAGCTGCCCCTCGACGACCTGGACGCCAGCACCCACGCGATCTTCCACGGGACCGACCGGCCGATCGACTTCGGGATCCTCGGACTCGAGCGCCCGGACGGCACCCGCGAGCAGTACGGCTTCCTGGTGATGGCGGGGCTCGGGCTCGATGCCCGGATGCTCGCGAACACCCGCCCCGGGCTCAAGAAGCGCGTCGGGTGGCTCGCCTACGTCGACTCGCTGTTCCGGTCCGTGCGCGACATCGACGGGTTCGACTTCCGGTACCGGCTCGACGAGTCCACGACGAAGTCCGTCCGCGGACACTCGGTCATCGTCGGCAACTGCGGGATGCTCCAGGCGAACGCGATGCTCCTGCCGGAGGCCGAGATCGACGACGGGGTCTTCGACATCGTGGTCATGCGTCCCCGGGGGTTCTTCGGCTGGGTGCGGATCGGCGCGCGGATCTTCTGGGAGAACGCGATCCTCCGGTGGTTCCGCCGCTCGACGCTCGGCAACACGTTCGTCGGGCGTCGGATCATCACCCGCGCCAAGCAGGAACGGCCGCTGCGCTACCTGCGTGGTGAGGAGTTCGTGCTGCGGCTCGAGAAGCCGGACGAGTTCGAGATCGACGGCGACCCCGTCGGCGAGATCTCGGCGTTCCGGGCTCGGATCGACCCGGGGGCGCTCCGTGTCCGCGTGCCGGAGCCCGCGGAGCCGACCGGCCGCGCCGCGCGCAAGCGCTCCTAGCGCGGGTCGGGCTCGCCGGAGACGATCGCGCGGAGCCAGTCCCGTGCCTCGACGAACGCCTCGTCCGAGTAGCGCAGCGGCACCTCGGACTCCAGCCGATCCGCGCGCGGGTAGGACCCGAGGAACGTCACGCGCGGGCTGAACCGACGCAGGCCGAGCAGGGCATCGGCGACTCGCTCGTCCTCGACGTGCCCGTCGAGGTCGATGACGAACCGGTAGCGGCCGAGCTCGTCCCCGATCGGCCGCGAGGACAGCAACCCCATGTTGATGCCCCTCGTGGCGAACTGCTCGAGCATGTCGACGAGGGCACCCGGGTGGTCTGCGGGCAGTTCGACGATGACGCTCGTCTTGTCCGAACCGGTGCGCTCCGGGATGCTCAGCGTCTTCGAGACGAGCACGAAGCGGGTGACGGCACTCGCGTTGTCGCCGATCGAGCTCGCGAGCACGGCGAGGTCGTGGTGGTCGGTGATGCCCGGCGGGGCGACGGCGGCGTCGGCCGTGGGGTGCTCGTCGAGCAGGGCGACGGCGGCGGCGACGTTCGACGAGGCCGGGATGTGGCCGTGCCCGGGGACGTTCGTCTCGAGCCAGCGGTGGGTCTGGGCGTAGGCGACGGGGTGCGCGTTCACGGTGCGGACGTCGGCGAGCGCGGTGCCGTGCCGGGCGACGAGCACGAAGTCGACCGGGACGAGGTACTCGCCCACGATCCGCACGCCGGGGATCCGGGCGAGGGCGTCCTGTGTGGCGCTGACGCCGCCGTCGACGCTGTTCTCGATCGCGATGACGGCACCGACGGAGCGGCCTGACATCACGTCGTCGAGCGCTTCTCCGACGTTGTTGACGCTCCGCCAGGGCTTGCCGGCAGCCGCGTCGACGAGCTTGAGCGCCGCCTCGGTGAAGGTGCCGGCGGGTCCGAGGTAGCTGTACGTGTCGGACGCTGCGTCGGGCTGGCTCATGCCGCCGAGCCTATTGCACCCGTCCACGCCGCCACGGCCGGGTCAGTCGGCCGCCGGTCGCCACTGCTGCGCACTCGCCGCAGCGGGCGCCGCCGCAGCGGGCGCCGCCGGGCGGGAGGCCCGTGGCGGCCCGGCACTGGGCCTCCCGCCCGCCCCGCGGCGAGTGCGGGGCCGTGGCGGCCCGGCACTGGGCCTCCCGCCCGCCCCGCGGCGAGTGCGCAGACGTGGCGACGCCCGGCGGCTGCCGGCCACCGCTTCCGCGCACTCGCCGCCGGGCACACGCGCGCACCGCCGGGCGGGAGGCGCGGGTCGGGCTGGCACCGGGTCCCCCCCGCCCCGTAACGAGTGCGCAGACACGGCGACGCCCGGCGGCTGCCGGCCACCAATACTGCGCACTCGGCGCCAGGCACACGCGCGCACCGCCCGGCGGGAGGCGCGCGGCGGCCCCGCACCGGGCCTCCCGCCCGCCCCGCGGCGAGTGCACAGACGTGGCGACGCCCGGCGGCGAGGCCCGCGTCAGTCGGCCGCGGTACCGGTCAGCCGCGCCTCGCAGATGGCCGCGTCGTCGTCGTCCCGGGGGTAGGTCAGCGCCGCGAAGCGCCCCTCGGGGTCGAGCGTGGTGAGCAGCGACTTCGCGATGCCGTCGAGCTGGGCGACCTGCTCGTCGGTCAGCGCGTCGATCACGAAGCGACGGGCGGTACGGACGTGGTCGGGCGCTGCCTCCACGATCGTGGCGTACCCGGCGTCCGTGAGCCGCACGTCGGTCGCGCGGCGGTCGTCGGTGGACGGGCAGCGCGCGACGAGTCCGCGCTTCTCGAGCCGGGACACCACGTGCGACAGCCGCGGGAGCGACGCGTTCGTCGCCGATGCGAGCGCGGACATCCGGAGGGTGCGCGTGTCGGTCTCGGAGAGCATGGCGATGACCATGTAGTCGAAGTGGGTCAGGTCGGCGTCTCGCTGGAGCTGCTGGTCGAGCGCTGCCGGCAGGAGTTCCATCACCGCGACGAGCTTCATCCAGGCACGCAGCTGCTCGCGCGTCAGCCAGGGCGTCTCGTCGGTCATGCTCCCATCCTACGAAATGGTTGTCGTTTCAACCACCCTGGAGTTCCGCCGAGCCGTCAGCCACCCCACGACGAGCACCGCGACGACCACGAGCAGCAGTGCGCCCTCGACGACGAGCAACCGCGTGGTGTAGTCGAACGGCACCACCGTGGGGTTCTTCGCACCGTGGTGCTTCGCGGCGATCTCCGGCAGGACGACCAGCGCCAGCACGCTCCCGAGCACGACGGCCGCCTGCACCACCACGAGTACCCACAGGCGGAGCGCACGGCCGGCCCGGCGGAGTCCGAGACCGACGAGGACCACGAACGGCGACAGTATCGCGTCGTGCAGGATCACCGCGCCGAGGAGCCAGGTTGCGAGGCCCCCGATGCGGTTCGGACGGACGGTGGTGACCATGACGTACGCGCCGAACGCGATCACGAGGACCCCGACGACGACGAGCACGATCCGCGCGGCCTTCACGAGAGCACCTCGATCTTCGCGATCCACTTCGTCTGCAGCACGCCGGGCCGCCCGGGCGCGATGATCCGAGCGGGGAACCCGTGGTCGAGGTCGAGCGTCGCGCCGTTCAGCTCGAGCGCCACGAGCGTCGTCGGGTCGGACGCGTACTCCGGCCCCATGTCCATGATCCGGTAGCCGCCGTGGCGCTCCAGGCTGGTCACCCGCACGTGCGAGGACGGGTCGGCCTGCACCGCTCGGAGCAGGTCGCGCATCCGGACTCCCTTCCAGGTCGCCATCTGACTCCATCCCTCGACGCACGAGATCGGCAGCGCCGCCTCGGTGGTCCCGAGCGCGACGAGCTCGGCGCGGGAGAACATCCTCGTCACCGCTGGACCGGCCACCGTGAGCGACCAGTCCGCTGCGGTCGCGGTCGCGAGGACGCCAGCTGCCCGCGCGGTCCGGTTCACCGGGAGACCGTTCGGGCCGATGTGCCGCTTGCGGGGCGCGAAGACGTTGAACGGCTCGGCGAGCTTCGAGGACTGGCCGGCGGTGAGCACCACGACGCCGGCGGTCGCGGCCGCGATGCCCGTGAAGAAGCCGCGACGGGCGATCCGCTCGCGTCGACCGGCGGTCGGTTCCGGCCGTCCGGCCTGTCCGGCCTGTTCGGTCCGTTCGGTTTGTTCGGTCTGTTCCGGACGGGAGGCTCGGCCCGGCCCCGCCCCGTCGGCCCACCGCATCACGCGGCCGGTGATCCCCCGCGGGTACGCCGCGGTGGCGTCGTACGCCGGCAGCTCGCTGCCGACGGTGTCGTCGTGCACGAAACGGCCGTCCGCGTCGTAGGAGTCCCGCTTCCGCCAGTAGCGGCTGATCACCCGGAGCTTCGCGCCGATGTGGATCACGAGCGACCCGATGATGACGTACGCCAGCGCGTAGTGCACCTGCCGGAACGGGAACGGCCACGGGTACCACTGGAACGTGTTCACGAGCCCGGTCGCGACCTGCACGATCGACGCCGCGACGAACACCGCGATCGACGCACGCTCGAGGAAGTGCAGGACGTTCCGCACCGGCGGGTCCTGGGCCAACGCGGGCATCACGGTGTTGAGCTTCGCGAGGAGCAGGGGGATGATCGCGATCCCCGCCGTGATGTGGAGCCCCTGCGTGAACTGGTAGAGCTGCACGGGCCTGGTCGGGAAGCGCATCCCGGGCAGCGGGTCCTGCAGCAGGTGGCTGTAGACACCGGTCCCGAAGCAGATCAGGAACGCGATGCCGAGCAGCCGTCCGATGACGACCGCCGATCGCGCGTTCCGGTTCGGGGAGGCCATGGCGGCCCGGGCATCGTGGAGGCCCTGCCGGACGAACGTCGGTAGCCTCGACGGACCATGCGTCTGCGTCCCGGCACCCTGCTCCCGACCGTGCTCGCCGTCATCGGCGTGCTGGCCCTGGCGGGCGTCATCGCCTTCGGGGTCACGCATCTGGGGTTCCTCCGGTCCGGTCATCGACAACCATTCGTTGCGTGGACCCTGATCGCTTGGGCGGTGTTCGTCGTCGCGGTCGTCGGGCTCCGGTTCGTCCCGGCTCGTCTGGTCACCATCATCGTCCTCGGCGGCGCCGTGGTCGTGGGGCTCGCCGCCATGGTCGGTCAGCCGAACACCAGCACCGACTCTGCTCGCTACGCCTGGGACGGCATCGTCCAGCACGCCGGGGTCTCGCCGTACGCGCACACGCCGCAGTCGACCGCGCTGTCCGGCCTCCGTCCGGAGTGGTTGTTCCCGGACAAGGTGAACGGCACGTGCGAGCCGCTGCAGCCGCGGTACCGCGGGCTCGGGGACGGGGCAGCCGGACACTGCACGGCGATCAACCGCCCCGACGTGCCGACGATCTACCCGCCGATGGCCGAGCTGTGGTTCGCGCTCGTGCGCTTCTCCGTGCCGGCCACCGTGCAGTACTGGCCGTTCCAGCTCGCCGGCCTGCTCGTCTCGCTCGGCGTCACCGTCGGACTCCTCGTCGTCCTGCGCCGCATCGGCCGCCCGGCCTGGTGGGCGGCGCTCTGGGCGTGGTGCCCGCTCGTGGCGTCCGAGGCCGTCACGAACTCCCACGTCGACGTCGTCGGCGCGGCCCTCGCGACCGCCGGCGCCGTGCTGGTCGCGTTCGGCCGGCCGATCTGGGGCGGGATCATGCTCGGCGCCGCGACGTGCACGAAGCTCATCCCGGCGATCGTCTACCCGGCGCTGCTCGGCCGGTGGCGGAACTGGTGGGCGGTACCCGTCGGCATCGCCGTGTTCGGGTTGCTCTACGTCCCCTACGTCGCGTCGACCGGAGCGAAGGTGCTCGGGTACTTGCCCGGCTACCTGACCGAGGAGGGGTACGAGGACGGCTCCCGCTTCGCCCTCGTGTCGCTCGTCGCGAAGGGCGACCTCGGCACGGTGATCGTCGCGCTCGTCGTCCTCGTCGCAGCGGTGCTCGCGTGGCGCCTCTCGGACCCGAGCCGACCGTGGTCAGGCGAGGTCCTGATGATCGGCGTGACCTTCCTCGCGGTGACGCCGCGGTACCCCTGGTACGCGCTGCTCCTGATCCCGTTCGTGGTGCTCTCGGGGCGGTGGGAGTGGATGTCCATCGCGCTCGCGATCGCCCTGCGTGGTGTGTGGCCGTCGGTGGACGCGTACCGCTGGTGGCTCGGCGCGGCGATCCTGGTCATCGTGGTGGTGACGGTCATCCGGACGGACCGGTCGGACTGGATCCGCTGGCGCGACCGGCTCCTCCCGGGGCGCGACCGGCGACTGCTCCCGGTGCGCGACCGACGACCCGCCGTATCATCGCTGCCATGACGGCTCGCATGCTCCCGTCGACGGGACTGCTCCGTCGCGTCCGGCAGCCGTCCGCGCCGATCCCCCACCGGCCGGACGACGACGGCCTGCTCGACCGGTTCGGCCGACGGGCGGTCGACCTCCGTGTGTCCCTCACCGAGCGGTGCAACCTCCGGTGCACGTACTGCATGCCGGAGCAGGGGCTGCCGGTCATCCCGAACGAATCGCTGATGACCGCCGAGGAGATCGAACGGCTCGTCCGTCTGGGCGCAGCGCACCTCGGCATCCGCAAGGTCCGCTTCACGGGCGGCGAACCGCTGCTCCGCCGTGACCTGGCGGACGTCATCGCCCGGACCGCTGCGCTCGGGGTGGAGGTCTCGCTGACGACCAACGCGATCGGGCTCGCCGCACGCGCCGCCGATCTGCGGGCCGCCGGACTCGACCGGATCAACGTCTCGCTGGACACCGTCGACCCCGACGTGTTCGCGGAGGTCACCCGTCGGCCGTTCCTCGACCGTGTCCTCGACGGGATCGCCGCCGCGGACGATGCCGGACTCGGCGTGAAGATCAACGCCGTCCTGCTCCGCGGCGTGAACGACCACCTCGCACCCGACCTGCTCGCGTGGTGCCTGGACCGCGGCCACGAGCTCCGCTTCATCGAGCAGATGCCGCTCGACCCCGGACACGCCTGGGACGGCGACGACATGGTCACCGCTGCCGAGACCCGAGCGCTGCTCGGCGACCGCTTCGTGCTGACGCCGCACGACGCCCCGCGGGACGGTGCCCCCGCCGAACGGTTCCGGGTCGCCGCACGGTCCACGGGCGACGAACTCGGCACCGTCGGCGTCATCGCGAGCGTCACCGAGTCGTTCTGCGCCGACTGCACCCGCACCCGGCTGACCGCCGAGGGCCACGTCCGGAGCTGCCTGTTCTCCGACGACGAGTCCGACCTCCTCGACCCGATGCGCGCGGGCGCGTCGGACACCGACGTGCTCGACCTGTGGCGGCGGGCGATGTGGGCGAAGCCGCGGGACCACGGGGACGACGCCGACGGCATGGTGCACCCGTCCCGTGGCATGAGCGCGATCGGCGGCTGAGGTGACGACGATCCGGTTCTTCGCCGCGGCGCGCGCTGCCGTCGGCCTCGACGAGACCACGACGGACGCCCACACGCTCGACGACGCCCTGCGCGCCGTGCGGGCCGACGACCCCGAGCGCTGGACGGCCCTGCAGGAGCGGTGCTCGTACCTCGTCGACGGCGTGAGCACCCGCGACCGGTCGACCCCGCTCACCGGTGTCGCACTGGTCGACGTGATGCCGCCCTTCGCCGGCGGCTGACCCGCCGACGGCTGACCTGCCGACGGCTGACCCGCTGGGCAGGGCAGCGCGCTACGGGCTGACCGACAGGACGATGAACGCGGCGAAGATCACCAGGTGGACCCCGCCCTGCAGCCGCGTCGCTCGTCCGGGCAGCACCGTGAGCACCGCGGCGACGATGGTCAGCGCGAGCAGCACGATCTGCGCCGACCCGAGGCCGAGCAGCAGCACCCCGTCGGTGAAGAACGAGGCGATCGCGATCGCCGGGATCGTCAACCCGATCGACGCCATCGCCGATCCCATCGCCAGGTTCAGGCTCGTCTGGATCCGGTTGCGTGCAGCGGCCTTCGACGCCGCGATGCCCTCCGGCAGCAGGATGAGCAGCGCGATCACGACACCGACGAACGACGGCGGGAACCCGACCGCGGCGACACCGGCCTCGATCGCGGGCGACTCCACCTTCGCCAGCCCGACCACGGTCACGAGCGCCAGGAGCAGCAGCCCGAGCGAGATCAGCGTCGCGCGTCCGGCTGGACGGTCGGCGTGGGTGTCCTCGGATTCCTCGAGGACCCCGCCCGACCGGTTCACCGGCAGGAAGAAGTCGCGGTGCGCCACGGTCTGGGTGACGACGAACAACCCGTAGAGCGCGAGGGACGCCACTGCCACGAACACGAGTTGGACCGCGGTGAACGACGAGTCGGAGGTGCCGGTGGTGAACGTCGGCAGCACCAGCGTCAGCACCGCGAGCGCGGCGACGGTCATGGTCGCGGCGGAGGCGCCCTCCTGGTTGAACCGCACGGTGTTGTGCCGCAGGGTGCCGATCAGGATCGCGAGCCCGACGAGCCCGTTCATCGTGATCATCACCGCAGAGAAGACCGTGTCCCGCGCCAGTGTCTCGGCCTTGGCGCCTCCGGAGCTGGAGAGCGCGATGATGAGGGCGACCTCGATGATCGTCACGGCGACGGCGAGCACGAGCGACCCGAACGGTTCGCCGACGCGGTGCGCCACGACCTCCGCGTGGTGCACGGCCGCGAGCACCGTGCCGGCGAGGACGACCGCGACGAGGACGACGACCGCCGTCCCGAGGTCGTGCCGGCCGAAGGAGACCACGAGCACGATCGCGGCGATCACGGGCACTGCGATGGGCCACGCCCGGAGGATCCTCGTCACCGGGCAATCCTGTCACCGTCGCGGTTCGTACACGTCCACTTCGCCGACCGGCACCGCGATCCGGACGTCGTCACCGACCGCGAGCCCGAGCCTGCTGGCGGCCGCCACGGTCACGTCCGCGACCAGCTCCTGCGCATGGATGCGCACGAGTCCGTCCCGCGGCTCGAGCGCGGTGACGGTCCGCAGCAGACCGGAGCCGTCAGGGCCGACGACCGCGGCGGTCGGGTGGTAGGCCGCCAGACACCGGCGGCCTGGAGGCTCGACCCGCGTCCGCCCCGACAGCTCGCCGCCGCCGTCGAGCGCGATCCCACCAGCGGTGGCGGTCCCGGCGAGCAGCACCAGTCCGGAGAACGCGGCACCGAAGTCGCTCGTCGGACGCCCGAGGACCTCGGCGGTCGTGCCGGACTCGACGACCCGGCCGTGGTCGACGACGAGCACCCGGGTCGCGAGCGTGACGACCTCGATGGGGTCGTGCGTGACGAGCAGGCTCGGGCGCCCGGCGATCGCGGTCGCCAGGGCCGCACGCACGCTGCCCCGCGCCTCGACGTCGAGCGCGGACGTGGGCTCGTCGAGCAGGAGCACGGCGGGGTCGGCGGCGAGCGCCCGGGCGATCGCGACGCGCTGCGCCTGCCCGCCGGACAGGGTCGCGGGATCGCGGTCGGCCAACCCGACCGCGTCGACGAGTACCAGGGCCCTGTCGGAGGCGACCCGTGCCTCCCGTCCGCGCCTTCCGGCGGACCGCGGACCGTAGCCGACGTTGCCGGCCACCGACAGGTTCGGGAACAGGTCGGAGCGCTGCGCGACCAGACCGACCCGGCGTCGGTGCGGTGGCACGGGTCGACGGCCGCCGTCGACCGTGCTGCCGTCGATGTCGATCGACCCGGCGTCGAGTGCGAGCAGGCCGGCGACGGCCTCGACGATCGACGACTTGCCGGCGCCGTTCGGCCCGATGACCGCGACGCACTCGTCCGGCCCCACCTCGACGACCACGTCGACGTCGCGGTCCCGCAGGACCACGTGGGCGCGGAGCCCGCTCACGACCAGGCCGCCCGGGCTCCGGTGCGGATCGAGGTCAGCCCGATCACGACGACCGCGACCACGACGAGCACGAGCGCCAGCGCGACGGCCGTGTCCGGGTCGACCTCCCGCTGCAGGTAGATCTCCAGCGGCAGGGTGCGGGTGACGCCCTCCAGGCTGCCGGCGAAGGTCAGCGTCGCACCGAACTCACCGAGGGCCCTGGCGAAGCAGAGCACCAGGCCGGACGCGATGCCGGGCAGGGCACGCGGGATCGTCACGGTGAACAGCACCCGCGTCGGACCGGCACCGAGCGTGGACGCGATGCGCTCCAGCCGGTCGCCGCCGATCCGGAGCGAGCCCTCGATCGCCGACACGAGGAACGGCATCGCGACGAACGTCTGCGCCATCACGACCGCCGCCGTGGTGAACGCGATGCGGACGCCGTGGTCGGCGAGGAAGCCACCGACGGGCCCGATGCGGCCGAACGCTGCGAGGAGGGCGAGTCCGCCGACGACGGGTGGCAGGACGAGGGGCAGGAGCACGACGGCGCGCGCGACACCGACCCAGCGGGAGCGGACGCGGGAGAAGACGACGGCGAGCGGGAGCCCGAGGACGAACGCGATGCCGGTCGCGGCCGCGGCCGTGCCGAGGCTCAACCCCAGTGCGGTGAGGGACGACGGTGCGGTGACGAGCGCGACGAAGGACGTCCAGTCCACCCGGCCGACCATCGCGAGCACCGGGACGACGACGAACAGTCCCCCGAGCACGGCCGGGACCGGCAACCACCACGGTGCCGCCGTGCCCGACCTGCTCGTCACGGTGCGCCGAAGCCCGCCGTCGTGAGCACCTTCTCGCCCTCGGCCGAGCGGACGTACGCGCTGAACGACTTCGCGAGCGCGACGTTCGACGAACCCCGCACGACGCCGATCGGGTACGTGTTCACGGCGCTCTTCGACTCGTCGAACGACACCCCGTCCACCTTGTCGCCCGCGCCCTTGACGTCCGTGACGTAGACGAGCCCGGCGTCGGCCTGTCCCGACTCGACCTTGCCGAGGACGTCCGTGACGGACTGTTCCTCGCTGACCGGATGCAGGGTGACGCCGGCAGCCTGCTCGACCTGCTCGGTCGCCGCGCCGCACGGCACCGGGGCCGCGCACGTGACGACCTGCAGACCGGAGGCGGTGAGGTCGTCGAGGTTCGTGATCTTCTTCGGGTTCCCCGGAGCGACGGCGATCTGCAGCACGTTGGTGGCGAACGCCGGGGTCGTGCCGCTGATCAGGTCGGCCTTGGTGAGCTTCGTCATGTTCGCCTCGTCGGCGCTCGCGAACACGTCGGCCGGCGCACCGTTCTGGATCTGCGTGACGAGGTCGCTCGAGCCGGCGAACGAGAACTTCACCGTCGTGCCGGGGTGCGCGTCCTCGTAGTCCGATCCCAGCTCGGTGAAGGTCTTCTGCAGCGAAGCGGCAGCGAACACCGTGATCGTGCCGGTCGGGCCGGCGCTCGCACTGCTGCTGTCCTTCGCGGTGCCGGTGGCTGTGCCGGTGCCGGCGCTGCCCGTGCTGCACCCGGCCAGGACGACGGCGACGACAGCGGCCGTGACGGCGGCGGTGATGGTCGTGGTGCGCATTCGGTCTCCCACCTCAGTGACCGCATCCGCGGATCGACTGAGACATCCTATCCGCAGATGCGTTCACACAGTGGGAAGTCCCTCGCGGACCCACGCTTGCATGCCACCGTCGAGGATCGTCGTCGGCCGATCGGCGCTCGCTGCCCAGGCGACGGCGCGCGGGCCCCGGGCGCACACGACGACCACCGGGCCGCCGTCGTCCGGCAGGTCCTCCGGCGGGATCGCCCCGGTGATGACGCCGCCGGCACGCTCGGCCGGGGTCCGGACGTCGACGACCACCACGGGATCGGCGGCGTCCGCGATGCGCGCGGCGAGGGCCGACGGCGAGATGCGGTTCCCTGGTGCCACCTCGGGAGCGTCCGGTCGTCGCGACCCAGGGCCTCGCCGGAGCGGACTCTCGGTCCACCGCCACCGACGGGCGTCGACGCTCAGCACCCGACCGAGCAGCGGTTCCCCGAGCCCGGCGACGAGCGCGGTCACCTGTGCTGCCATCACCGAGCCCACCGCACCGCAGAGCGCCGGCAGGACCCCGTCGAGTGCGCACGAGCCCTCGTCCGGTCGCACCTCTGGATGCAGGTCGTGGAAGTCCACCACGCGGTCGTCGAACACCGAGACCTGCCCGTCGTAGCCGAGCACCGTCCCCCACACGAACGGGACCCCGTGCCGTGCGCACGCGTCCGAGACCGCACGTGTGACGACGACCGAGTCCGCGGCGTCGACCACGACGTCGTGCCCGGCGACGAGGTCCGCGTGGAAGGACCCGACGACGGCGTCGACCCGGCACTCGGGGTCGACGGCACGGACACGGGCAGCTGCGACCTCGGCCTTCGGCACCCCGATGTCCGCGGTGCCGAAGAGCGTCTGCCTGGCGAGGTTCGACGCGTCGACGACGTCGGGATCGACGATCGTCAGCCGGGCGATGCCGCTCCCCGCCAGGTACGCCACGACCGGGGCACCGAGTCCACCGGCACCGACGACGAGCACACGGGCGGACGCCAGCCGTTCGAGGACGGGATCACCGCCGGCGTCGAGCGCCGCGGTACGGGACCCGAGGCGACGGCGTCCAGGGGTCAGGTGCTCGTGCTGGTCAGTCGTCGGCATCCGGTGTCTCCACGGTGACCATCGTCGCCTTCACCGAGGCGACGGCGACCGACCCGATCTCGAGCCCCAGGTCGCGGACGGCCTCCGCGCTCATCAGCGAGACGACCCGGTGCGGACCGCACTGCAGCTCGACCTGGGCCATGACGGTGTCGACGACGAGGTCCGTCACGATGCCGACGAAGCGGTTGCGCGCCGAGCTCCGCACCGGTGCCGCCGGATCGGGCAGCGACGCCCCGTGGGCCTTGGCGTGCGTGGCGAGCTCGCGCCCGTCGACCACCGCGCGACCGGCGTCGTCGGCGAGTCGCGAGAAGGTCCCGTTGTCGACGAGCCGCCGCACCGTGTCGTCGCTCACACCCAGGTAACGGGCGGCGTCCTTGATGCGCAAGCGGCTCATGCCCAGACCCTAACCCGTCACCACGACCCGTCGGTTCCTGTGAGGGCTCCGAATCCGAATGTGACATTCACAGCCAGGCACGCCGATTCCCCAGGGGCCCGCCCAGGGGCCGTCGCTACCGTCGAGCGCGTGAGTTCCCCCCGCACCGGCAGCATCCGGGTGCCCCGTCCGATCGACGCACCCGTGGTCCGTTCGCGGCTGCGCGGCGCCGCCGGAGCGCTCGGCCTGTCGGTCGTCCGGACGCCGGAGCTGTCCGTCGGTGCGATCGGCGCGCTGGTCTCGTCTGCCTTCGCCTGGGTGCCGTCGCTCTGGTACGACGAAGCCGCGACCGTCACCAGTGCCCAGCGCTCCTGGCCGCAGCTCTGGGCCGAACTGCACTCCGTGGACGCCGTGCACGGGCTCTACTACGCGCTCATGCACGTGTGGTTCTGGCTCGTCGGGTACACGCCGTTCACCCTCCGCTTCCCGAGCGCCCTCGCCATCGGTGTCGCCGCCGGACTCGTCGTCGCCCTCGGCCGCCGGCTCGGTGGCAGACGACTCGGGATCGTCGCGGGCCTCGTGTTCATCGCACTCCCCCGCGTGCAGTGGGCCGGCAGCGAAGGCCGGCCCTACGCGACCGTCACCGCGCTCTCGGTCTGTCTGACACTCGTCGGGCTCACGGCGGTGCGACGGACCCGAGCGAACGGACGGCACCCCGTCCAGTGGTGGATCGCGTACGGCGCGCTCGCCGTCGTCGCCGTGACGCTCAACGTCTACCTCGCGCTCGCGGTCGTCGCGCACGCGGTCGTCCTGCTCTGGACCCTCGTGGCCCGCAGGTCCGCCGTCCGTCGATCCGCACTCTCGGACCGCGGTGGCACGGTGGCCGCACCGCTGGTCACACGGCGCGCACTCGTCCGCTGGGTGATCGCCGGGGTGGCCGCGGCCGTCGTGGTGTCGCCCTTGGTGATCGAGGTCGCGTCGCAATCGAAGCAGGTCGCCTGGATCGCCGGCATCACCTCGCGGACCGACGCCCAGGTCTTCGCCACCGCGTGGTTCGGTGGCGACAACGTCTACGCGACGGTCGCCTGGGCGCTGATGGCCGTCGGCGTCGTCACCGCGCTGGTGCGGGCACGCCGGACGTCTCCTGCCGTCCGTGACCTGTTCCGCGCACAGACCGTGCGGGTGGCACTCCCCCTGGCGCTCGTCCCGACCATCGTTCTGGTGGGCGCGACCGCGCTCGGTGAGCACCTGTACTCCCCGAAGTACGCGAGCCTGAGCCTGCCGTTCGTCGCCGTCCTGATCGCCCTGGCGCTGACCGCGATCCGCCCGCGGGTGTGGCTCGCAGGGGCGGTCGCAGCGCTCCTCGTCCTGTCGATCCCGTCCGCGTACGACGTCAAGACACCGACGTCCAAGCAGGACTCGACGTGGGCGAAGGCCGCGTCGATCATCGCGTCGGTCCGGGACGCCCGACCGGACGCCGACGAAGGCGTCATCTTCGGCAGTGTGTACAAGCACCCGGGGGCCACGTCGGACATCATCCGGGTGTCCTACCCGTGGGCGTTCACCGGCATGACCGACCTCGGCGTCCGGAAGAACGGCGCGGAGTCCGGCGTCCTGTGGAACCAGACCGGCGACCTCGCCACGACGGTCCCGGCGCGGCTCGACGACATCGACACCGTGTGGTTCGTCGGCGGGACCTCGCGGAACATCGAGCCTGAGGCGGCGTCCGTCCTCGCCGAGCACGGGTTCACCGCCCGCGAGCACTGGAAGACCGGCACCGTGATCATGACCGAGTACGTCCGCGCCTCCTGACACGAGGCCCGCCGGCTGCCCGGTGTGGGATGCTGCCGGGATGCGCCACGACGTCCGACCGATCGAACCGTCCGACGCCGACCGGCTCGCCGAGCTCCTCGTCGAGAACCGCGCGTACCTCGCCCCGTGGGACCCGGTGCGCCCTGACACGTTCTTCACGGCCGACGGGCAGCGCGCCGAGATCCTCGCGTGCGTCCGACGCCGCGAGCGGGGGCAGATGCTGCCGCTGGTCATCACCACCGACGGCGTCGTCGTGGGGCGCCTGAACATCAACGCGATCGTCCTCGGCGCGTTCATGTCGGGGACGCTCGGGTACTGGGTCGCCGAGGAGTCCGCCGGACACGGGGCCGCGACCGCGGCCGTGGGGCTCGCGGTCCGCCGTGCCTTCGACCAGCTCGGGCTGCACCGGGTCGAGGCGGGGACGCTGCCGCACAACGCACGGTCGCAGCGGGTCCTCGAGAAGAACGGCTTCGAGCGCTACGGCTACGCGCCGAGGTACCTCCGGATCGCCGGCGAGTGGCAGGACCACGTCCTGTTCCAGCGACTGTCCGACTGACCGCCGGACCGCCGGACCGTCGGTCCCGGTCCTGGGCTCAGTGCACGACGCGTGCGCCGTGCACCGGGCCGGTGGCGCGGACGGCGATCATGCCGATGGCGCTCAGGGCGACCTGGACCTCGAGCGCGGTGTCGGTGTCCGCGACGAGGAACGCCACCGTCGGCCCGCTGCCGGAGACGATCCCGGCGAGCGCACCCGACTTCTCACCGAGCTCCAGGGTCTTCGCGAGCGCGGGCTGCAGTCGCATCGCCGGTGCCTGCAGATCGTTGTGCAGGCAGTCCGCGAGCAGGTCGGGGTCCCCCGCGCGCAGCGCCTGCAGCACGTTCGCCTCGACCACGGGGTTCGACGGGGCCGGCGCGATGTCGGCCCGGTAGCGCTCGCGGTGTTCGTCGAGCGCACGGTACACGGCCGGCGTGGAGAGCCCGTCGTCGCTCAGCCCGAGGACCCAGTGGAACTCGCCCTTCGCCAGCGCCGGGCTGAGCTCGTCCCCGCGGCCGGTCCCCACGGCGGTCCCGCCCACGAAGGCGAACGGCACGTCGGCCCCCAGCTCGGCGGCAAGGCGCAGGAGTTCGTCACGCCCGAGCGCGGTGCCCCAGAGCGTGTCGACGGCGAGGAGCGTCGCGGCAGCGTCCGCTGACCCGCCGCCCATCCCGCCCGCGACCGGGACCTGCTTGTCGATCGTCAGCCGGACGCCGCCCTGGTACCCCGCCGACTCGGCCACGAGCCGGGCAGCACGGATCGCGAGGTTCGTGTCGTCAACGGGCACCGCCGAAGTGTCGATGGGTCCGGTGAACCGCACCGAGAAGTCATCGGCGGGTTCGGCGACGACGTCCTCGAACAACGACACCGCCTGGTAGGCCGTCGCGACGTCGTGGTAGCCGTCGTCCTGCAGGGCGCCGACGGACAGGAAGACGTTGATCTTGCCGGGAGCGCGCGTCCGCACGCGGGTCGGTGCGGCCAGCGAGGTCATACGACCAACCTATCCCGCGCGCGCTGCGCTGAAACCCCGCTCCAGGTCGGCCAGGATGTCGTCCGGGTGCTCCAGGCCGATCGACAGCCGGATGAGCCCGTCGCCGACCCCCGCTGCCGCCCGCTGCTCGGTCGTCATCTGCACGTGGGTCGTCGACGCGGGGTGCACGACGAGCGACCGGACGTCGCCGATGTTCGACACGTGGTCGAACAGCTCGAGTGCGCCGACGAAGCGCCGACCGGCCTCGACTCCACCGGCGAGGTCGAACGCCATCACCGCCGACGGGCCTGCCGGGACGTAGCGCTGCTGCAGGTGGTGCCACGGCGAGTCGGGCAGCCCGGCGTAGTGCACGCGGTCCACCTGGTCGTGTGCGTCCAGCCACGTCGCCACCGTCGCCGCGTTCGACACGTGCCGGTCCATCCGGAGCGACAGGGTCTGGATGCCCTGCAGCACGAGGAACGCGTTGAACGGGGCGATCGCGGGACCGAGGTCGGCGGCGACCTTCGTCCTGGTGCGCATGATGAACGCACGGTTCCCGAACCGCTCGGCGAAGTTGGTCCCCGCGAAGCCGGAGTCGAGCGTCGTCAGCTGCGGGTACTTGGCGGCGTGCGCCGCCCAGTCGAAGGTGCCGCCGTCGACCAGCAGCCCGGCGATCGCACTGCCGTGTCCGGCGAGGTACTTCGTCGCCGAGTGCACGACGATGTCCGCGCCGTGCTCGAACGGCCGGACGAGGTAGGGCGTGGCGATCGTGTTGTCGACGATGAGCGGGACACCGGCGTCGTGCGCGACACCGGCCACGCCCGCGAAGTCGAGGACGTCGCCGCGCGGGTTCGGGATCGACTCGCCGAAGAACGCGCGGGTCTCCGGGCGGACGGCCGCCGCCCACTCGTCGAGGTCGGTCGGGTCCTGCACGAAGGTGAACTCGATGCCGAGGTCACGGAGCGTCGAGGCGAACAGCGTGTACGTGGCGCCGTACAGCGAGGCACTCGAGACCACGTGCGCGCCCGCCCGGGCGACCCCGAGGATCGCCAGGGTGGTCGCCGCTTGACCCGAGGCGGTTGCCAGGGCGCCGACACCGCCCTCGAGGTCCGCGATCCGTCGTTCGAGCGCTGCCGCCGACGGGTTGTTGACGCGCGAGTACGTGTGGCCGGGGACGTCGAGCATGAAGCGCCCCGCTGCCTCCTCCGACGACGGGTACACGAACGCGGCGCTCTGCGCGATCGGCGGCACGTTCCCGCCGAACCCGGGATCGGCCTTGAAGCCGGCGCGGATCTGCCGGGTCTCGAACGCCCAGCCCTCTTCCGTCGTCCCCATCAGGCAGGCACCGACGCGCGGACCAGCGGGATGACCTGCTCGCCGAAGCGCTCCATCTCCTCGAGCTGCGGCGAGAACTGCAGCAGCAGCGTGTCGACGCCGGCGTCCTCGTACTCGCGGATGCGTGCCGCCACCTGCGCAGGGGTCCCGACGAACTGCGGCCGCAGACCACGGTTCGACACCGAGTAGTCCTCGAGCGACGGCACGTGCTCGAGCTGCGACTTGGAGATGAAGTCCTGGTAGGACTCGTAGGCCCCGCCGTGCTGCACGTCGGTGATCCGCGCCAGCTCGGCCTGCGCCTCCTCCTCGGTCTCGCGGACGATCGCGTAGGCGGCCATGCCGAACGCCTCGAAGGGCGGCAGCCCGGCGTCCTCGCGACGACGACGCATCTCCGCGATCTTCGTCCGGAGCTCCTCGACCGTGCCGCCGTGCGTCACGTAGGCGTCCGCGTAGTGCGTGATGCTCGCCTTGCCCGCCTCGCTCTCGCCGCCCGCGTAGATGCGCGGGGTGATGCGCGGCTTCGGTTCCAGGTGGGCGTTCTCGATGTCGTAGTACTCCCCGTGGAACGAGTACGGGGTCTCGCGCCACAGGCCCTTCAAGATCTCGACGAACTCCGCCGTGCGCTTGTAGCGGTCGTCGTGCTCCGAGAAGATGCCGCCGTACTGGCGCGCCTCCTCTGCCCACCACGCGCTCACCACGTTGAAGGTGAAGCGCCCGCCGGAGATGTCATCGATCGTCGCCGCCTGCTTCGCCGTGACGGCCGGCAGGTGGTACCCGGGCCGCATCGCCGCCATGATCTCCAGGCGCTCGGTCGTCGCCGCGATGGCCGCGGCGAGCGCCCAGGCCTCGAGTGAGGGTGCCGCGACGCCCTTGATGTCGTTGAGGTTCAGCTCCGGCACCAGGGTCAGGTCGAAGCCGATGCGCTCGGCGCGCTGCGCCAGGCGCTTGACGTAGTCGAAGGTGACCGGCATCTGCTCGTCGTCGACGTTGCGCAGCCAGCCGCCGAAGAGCGGGGTCCAGTATCCGAATCGCACGGGGTGAGTTCCTTGGGGAGGTGAGGAGGGTCGGACTGGAGGCTCGTGGCGGGCCCGCCACGAGCCTCCAGTCCGGTGGTTCTTGCGTGCTCAGGCCGTGAGCTGCGGCGCGTACTCGGCCGCCAGCAGACCGCCCAGGTAGCGGGCGATGGAGCGCGGGCCGGAGGCCGGCGCGGTCTCCTCGACGGCGGGGTTGTAGTTCGTGTTCGTGTTGATGTCGTAGACGACCGTGCGGCCGTCCGTCGTCTCCATGAACTCGACGCCCGCGATCTGGATGCGCTGGTCGGCGAGGAACGTGCGGAGCTGCTGGACGAGCGGGTGCTGCGCTGTGACCTCGGTGCGGACGGAGAACGCGCTCTGCTGGCCGGTACCGGGGACCTCGCAGACCGCGCCGGCGATGACCTGGGGCACCTCGCACGCGTCCGCCGGGCAGAGCTCGAAGCTGCCGGCGCTCGTGTCGACGCGAACGGCGTAGACGAACTCGCCGCCGACGAACTCGACGCGCGTGATGAACGGCTCGCGGGCCGTCAGGTACTCCTGCAGGAGCGTGATGCCGTCGACGGGCTCCTCGAACTCGGGGCTGTCGACGTAGGCGTCGAACTCCGCGAGCGAGTCGAAGCGACGGACGCCGAGGCCCTTGCCGCCCTGGTTGTGCTTCGTGATGAAGGGGACGTCCTGGCCGTCGGTGAACGTGCGGGCGGCGTCCTTCAGCGGTGCCGTGCCGAACACCGCCGTCGTGCGGGGCACGTCGAACCCGGCCTGCTGGAGCAGTCCGTGCTGGGCGACCTTCGACACCTCGAGCTCGAGCACGTGACTGCCGCCGACGACCTGCCGGCCGGCGCGCTCCAGGTGTCCGAGGAGTGCGCGGGTGTACTCCTTCGCGTGCTCGTGGCCGCGGGTGTGGGAGCTGGCCGACATCCGGGACCAGTACACGCCCGGTTCCGGCTCGGAGGCCAGGTCGACCTGCCCCTCGGTGAGGAGGATCTCCTGGACCGGCACGCCCTCGGCCTCGAAGGCAGCGGCGAGCGGCGGGAACCACTCGGGGTTCTCGTGGATGACGTACACGCGCGGAGTGCTCACGACCCCACCCTAGGCACGGCCTCGGAGGGGTTGCCAGGTGTGTGACGCGGTGTTGCTCGCCGTACGGCTCGGCGACTCGTCGCCAAGGTCCTCGCCCGCTCGTCGGCCGCGTTCGTCTTCCGCGGCATCGGCCTCGAAGCGCACCGGGCCCGGTACCGAGGTCACGCGTTCCCGTCGCACGAGAGCCGGATGCTGCAGGCGGCCGACGTCGCAACGTACTTCCTGAACCGATCGCACACCATCACGGAGACCGATCCGCGATCGGAGAAGGCGATGGCTGACATCGTGGGCCGCATCCGTTCCATCACGTGCAAGGAGTACATCTGGCGGCCCTGACGACACAACGCCCCGCTCGTGGGCGGGGCGTTGGCTGGGTGCGGGAGGCTCGAAGCGTCCTGCATGGGACATACTAGCCGTTCTGATCGGCCACGGCTAGCGGCTGAACACCTGCTGGCCGACCACGCCGAGGAGCTCGAGCTTCTGCGCGTCCTCGCTGCCGGCTGGTGCCGTGAAGAGCAGCAGCGCCTGGGTCTGGCTCGTGGTGTGCAGCACCTGGCAGTCGACGGTGATCCGGCCGAGCTCCTGGTGCACGAATGTCTTGTGGTCCTCCCACCGGGTCCCGACCTCGTGCAGCGACCAGAGCGCTCGGAATGCCTCGCTGTTCGCTTCGAGGTCCGCGACGAGCTCCGTGGCGCGGCGGTCGCCTGGACCCGCGGCGCCGACGGCCGCACGGAGCGCCGCGACCTGGGCCCGCGCGAGGCGGTCGTGCTGCTCCGGGGCGTACTTGGCTCGCTCGGACTCGGTCATGAACCAGCGCCACGGCTGGTACCGCTCGTTGCCCGTCAGACCGAGCCCGCTGCCGAGGAGTGCGACGGCCAGCCGGTTCTCGACCAGGGTCTCGCCGAGGTCGCTGACCACGATCGCCGGGGTGTCATCCAGCCTGTCGAGCACGCGGAGGATCGCCGGGTCGACGTGGTCGGCGCGGTGCACCCGCGCGGGAGCGTTGTGCCCGGCGAGACGGAACAGGTGGTCACGCTCGTCGAGGCTGCAGCGCAGGGCCCTGGCGATCGCCTGCACCATCTGCTCGGAGGGCTGCGGGCCGCGCTGCTGTTCGAGGCGCGTGTAGTAGTCGGTGGACATCCCAGCGAGTGCGGCGACCTCTTCGCGACGGAGTCCCGGCGTCCGGCGCCTGGCACCGGTGCCGAGGCCGACGTCCTCCGGGCGCAGGAGTTCGCGGCGACGGCGGAGGAAGTCGGCGAGCGCTGGGCGGTCCATGGTGTCCAGTCTGCTGCCCGCCGGGCGACGGTTGCCAGGGATCGGCGGTCCCCCGATGACCGGACTCTGGTCGGGGTTCGCCGGTGGCCCGATCGTGGACGGCATGGACATCACGAACGCCACCGTCTTCATCCCCGGCGCGACCTCGGGCATCGGCCTCGGTCTCGCCCTCCGCCTGCAGGAGGCCGGCAGCACCGTCGTCATCGGCGGACGTCGCCGTGCCCTCCTCGACGCACTCGCCGCCGAGCACGGCTTCGGCACCGTCGAGCTCGACGTCACCGACCCGGCGTCGATCACCGCTGCGGCGGCCACCGTGACCGCCTCGTACCCGTCGCTCGACACGATCATCACCATGTCCGGCATCATGCGAGCCGAGGACCTCCGTTCGGCATCGCACCAGGACGACGCGGTCGCCACGATCGAGACGAACCTGCTCGGCACCATCCGGCTGATCGACGCGTTCCTGCCGCACCTGCTCGCGCAGCCGGCGTCGACGATCATCACGGTGTCGTCCGGCCTCGCCTTCACCCCGCTCGCTGCGACCCCGACCTACAGCGCGACGAAGGCCGCGGTGCACTCGTACACACTCTCGCTCCGACAGCAGCTCATCGACTCCCCGGTGTCGGTGCTCGAACTCGCGCCGCCGGCCGTCGCGACCGACCTGATGGGCGAGGGCGTGGACTTCGGCGGGATGCCACTCGACGCGTTCCTGACCGAGGTCGTCTCGCTCCTGTCGGCCGGCGCATCGCCCGAGATCCTCGTCGAGAACGTCCTGCCACTCCGGTGGGCAGAGCGCGACGGGAACCAGCAGCAGCTGATCAAAGCGCTGGCGTCGAGCAGGCACTGAGCGGCCGGCCACATCGCCCGAACGACGACTGCGGTCGCTCTGGGACGTCAGCCGCATGGTCCCGTCGCTCAGGCGTCATCCTGAGCGACGGGACGCACGATCACATGGTCGCCCGAGCAGTCGGGCGACGCGAGCGACTCCTCCTGACGAGTCGTTGCGGCGTGTACATGCGGACCAATGTCTCGTTGACCGCGCTGAACCGGTCCTCCACAGTCGCGATGCCGTCCGCCCCGGATGCGACCACCATGCCGGCCTGCACGGCGTGCGCCGCGGACAGGCCGGCTCGTTCCATGAAGTACCGAACATCCTCCAGCATGTTGGGCAGCTCGACGTGCACGGCGTCTGCGCGAACCACGACCGCGTGCCACCGATCCAGCAGGTCCCCGGCGAGCGAACGGACCTTGGGATTCGTGTATCGCACCGCACCGGACGGCGGTCCGGTCCGACGTCGGACATCCCGAGTGCCGAGTTCGAACGCCCTCTCGTGGAGCTCGAGCTCGAAGAGGTCGTTGTAGAAGAGCGCGGTGCGCGCGCGGACGATCCGCTCGAGGAAGGCCGAGCACGCTCGGTGATGAGGATCCGACCCCTCGAGCGCGCTCACGACGAACCCCGTCTCGAGCACGACCCCAGCCGGGAGCTGTTGACAGTCCTCCATCGCCTCGACCCCGAGATCGCAGGATGCCCCACCGGGAAGCGCATGCACGTCAGAGGTACCAGGCAGGACGTCGATCCAGCCGCTTGGAATCCGTGAACGTGGAGCGGCTGAGGATCTCTGCGACCTCTCTCGCACGGTCCTCGGGCGTTCCGACCGGGTGGTTGCGGCCTGCGTCGATCTCCGCGGCCGTCAGGAGACGGATCGGGACGTCGTCCGAATTGTAGCGATGCTGGTCGGTGCTGATCATGGTCATGGGGTGCTCCTTTCGTCAGATGTTGCACGGTAGGAGCGGCGGATCAGCCTCTGCAAGGAATCGAAATACAACCTGCAACCAGACCACCGCTTTCGGGTGCGCCAGGATGGGTGCATGGGGAACGAGGGGTACACCGAGACCAGCAGCACGTCGACGCTCTTCCGGGTGCTCGGGATCGCGACGGCGCTCGGCAGCATCGCGATCGCCACGACGATCGCCCTCGTTCCGCCGTCCCCCGGCAAGGAACCATCCATGTCGGACCTCGTGATCAGCAGCGTCGCGCTCGTCGTGGTCGCAGGGCTCGGCGTCGTCCTTGCGCGGACGCGACTCACGGTCAAGCTGGACGACCGACTCTCGGTCCGCCTCACACCGTTCTGGTACCGGCGCTCCATCGACCCGCAGACGATCACCTCGGCGACCCCGATCGAACTGCGGGGGACGGACGTCGGCGGGTGGGGCGTCCGCTTCGGCACGGGTCGTGGCACGGTGGTCCTGATGGACAACGGGCCGGGCGTCCGGCTGTCGATCACGGGCAAGCGCGACCTGTCCTTCCGGCGCGGCGACCCCGAACGACTCATCGCCGCACTCGCCGGACGCGGCGCGACGATCACCAGCACCGAGACACGGACGGAGCACTGATGAACGCACGCATGCAGGAGATCCAGCGGATCGTCGCCGAGGCCGGCGTGGACACGACGGCACGCGAACTCCCCGACTCCACCCACACCGCGGCGCAGGCAGCGGCGGCGCTCGGCACCGAGCCTGGTGCGATCGCCAGCAGCCTGCTGTTCCTGGCGGAGGGCGAGCCGCTCCTGGTGATGACCTCAGGGCGCCACCGCGTCGACACGGCGCTGCTCGCCGGCGGCCTCGGTGTCGAGGAGCTCACGATGGCGACCGCGAAGCAGGTGCGCGAGATCACCGGACAGCCGATCGGTGGGGTCTCCCCCGTCGGTCACCCGGCGCCGATCCGGACGGTCATCGACACGGCGCTGGCCGACTACGACCCGGTGTGGTCGGCTGCGGGGACCGCGAACTCCGTCATGCCGTTGACGTTCGACCAGCTCGTCGCCCTGACCGGCGGGGAGACCGTGCAGGTCGCCGCGGACTAGCCAGCAGCCGGAAGCCCTCAGCTCGCGGCGGCGAGCACCGTCCGGCCGAGGCGTACGAAGTCGTCGACGTCGAGTTCCTCGCCGCGGGCGGTCGGCGCGATGCCCGATGCCTCGAGCACCTCGGACGCGTGCGCACTGCCACCGAGTATCCCGGACAGGGCCTGGCGGAGCATCTTCCGACGCTGCTGGAAGGCAGCGTCGACGAGCGCGAACACGCGAGAGCGCAGGAGTTCGTCGCCCGGCGGGTCCTTCCGTACGAACCCGACGAGGACACTGTCGACGTTCGGCACCGGCCAGAACACCTGACGACTCACCTGCCCGGCGATCCGCCAGTCGCCGTACCAGGCGGCCTTGACGCTCGGCGACCCGTAGACCTTGCTGCCCGGGTCGGCGGCCAGACGGTACCCGACCTCGGCCTGCACCATGACGAGCGAGCGTTCGATCGACGGGAAGGTCGCGAGCAGGTGGAGGAGCACCGGCACGGACACGTTGTACGGCAGGTTCGCGACGAGGTGCGTCGGCGCGACCGGGAGGTCGTCCGCGGCGACCTTGAGGGCGTCCTGGTGCACCACGGTCAGCTGCGCGGCCGGTTGCATCGCGGACACCGTCGCCGGGAGTTGCGCCGCCAGGCGGGCATCGATCTCGACTGCGGTGACGGCAGCGCCGGTCTCGGTCAGCCCGAGGGTCAGGGAGCCGAGACCCGGTCCGACCTCGAGCACGCGGGACTCAGCCGTCACGCCACCGGATGCGACGATGCGCCGGACGGTGTTCGCATCGTGCACGAAGTTCTGCCCGAGCTTCTTCGTCGGGGTGACGTCGAGCTTCGCAGCGAGATCGCGGATCTCGGTCGGCCCGAGCAGCGCGCTCATCCGGACACCGTCACGGGTTCGGCGTCCCACGCGCCGTAGACGAGCTCGGTGTTCGAGGCGATCTGCGCCGCGAGCATCGACGGATCGGTGCCGAGCGTCTCGGCCATCGACCGGAGCGTCAAGGGGATGAGGTACGGCGCGTTCGGTCGCCCGCGGAAGGGCGTCGGCGTGAGGTACGGCGCGTCCGTCTCGATCATGATGAGGTGCCGCGGCGCCACATGCAGCGCGTCCCGGAGCGACTGGGCGTTCTTGAACGTGACCGTGCCCGCGAACGACATGTACCAGCCCCGCTCGGCGCAGAGCCTGGCGAGGTCCGGCCCGCCGGAGAAGCAGTGGAACACCGTCTTCGCCGGGGCACCGACACGGTCGAGCACCTCGACGACGGCGTCGTGCGCGTCGCGGTCGTGGATCGTCAGCGCGATGTCGTTCTCCTTGGCGATCCGGATGTGTTCCTCGAAGGACCGGATCTGGGCATCCCGGCCGTCGTCACCGGTGCGGAAGAAGTCGAGCCCGGTCTCCCCGATCGCCCGGACACGGGGCAGCGCGGCGAGCCGCTCGATTCCGGCCAGGTGCTCGTCGAGCAGTCCGGCGGCGTCGAGCACGGGCGCCTCGTTCGGGTGCAGGGCCACGGCGGCGAGGACCCGGGGCTCACGCGCGGCGATCTCAGCGGACCACTCCGAGGTCGCGAGGTCGGTGCCGACCTGCACGACACCACGCACACCGACGCTCGACGCGCGGTCCAGGTGCTCCCGGTAGTCGAGCGCGCCGTCGTCGCCACCGTCGGCGATCTCCATGTGGGTGTGGTTGTCGTATACCGGCACGACGAGCGCCTCCGGCAGCGGCGGGTACGTCAGGTCACGCTTGGACCCGCCACCGTCGCCGGACCGGGAGCGGAGATGGGCGTCGGTCACGCTGCGCCCTGTTCCGCCTGTTCGACACGCGGGAACAGGCCGGACTCCAGCGACGTGATCCGGGTCGCACTCTGCCACTCCCACGCACGGTCCACGCGCTGCTCAGCGATGGAGCCGCCGGCACCGATCGAGGCCCAGAGCTTCTCGGTCGCCTTCGGCATGGCCGGCGATGCGAGCACCGCCACGGTGCCGAGGCCGCGCAGCGCCGTCGCGAGCACGGTCCCGAGGCGCTCGCGCTGAGCGTCGTCCTTCGCGAGGGCCCACGGCTGCTGCTCGGTGATGTACCCGTTCAGCGCGTCGACGAGCTCCCACGTGGTCGTGATGGCGTCGTGCGGCGCGAAGGCGGCGATCGCGGCGTCGGCGCGCGTCGTGACGTCCACTGCGAGGTCGTCGATCGCCTGGTCGGACGTGGACAGTTCGCCACGAGTCGGCACTGCACCGTCGAAGTACTTGTCGATCATCGCGAGGATGCGGGACGCCAGGTTGCCGAAGCCGTTCGCGAGTTCGGCCTGGTACCGCGCCGAGATGTCTTCCCAGCTGAAGTTCCCGTCCTGCCCGAAGGTGATCGCGCGGAGGAAGTAGTACCGGAAGGCGTCCGACCCGAACGTGTCGGTGATCTCCGACGGCGCGATGCCGGTGAGCTTCGACTTGGACATCTTCTCGCCGCCGACGAGCAGCCAGCCGTGCCCGAACACGCGCTTCGGGACCGGCAGCCCCGCGGCCATGAGCATGGCGGGCCAGATCACCGCGTGGAACCGGGCGATGTCCTTACCGACGATGTGCACGCTCGGCCAGAGGCGCTGGAACGCTTCGTCGTCGTCGCTGCCGTAGCCGAGTGCGGTGACGTAGTTGAGGAGCGCGTCGAACCACACGTAGAGCACGTGGTCGTGGTCCCACGGGATCGTGATGCCCCAGTCGAAGCTCGACCGCGAGATCGACAGGTCGCGCAGGCCCTGCTTGACGAAGGAGACGATCTCGTTGCGGACGCTCTCCGGCTGGATGAACTCCGGGTTCGACTCGTAGAGGTCGAGCAGGCGCTGCTCGAAGTCGGACATCCGGAAGAAGTAGTTGCGCTCGGACAGGACCTCGACCGGGATCGAGTGGATCGCGCAGACCTGCTGGCCTTCGTACGCACCGGTGCCGGGGACGAGGTCACTCGGCTGCTTGTACTCCTCGCAGCCCACGCAGTAGAACCCCTCGAACTCGCCGGCGTAGATGTAGCCGTCGTCGTAGAGCTTCTGCAGGAACGCGGTCACGCCGCGCTCGTGCCGTTCGTCGGTGGTGCGGATGAAGTCGTCGTTCCGGACGTCGACGGTGTCGAGCAGCGGCTTCCACGCGTCGGTGACGAGCCGGTCCGCCCACTCCTTCGGGGAGACGTCGTTCGCCGAGGCGGTGCGCAGGATCTTCTGCCCGTGCTCGTCCGTGCCGGTGAGCAGCCAGGTGTCGTCGCCACGCTGACGGTGCCAGCGCGCCATGAAGTCCGCGGCGACCTCGGTGTAGGCGTGCCCGATGTGGGGCACGTCGTTCACGTAGAAGATCGGCGTGGTGATGCTGAACGAGGAGCCGTCGGACATGCGGACCATCCTACGGGCGCGCGGCGACCGCATGACGCGCCCACCGACGGTCTGTGGAAAACCCGGACTGGAGGGTCGTGGCGCCGCCGCCACGGGCCTCCCGTCCGCCGATCAGCGGGGTCACCGCGCCGCCAGCGCGCCCTCGTACAGGTCCCGTTTCGACAGCCCCGTCGCGTCCGCGACGGCGGCCGACGCCTCCTTCATGCGGGTACCGGCGGCCACGCGCTCGAGCACCAGCCGGACACCCTCGTCGAGCGAGACCTCGTCCAGGGAGCCGGACGCCCCCGCGACGACGATGCAGATCTCGCCCTTCACCCCGTCGGCCGCCCACGCAGCGAGCTCGGCCACGGTTCCACGGCGGACCTCCTCGTACAGCTTCGTGAGTTCTCGGCAGACCACCGCTCGGCGCGCGCCCCCGAACCCGGCAGCCATGTCGGTCAGCGTGTCCGCCAGCCGGTGCGGCGACTCGAAGAACACCATCGTCCGCTGCTCCCCGGCGAGCGCCTCGAACGTGCGTCGACGCTCCCCCGGCTTCCGCGTCGGGAACCCCTCGAACGTGAACCGGTCCGTCGGCAACCCGGAAACGGCGAGCGCCATCAGCACCGCTGACGGCCCCGGGAGCGCCGTCACGGTGACCCCGGCGGCCGCTGCGGCCTCGACGAGCGGGAACCCGGGGTCGCTGATCGCGGGCATGCCGGCGTCGGTCAGCACGACGACGTCCTCGTCTCGGGCGAGCTCGACGACCTCCGCGGCCTTCGCCCGTTCGTTGTGCTCGTGCAGGGCGATGAGCCGCGGGCGGTTCTCGATCCCGAGCGCTCGCATCAGGTGGATCGCGGTGCGGGTGTCCTCCGCCGCCACGACCGTCGCGTTGGACAGTGTCTCGACGAGTCGGCGCGACGCGTCGCCGAGGTTGCCGATGGGAGTTGCTGCGAGGACGATCACACGCCCCATTGTGGACGCAGCGGATCACTGCGCCGCATCCGTAGGATGCTGCGGGTGACCACGGACCTGGCCGACGCACTCCCCTCTGCGCCCGAAGTGCCCCGTGGGTCGCGCCTCGACGACTGGTGGGTGCGCGTCATGTCGGTCGGTTGGCGGGTCGCCACCTGGCGCTGGGCGGGGCCGATCGCGGTCACCGTGCTCGCGGCACTGTTGCGGCTCGTCGACCTGGGACGACCGCACTCACTGGTGTTCGACGAGACCTACTACGTCAAGGACGGATGGTCGATCGTCCACCTCGGGTACGAGGGCACCTGGCCAGCGAACCCCACGGACGACTCGCTCCCGACGACCGACGAACGGTTCGCGGACGGCCAGACGAACCTGTTCACCAGTGCCGCGGAGTTCATCGCGCACCCGCCGCTCGGCAAGTACCTCATCGGCCTCGGGATGCTGCTGTTCGGGCCGGACAACTCGTTCGGCTGGCGGTTCGCGGTCGCGGTGCTCGGCATCGCGACGGTGTTCCTCGTCGCCGTGATCGCCCGGTCGCTGTTCCGCTCGACGCTCGTCGGCACGCTCGCCGGCGGGTTCCTGGCGGTCGACGGCCAGGCGATCGTGATGTCCCGCGTCACGCTGCTCGACGGGATCGTCACGTTCTTCGTCGTGCTCGGGTTCGGCGCGCTGCTGCTCGACCGCCGCTGGACCACGCGACGGCTCGACGCGTGGGTCGCACGCCGGGTCGCCGCCGGACGGGACACCCTCTGGGGCCCGGTGTTGTGGTGGCGGCCGTGGCTGCTCGCGATGGGACTGGCGCTCGGGCTCGCGACGAGCACGAAGTGGTCCGGGATGTACTTCCTGGCGTTCTTCGCCGTGTACTCGGTGCTGACCGACATGATGCTGCGGAAGCGCGCCGGCATCGAGTTCTGGTCGTCGAGCGCATTCCTGCAGCAGGCACCGGTGACGTTCCTGCTCACGGTGCCGATCGCCGCCGCGACCTACCTGGCGTCCTGGACGGGGTGGTTCGTGTCGAAGGACGGATGGGACCGGAACTGGATCGCCTCCGGCGGGCAGCGCTGGAGCGGGATCCTGTCGTGGGTGCCGGACAGCGTGCAGAACTGGTGGCACTACCAGTCCGAGATCTACGGCTTCAACATCGGCCTGCACACGCCGCACTCGTACCAGGCGAACCCGCTGCTCTGGATGCTCATGCAGCGCCCGACGTCGATGTACTACGTCGGCACGAACGCCGGGCAGGACGGCTGCACGGCGGTGCGGTGCGGTGCTGCCATCACGGGCGTCGCGAACCCGTTCATCTGGTACGCATCGGTCGTCGCGGTCGTGGCGCTGCTCGTGCTGTTCTTCCTGCGTCGCCGGTGGGAGTACGGCTTCGTCGTGATGGGCGTCGCGGCGGGGTACCTGCCGTGGCTGCTGTACGTGAACCGGACGGTCTTCCAGTTCTACACGATCGCGTTCGAGCCCTTCATGGTGATGGCGTTGGCCGCGGCGATCGGGCTCGTACTGGGCTCACGCGACGATCCGCGGCCACGTCGGACGAAGGCGATCGTGTGGGTCGGTGTGTACCTCGTCGTGGTGCTGCTCGCGAGTGCGTACTGGTACCCGATGTGGACCGCCATGCAGGTGCCGTGGGACTTCGTCCGGTCGCACTACTGGCTGCCGAGCTGGTTGTAGCGCTCGTCGCGCTGCGTGCGCGGTGCGTGCCGCGCAGTGCGGGTCGACAGGTCACGATCTGTCGGCTGGGAGGAGCTCAGCCGACGCGTTGTGACCGCTCGGCGGAACTGAGCGGGGTGTCGTGACCCGCCACGGGCCTGCCCCCTGCGCGGTGGGTCAGGACTGGGCGTGCAGCGCGCGCTCGATCGACTCGCGGTCGAGCGGCTCGCCGAGCATCCGGTGGTCGTCGACGTGCTGCGGCAGCACGCCCTCGATCAGGACCTCGGCGTAGCGGCGCCACGCGCTCGGGTCGTGCGCGCGGGTGGCGTCCGCGACCGCACCCACCATGGTCGTGAGCATCGGGAGATCGCGGTAGTCGAACCCGACCCGCACCACGCCGGCGTCGTGCGCACGACGGATGATCTCGGACACCTGGCGCTCGAGGCGGTCGCGCTCCTGCACGATCGAGGGGCGTCCCTTGCCCGCCCGGACGATGGCGTCAGCGAGTGCGCGGTCCCTGGCGCGGAACTCGAACACGCCCATCAGGTACAGCCGGAGCGACTCGCGCGGATCGATCTCCTCGGCAGCTCGTTCGGCGGCGGCGTTCATCGCGTCGAACTTGGTCGCGAGCAGCGCTTCGATCAGCGAGTCCTTGTCGGCGAACCGGCGGTAGACCGTCCCGACGCCGACCCCGGCTTCGTGCGCGATGTCGTTCAGGGTGACCGAGAGCCCGCGCTCCGCGAAGCACTTGCGCGCGGTCTGCAGGATCAACTCGCGGTTGCGGGCAGCGTCGGCGCGGAGGGGCCGCTCGAGCTCCGCGTGCTGGTCGATCGTGGTCACGCTCGCAAACGTAGTTGAACTTTCTGGGAATAAGCGGATGCAACGCGTCCGTTTGGGCTTACACTGGTGCGAACCGGATGCATCGCATCCGCTTTCTCCTCCCCGACCTGAAGTGCTCGACGGCGCGCGCTTCGACACCGTTCCATCCTTCTCAAGGAGGCCTGCCGTGACGGCAGAACAGACTGCGCCCGCGCCCACCGGCTCGGCACCCACGACCGCGGGCTCCGCACCCCGCAAGGACCACCGCTGGATCGCCCTCGCGGTGATCGCCCTCGCTCAGCTCATGGTGGTGCTCGACGCCACCATCGTGAACATCGCGCTGCCCTCGGCGCAGCAGGACCTCGGGTTCGGCACCGACCAGCGCCAGTGGATCGTCACGGCGTACTCGCTGGCGTTCGGATCCCTGCTGCTGCTCGGTGGTCGCCTCGGTGACCTCTTCGGCCGCAAGAACACCTTCATCATCGGGCTCGTCGGCTTCGCCGTCGCCTCGGTGCTCGGCGGCCTGGCGGACTCGTTCGGCCTGCTCGTCGCGGCCCGCGCACTGCAGGGTGCGTTCGGCGCGCTCCTCGCCCCGTCCGCGCTGGGCATGCTGACCACGACCTTCCGCGACCCGAAGGAGCGCGGTCGTGCGTTCGGCATCTTCGGGTCGATCGCCGGCTCGGGTGCTGCGATCGGCCTGCTCCTCGGCGGCGTGCTCACCGAGTACGCGTCGTGGCGCTGGTGCCTCTACGTCAACGTCGTCTTCGCCGTCCTCGGCGTGATCGGCGCGCTGGTCTTCATGGCGAAGCCGCCGAAGGTCGAGCGTCCGCGCATCGACGTCGCCGGCGTCCTCACGATCACGCTCGGCCTGGTCGGGGTCGTCTACGGCTTCTCCAACGCCGAGACCAACGGCTGGGACGACCCGCTGACGATCGTCATGCTCGCGGTCGGTGTCGTGCTCATCGCGGCCTTCGTGTTCATCGAGACCCGCGTGGCGCACCCGTTGCTCCCCCTGCGCGTCGTGCTCGACCGTGACCGCGGTGGCTCGTTCATCGCCATCGGCCTCGTCGCGATCGGCATGTTCGGGATCTTCCTGTTCCTGACCTACTACCTCGAGCAGACCCTCGGGTTCTCCGCGCTGCAGACCGGCCTGGCGTTCCTGCCGATGCCGCTGTCGATCATGATCTCCGCGACGCAGATCGGTGGCCGGCTCCTGCCCCGCATCGGCCCGAAGGTCCTGATCTTCGCCGGCGCGCTCGTCGCCGCAACCGGTCTGCTCCTGCTGCTGCGCACCGACCTCGACAGCTCCTACGCGGGCACGGTCCTGCCGGCGCTCATCGTCATCGGTCTCGGCATGGGCACGATCTTCTCGTCCGCGATGAACACCGCGACGACCGGGGTCGCCCGTGCGGATGCCGGCGTCGCGTCGGCGACGGTGAACACCATGCAGCAGATCGGCGGGTCGATCGGTACCGCGCTCCTGTCGACGATCTTCGCGGACGTCGTCAAGAACAGCCTCTCGGGGCTGTCCGCGGCACCGACGAAGCTCCAGCAGGCGCAGGCCACGCTCGACGGCTACCACGTCGCCTTCGCGATCTCGGCCGGCGTGCTGGTCGTCGTCGCGATCGCCAGTGGGCTGCTCATCAACCGGCAGTCCGTGCGACTGGCCAAGCTCGAGCACCTCAGCGCCAACGCGACCGGCAGCATCCCGGCCGCCGCGCACTGACGCGAGGACGACACACGCGGAAGGCCCGCTCGACTCCGGTCGGGCGGGCCTTCCGCGTTCCGGGCGTCGTGCGGGTGCGGGCGGGGGGTGGGCGGGCGCGGGGGCGGGGTGGTCGACTCCGAACGACGAAGTCGCTGTCGTACGACGTCGACTTTGTCGTTCGGAGCCCATCGAAGCGACGTTCCTTCGGCGACACACCACCCGCATCGGCCCCGATTGCGCACTGTTGCGATTCTCCTGTCAGACGTCAGGGGTGGGCATTATCGTGTGCGCCATGGCCCCCGTCCTGACCTCGCCACTCGTGTCCACGCAGTGGCTCGCCGACCACCTCGGTGCCGATGAGCTCGTCGTCCTCGACGCCTCCGTGCACACGTCCGGTGTCGGCCTCGGGACGACCTGGCATGCCGCCGGAGACGCGTACGAACAGCACGGACACGTGCCCGGTGCCCGCTACGCCGACCTCCTCCACGACTTCTCGGCACCCGACTCCGACCTCCCGTTCACGCGCCCCGGCGCCGAGCGGTTCGAGCAGGCGGCCCGGGCACTCGGCATCACCAACACGTCGACCGTCGTGGTCTACGACGACAGTGTCGGCGAATGGTCAGCACGGCTCTGGTGGATCTTCCGGTCGTTCGGGTTCGACGACGTCGCCGTGCTCGACGGCGGGTTCGTGAAGTGGCGGGACGAAGGACGTCCGGTCCGGGTCGGCGCGCTGACCACCCGCGCGGACGACCCCGACACGCAGCACGCCTTCCTCGCGGGCGAGGAACGGCCGCTCTGGGCCGACCGCGACCGGGTCGAACGCGCGGTGGACGGCACGCAGCCGGCCGCGCTGGTCCTGGCCGCGGACGAGACCGTCCTCGGTGACGGGCACGCCCCGGTCGTCCCCGGCACAACCCCGATCGCACTGCGGCGCATCGTCGACCAGGACTCGAACACGCTGCGGCGGCCGGCTGCGCTGGCGGACGCGTTCGCCCCGGTGTTCGACGCGGACGAGATCGTGACCTACTGCGGCGTGGGCAGCGCCGCGTGCGTCGACGCCCTCGCGCTCACCGTGCTCGGACACGACCGGGTGCAGGTGTACGACGGCTCCCTCGCCGACTGGTGGCGCCGCGAACCCGAACTCGCGTCCTGACACCAGCACTCGCGTCCTGACACCAGCACTCGCGTCCTGACACCAGAACTCGCGTCCTGACACCCGACCACACACGCACCCGCGCGGCACTAGCGTTGCCGTCATGAGCTCCAGACGCGCGGTCATCCTCGGCGGAACGGGCGGGATCGGCTCCGCCGTCGCGCGCGAGCTCCTCGACACCTCCGGCCGCGGCGGTGACGACTGGCAGGTCGACGTCGTCGCACGCCGAGGAGGTGCGATCGCGGACACGCTCACGAGGGACGGCGCGACGTTCGTCCCCGGCGACCGCCGCGACTCGACCGTGCTCCGCGATCTCCTGCGCCCCGGTGCGGACCTGCTCGTGGACACCGTCGGCGCGACCCGTGACGACGCAGCACAGCTCCTGCCGTTCCTGGGCGACGTCGGCTCGACCGTGTTCGTCTCGTCGAAGGCGGTCTACGTCGACGAGCAGGGACGGCACGCGAACTCGCTCGACAAGCCCGTGTTCGGCGGTCCGGTCACGGAACTCCAGCCGACGGTGACCGCGGCGGACGCCGACCCGACGAGTCGCGACGGGTACGCCGCGGCGAAGGTCGCAGCCGAACAGCTGCTGCTCGACCACGGCGCTCCCGTCACGGTGCTCCGCCCGTCGAAGGTCTACGGGGTCGGTGTCGGCCGTCCTCGCGAGTGGTTCGTCGTGCGCCGGGTCCTCGACGGCCGCGAGCGGGTCCTCCTCGCCGACGGCGGCCGCGGAGTCGACCACACCACGGCGGCCAGTGGCATCGGTTCGCTGGTCCGGCTCGTCGCCGACGCCCCCGACCGCCGGATCCTCAACGTCGCCGATGAGACGGCCCCGTCGGCGCTCGAGATCGTCCGGACGATCGCCGGCCACCTCGACCACCGGTTCGACGAGGTCCTGCTCGACGCCGACGCGCCGGCGTTCGTCGGAGTGACCCCGTGGTCGTCCCCGTCGCCGTTCGTCCTCGACACCACCGCGGCCAGGTCGCTCGGATGGGAGCCGCCCCGCTTCGCCGATGCCGTCCTCCCGGAACTCGACTGGCTCGTCGAGACGGCGCACCGCACCCCTGCGGACGGTGACGTGCCCTGGGCGTCCGACCCGTTCTGGGACCGGATGTTCGACTACGGCCCGGAGGACGCCGCACTCGTCCTCCTCTCGATCGGCGGCTGATCGGTGCCGCGTTCCGAGGTGCTCTTCATCGGCGGCCGGTCCGGTGTCGGCAAGTCGACAGCGGCCGAGGCACTGCACGACCTGCTCACGGACGCGGACGTCCGGCACGCGGTGATCGAGGGCGACGTACTCGACCTCGCCCACCCCGCTCCGCACGTCGAGCACCCGGAGGCGAGGCTCACGGAACGCAACCTCGCGGCGATGTGGGCGAACTACCGCGCGCTCGGGCACCACCGTCTCGTGTACACGAACACCGTGTCCGTCCTCGAAGCAGACCGCCTGGCCGCCGCGATGGGCGACGACCCCGTCGTGGTCGCCGTGCTGCTCCGGGCCGGAGACGAGACGACGGCGTCCCGGTTGCAGCGGCGGTCGGGCGGCGAGCTCCCGGTGGCGCAGCTCGCGCACTCGACACGGACAGCCGGGAGGCTCGACACGGCTTCCGCAGACCGGTTCACCCGAATCGACACGGACGCCATGGCCCCGGCCGACGTGGCACGTCGGCTCGCGTCCTTGACCGGGTGGCTTCCCGCCTGAGCCCTGTGGAGACGGACGATCCGTCCACACATCGTCCCGCCGCCCGTCCCGTTCAGCGCCGACCGTGCACGCTGGACACATGAACGACAACCGGCTCGGCACCGCCGTCAGTCCGTACCTCCGACTGCACGCCGACAACCCGGTGGACTGGCGGGAGTGGGGTCCAGCGGCATTCGCGGAAGCGCGCGAGCGCGATGTCCCGGTCCTGGTGTCGATCGGCTACGCGACCTGCCACTGGTGCCACGTCATGGCCCGTGAGAGCTTCGCCGATCCGGAGATCGCCGAGCTGTTGCGGCGGGACTTCGTCGCCGTGAAGGTCGACCGAGAAGAACGGCCCGACGTCGACGCGAGCACCATGGCGGCCGCCGCGGCGTTCACCGAACAACTCGGATGGCCGTTGACCGCATTCATGACCCCCGACGCCCACGTCTTCTTCGCGGGCACGTACTCCCCGCCGACTCCCGTCGGGGGTCACCCGTCGTTCCGGCAGGTGCTCGCCGCGGTCGTCGATGCCTGGCACGACCGTCGTGCTGAGGTGGATGCCAACGCGACCGCACTCGCCGGGGCCATCCGCCAGGGCGCCGTGGACGCGGCGACTCCGGACGGTGCCGACGGCGCCGGGGCCGACCCGGGCCTCCCGTCCGTCGACGCGGTCCACGGCGTCGTCGACACCCTGCTGCAAGCAGAGGACACCGTCCACGGTGGTTTCGGCGGCGCACCGAAGTTCCCCTCAGCACCACTCTTGGAGTTCCTCGCCGATGCCGGGGCCGACGGCGTCGCAGCCGCGCATCCCCTGCTCGAACGCTCACTCCGGGTGATCGCGTCCTCCGAGCTGACCGATGCCGACGGTGGGGTGTTCCGGTACGCGACCCAGCGAGACTGGGGCGTGCCGCACTACGAGCGCATGCTCTACGACAACGCCGGGCTGCTGGCGATGGCACCTCGGGACCAGGCTCGGGGCATCGCGGACTTCCTGCGCGACACCCTCCGCCGGCCGGACGGCGCGTTCGTCGCGGCACAGGACAGCGAGTCCACGATCGACGGGCTCCGCGTCGAAGGCGAGTGGTACCGACGCCCGCTCGCGGACCGGGTCGCGCTCGCTCCACCGCCCCTCGACGACCAGGTGCTGACCGGGTGGAACGGGCTCGCGATCCGCGGTCTCGCGATCGCCGGCGCGCGGCACGGGGACGACGAGATGATCGCCCTCGCGCGATCTGCCGCCGACGCCCTGATCGCCGGGCACCTGCGGAACGGACACGTCGTGGTGCGTGCCAGCACCCCGCGGGGTTCCTCGACCGCACCGCCCACGATCGAGGACATCGGGCTCTTCGCCGAAGGCCTCCTGGAACTGGCGGTGTTCACCGGCGAGGTCGCCTACGCGGAGACGGCGAGGACCCTCGTCGACGACGGGCTCTCGGGGACGCTGGCCGTCGACCCGGTGCTGGCCGCTTCCGGCACCGCGACCGGGGAGCAGCCGCAAACGGCGATGCGATCGGGCACCGTGGCGCTGGCGAACGCGGCGCTGACCCTCGCGGCCCTGACCGGCGTCGAGGACTACCGGACCGCTGCTGCGTCCCTCATCGCGGACCGCGCGCGCACTGGTGTCGGTCGACCGCTCGGGCACGCGGACGCGCTTGGCGTCGCGCTGGCGCTGCAGCGGCCCTCGCGGGAAGTCGTCGTCGTGACGTCGGTGGAGTCGCCGGGAGCGGTCGGGTCAGCCGTCGCGATGCGGCGTGCCGCGGTGACCGAGCGGCGTCCGGGCACGGTGACGGTCCTCGTGACACCGGAACAGGCGCGCGCGTGGGCCACAGCGGGCTTCGCACTCCTCGAGTCACGCGACGCGCTCGACCCCGCCGCGTACGTCTGCCACGACCGTGTGTGCGCCCTGCCCGCCCGCGATGCGGACGAACTCGCCGCGCAGCTCACGTCTGCGTGAGCGCGGGCGGTATCCTGGAATGCTCATGTCTCCCACGCCGCCCGTCATCACCTACCCGCCCGAGCTGCCGGTCTCGCAGCGGCGGGACGACATCGCCGCCGCCATCCGCGACAACCAGGTCGTGATCGTCGCCGGAGCGACGGGGTCCGGCAAGACGACGCAGCTGCCGAAGATCTGCCTCGAGCTCGGGCGCGAGAACATCGGGCACACCCAGCCCCGACGCATCGCCGCGCGCACCATCGCGGAGCGCGTCTCCGAAGAACTCGGCGGCGAACTCGGTGACCTCGTCGGGTACCAGGTCCGCTTCACCGACAAGGTCAGCGCGAACACCCGGGTCAAGCTCATGACCGACGGGATCCTGCTGAACGAGATCCACTTCGACCGCGACCTGAAGCGCTACGACACGATCATCATCGACGAAGCACACGAGCGCTCCCTGACGATCGACTTCCTCCTCGGGTACCTCAAGCGACTGCTCCCCCGCCGGCCCGACCTCAAGCTCATCATCACGAGCGCGACGATCGACCCGGAGTCCTTCTCGAAGCACTTCGGCGACGCCCCGATCATCGAGGTGTCCGGCCGCACCTACCCGGTCGAGATCCGCTACCGTGCACTCGTCGCGGAAGACCCGGACGACGACGGGGACGACGACACCGATTCGCGCACCGCGGACGCCGGCAACGGAGCCGACGACCGAGACGCACTCACCGGCATCACCGACGCGCTCGACGAACTCGCGCGCGAAGACCCGGGCGACGTCCTCGTGTTCCTGTCCGGCGAGAACGAGATCCGCGACGCCCAGGACGCGATCGAGGGCAAGCACTACCCGGGCACCGAGGTCCTCCCGCTGTACGGCCGCTTGTCCGCGGCCGACCAGCACCGGGTGTTCCAGCGCAGCGCGACCCCGGGTGTCCGACGGCGAGTCGTGCTCGCGACGAACGTCGCCGAGACCTCGCTGACCGTGCCCGGCATCAAGTACGTCATCGACACCGGGACCGCCCGCATCTCGCGGTACTCCCCCCGCGCGAAGGTCCAGCGGCTCCCGATCGAGGCGATCTCGCAGGCCAGCGCGAACCAGCGCTCCGGCCGCGCTGGACGCACGAGCGCTGGTATCGCCATCCGGCTGTACTCCGAGGACGACTTCGAGCGGCGTCCCGAGTTCACCGACCCCGAGATCCTCCGCACGAACCTCGCCGCCGTCATCCTGCAGATGATCTCGCTCGGGTTCGGCGACATCGAGTCCTTCCCGTTCCTGCAGCCGCCGGACTCCCGTGGCGTGAAGGACGGCCTGGACCTGCTCCGCGAACTCCGCGCCGTCGACAAGGACGGCGCGATCACGAAGTCAGGCCGGCAACTGACCCGTCTGCCGATCGACCCGCGGCTCGGACGGATGGTGCTCGAGGCCGGTCGACAGGGCGTCGGGCGAGAGGTCATCGCGGTCGTCTCCGCGTTGAGCATCCAGGACCCCCGGGAGCGCCCCCTCGAGAAGCGCGCGCACGCCGATCAGCTGCACGCGCGCTTCGCCGACCCGACGAGTGACTTCCTGACCCTGCTCGGCCTGTGGAACTACATCGAGGACAAGCAGGACGAGCTGTCGTCGAGCGCGTTCCGACGGCTGTGCAAGGCCGAGTTCCTGAACTACCTCCGCATCCGTGAGTGGCAGGACCTGTACCGCCAGCTGTCACGGGCGGCGAAGCAGGTCGGGATCCACGTCGGCAAGGAGCGCAAGGACGACCCCGACGCCGTGCACCGATCGCTGCTCGCCGGACTCCTCAGCCAGATCGGCCTGCGCGACCGCGAGAAGCGCGACTACCTCGGATCGCGGAACACCCGGTTCGTGCTCTTCCCTGGCAGCGTCCTGGCGAAGAAGCAGCCGGACGCGGTGATGGCCGCCGAACTCGTCGAGACGAGCCGCCTGTTCGCCCGCACCGCCGCCCGGATCGACCCCGCGTGGACGGAACAGCTCGCCGGCGACCTCCTCAAGCGCACCTACGGCGAGCCGCACTGGGAGAAGAAGCAGGGCGCCGTCGTCGCCTACGAGCGCGTGACGCTGTTCGGTGTCCCGATCGTGCAGCGCCGCCGCGTGCAGTACGCCCGGATCGACCCCGTGCACTCGCGGGAGCTCTTCATCCGGCACGCCCTGGTCGAGGGCGAGTGGGAATCGCAACAGGCGTTCGACCGTGCGAATCGGAAGCTCCGCAAGGAACTCGAACAGCTCGAGGAACGCACCCGCCGACGCGACATCCTGCTCGACGACGAGACCGTCTACGAGTTCTACGACGCCAGGATCCCCGCAGAGGTCGCCACGACGCGCGACTTCGAGGGCTGGTGGCGACGGATCCGCCGGGACGAGCCCGAGCTGCTGACGATGCGGAGGGAAGACCTCCTCGACGAAGACGCCGCCGAAGCAGCACAGGACGAGCAGGAGTACCCGACGCAGTGGCGGTCAGGCGACCAGCGCCTCGCGGTCAAGTACCGCTTCGAGCCCGGTGCCGCGGACGACGGCGTCAGCGTCCAGGTCCCGCTGGCGCTGCTCCCCCGTATGCGCGAGGAGGGCTTCGACTGGCAGGTCCGCGGTCTCCGCAAGGAACTCGTGACCGCGCTCATCAAGGCCCTGCCGAAGCAGATCCGGAAGAACGTCGTCCCCGCGGCCGACTGGGCGGAGAAGATCGTCGAGGAACTCCCCGACGACGCACCCACGACACCGACGGAGAGCTTCCGCGCGACCCTCGCGAAGACGATCCAGCGCATGACCTACGTGCAGGTCTCCGAGCGCGACTTCGACATGTCCCGCGTCCCCGCACACCTGCTGCCGACCTACGCGGTCGTCGACGAACGCGGCCGTCGCGTCGAGGCCGGCAAGGACCTCTCCGCGCTGCAGACGAAGCTGAAGGACAGGACGCAGCAGAGCGTCGCCGCCGCGACGCAGCGCCAGGGTCGTCCAGGAGGCTCGGCGCGGGTCGCCGAGGCATCCTCCGGCCGTCAGGTGGAGCGTTCGGGGCTCGTGGCCTGGCCCGACACGGACCTGCCGGAGATCCTGGACACGAAGCAGGCAGGCGGCGTGATCCGCGCCTACCCGGCGCTCGTCGAAGAGGGCTCCGGTCCGAAGGCGACCGTCGGCGTGCAGCTGCTCGCGAACCAGTCCGACCGCGCCGTGCAGATGCCGGCTGGCGTTCGACGGCTCGTGATGCTCGCGGTGCCGTCACCGGTGTCGTACATCCAGTCGCACCTCACCTCGCAGGAGAAGCTCGCGCTCGCCGCCAGCCCGTACCCGTCGACGAACGCGCTCTTCGACGACGTGCTCGCGGCCGTGGTGGATGCCGGCATCCGGCGAGCGCACCCGGACGGGCTGCTCTTCACGAAGGCCGAGTTCGAGGCCGTCCGGAACGCGGTGTCCGCATCCGTCGTCGACACGATGTTCACTGCCGTGTCCGAGGTCGCCGCGGTGCTCGCCGCACAGCGATCTGCGGAGCGAGCCCTCAAGCAGGCCACGAACATGTCCCTGCTGCCGGCGCTGAACGACATGCGGCAGCAGCTCGAGCGCCTCGTGTTCCCCGGGTTCGTGTCCGTGGCCGGGCTCGACCGCCTCCGCCGGATCCGCGTGTACCTGCAGGGCGTGGAGGCCCGCGTGACGAAGCTCCTGCAGAACCCGGGCAGGGATGCCACCTGGATGCGTGAGGTCTCGGCTGCGACCGGCCGGTACGAAGACGCCGGGGGGACGTTCCCGCCGGCCGTCGGAGCGCACCCGGAACTCGTGCACGCCAGGTGGATGCTCGAGGAGTTCCGCCTCAGCCTCTTCGCGCAGGAGCTCGGGACCGCCGAGACGGTCTCGCTGCAGCGCATCACGAAGGCACTGTCCGCCGCCTCTGCCTGACCGATAGGTTCTCCCCCAAGGGCGAAGGGGATCCCATGGTGGAACGCACGGATCGGTACGGCAGGGCGATCGAGCGAGCGGACGGGCGGGACTTCCCGTTCTGGGACGGCGATCCGCTCGCGCTGCGCGCGTGGCAGTGGGTGGTGATCGTCCTCGCGTGTGTCGTCGCGATCAACGTCCTGAGCTGGTACCCGGCGCACGACAACGTGCAGTCCCTCGTGCCCCGCTTCCTGTTCACCGCGATCCCCCTCACCGTGTTCATCGCCTTCACCCGAGGTCGCTGGTCGCGGATCTTCCAGCGGACGACCGGTCGGGACTTCCTGACGATGGTCCTGTTCGCGATCGCGAACGTCATCGTCACGTTCCTCGTGGGAGTCATCGTGAAGACAGTGTTCGGCGCGACGGCGAACACCGCGGCGAACGGCATCCACGGGGCCGCCGAGCTGATCTCGTTCTACGTCGGAACCGCGATCCAGCTGTTCGGCGAGGAGCTGTTCACGATCCTGCCCTTCCTCGCCGTCATGGCGCTCTGCCACCGGCTCGGGCTGACGCGCAAGCAGGCGATCCTCGTCGCGTGGCTGGCGACGGCCGTCTGGTTCGGTGCTGCTCACCTGCCGACCTACGGGTGGAACGTCGCCCAGGCGCTCCTCGTGATCGGTGTCGCTCGCCTCGTGCTGACGCTGGCGTACATCCGGACGAAGAACATCGCGGTGAGCACCGGTGCACACATCCTCAACGACTGGGTCATCTTCACCTTCACCATCGTCACGACGGGAGCACTCCTGTGATCGGTTCACTCGATGTCATCGTCCTCGACTGCCCGGACACCCGCGCGCTCGCGCGGTTCTGGGCCGAGGTCATCGGCGGCGAGATCGTGCAGTTCGACGACGACTGGGCAGAGGTGGTCCTGCCGATCGAGGGCAGCCGCCCGCTCCTCGCCTTCCAGCACGTCGACGACTACCGCGCGCCGGAGTGGCCCGGCCAGGTCGTCCCGCAGCAGATCCACCTCGACGTGAAGGTCGAGGACATGGATGCCGGCGAAGCAGCGGTCCTGGCGATCGGCGCGACCGCCACGGGCGAGGGTTCCGACGGCTTCCGGGTGTACCTCGACCCCGCCGGCCACCCGTTCTGCCTGATCGTCCCGAACGACTGAGTGCACGGCATGATCCGGACGGTGCTGTTCGACCTCGACGGGGTGATCCGTCACTTCGACCCGGACCACGTCGCCACGATCGAGCACCGCCACGGGCTCGACGCCGGGTCGATCGAGGCGTTCGCGTTCTCGCCGCCGCTCATCGACGACGTGACGACCGGACGGATCCGCCGCGCCGACTGGATCGCCGCGATCGGCGACCACATCGACGACGCAGCTGCGGCCGATGCGTGGGGACGGCAGCCGTTCCGCGCCGACCCTGACGTGCTGGACCTCCTCGACGAGCTCCGCAGCGCTGGCCACGGCGTCGCGGTCCTGACGAACGGGACGGACACCGTGCCGGACGAGGTCGCGTCGTTCGGTCTGCTCGACCACGTCGACGCGGTGTTCAACTCCGCCGACATCGGGTTCGTGAAGCCCGACGTCCGAGCGTTCCGGCACGTGCTCGACGCCCTCGGCCTCGACGGATCCGAGGTCTTCTTCACCGACGACTCGGCGCGCAAGCTCACGGGTGCCGCCGAGCTCGGGATGGTGACGCACCACTTCACCGACGTCGACGGGCTCCGGACGGCGCTCAGCGCGCAGGGGGCCCCGTCACCGTTGGGCGAGATCACGCAAGCAAGCCCGGATTCCACCCCGCAGGGCCGACAATCGTGACGGCGTGCCCTGCGTCGACCACCGCCACCGATGTGAACCAGTAGCTCGACCCCGACTCTTGGTCGGACCACTCGATGCGCACACCGCTGAGCAGATGATCGTCCACCACCACTGTGACGTCGGACCTGTCACAGCGCATGAGTTCACGCTCCGTCTGCTGTTCGACAGCGCGCATGACCGCTTCTTCGATCGAACCGCCCCGGAGGACCGCCTGTATGACCTCCTCCGCTGCCCGCTCGCAGGCCATGACCACGTTGTCCGAGTCGAGGAGGCGTTCGGTGCGGACTCGTGCCCACTGCCAATCGTCGCCCTGCCCGTTCGCGACATGGTCGAAGACGTACACGTCGACGTAGTCGATCGTCTCATCGACACCGTATAAGCCGACCCCTGCGAGTTCGAAGCCCGGGCTGTCCATCGGAAGGGCGACGCGAGCACCGAAGCGCGCCGCTGCTGTTGCCACGTCGTCTGCCTCGAATGGCAGGTACCGGCGGGGATCCACCATCCCGTCGCTCCGTCACTTCCAGGTCGGGTTCCCTGAGGAGCAGATCAGCCCCCAGGACGTCAGCACGTTACCCGAGGCCATCATCGAATTGATGCTTCCGGCTTGGCTGATCGACTTCCAGCCCGAGTTCCACGACGCAGAAATCGGCGCCAGTCCGGAATTGTTGTATGCCCTGATCGAGTTCGAGGTCGACACAGTGACGCTCCACGTGTGCGACACAGGGGCACCCCAAGCCGGCGAGATGACGTACCCGGTGCTGTACTTCCGGGTGGTCCGGTTGCCGTAGACGGTCGACGTGCCGCAGTTTCCGACGGAAGTACCCCGTTCGCTCGTCGGATGCCAACGCGCTGGCCGGCGTCGCCGACCCGATGATGAATGCGCCACAGATGGCCACCCCGGCTCCGTATGCGGTGAACTTTCCCATTACCCCTCCTTGTCCTGGCGTTAACATTCCAGATTCTGGAGTGGTACACAAGCGCCAGCTGAATTGACTACGGCTGGCGCTCAGCGCGCAGGGGGTCCTGTCACCCAGGCGATGACGTCGGCGAGCACCGGGTCGTACCCGTCGGTCGTGTCGACCTCGAGCACCGGCGCCCCGAGGTCCACCGGTTCGGCCACCAGCGGCAGGTTGCCGGCCACGCGGGCGTTCATCGCATCGTCGTGACCGCGTGCGACGAACCGCTCGTACGCCACGTCCGACCGACAGTGCACGTTGCGCACGACCCCGACGGGCGCCAGGAACTCGCGCACGTCCGCCTCGGACTGGTCGCGGTAGAGCGTCGCATCCGCGATGACGCTGCACCCGGCTGCCGCGTACCCGGCCGTCGCCGTCCAGAACAGCCGGATCCCGTGTGGGACGACCTCGTCGCGCGACATCGCCCCGCCGGCCATCAGTCCCGCGTAGAGCTCGTCCCGGTGCACCCGCGGCCACCCGAGTTCTGCGGCGAGCGCTCGGGCGAGCGTGCTCTTGCCGCTGCCCGGTGCTCCGCTCAGCAGTGCGATGGTCGCCGGCACGGTCAGGCCTCGACGGGGTTCGCGAGCCCCTCGACCACCTCGACGTGCGGCAGCGCGGCGAGCACGGCGCCGGGGAGGAACACCTTCGCACCGCGGACCCCGGCACCGATGACCGCGTCCGGGACCTCCGACACCCGTGAGTCCACGTACACGGGCCACTCCGCGGGCAGCCCGATCGGTGTGATCCCGCCGTACTCCATCCCGGTGCGCGCAACCGCCTCGTCCATCGGCGCGAAGCTGGCCTTCCGAGCGCCGAGCAGCTGCTTGACGGTGCGGTTGACGTCGAGCCGGGTCGACGCGAGCACGATGCACGCGGCGAAGGTGACGTCGCTCCCGCGCTTGCCGGTCACGACGATGCAGTTCGCTCCGCCGGCCAGCGGGAACCCGTACGCCTCGGAGAACGCCGCCGTGTCGGCCAGCTCCGGATCGATCGCGGCGGCTTCGATCCCGCTCGCGAGGTCCGCCGGGAGCGCTGCGATCGCCTGCGCAACAGGCGCCGCGAGCAGGTCGACGGCTTGGAGGGCGGGGAGACGCTGCAGGATCGGCACACCGCCAGCCTAGGGATCTGGGCCAGAGTGGTGCCATGGACGCGATGACCCCGGCACCGACGCCGATCGACCTGGACACCTGGCCGCGACGCGAGCACTTCGAGCACTACCGCGACACCGTGCCGTGCACCTACGCGATGACCGTCGACGTGGACGTCACCGACTTCGTGCGAGCACTCGGCGACACCGGCCGGAAGACCTACCCGGCGCAGATCTGGGCGCTCGCGACCGCGGTGAACCGGCACCGGGAGTTCCGGATGACGCTGCAGCCCGACCGCTCCCCTGCGATCTGGGACGTCGTGCACCCGGCCTTCACGGTGTTCAACCCCGAGCGTGAGACGTTCAGTGCGGTGTGGGTGCCGTACGACGACGACTTCGGGACGTTCCACGACGCCGCGGTCGAGGCACTGGCGACGTACCGGACGGCGACGACGATGATCCCGCAGCAGCCCCACCCGGCGAACCTCTTCGACGTCTCGAGCCTGCCGTGGCGGTCGTTCTCGGGCTTCACGATCCAGATCCGGGACGGCTGGGACCACCTGCTGCCGATCTTCACGATCGGCAGGTACCACGAGCGTGACGGCCGCACCCTGATGCCGCTCGCGGTGCAGATCCACCACGCGGCCGCCGACGGCTTCCACACGACCCGCCTGATCGCCGACGTCGAGCGTCTGCTCGCCGAACCGTCCTGGCTCGCGGACTGACGTTCGTTCCGGGCGATGACAACGAAAACCGGCGTGCAGACGCGACGGTCCACGGGGCGCGACCAGGAGCGGACGGGAGGCTCGGTGCCAGCTGGCACCGAGCCTCCCGTCCGGTTGCTGGTCCGGATCAGGACCCGGCGCGCGCCTGCAGGGCCTCCTCGTACTCCGCGCGCATCGCGTCGCCGCCGCGGCGGCGCCAGTCGCGGACGACGCCCTTCCAGGACGAGACCGGCGCGCGGCCGAGCAGGATGTCGTTGATCGCGTTGGTGGCGTACGTGCCGACCGCTGGCCCCTTCGTGGAGTTCGTCGGCGAGTAGAGCCCGTAGGTCGGGTTCGGCAGCCCGTCGTCGAGCCACGACGCCAGGGACTCGTAGACGGTGTCCGTCATGCCGGGGCGGCCCGAGTAGAAGAGCGGCAGCGGGCACTCGGTGAAGTACTGCAGCGGGAACTCGCCGAGCGCCGTCTCGCTGTTGCCCGTCTTCGTGAGCGTCGGCGACCCGTCCTGCATCTCGTAGTCCCGTCCCTCGATGCCGAACTTGCGGTACATCCAGGCCTCGGTCCCGAACGGTGACGCGCACCAGTCGAGGACCTCGAGCAGGGTGCGGACGCGGTCGTCCGGCGCTGCGGCGAGCGCCGTGATCGCGTTGTTCGGATCGCCGAGCCACGGCTTGGCCTTCGCGCCGGACGGCCCGACGAACGGCGCCGTCGTCAGGTCGAAGCCGCTGCCGGGGGTCGCCTGCTGGACGATGCCAGGGATGGCGCTGTACGTGTCCGACAGCATCAGCGCGGAGCCCTGCACGAGCCAGACCTTGCCGTTGTAGGCCGTGATGCTGTCCGGGTGCACGAGGTCCTCGGCGATGAGCCGGCGTGACACGTCGAGGAGGTCCTGGTACGCATCGAGCTCGTACATGTGGGTGAGCGTGCCGCCGCTGTGCTCCCACTGGTTCGGCAGGTCGAGCATCGGCGCGAGGATGCTCGTCGGCACCGAGGCGAGGGCCCAGCGGTTCGCGTGCGGGTCGGACACCTCGCGGCAGAGCTGGACGAACTCGTCGAGACTGCTGAACGACGGGTCGACGCCGAGCCCCTCGAACAGGTCCTGCCGCCGGTAGAGCACCTGCGACGTGAGCGGACCGCGGGGCACCGGCACGGCGTAGATGCCGCCGGAGAACACGGTCCCGCGCCAGGACGCCGTCGGGAGGTTCGCCAGGTACGGGAAGTCCCGCACACCGCTGCCGGAGAGGTGTTCGGTGAGGTTCTGGGCCTTCGCCTCGAGGAACTGCGGCAGGTACGGGAACGACCCGAACACCGTGAACACGTCGCCGAGCGTGTCGCCGGCGACCTGCGTGGCGAACTTGTTGCCGAAGTCCGCGTTCGGGGTGATCGTCAGGTCGAGGTCGATCCCCATCCGCTCGTCGAGGCCCTGCCAGTACGGGTTGCTGCCCTTGGTCGGCGGGACGGGCGAGTTCGTCGGGACGCTGCCGTGCACGGTCGAGCCGTCGCCCGGCTTGCGGGCGGTCGGGACGAGTCGGTCCGGGATCCGTCGGAACGCGCTCGGCATGAGCGCGCTCGTCTTCGGCAGGACGGGTTCCGGTCCGCCCGTCCACGGGACGTAGTCCGGCAGTGCGACCGCCTTGTTGATCGCCTTGACGTCGGTGGAGCGGGTCACGGTGGAGCAGCTGGCCAGGAGGCCCGTGGCCGCGATCCCGAGCCCGCCTGCGAACAGTGCGCGGCGGGTGATTCCGTTGTTCGTCACGCTGGTCAGCCCTTCACCGCGCCGGTCAGGACACCCTTGGCGAAGTGCCGCTGCAGGAACGGGTAGACGATGAGGATGGGGACGATCGACACGACGAGGATCGCCATCTGGATGGACGCCTGCGGGGGCAGTGCGTCGGAGCTCGTGCCGAGGTCGGCGCCGCCGAGCTGAGCGTTGTTGATCACGTAGGTGCGGAGGACGAGCTGCAGGGGCCACTTCGCGGTGTCGTTGATGTAGAGCAGCGCGTTGAAGAAGGCGTTCCAGTAGCCGACCGCGTAGAACAGCCCGATCACCGCGAGGACGGCCTTCGACAGCGGGAGCACGATGCGCAGGAAGACCCCGAAGTCCCCGGCGCCGTCGATCCTGGCGCTCTCGATGAGCTCCTTCGGGATGTTCATGAAGAACGACCGCATCACGATGACGTTGAACGCGCTGAGGGCCGTCGGCAGGATGAGTGCCCAGTACGAGTCGAGCAGGCCGAACTGCTTCACGACGAGGTAGTTCGGGATGAGCCCAGGTGCGAACAGCAGGCTGACGAGCACCAGGCTCAGGATGAACCCGGATCCGTAGGAGCCCGGTCGGCTGAGCGCGTACGCGAGCATCGCACTCACGAACAGGCTGATCACCGTCCCGACCACGGTGATCCCGAAGCTGACGAGCAGCGCCCGGGTGACGACGCCCCCGGCGAAGATGCTCTCGTACGCGCCGAAGTCGAGCCCCTTCGGCCACATCACGAACCCGCCGGCGTCGTTCACCTGGCTGGTCGGGGCGACGGACGTCGACACGATGCCGAGGAACGGCAGCAGCACGACGAGGCAGATGACGAACAGCACGAAGCCGGTCAGCATGCGGCCGGGCAGCGGCGGGGCGTCGAGTCGCTTCCGCTTGGTGTTCCGCGGACCGGGGACGGTGACGCTGCGCGTGGCGCTCATCGGGACTCCTTCTGGTACACGCCCGACTCACCGAAGACGTGGGCGAGCTTGTTGGCGCCGAGCACGAGCAGCACGCCGACGACGCCCTTGACGAGTCCGACGGCAGCGGCGACACCCCACTGCCCGCCGAGCACGCCGTTGTTGTAGACGTAGGTGTCGAGGACCTCGCTCGCGGCCCGTCCCACGGCGGCCTGCTGGAGGAGGATCTGCTCGAACCCGACGGTGAGCGAGTCACCGAGCCGCAGGATGAGCAGCAGGATGATGATCCCCCGCATGCCGGGCAGGGTGACGTGCCAGAGCTGCCGCATGCGGCTCGCGCCGTCCATCTTCGCGGCCTCGTACAGGCTCGAGTCGATCTGCGAGAGCACCGCGAGGAACAGGATCGTGGCCCAGCCGGTGTCCTTCCAGATCACCTGGCTGGTCAGCAGGGCGATGAACCCGTGCGGGTTGCCGAGGAAGTCGATCGCGTCGCCGCCGGCTGCCCGGATGGCGTTGTTCACGAGGCCGGACCCGCCGAGGATCTGCTGGAACACCGCGACGACGATCACCCAGGACAGGAAGTGGGGCAGGTAGAGGACCGACTGCACGATCTTCTTGATGCGCTCCGACAGCAACGAGTTCAGCATCAGCGCGAGGACGATCGGCGCCGGGAACACGAACACGACCTGCACGAGGGTGATGACGAGCGTGTTCCGCAGCGCGCCGAGGAACTCCGGGTCGCCGTTGAAGATCACCGCGAAGTTCTCGAACCCGACCCAGGGGCTGCGTCCGAGCGGGACGAACGGCAGGTACTCCTGGAACGCGATGAGGTTGCCGAGCAGGGGCAGGTAGTGGAAGCCGAGCAGCAGCGCGACGCCCGGCAGCCCCATCAGGAGCAGCACCTTGTCCCGCTTGATGCGTTCCCACGTGTTCCGTCGCCGCCGGACGGGTGCCGGGGGCGGCGCCGTCCGTCGGGTCCCTGCCGCGGGTTGCACGCGGTCGTCGAGCTTCGTCACTCCTGGCCTCCTCCGTTGGATTCCTGAGGTGACCCTGTCGGTCGCGGCAACGTTGCGGCAACTCGTTGCCAAACGTTTCCATCGTTGTAACGGTCCAGTGATCGCTCACCCGCACGGGAGTGGCAGGCTGGCCGCATGACCTTCGAGCAGCACGCGCACTCGTTCGGAGCCGCCGCCGACGCCTACGAGCGCGGTCGGCCCGGGTACCCGGCGTCGGTCGCCGAGTGGCTCGCCCCGGATCGGGTCGCACGAGCAGTCGACGTGGGAGCCGGCACCGGAAAGTTCACCGCGACGCTGCTGCCCCGCGCGGCCTCGGTCACCGCGGTGGAACCCGACGCAGCGATGCGGGAACGCCTGTCGGCCGTGGTCCCTGGTGTCGAGGTGCTCGAGGGCACGGGTGAGGCGATCCCGCTCCCGGACAGCGGCGCCGACCTCGTGACGTTCGCGCAGTCGTGGCACTGGGTGGACCCCGTCGCCGGCGCGGCCGAGGTGGCCCGCGTGCTGCGCCCCGGCGGGGTCCTCGGGCTGATCTGGAACGTCCGGGACGAGTCGGAACCCTGGTCGGAGCGGCTCGGGGACATCATCAGGCGCCCGGAGTCCCGCGTGACGGAGTACGACCGGCCGATCGTCGGCGCGCCGTTCCACGACGGCGAGTACCGGGCGTTCACCTGGGTGCACGAGCAGTCCCGGTCGGACTTCCTCGACATGGTGGCCTCGCGGAGCTACGTGATCGTGCTCCCTGTGGCCGAGCGTGACGCCTTGCTCCGGGACGTGGCCGACCTGCTCGACACCGACCCGGCGACCGCCGGAAAGGCCACGATCGCGGTCCCGTACGTCACCCACGTGCACCGGTACGTCCGTCCCTGATCCGGGATCGCCGTCGTCTGGCGCTACGGTGGCACCATGCGTGCGACCGTGCGGGACGTCGCGGCCCTCGCCGGGGTCTCGCCGAAGACCGTCTCCAACGTCATCAACGGCGGTGTCGTCGTCCGCCCGGAGACCCGGGAGCGGGTGGAGCGGGCCCTCGCGCAGCTCGACTACGTGCCGAACCTCTCCGCCAGGGGCCTGCGCAACGGACGCTCGGGCGCGATCGCGTTGACGCTGCCCGAGATGAGCAGTGCGTACTCCGCCGAGCTCGCTCGGTGGTTCGTCGAACTCGCACGCGACCGCGACTGGGTCGTGCAGCTCGACCAGACCGCGAACGACCCCGAGCGTGAGCGCGAGCTCGTGTCCCGCGCCAGGGCGCACCTCGTCGACGGCCTGATCCTGAACCCCGTGACGCTGAGCGCCAGTGTCCTCGCGTCGACCGCCGGGCTCCCGCCGACCGTCGTCATCGGCGAGGTCGAGCCGGAACACGTCGACCAGGTGCACGTGGACAGCGTCGCGGCCGCGACCGAGGTCACGCAGTACCTGCTCGACCGCGGGCACCGGCGGATCGCCGCGGTCGGCGCCCCCGAGCCCACCGCCGACCACACCAGGATCACCGCGACGAGCGAGCTGCGCGTGAGCGGGTACGAAGCGGCCCTGACGGCCGCCGGGGTGACGCCGGATCCGTCGCTGCGGGTCCCGCTGTCGTCGTGGTCGACCTCCGACGCTGCCACCGCGTTCGCCGCGTGGCTCGACGAGCACCCGCTGCCCGACGCGGTCTTCGCGTTCACGGACTCGATCGCGTTCGGCGTGCTGCACGTCCTGGCCGCGCGGGGCGTCCGCGTGCCGGACCAGGTCAGCGTGATCGGGTTCGACGACATCGACGGCGCCGCCTACGCGATCCCGGCACTCACGACGGTGTCGTTCGACCGCAGGGCCTTCGCCGACGCCGCGCTCGACCTGCTCACCGCACGCATCGCCGACCGCGACGCCCCACCAGCCACGGTGGTGATCCCGCACCGCATCGTCGAGCGCCAGAGCGTACGCTCCGCGCCATGACCTCCGCCGACGCGTCGATGCCGACCCTCGCCGCAACCGTCCTGCAGTCCCCCGAGCCGCTCGTGCTCGCCCGGTTCTACGGGGCGCTGACGGGCTGGACCGTGTACGAGGACGACCCCACCTGGGCACGCATCCGCCCCGAGGACGGCCCGGGGCTGTCCGTGCAGTTCGAACCCGAGTGGGTCCCGCCGACCTGGCCGGGCACGAAGGACGCTCCCGGGATGCAGCTGCACCTCGACTTCCAGGTGGAGGACCTGCCCGCGGCGGTCGAACGTGCCGAGACACTCGGTGCGACCCAGGCTGAGTACCAGCCGCAGGACGACGTCCGGGTGATGCTCGACCCGGACGGTCACCCGTTCTGCCTGTTCCTGCCCGGCGCCTGACGCACGCCCCACCCGACGCGCAGCGGGGTCAGTCCACGACGGCGTCGAGCACCACGTCGCGGGTGCTCGGGTCACCGAGGATCCGGAAGTGCCCACCGACGGGCACCGTGACGTTGCGGGCTCCCGTCAGTTCGCTGCCACCCGGGATGAGCGTGTCGAACACCCCGTAGACCGACGTGATCCGGGAGTTCGTCTCGAGCTGCTCCGCCAGGCCAGCGAGGACGGGGTCCGTCGCCCGGAACACCCGGAGGTGCGGCACCGGCGCGAGGTCTGCCAGCACCGAGCCCGCGAACGGCGTCGACACCGCGACCATGCGGTCGATGCGTCCGTCGCCGTCGAGGTCGGTCATCGCGTACTTGCCGATCAGGCCGCCCTTGCTGTGGGCGACGATCACGACGTCCCGGAGGTCGTGCTCGACGAGGTACGCCATCACGTCCGCTGCCGAGACCGGCACCGGCCGCACGTTGTGCCGCAGCACCGCGACGACGTGCACGGGGTGCCCCCGGTCGTGCAGGGCGTCCATGAGCGGGCGCATGAAGTGCCACGTCTCGTACACACCGGGGATCACGACGACGGCACTCTGGTCGCCGTCGCGGTAGTCGTCCGCCGTGGTCGGCCCGAGGCTGCTGATCTGCCACCTGGCCGCGTAGATCCAGTCGAGGACGGCCCACCACGCGCGCTGCGCCAGCCCAGGGCCGGGAGGCACGGGTCGGCCCGTCAGCGGCGGCTCGCCTCCGGGTGCACTCGCCTCGTCCGTCACCCGACCGACAGTACGCACCGCTCGATTCGCAGGCGCACGGCAGCGCGATCATCGGACACCCATAGCCGACGGGGGTGGAATGCCGACATGGACGAGAAGCACGAGAACGCTCCGGCCGAACGGGCCGCAGATTGGAGCGCGGCACCGGCGCCGACCTCGACGGTCGACCCCCAGCAGCCGTACCGAGCGGAACCGAACGGCTGGTACGGGCAGGGACCGGCTCCCGTCGGCCCGACCGCCTGGTACGGCGCCGCTGCACCGGGCGGGCAGCGCTCCGACAAGCCACGCCCGCCGTGGTTCTGGCCGGTGCTCGCGATCGTGATCGGTGTGGCGGCACTCCTGGTCGGCGGCGGTGCTGGTTTCGCGATCGGCCACGCGATCGGCGAGCAGCAGTCGCGGTCGTCGACCACGCAGGTCCCCGGGCAGGGCTCGAACGGGTTCCCCGGTGGGACCGACGGCGGGACGAACCAGTTCCCCGGGCAGGGAAGCTGAGGACTACGCTCCGACCATGCGGAAGGTCACGGCAGGGCTGTTCACGTCGGTCGACGGCGTCGTGCAGGACCCGTACGAGTTCCAGTACGACAGCTTCGACGACGAGCTCGGCGCCGGGATGGGGTCGTTCATGGCCCGCACCGACACGGTCCTGCTCGGTCGCAACAGCTACGCGGAGTGGTCCGAGTGGTGGCCGGCCCACCCGGAGGACCCCTTCGGGCAGTGGATCAACCCGATCGAGAAGTACGTCGCGTCGACCACGCTCGGCGACGACCTGGCGTGGCAGAACTCGACGCGCATCCAGGGCGACGTGCACGAGTTCGTGCGGGACCTCAAGCAGCGTGACGGCGACCACATCGCGGTGTGCGGCAGCGTCACGCTCGTCCGGAGCCTGTTGTTCGCGGGGCTCCTCGACGAGCTGCAGCTCATGGTGCACCCGGCGATCGCCGGACGCGGGCGGAAGCTCTTCGAGCCGACCGACCCGGCCACGCGCCTGCGTCTGGTCGACAGCACCGTGACGAGCAAGGGCAACGTGGTGAGCACCTACGCGCCGCTGGCGGTCTGACGGCGGCGATCCGAGCCTCTCCCCACCGACACGGCCGGCACGCCGCTGGCGCGTCGCGCCGGAACCGGCGGCGTGGGCCCAGACCGGCGGTACCGTTGACGGTGACCAGCACGCCATCCGAACCGGAGCCCACCATGCCGCAGGACACCCGCCCGCACGTCGTCATCGTCGGCGGTGGATTCGCCGGCGTCGCCGCCATGCGCGAGCTCGCGGACGCACCGGTCCGGGTGACGCTCGTCGACCGACACGTCTACAACATGTTCCAGCCGCTCATGTACCAGGTTGCGACGGGCGGGCTCAACGCCGGGGACGTGACGTACTTCCTGCGGAGCCTCCGTGCGAAGCAGGACAACGCCGAGTTCCGGCACGGGCTCCTCACCGGCATCGACCCGGTCGGCAAGGTCGCCGAGATGTCCGACGGCGAGCACCTGCACTACGACCAGCTCATCCTCGCCAACGGCGTGAACACGAGCTACTTCGGGACCCCGGGTGCGTACGAGTACGCGTACTCGATGTACTCACGCTCGCAGGCGCTCCGCATCCGCGACGAGCTGTTCACCCGGCTCGAGGAAGCCGCGGCGAACCAGGGGCCCGACGAGATCAAGATCGTCATCGTCGGTGGCGGCGCGACCGGCGTCGAGATGGCCGGTGCCCTCGCCGAGCTCCGCGACCAGGCGCTCGAGGGCGCCTACCCGGAGATCCTCCCGGGCAACATCACGATCACCCTCGTGCACCGGAGCGGTGAGCTGCTGAAGCCGTTCGCGCCGCGGCTCCGTCGGTACGCGGCGAAGGTGCTGCGGAAGCGCGGGGTCATCCTCCGCCTGAACACCGGCGTGGCCGAGGTCCTGCCCGACGGGGTGAAGACCGCCGAGGGCGAGTTCATCCCCGCGTCGCAAGTCATCTGGGCCACCGGGGTCGCCGCCCACAAGGAAGTGTCCAACTGGAACATGCCGCAGACGCACGGCGGCCGGATCAAGGTGGACGACGACCTCAGCGTGCAGGGCGTCGACGGGATCTGGGCGGCGGGTGACATCGCCGCGCAGGACGACGCCCTCGCGCAGCTCGCGCAGCCGGCACTGCAGGGCGGGAAGCACATCGCGCGGCAGATCGTCCGCTCGCTCGAGGGCAAGCCGACCGAACACTTCAAGTACTTCGACAAGGGCACCATGGCGACGATCGGTACGAACGCCGCCGTCGCCCAGCTCCGCGGTGGGATCACGATGGTCGGGCCGGTGGCCTGGGCCGCGTGGGTCGTCGTGCACATCGCGTCGCTGCTCGGGAACGGGAACCGTCTCTCGACGCTGTCGCACTTCTTCGTCCGGTACCTGTGGTTCATGCGGAAGCGGGCGATCCCCATCGTCGGCGACGTCCGTCCGGTGCGCCCGAACGGCGACCGCGAACCAGAGCCCTGGCAGATGCAGAAGGCCGAGTAGCGCGGGCGCGGGGCGGGCGGGGTTCCCAGCGTCCGGCGTCCAGCGTCCGGCGTCCGGCGGGTTCCGACTCGAAACGACGAAGTCGCTGTCGTACGACAGCGACTTCGTCGTTCGTACCGGCGTGCGAATGCTCGCGCGTGCAAGGAGCGACAGGATCGCTGTCGTACGACGACGAGGTTGTCGTTCCGGGTCAACGCCGGACCCGCCCGACGGACCCGCTCGCCCGCCCGCCCGCCGGCCCCGCTACGAGACCCGCACGTCGAAGTACGCGCCCGCGGCGATGTCCTCGGCGAGGGTCGGGCCCGTCGGGGTCCAGCCGAAGCGCTCCTGCGTCTCGGTCGACGTCGCGGACATCTCGAGACCGAAGAACCGCCCGATGAACCCGAAGTGCGACTCCGCGTCCGCCGGGTCGATCGAGGTCACCGGCAGCCCGAGTCCCTCGCCGATGGCCTCCGCGATCGAGCGCGTGGAGACGACGGGCTCCGCGACGGCGTGCAGTCGGGTGCCGGCCGGAGCGCTCTCGAGCCCGAGGCGCACGAGTCGGGCCGCGTCGGACCGGTGCACGGCCGACCAGTTGTTCGTCCCGTCGCCGATGTAGCCCGAAACGCCCTGCTGCTCGGCGGCGGCGACGATCGCCGCGATGAACCCGTGGTCGCCGATGCCGTGCACGGTGGGCGCGAAGCGCGCGGCGACGGTACGGACTCCCTGGTCGACGAAGTCGAAGCCGCGGTTCTCGCTCCCGCCGCGCATCGAGTCCGGGCCGACGAACGGGTTCGGGTCCGCCTCGGTCGCCGGGCGGTCGGAGGCGAGCCCCGCGATGCCCGACGCCACGATGAACGGCCGGTCACTGCCGGCGAGGGCCGTGCCGATGGTCTCGACGACGGCGCGCTCGGCCGCGTTCGTCGCGACCGGGTTCGCCCAGTCGTGCTTGTTGGCGAGGTGGACGACGCCCTCGGACTCGGAGGCGCCGCGGCGGATGGCGTCGAGGTCGTCGAGGTCGCCGCGGAGTGCGGTGGCGCCCGCCGCCTCGACGCGGGCGACGGAGGCGTCGGAACGGGCGAGGCCGACGACCTGGTGGCCGGCGGCGACGAGCTCGTCGACGGTGGCGGAGCCGATCCAACCGGAGGCTCCGGTGACGAATACGCGCATGGTGTGTCCTTCCAGAACAATGATGTCATTGACTGACATCAGAAACCGTACACCTCGATGTCATGCACTGTCATCAGTAGACTCGCAACCATGGCTCGATGGCAACCCGGAACGCGTGAACGGCTGCAGGCGACGGCACTGCGGCTGTTCCAGGAGCAGGGGTACGACCGGACGACGGTCGCGGAGATCGCTGCGGCCGCCGACGTCACCGAGCGCACGTTCTTCCGGCACTTCGCGGACAAGCGCGAGGTGATCTTCGCCGGGCAGGACGACTTCCTCGCGATGTTCATCGACCCGATCGCCGACGCCCCTGCCGATGCGCCGCCGTTCGCCCTGATCGCCCGGTCCCTCGACTCGGCCGGGCACTTCTTCCCCGAGGAGCGCCGTCCGTTCTCGCGGATCCGGCAGACGATCATCGACTCCGAACCCTCGCTGGGCGAACGCGAGCTCGCCAAGCTGGCGACGCTCAAGGTCCGGCTCGGCGAGGTCCTGCGCGACCGCGGGATCGGCGAACCGGCGGCGACGCTCGCTGCGGAGACCGGGGTGACGGTCTTCCACCTGTCGTTCCAGCAGTGGATCGCCGGCGAGGAGGTCCGTCCGTTCGCCGACATCGCCCGGGAACGACTCGACGCCCTGACGAGCATGGTGACCGCCACCGCACTCTGAGGTCGTTCTTGGCCGAGCGGGGCATCCTGACACGGGTCAGCGAACCCGAGCCCGTCGAGGAGGCGATGTGTCGACCACCACGCTCGAGCGGACGCCCGTGGCCGCGCCCGCCCGGACACGAGCGGACACCCACGGCCCACTCGCCCACCGCGCCACCGCACTCGACGGCCTCCGCACGGTCGCGATCCTGGCCGTGATGCGCTACCACCTGCACGTCCCCGGCTTCGAGGGCGGCTTCATCGGCGTCACCGTCTTCTTCGTGCTCTCCGGCTTCCTCATCACGACGCTGCTCCTCGGCGAGCACCGGCGCACCGGGCGCGTCCGGCTCGGCACGTTCTGGCTGAAGCGGATGCTGCGGCTCTACCCGGCCCTCCTGGTGCTCGTCGCCGCGGGACTCGCACTCTGGTCGTGGGTCGGCGACTACAAGGGCGCGTCGTTCTCCGCCGGTGAGGCCGCCGCGATCGCCCTGACGTACACGGGCAACCTCTTCCGGGCGTTCTGGAACACGACGCAGGGCGTCTTCGCGCACACCTGGAGCCTGTCGATGGAGGAGCAGTTCTACCTGGTGTGGCCGGTGGTGCTGGTCGCGCTGTTCGCACTCCGCGCACGCCGTCGCCTGCTGCTGACCGGCCTCGGCGTCGTGATCGCCGGTGGCGCGACGGCATCGTGGCTGAGCTACCGGACGCCGAGCGGCGGTTCGACGCCGGACGTGTACTTCTCCCCCGTGCTCGGACTCGTGCCGCTGGCGACCGGGTGCCTCTTGGCGATCCTGCTCGACGACGAACGGGTCCGTGCGTGGGCTGGCGGTCTCGCCGGGCACATCGGTACCTGGGTCGGGATCGCCCTGCTCGTCGGCGTGCAGTACTGGATCGACGACGACTGGACGCAGCACGCGTGGACGTTCGGTCTGCTCCTGCCGGCGACGGGCGTCGTGTCCGCCGTGCTGATCGGCGGCCTCGTGTCGGTCAGGAGCCCCCTGTCGATCGCGTTGTCGTGGACCCCGGTGGCCTGGTTCGGTCGGCGCGTCTCGTACTCCGCGTACCTCTGGCACCCGCTCGTGATCGCCCTGCTCGGGACCGTCGCGGCGAGCGCCTTCGGGGCCTTCGACTGGGTGTGGCTGATGGCCGGGGCGATCCTGGTCGCCATCGGTGCGGCCTACGCCGTCGAGGTGCCGGTCGAGCGGCTCCGCCGCCGCTTCCGGGAGGCTCGGCGCCTGTTGGCAGCGGAGCGTGCCGCTGCGCAGACGGGCGGCTGAGCCCCCGGACACGCACCGCTCCGTAGGCTCGGCCCGTGACCGCCCCGCGAACCGGAGTCCTGGTGGCCGGCGGTGGGCCCGTCGGACTGTTCCTCGGCGCACTCCTGGCGCACGCGGGTGTCGACGTGCAGGTGTGGGAGGCGCGGTCCTCGGCACCGTCGGGCTCACGGGCGATCGGCATCCACCCGCCGTCGCTCGACGCGCTCGACACGATCGGCGCCGCGCGGCCGGTGCTCGACGAGGCCTGCCTGGTCCGGACCGGCGTCGCCAGGAGTCGCGGGCGGACCCTCGGCACCCTGTCGTTCGCGCTCGCCTCGGCCACGCACCCGTACGTCGCCACCCTCGACCAGCACCGCACCGAGGCGATCCTCCGCGCGAGGCTCGCCGCAGTGGCTCCCGACGCGCTCCGTACCGGCACCCGGCTGACGGCACTGACACGGCACGCGGACCACGTCGACGCGATCGGCACCGGGGAGGACGGGCCGATCGGGCTCCGTGCCGCGTTCGTCGTCGGGGCGGACGGCGCCAGGAGCACGGTCCGCAGGCTCCTCGGGATCGGGACGACCGGTCGCGAGTACCCCGAGCAGTACGTCATGGGCGACTTCGCCGATCCGGAACCGGACACGGCGAGGAGCTCTGCCCTGGTCGACGTCGGGCCGGACGGCGTCGTCGAGTCCTTCCCGCTGCCCGGGGCGCGTCGCCGGTACGTCGTGCTCACCGGTCGCGGCGCGAGCACCACCGAGGAGGTCAGCACCGACGAGGTCAGCGCCGACGAGGTCAGCGCCGACGAGGTCAGCGCCGACGAGGTCAGCGCCGCGACGCTCGTCCGTGCCGTCCGGGAGCGGACAGACGCCGACGTGGACGCCGACACCTGTTCGATGCTCGGCGGCTTCCGGGTGCGGCGCACCGAGGCGGAGCGGATCGGCGTGGGACGTGCGCTCCTGATCGGGGACGCCGCGCACGAGATCAGCCCCATCGGCGGCCAGGGCATGAACCTCGGGTGGCTCGACGCCGCCGCACTCGCTCCGCTGCTGACGGAGGCGGTCCGCACCGGCGCGGCCGGACCCTGGCCGGAGTACGCCGCCCGCCGCCAGGCGGTCGCTCGGCGTGCCGCCCGCCAGGCGGAGGCGAACATGGCGCTCGGACGACCGGCGACGGGGCCGACGGCGCTGGCACGGGAGGTCCTGCTGCGGACGGCCCTCGGCCTCCCGTCAGCGCACCTGCTCGCCCGCGTCTACGCGATGCGGTGGTCCTGACCGCGTCAGGCGACCAGTCGCGCGCCCGCGAACCCGAGCTCCACGACGAGCACCAGTGACGAGACGATCACCAGCCGGAAGAGCGTCCGGTTCGGTGGGCCGGTGAGGACGAGCCGGATCCCGACCACGGCGAGGACGACCACGACCACCGTGCCGAGGACCGCGAGCACGACCCCGACACCGCGCACGGGATCGTCCCCGCCGAGCTGCCCGACGAGCACCAGCCCGGCGGCCACGACCAGTGACGCGAAGGCGAGCACCCCGGCGGCGTGCAGCCCGAGCCGGTGCGGGAAGCCCCTGACCCCCGTCGCCGCGTCGTCCACCAGGTCGGGCAACACGTTCGTGCAGTGGATCGCGATGCCGAACACCGCCCCGGTGGCGATCGCCCACGGTGCCGGGAGCTGCGCAGCGGGACCGGCCGCGACCGCCACGACGGGGAGCAGCCCGAACGCGACGACGAACGGCGCGACCGACCAGACCGACCGCTTCAGGCCGGCGTCGTAGGCCCACCCGGCTCCGACGAGCACGAGGTGCGCGACCGCTGCGACAGGGCCGAGGAACAGCGAGAGCACCACGGCGACCCCGGCGGTGACGAACGCTGCGGCCCTGACCGTCGACACGGCGATCAGCCCCTGCGCGACGGGCTTGTCCGACCGCCCGACGCTGCGGTCCCGGTCGGCGTCGATCCAGTCGTTGGCCAGGCCGATCGACAGCTGCCCGGCGACGACGGACGCGGCGACGAGGACGACGAGCCACGCCGGGTGGCCCACGACACTCGCGATGACCGCCGCGAGCACCGTGACGGTGAGCGTCGGGCCGGGGTGCGACGAGGCCAGGAGCAACCGCGCCGTGGAGGTCATGCCGTCAGCCTAGGTGGGCGGGAGTGCGACGACCCGTTCCCCGTCCCACGGTTCCGTCCACCCGAGCCGGTCGAACAGCGCGTCAAGCAGCATCGCGGTGAACCCCCACACCACGTGCGTCCCCGAATCGGTGTCGACGCTGAAGGCCGGCCCACGCCACTCGCGCCCGTCGCGGCGGATCACCGTGACACCGCGGTGTGCCGGGTCGAGCAGGTCCGCGACCGGGACCCGGAACACCGCTGCCGACTCCGCGACGTCGACGACCCGGACCGGGGACGGGTCCCGCCACCACCCGATGACCGGGGTGACCAGGTGCCGCGAGAAGTCCAGCGGCTGGGCGGGCAGGGTACCGAGGACCTCGACGCCGGACGGGTCGAGCCCCGTCTCCTCCCGCGCTTCCCGGAGGGCAGCGGCCACGGCGTCACGGTCACCGGGGTCGACGCGTCCACCGGGGAACGCCACCTGCCCCGGATGCGCACGGAGCGTGGTGGCCCTGGCGAGCAGCAGCACGTCGAGGTCGCGCGAGACGGCGACGTCCCGCGCGGAGCTGGTGCTCGGCACGCGATCGAGCACGCCGAAGAGGATGAGCACCGCTGCACGTCGGAACGAGGAGCTGCCGTCCGCGGGCGCCGCGGCGACGTCCTGCCGGGCGACCCCTGCGAGTTCGGTCCGCGCGCTCACCCCTGCAGCCTATGCGTGCTGCGGTGTCCGGACCGGCCGTCGCCACCGCACGACCCCGGACGCCAGGGCGATGCCGAGCAGGATGACGACGCCACCGACGGGCTCGTTCCACCGGACCCGCTCCCCCAGCACGAGGACGCCGAGCACCACCCCGACCACGGGCGTCAGGTACGTGACCGTGGACGCCCTGGCGGCGCCCCACGCCTGTACGAGCCCGGTGTTCCACATGTAGGCCAGCCCCGTGCCGACGCACCCCAGTGCGACCATCGCGGCCACGATCCTCCAGTCCAGCTGCACCGGCGAGAGCGCCGTGAACGGCGCGACCAGCAGCATCAGCCCCGCACCCAGCGTGAGCTGCACGGTCGTGAGGGTGATCGCGTCGTGGCCGCTGCCCGCGACGAACCGGCGCATGTAGGACAGCCCGAAGCCGTAGCAGGCGGTCATCCCGAGCAGGGCGATCTGGGCCGGCACCGTCGCAAGGACCGTCGGGTCGCCGATGAGGTCCCACGGCCCGACCAGGACGAGCACGCCGACGATCCCGAGCAGCACCCCGACGAGCTGCTTGCCACGGAGTCGCTCGGACGGCAGCAGCAACGGCATCGCGAGCAGCACCATGATGGGCGTCGTCGCGTTGTAGATGCTCGCGAGCCCGCTCGGCACCGTCTGCTCCGCCCACGCCACCAGGGACGACGGGATCGCGTTGAGGAACACCGCGACGACGAGCAGGTGGCCCCAGAGCCGGGGCGACCGCGGCCAGCGACGACGCGTGGCGAGGAGGATCACGACGAGCGTCACGGCACCGAGGAGCACCCGTCCGAGCGCGACCTGCTGCGGCGAGAGTCCCTCGAGCCCGATCTTCATGAAGAGGAAGCTCGATCCCCAGGTGAGTGCGACGAGCACGAACAGGATGCCGTTCATGCCGCTAGTGTCGAGCCAGCCGCCGACATGAAGCAAACGCATCGGCTTCATGCAGGCATGAAGGAAGCACATGAACATCACCCTCGCCCAGCTCCGCGCGCTCGTCGCCACGGTCGACCGCGGATCGTTCACCCTCGCCGCCGCGACGCTCGGGATCGGCCAGTCCGCCGTCTCGCACGCCGTCGCCGGTCTGGAGCGCGAGGTCGGTGGTCAGGTCCTCCGTCGCGGCGGCGCGGCCGCCCCCACACCGCTCGGGGAACGACTGATCGGTCACGCCCGCAGCGTGCTCGCCTCCGTCGACGCACTGGAGGCAGTGGTCCGGCCCGGTACGGCGCGCGGCACCGTGCGACTCGCGGCCGTCCCCACCGTCTGCCAGGGCCTGCTGCCGCGGCTCCGCGACCTGTGGGCGGTGACCCTGCCGGACGTCGACGTCCAGGTCTACGAGGGCGACGACGACGAGATGCCGGAGTGGCTCGAGGCGGGCACCGTCGACGCCGCCGTCCTCGTCGACCCGGTGTCCGTGCCCGACGGCGCGGTCGTCGTCGCGCGCGACGAGATGGCCGCCGTGATCCGACGCGACCACCCCCTCGCCGACGCAGCCGCCCTGACGCTCGACGACCTGCACGAGGACGGCCTGGTCGCCGGCGGCGGCGGGTGCGAGCACCAGATCCAGCGGATGCACGAGATCGCCGGGCAGCCGTTCCGCTACGCCCACCGGGTGCGGGAGATGAGCACGATGTTCGGCATGATCCAGCGCGGCGAGGGCGTGTCCGTCGTCCCGACGCTCGGGAGGGTGATGCTGCCGGACGACCTCGTGATGGTGCCGACGACGCCGAGGCTCGAGCGGACGCTGGTGCTGAGCGGTCCGTCGTCCCGGCCGTGGCACCCGCTGGCGAGGGCCCTCGTCGACGCGGTCTGAGCGACGCGGTCTGAGCCGTCCTCCGGCCGACGCTGGAAGGATGGATCGATGGCCGAGACGCACGTGAAGACCTTCACCGATCCGAACGAGGCAGCAGCAGAAGCCGCGGGGCTCGAGTGGCTCGCCGCGGCAGAGGAGTCCGGCGGTACCCGCGTCGCCCGGGTCCTCGACCGGCCGAGCCCGACGGTGCTCGACCTGGAGCTGATCTCCGACGGCTCCCCGACGAAGGCGCAGGCGGAACGCTTCGGCCGCTCGCTCGCGCACACGCACGCGTCCGGCGCACCGCACTGGGGAGCGCCGTCGCCGGGGTTCCCGTCCGGTGTACCGCTGCGGATGGGCCGGTCCGGCACCCCGTTCGTCGCCGCCGCCGATGCCCCGGCCACGTGGGGCGAGTTCTTCGCGGAGTACCGCATCCGCGACTTCGTCCGGCGGATCGTCGACCGGGGCGGGTTCGACGCGGGCGAGGCTGCGCTGCTCGAGCGGGTCGCGCAACGCGTCCAGGACGGGGAGTTCTCATCGCCCCAGCCGACGCTCGTCGGTGAGCGGCCCGCGCGGCTGCACGGCGACCTCTGGGCGGGGAACGTGCTCTGGCCGACGGACGACTCCGAGCCGACGGGGGCCGTGCTCATCGACGCGAACCCGCACGGCGGGCACGCGGAGACGGACCTCGCGCTCCTCGGGCTGTTCGGGCTGCCGCGGCTCGAGACGGTGCTGGCGGGGTACGACGCCGAGTCGCAGCTGGCCCCGGGGTGGCAGGAACGCGTCGAGCTCCACCAGCTCGCCCCGCTGCTCCTGCACGTGTTCCTGTTCGGCGGGTCGTACAAGTCCGCCACACTTCGGGCCGCGTCCCGGTACGCCTGACGGGTGCCCGCTGGCCGGCTGCCTGCCTGCCGGACCGCGGCCGGTCGAGTGCGCAGGAATGGCGGCCCGGCGCCCAACGTACCCACCACGTCCGCGCACTCGATCCCAGGCCCCGGCCACCCGAGGGGCGGGACGGGCGCGCTCACTGCACCCGAGCCTCCCGGCTGTCCCCGGCGCCCCTCGGACCGAACCCGCAGCGCCGCCCGCGTGCACGCCGGTCGAGTGCGCAGAAGCGGCGGCCCGGCGTCCCTCGCGCCGACCACTTCCGCGCACTCGATCCCAGGCCCCGGCCGCCCGACGCTCCGGACGGCCCCCGCACACTTACCCCGCGCACAGGTCACGCATGGGGGTGTTCGGGGAACGCCCCGGATGCTCATGGACATGACCACGTACCCGATCCCCGTGACCGATCGACGCGACCGTGCGCACTCGGGTGCGCAGACACGTCGGAGAGCCGTCGCCCGACTCTTCCTCGGCGAGCGCGAGGACGCCCGCTGGCTCCGGCCGGCCTTCTGGGCGCTCCTCGTCGTGACCGCCGTCGTGTACCTCTGGAACCTCAGCGAATCCGGGTACGCGAACTCGTTCTACGCCGCAGCTGTCCAGGCCGGCACGAAGTCGTGGGAGGCGTTCTTCTTCGGCTCCCTCGACTCGTCGAACTTCATCACCGTGGACAAGCCGCCGGCGTCGCTCTGGGTGATGGTCCTGTCCGCGAGGCTGTTCGGCTTCTCGTCCTTCAGCCTCCTGCTCCCCCAGGCCCTGATGGCCGTCGGGTCCGTCGCGCTGGTGTGGGGCACTGTCCGCCGGACCCTGGCGCGACTGGGGTCGACGACCGCGAACGTCGGCGCGCTGCTCGCCGGGTTCGTCGTCGCGGCCACACCGGCCGCGGCGCTGATGTTCCGCTTCGACAACCCGGACGCACTCCTCGTGCTGCTCATGACCGCCGGCGCGTACTGCACCGTCCGAGCGCTCCCGACGGGCAGCTGGCGGTGGATCGCGCTCGCCGGTGTCGCCCTCGGCTTCGCGTTCCTGACGAAGATGCTGCAGGGGCTCCTCGTCCTGCCGGCGTTCGGGCTCGTGTACCTGATCGCCGCACGGACCACGTGGCCGAAGCGCATCGTCGGCCTCCTCATCGCGGCCGGGTCCCTGGTCGTCGCCGCCGGCTGGTGGGTCGTCGCGGTGTGGCTGTGGCCCGCCGACTCCCGCCCCTACATCGGCGGCTCCACGAACAACACCGTCCTGGACCTGGTCTTCGGCTACAACGGGCTCGGCCGCATCTTCGGCGGCTCGGGCAACGGCGGTGGTGGCGGCGGGATGACCGGCGGCACCGCAGGCTCGTCGTTCGGCGGGTCGACCGGCCTGGACCGGCTGTTCTCGTCGGAGATGGGCCTCGAGATCTCCTGGCTGCTCCCCGCCGCGCTCCTCGCCCTCGTGCTCGGCCTGGTCGTGGTCGGACGCCGGACGATCGGCGACCCCGTCCGTGCCGGTCTCGTGCTCTGGGGCGGATGGCTCATCGTCACCGGGCTCGTGTTCTCGTACATGTCCGGCACGATCCACCCGTACTACACGGTCGCGCTCACCCCGGCGATCGCGGGCCTCGTCGGCACCGGCGGCGCGCTGCTCTGGAACGCCAGGAACCGGATGACCGGACGCCTGGGCCTCGCGGGCATGATCGGCATCACGGCGTTCTGGGGCTGGTGCCTGCTGAACGAGAACCCCACGTGGCTGCCGTGGCTCCGCTGGGTGGTGCTCGCCGGCGGGCTGCTGTCGGCCGTCGCGATCGTCGTCGGCAGCGTCCCGTCGCTCCGCAAGCTGGTCGCCGTCGGCGTCCTCGCCGGGACGCTCTTCGGGCTCACCGGCACCACCGCCTACGCGCTGGCCACCACCACGGTTGCGCACTCCGGCTCGATCCCGAGCGTCGGTCCGTCGGGATCGTCCGGTGGCGGGATGGGCGGCGGCGGCATGCCGGGAGGCACGGGTGGACCAGGCGGGACGCCCCCCGGCAGCACGTCCGGCGAGATGCCGGAACCGCCGAGCGGTTCCTCCGGCGAGATGCCGGGCGGGGGCGCCGGGACCGCGCCGGGCGGGACCCAGGAGGGTTCCGGAGACGGGACGGGCGATGCGGGATCGGGAACGAGCCTCCCGTCCGGTGACGCGACCGGTGGCGGAGGCGAGGGCGCATCGACGTCGTCGGCACTGCAGAAGCTGCTCGAAGCGACGGACACGAAGTGGGCCGCCGCCGTGAACGGGTCACAGTCCGCCGCGCAGCTGGAGCTCGACACCGACACCGCCGTGATGGCGATCGGCGGCTGGTCCAGCGACCCGACACCGACGCTCGCCGAGTTCAAGGCGTACGTCGCCGACGGGAAGATCGCTTACTACATCGCGTCCGGGAACGGCGGCGGCATGGGCGGCGGATCGTCCACGGCCAGCGCCATCCAGGAGTGGGTCGCGGCGAACTACGAGTCCACCACCGTCGGCGGACAGACCGTCTACGACCTGACGAGCGGGAAGTAGGCTCGGCCCGATGGCCGACCGACTGCTGCAGCGCACCGACGGGAGCCCCGTCCGTGCCCTCGTCGTGGACGACGAGCACGCGCTCGCCGATGCCGTCCGCCTCGCGTTCGAGGCGGACGGCTGGTCCGTGCACGCCGTGCACCGCGGCCGCGACGTGCTCTTCGCCGCGCGGGACTTCCAGCCGGACGTGATCGTGCTCGACGTGATGCTGCCGGACATCGACGGGTTCCAGGTGCTCGACCGGCTGCGGGACGCCCGTGACGACGTCCGGGTGCTGTTCCTCACCGCCAGGGACTCGTCCGAGGACCGGCTCGCCGGGCTCACCCGGGGCGGCGACGACTACCTCACGAAGCCGTTCGGGGTGGCGGAGCTCCTCGTCCGAGCGCGGATCCTGGCACGGACCTCGGCGCGGGTGGCATCCGCTCCGTCCGGCATCGTCGTGGGCGACATGGTGCTCGACGAGGACGCCAGGACCGTGAGCCGGTCCGGCTCCCCGATCGAGTTGACCCCGACCGAGTTCGAACTGCTGCGGTACCTCGCGCGGAACGCGAACCGGGTGCTGTCGCGGGAGCACATCCTGACGAACGTGTGGGGCATGGACTTCGGGTCGTCGTCGAACCTCGTGGACATGTACGTGTCGTACCTGCGGAAGAAGCTCGACGTCGGGCGCTCGCCGCTCGTGCAGACCGTGCGCGGCGCCGGGTACGTGTTGCGGCCGTGAGCGCTCGTGCTCGCGCTCGGCGGGTGCCGTCGCTGCGGTGGCGGCTCGTGGGCGCCGTGGCGTTGCTGCTCGTGGCGACGAACCTCGTCGTCGGGGTGGTGACCGTCGTCGCCTACCGCGGGTACCTCGTGGGACGGCTCGACGCGGAGCTCTCCACGGCGGCGAACCGGACGCTCGGGCCCGGTGGGTCCCCGTCGCCGCCTCCCGGTGCGGACTCCGGTGACCGCCCGGACCCGGGGAACGCGTTCATCGGCGCTCCCGGACAGGCCGCAGGGACGGTCGTGGCGATCTACCGCGACGGCTCCTCCGTGCTCGCCGGGTACACCGACAGCAGCGGCCAGCAGCACGGACTGACGTCGGCGCAGGAGTCCACGCTGTCGTCCGTCGACGCCGACGGCGCCCAGGTGACCGTGTCGCTCGGGTCACTCGGCACCTACCGCGCGCAGGCGATCGGGTCGTCCGGCGACGTCTACGTCACCGCGCTGCCCCTCGACGACCTGCGTGCGTCCGTGGTCCGGCTCGTCATCGTGATCGGCAGCGTCACACTCGTCGGGCTCCTCGTCGCCGTGTGGGCCGGCGCGATGCTCGTCCGCCGCTCCCTGCGTCCGCTCGAACGCGTGGCCGAGGTCGCATCGAGCGTCACCGGGCTCGACCTGGAGCGGGGCGACACCGACATCCCCGTGCGGGTCCCCGACGTGGACCTCGCGCAGAACCGCGAGGTCGGCGCCGTTGGTTCGGCGCTCAACCGTCTCCTCGGGCACGTGGCCCGCGCGCTCACCGTGCGACGCGATGCCGAAGCCGGCATGCGCACCTTCATCGCCGACGCGTCGCACGAGCTCCGCACCCCGATCGCGACCGTGCGCGCGTACGCCGAACTGTCCTCCTCGTCGTCGGACGTGGACGCGCTCCACCAGAACGTCGACCGGATCGGACGCGAAGCCGTCCGCATGGGGTCGCTGGTCGACGAACTCCTGCTGCTCGCCCGGCTCGACGCGGCGTCCTCCGGGACGGTCGTCCGTGCCGCCGACCCCGTCGACCTCACGTCGCTGGTCGTCGAGGCGACGATGGACGCCCGCGCAACCGCGCCGTCACACCGGTGGACGCTGCAGGTCGACGACGAGCCGATCGTCGTGTCCGGGGACGAGGCCCAGCTGCGCCGGGTGGTGACGAACCTGCTGGCGAACGCGCGGACGCACACACCAGCGGGGACCGCCGTCGTGGTGTCGTTGCAGCGTGTGGCCGGGACGGAGCCCGGCGAGGTGCGGTTCGTCGTGGCGAACGACGGGCCGCCGATCCCGGCCGAGGTACTGCCGACGCTGTTCGACCGGTTCACCCGTGGTGAGGCATCTCGCTCGCGGGAGCACGGGACGAGCGGCCTCGGGCTGGCCATCGTGCGCGGGGTCGTGGATGCGCACGGCGGCACGGTGCGGGTCGTGTCGGAGCCGGGGCGGACAGCGTTCACGGTCTCGCTGCGGCCCTGAGGCGCCTCGCCCCCTCGGACTGACACGGGTTCTTACCGTCGGCACAGGGCCGTGCTCCGGTTCCCGTAGGGGCACTGCCGAGCATCAGCGGTATGACGGAGACGAACCCCACCCTCGACATCGACATCGTCGTCCCCTGCTACAACGAGCAGGACACGCTCGCGGCCCACGTCCGGCGCCTGCACACGTTCTGCCGGACGTCGCTGGCCCACACGTGGCGGATCACGATCGCGGACAACGCCTCGACCGACGACACCGCCCGCATCGCCGACGACCTCGCAGCGATGCTCGACGGCGTCCACGCGGTGCATCTGCCCGAGAAGGGCCGCGGTCGGGCACTCAAGGCCGTGTGGGGTGCGTCCGACGCCCGGGTGCTCGTGTACGTCGACGAGGACCTCTCCACCGACCTCGCAGCGCTCGAGCCGCTCGTGGCACCGCTGCTCTCCGGCCACTCGGACCTGGCGATCGGCACCCGGCTGGCCGGTTCGTCGCGGGTGGTGCGGGGCGGCAAGCGCGAGTTCATCTCGCGCTCCTACAACCTGCTGCTCCGGACCACGATGGGCGTCTCGTTCTCCGACGCCCAGTGCGGCTTCAAGGCGATCACCCGGCAGGCGGCGGAGCACGTCCTGCCCCTCTGCGAGGACGACGCGTGGTTCTTCGACACGGAGTTGCTCGTGATCGCCGAACACGCGGGCCTGCGCGTGCACGAGGTCCCGGTCGACTGGGTGGACGACGTGAACTCGTCCGTGGACATCGCGTCGACCGCGACCGAGGACCTGAAGGGCATGTGGCGGGTGTCGCGCGGCCTGGCGACCGGGCGGATCCCCGTTGCGCCGGTCTACGAGGCGATCGGCCGCCAGCCGTTCACGACGCCGCATGTGGGCATCGTGGGCCAGGTGCTCCGGTTCGGTGCGATCGGTGTCGTGTCGACGATCGCCTTCGCGGTGCTGTACGCGCTGTTCCGCCCGGCGATCGGCGCACAGACCGCCGACTTCCTCGCGCTCCTCGTCACCGCGATCGGGAACACCGCGCTGAACCGACGGTTCACGTTCGGCGTGCGCGGTCGGTCCGGCGCCGGACGCCACCACGTGCAGGGGCTCGTCGTGTTCGGCATCGCGTGGGCGATCACGTCGGGGTCCCTCGTCGTGCTGCACGCGACGGCGCCCGGGTCGTCGCACGGCGCGGAGATCGCGGTGCTGACGGGGGCGAACCTGCTCGCGACCCTGGTCCGCTTCGTGCTCTTCAAGGCGTGGGTGTTCCGCACGCGTCGTCGTCCGGAGATCATCCGCGCCGGCACCACCCCCGCCGCCGAGGCCACGACCGAGGCACTGCCCGTGACGGACGCCGCGACGCGCACCGCCCCGACGACGCGCTGAGGCAGCGCGGGTACCGTGAGCCTCCCGTGACGCGAAGGAGCACCACATGACCGACACCAGCACCCCGGACCCGGACGGCACCGAGAAGACGGACGGCCTCGGGAAGGACAGCACGATCCCGAACCACCCCGAGGGTGTCGCCGCCGGCATCACCGACGCGGAGTCGCACTTCAACCCCGAAGAGGACGAAGACGCCGAGTAAGGCGGCACAGCCGAGTAACACGCACAACCGGAACCGATCCGAACCGCGGAAGACCGTGGTGCGGATCGGTTCCGGTTGTTCGGAGCCAGATCGCACAGCCACGCGAGCAGGAAGCAGCGGTGTTGCGCTGTCGGTATACCAACGCTTAGCATCGCCTCACCGCACCACGACCCCACAGGGCCCGACCGACACCACCGGTCCGCCCGCGGCGAGCGCTCCACCGTTGCAGCCTCCGTCCGTCCGCTGCCGGCACTCGCTCCTCAGGACCCGCACGTGAACCCCTCCCCCTTCGGTCTGTACGACCCTGCCCGCGAGAACTCCGATTGCGGCGTCGGCTTCATCACCCGTCTCGACGGCACCCCGAGCCACGACGTCATCGTGAAGGGCGACGAAGCGCTCTGTGCGATCCCGCACCGCGGCGGCAAGTCCTCCGAGGGGGTCGGCGACGGTGCCGGCGTCAGCATCGACCTGTCCGTGGAGTTCTTCAGCGCGCTCACCGGCGAGGAGCTCCGCGCCGGGCACTTCGGCGTCGCGAACTGCTTCGTGCCGAGCCAGACCGACGAGCGCGACCGCGCGGTCCGCACCGTCACCGAGCAGATCGAGGAGCAGGGCTTCGAGCTCCTCCTCGTCCGCGACGTCCCGGTGGACCACTCCGTCGCCCGTCCGGAAGCCGAGCAGTACCAGCTGCCCATCGTGCAGTGGGTCTTCCGTGCTCCAGAGGACTGGTCCCGCGACGCCGTCGACGCCGCCGCCAACCGCGCCCTGCTCGCGATCGAGGCGATCTCCTACGGCGAGGCGGCCGAGCAGCACCTCGAGCACGCCGCCCTGTCGCCGCTGTCCCTGAGCGCCCGCACGCAGGTGCTCAAGGGCCGCTTGAACTCCGGCGAGGTCATCGGGTACTTCACCGACCTCCGCGACCCCCGGCACTCCGTCCGGACGCTGTACTTCCACACCCGCTTCTCGACGAACACCGAGCCGCACCCGACGATGGCGCAGCCGTTCCGCCTGATGGCGCACAACGGCGAGCTCAACACCGACCGGAAGAACCGCCTCTCCGACGAGGCGCTCGCCCGAGCACGCACGCGCAGCATCGTCCGTCCACCAGGGCAGTCCGACTCGAGCCGCCTCGACCAGACCCTGCAGAGCCGCGTGTTCGACGACGGCCTGGAGATCGTCGAGGCCGTGGTGTCGCTCATGCCGCCAGCGTGGGAGAACGACCGCACGCTGACGGACGACGTCCGGGCGATGCTCGAGTACTTCTCGCTGTACGAGGAGAAGAACGACGGGCCCGCCGCCGTGATCTTCAGCGACGGCGACGTCGTCGGCGCCCGACTCGACCGCCTGGGACTCCGCCCGCTGCGCACGGTCGAGACGGCCGAGTACCTGATGGTGTCGTCCGAGGCCGGTCAGGTCACGTTCCCGGACGACGAGGTCGTGCACCGTGGCCGCATCGAGGCCGGCGGCATGCTCGTCGTCGACCACCGCACCGGCACGCAGATGCGCACCGGCGAGGTCCTCGAGATGCTCGCCGCCCGCCGCGACTACGGCACGCTGCTCGACGACGCCCGGGTGAACCTGGACGACCTGCCCGCGCCGGACTACGACCGCACCACGAACACCCTCGGCTACGACGGCGACCTGTCGCTGCAGGGCCGCTACGTGGCGTACTCGCTGAACCAGGAGAGCTTCCGGTTCATGCTCGACCCGATGCTGCAGAACGGCTCGGAGCGGATCTCGGCGATGGGCTACGGCAACGCCATCAACGCCCTCAGCGACACCGAGGGCGGCATGGCGAAGTACTTCTCGCAGCGCTTCGCCCAGGTGACGAACCCGCCGCTGGACTCCATCCGCGAGGCCGACGGCATGAGCATGCGCGTCGCCCTGGGAGCCAAGCCGGACGGTACGGGCGCGCAGACCCGGCAGCTCGTCGTGCAGTCCCCGATCCTCGGGCACCTCGACATGGTGCGGCTCCGCGACCAGGACATCGTGCCACTCGAGCGCTTCGACATGCTCTACGTCCCCGTCCTCGGTGACGAGCAGGCCAACGCCGACGCGGTGCGCACCGCGACCGAGCGGCTCGCCGACGCGGTCGTGGCGTTCGCCGAGCAGCGGGGCGGGATCGCGGTGCTGACCGACCGCAGCGTCTCGAGCACCTCCGCCGCGCTCCCCGTGATCCTCGCCGTCGCGGCGGTGAACCAGCGCCTCATCGAGACGGGTCTGCGCCTGCGCGTCTCGGTCGTCGCGGAGAGCGGCCAGCTCCCCTCGTCGCACCACGTGGCGACGGCGCTCGGCTTCGGCGCAGCAGCGGTGTACAGCCTGTCCGCGCGGCTCCGTGCCGAGGAGAAGTACCCGGCAGCCCCGGCACCGGCCGGCGAGCTCACCGCCACCGACCAGGCGCTGAAGCAGTTCAGGAAGGCAGCCGAGAAGGCCCTCGCGAAGACGATGGGCCGAGTGGGGCTCTGCACCGCCGAGAGCTACATCGGTGGCGAGTTCTTCGAACCGAACTACCTCGACACCCGCGACGACCTGTTCGCCCGGGTCTTCCCGCACATGGACGCCCCGGTCGGTGGTGTCGGCTTCGCCCGCATCGCCCAGGCGGCGACGGACTGGCACGAGCGCGCGCGGAGCGTGCAGGGCGACGCCCAGGTCCCGCTCCTCGGGCTCTTCAAGGAACGTTCCGACGGTGCCGGGCACTCGTTCGGCGTCGCGAGCGTGCGCGGCTTCGGCGGCATGACCGAGGAGCGTCCGTCCTTCGAGCGCTCCGGCGACTCGGAAGCGCTCCGGCTCCTGACGCTCGGCCAGCTCGACGACGCGTTCGGGATCTCCGACGCCGCGTACCGGAACACCGGCTACGACCGGCTGAGCGACGCCGAGATCGACGCCTTCCGCACGACTCCTGGCTACCGGACGTTCCTGCAGACCACGCACGAGGAGCGTTCCCGCCGCCCGAGCGCGCTCCGCGACGTGCTCGCGCTCCCCGCCGACGTGACCGGCATCGACACGCCGGAGGACTTCGCCCGCGAGCTCGGCCGGTTCTCGCTGACCGGCAACAGCAGCGTCACGGTGCGCGGTCTGCTCGGCTCACGGGTCGGTGACGGAGGTCCGACGGGAGGCCCGGTGCGGTTCCGTCTGCGGCTCACGTCCGCAGGATCGCAGGGCACCGAGCGCCACACGGCTCTCGCGAGCGGGCTCGCCCTGCTCTTCCCCGGCCAGGTCGACGTCGACGACGTCGACGACACCCAGGTGACGCTCCGCGCCACCGGGTTCGCCGTCGACCTCCTCGCGCTCTTGGAGAGCGCACCGGAGAGCGTCGAACTCGACGACGTCCAGCCTGCACACGAGATCACCAGGACGCTGGCGTCGGGTGCGATGAGCCACGGGGCGCTCGTCGCCACCGCGCACGAGGCGGTCGCGCACGGCACGAACATGGTCGGCGGCATGTCGAACAGCGGTGAGGGCGGCGAGCACCACTCCCGCTACGGCACCATCCGCGGCTCCCGGATCAAGCAGTTCGCCTCCGGTCGCTTCGGCATCTGGGCGGGCTACCTCGCCGACCCCATGCTCGAGGAGCTCGAGATCAAGATCGGCCAGGGTGCCAAGCCCGGCGAAGGCGGCCAGCTGCCGGCGCCGAAGGTCACGGTCGACATCGCCGCTGCCCGTGGTGGCACCCCCGGCGTCGAGCTCATCTCGCCGCCGCCGCACCACGACACGTACTCGATCGAGGACCTCGCGCAACTCATCCACGACTGCAAGGCCGCGCGTGTCCGGGTGATCGTGAAGCTGGTGTCCTCCGAGGGCATCGGCACCATCGCCGTGGGTGTCGCGAAGGCCGGCGCCGACGTCATCAACGTCGCCGGGAACACCGGCGGCACGGGGGCCGCGGCCGTCACGAGCCTGAAGTACGCGGGCCGCTCCGCGGAGATCGGCGTGGCCGAGGTCCACCAGGCCCTCGTCGCGAACGGCCTCCGGCAGAAGGTCACGCTCCGCTGCTCCGGCGCGCACCAGACCGGCAGCGACGTCGTCACGAGCGCGCTCCTCGGCGGCGACAGCTTCGAGTTCGGCACCACCGCGCTGATGATGCTCGGCTGCGTGATGGCGAAGAACTGCAACGTGAAGTGCCCTGCCGGTCTCACCACGAACGCCGAAGCGTTCGAGGGGGACCCCCGCGCGCTCGCGCAGTACCTGCTGAACATCGCGCACGACGTCCGGCAGATCCTCGCCCGCCTCGGCCTGCGCTCCCTGCGCGAGGCGCGCGGTCGTACGGATCTGCTGCAGCTCCTCGACCACCCGGCGAGCGTCGGACGCCTGGACGTGCGGAACCTGCTCGCGCAGGTCCCCGAGAAGGTCGTCACCGACCCTGAGTACCTGGAGAAGGACTTCCGCACCGACGACGCGCTCATCGAGCGGGTCCGCACGGCGCTCCTGACCCACCACGAGCACTCCGTCACCATCGACGGCGTGCTCCTCGGCAACGCCGACAAGTCGGTCGGCGGCCAGTTCGGCATCGACGTCGAGCGGATCCTCAACCACGAGCTCCGCGACGCGTCGTTCGAGGACGTCCCAGCCGTCACCACGGACGACCGCGGTCGCCGGCGCCTGGTCGACGGTGCCGTGACGATCCGCACGAGCGGCTCCGCCGGGCAGTCCTACGGCGTCTTCAACAACGACGGCGTCCTGCTGGAGCACACCGGCACCGCGAACGACGGTGTCGGCAAGAGCCAGAGCGGCGGCCGCATCGTCGTGCGCGCGCCGGGCGGCGGCAGCGCCGAACGCGGTGGAAACGTCCTCATCGGCAACTTCGCGCTGTTCGGCGCCACCGGCGGGCGGACGTTCGTCGAGGGCGAGGCCGGTGACCGGTTCGCCGTCCGGAACTCCGGCGCGACCGCGGTGGTCGAGGGCCTCGGCGACTTCGGCTGCGAGTACATGACGGGCGGCGCGGTGTTCAACCTCGGCGGCTTCGGCAAGGGACTCGGGAACGGCATGTCCGGCGGCTTCCTCTACCAGTACGACCCGTCCGGGCAGGTCACCGAGCGCGCCAGCACCGACTCGCTCCTGGTCTTCCCCGTCACCGACACCGAGCGCGGCGCGTTCCACGAGGACGCGGCACGACTGCTCCTCGCGTGGCACCTCGAGGCGACCGGCTCCGAGCTCGCGAGCCGGCTGCTGGCCGACTGGGACACGACACGCACGCACGTGTTCGTCGGCATGCCCCGCGCGCTCCTGCTCACGCAGGACGCCGAGGCGATCCTGGCGGCCGCGACGAGGAACGAACTGCTCGACGAGCTCGCGACGTCGACCGCGACGGACAAGCTCCGCGCGTTCAAGGTCGACTACCGCGACCGCCGCACCGTGCTCGACGGCCGTGCCCCGGCGCTCGGCGACCAGGGCGACGACATGTTCTCGCTGCTGTCGTCGTACACGGTGCTCGGCGCCGCGCAGGACATCGCGCTCGAGCGGGTCCCCGGCGCGACGGACCCGAACGACCCCCGCATCGCCGAGGCCGTCAAGAACCTCGTCCTGACCGAGGACTTCTTCGTGAAGCAGCGCGTCGTGAAGTACCTGCGCGGCACGCTCGAGAAGTTCGCGGACGACGAGCTCGCCACCCTCATCGCGATCAAGCGACTCGACGACTACAAGCGTGCGCTCACGCAGCGGAACAACCGCAGCATGGACGCACCGGGAACGACCGGCTGGATCATGCACCAGAACGCCAAGAACGACGGACGCGTCCGCGCGGCACGCTTCGACGAGCTGCTCGCCACCGCGGCGCTCGAGGACATCGCCCGCCGCGCTCCCGAGGCCCCTGCCGAGGCGGTGACCGCGTGACCCTGCTGCCCCCGACCGGCTCGCTGATCCCGGTCGACGCCCCGTTCTCCGCTGCCCAGGAGTCCTGGCTCGCCGGGTTCATCGCGGGGATCGCCGCCGCCGGCAAGAAGTCCCAGGCACCGGCGCCGACCACCACGATCGACGTGCTGTTCGGCACCCAGACCGGCAACGCCGAGTTCCTGGCCGACGAGCTCGTCGCCGGTGCGCGTGCCCGCGGACTCGGCGGCCGGACCACGGCGCTCGACGACGTCTCCCCCGAGCAGCTCGCCGGGATGTCGCACGTGCTCGTCGTCACCTCGACGTACGGCGAGGGCGAGATGCCCGACAACGCCGGCCTGTTCTGGGATGCGATCCAGTCCGACGCCACCCCGCGGCTGGAGGGACTGCAGTTCGCCGTCCTCGGCCTCGGCGACAGCGGCTACGACGAGTTCTGCCAGGCCGGCAAGCTCCTCGACACCCGGTTCGAGCAGCTCGGCGCCACCAGGATCAGCGACCGCGTCGACTGCGACGTGGACTTCGAGGACCCCGCGGCCCTCTGGACGGCCGGCGTCCTCGACCGCATCCAGGCCCAGACCGGCGCGGACGGGGCACCGGGCGCGACCTCAGCCGCCGGGGCCGGCGCGACCAGCGACGCGACCGCAGCCGGCGGGGCGGGCGCGAGCCGAGCCTCCAGGCCGGGTTCCCAGTGGAACAAGCGCAACCCGTACCGTGCTCGCCTGGTGGAGAACCGGCTGCTCTCCGACCCGCGCAGCGCGAAGGAGATCCGCCACTACGAGTTCGACCTCGGCGACAGCGGCATCACGTACGCCGCCGGAGACGCACTCGCCGTCGTGCCGCGCAACGACGACGCCCTCGTGTCTGAGCTGCTGGACCACCTCAGCGCCACCGGCGACGAGCGGTTCGACGGTCGGGCCGTCGTCGACGTGCTCCGCGACGACCGGGAGATCCGGACGCCGTCGAAGGACCTCGTCGCGGACCTCGTGCAGCGTGCCCCGGCCAGCGAGCTCGCGGCGGTCGTCGCGCACGGCGACAAGCACGAGCTGGACCGCTGGCTCTGGGGCCGTGACGTGCTCGACCTGCTCCGTGACGCCGGCCCTGCTGCACCCGGGTTGGACGAGCTCCTGCCGTTCCTCCGGCCGCTCCAGGCCCGCCAGTACTCGATCTCGTCGAGCCCGCTCGCGCACCCGGACCGGATCCACCTGACGATCGCCTCCGTCCGGTACGGCGACGTGAACCGACGGCACTCCGGCGTCGCGTCCACGCACCTGGCCGACCGGGTGGCGGTCGGCGACGAGGTCGGCGTGTACCTGCAGCCGAACGCCGCGTTTAGCGTCCCCGCCGACGACGCCGCACCGCTCATCATGGTCGGCCCCGGCACCGGCATCGCGCCGTTCCGCGGGTTCCTCCACGAGCGGGCCGCCAGCGGCGCCACCGGGCGCAACTGGCTGTTCTTCGGCGACCAGCACCGCGACACCGACTTCGTGTACCGGGACGAGCTCACGGCGCTGCAGGAGCAGGGCGTCCTCACCCGCATGGACCTGGCGTTCTCGCGCGACCAGGCAGAGAAGGTCTACGTGCAGACCCGGATGCGCGAGCAGTCCAGGCAGCTCTACGCGTGGCTCGAGGACGGTGCGACGTTCACCGTGTGCGGCGACGCGTCACGGATGGCGAAGGACGTCGAGACGGCCCTGCTGCAGGTCATCGCGACCGAACGCGGCAAGGGCGACGACGACGCTGCCGAGTACCTCGCCGACCTGCGTCGCGCGAAGCGGTACGTCCGCGACGTGTACTGAGCGGGGCCGCCGTCCCGGCCTTCGGAACCCGAATCCTCGGGCGGGACGGCGACCCCGACCGCCCGGCGCCTGCGGGGAGCCCCCTGATCCGGGTCTCCCCCGTCGTCACGGCACCCTGAGCCGACGACGACGGGAACATCGAGCGGTTCCTGCACCGTACTGGGGTTCACCTGTGGGTGGTACCCGTTGACTCGTACCGATCGGAATGCTAAGCGTCCCCGGGGACCACGGCACGCGACCACGGCGAGTCGTCGCCCGACGCGGTGTCCGGCGGCTCCGGGGTGAGCACCAGCCCGGACCCGGAGGACGCCGAGGTGTACAGCTCCTCGAGCCACGACCGGTTGATGGACGGCGCCCGGCTGCCGGCGAACTTGAAGTGGAGGCTGGCGTTCGGGTGCAGCCAGATGCTCGACCGGCCGTCGCCGTGCAGTGCGTCGTCCTTCCACGAGAACACGAAGCGGTGGTCACGCCGGAGCATGTTCACGATGACGACCTGCAGGTGCGTGAGGGCACGGTCGTCGACGTGCAGGTCGAGCGTCTCGCCCGCGTAGATCAGTTGGCCCATGGGTCTGTCTACACCGTGGGCCGGACGGGTGGCGCCGCCGGCTCGCCGAGACACCGCCGAGTCACCGAGACGGCGCCGGTTTCGGCGGCGTCTCGGCGGGTCGGCGGTGTCTCGGCGGTCAGTTGCGCACCTCGTAGTGGCGCGCGCCGCCGAGCACGCCGGCGAACCGGAACGGGGCAGTGGTCACGCGCGGACGCTCGACGTCGTCGCTGGTCGCGGCACCCGTCGCGTGCAGGGCCCGGTACTCCGCCAGCGTCAGCGGCACCCGGGCAGCGAGCGCCGCAGGGACGGAGCCGTCACGGCGGTGCTGCCGGTACTCGGGGCGGACGACGCCGGTCAGCATCTCGCCGACGCTGCCGGAGCCGTAGCTGAACATGCCGATCCGCTTGCCCGCCAGGTCGTCGTCGAGGTCGAGGAGGGCGGCGAGCGCGATCCAGAGCGAGGCCGTGTACGTGTTGCCGACCTGCTTGTTGTACGTGAAGCCCGTCACCAGTTCGGACTCGTCGAACTCCGTGCCGACGTGCTGCGTGAGCTTCCGGTGCGCCTTGAGCGCCATCTTCGTGAACGGCTGGTGGTGCACGAACCGGTCGATGTCCTCGATCGCCGGGCCACCCCGCGCCGCCAGGTCGTCCCAGGCGCCGATGAAGGCGTCCACGTAGGCACTGACCGACAGACGGCCGTCGACCAGGGCGGTCGAGCGGTCGTTCGGACGCCAGAAGTCGTCGACGTCGGCGGTGAACACCCCGGACAGCGGCTCGATCTCGATCAGGTCGGGGTCGGCGGCGACGAGCATCGCGACCGCGCCTGCGCCCTGCGTGGGCTCGGCGGCGGTGTCGACGTCGTAGCGGGCGACGTCCGCGGCGATCACGAGCACACGCTCGCGGGGGTCCCGCGCGACGATGCCGAGTGCGAGCTGCAGCGCGGCGGTCCCGCCGTAGCAGGCCTGCTTCAGCTCGACCACGCGGGCGTTCGTCGGGAGCCCGAGCAGTCCGTGCACGAACACCCCGGCGGCCTTCGACTGGTCGATGCCGGACTCCGTCGCGAACAGCACCGTGCGGATGCCCTCCGAACCGTGCCGGTCGACGACCTGCTTCGCAGCGGCTGCCCCCATCGTGACGATGTCCTCGTCCGGAGCGGGCACGCTGAAGGCGTCCTGGCCGATGCCGACGTGGTACTTCGCCGGGTCCACGCCGAGCTGCACTGCGAGGTCGTCGAGTTCGAGCACGTGGTGCCCGGTCGCGACCGCGATGTCGTGGATGCCGATGCCGGTCATGCCGTCTCTTCTCTCCGAGCAGTACCCCGCTCCATGGCGACGTGGGCCGCCATGAGCTCACCGGGGTTGGTCTGTGCGGCGAGCAGGGAGAGCTCGCCGCAGAGGACGGTCGCGGCGCAGAGGCCGGCGAGCCGTCGGGCGTTCGCGCCGGGTTCGCGGTCCTCGCGGCAGCCGAGGCGCACCAGGGCGTCCTCGACCACGGGCAGGTCGTTGCCCTTGCCGTTGCCGACCGTCCCGACGATGAGGTGCGGCAGCGAGCACGAGAAGTACAGGTCGTCGCCACGGGCCTCGGCGAACGTGATGCCCTGGGAGCCCTCGACGATGTTCGCGGCGTCCTGTCCCGTCGCCAGGTAGAACCCGAGGAGCATGTTCGCGTAGTGGGCGTTGGCGGAGCGCAGGGCACCCGCGATCGTGGAGCCGACCAGGTTCTTCGCCGTGTTCAGCTCGACGATCCGCTCGGTCGAGGACTTCAGGAACCGCTCGACGACCATGCCTGGCAGGACGATCTCGGCGATCGTGTTCCGCCCGCGCCCACGGATGCCGTTCACCGCCGTCGCCTTCTTGTCGGAGCAGAAGTTGCCGGAGATCGACACGTAGGACAGCTCGGGGTGCCAGCCGAGGATCGTCGGCAGCAGCGTGTCGGCAGCCTGCGTGACCATGTTGTGGCCGGAGGCGTCACCCGTGGTGAACGCGAAGCGCAGGAAGAGCAGGTCCCCGACGATCTCCGGGTGCACCTCGATGAGCTTCGCGAAGCGGCTCTGCCCGGTGACGACCGCCTCGAGTTCCGGCTGCCGCGCGAGGATCTGTCCGGCCGCGATGTGTGCGGCGGCGGCGCTCGTGGCACGCACGACGACGGAGCGGGTCATGCGCTCGTCGACGACGGTCGCGACGATGCCGCCCTCGACCATGCGCGAGATCCGGGCCCCGCGGCCGACGGACGGCCACAGCGGCGACTCGTACGTCGCGAGGGGTACCTCGTGCTCCCCCTCGACGGCGTTGCCGCTCACCCGGAGCGGACCGACCCAGCGTGTGGGGATCGGGGTCTGCGTGATGGTCTTGTCGCTCATTCGACGGTGCTCATTCGATCGGGCCTTCCGGGGGTTGCACGGCGATGGTGAGGTGCCGGATGTCGTGCGCCTCCCACTCGCGGAGGATCCCGGCGGTGTCGCTCTCCGCAGTGTCGCTCGTCGTGGGGACGAGGGCGATGCCGCAGTCGCCGCCGCCGGCTCCTGACGGCTTCGCCGCCCCGCCGGCACGCTCGACGACGTCGCACAGGGTGGTCAGGCGCTCGGTCTCGATGCTGGACCCCACGGAGTCGCCGAGGCGCTGCATCAGGCCGCGCGCGCGCCGCAGGGCGTCCAGCGTGCGCGCGGCGTCGCCGGTCTGGAGGCCCGTGGTCAGGTCGTCCACGCAGGCCCGGCTGTCGTCGAGGAACGCCTGGTACCCGCCGTTCCGGTGCCGCCGCACCACGCCCACGAGCTTCGTGGTGGACGCCGGCGAACCGGTCCAGCCGACGAGCAGGCGCAGGTTCTCGGGAGCAGGCAGGCGCTGGACGTCGAAGCCGTCCCAGGCTTCCGCGTCGTGCAGGATGTCCGACACGGTGCGGGCGTCGAGCTGCGATGCCAGACGTTCGCGGTCCGGGGCGCTGTAGCGGAGCCACCCGCCGAACGTGCTGGCGGCCAGGTCCCCGCCGGACGCGCGGGGGTTCACCCGGATGGTCGCGAGCAGGGCGACCTGGAAGCGCTGACGCTGCGAGAGCCCCAGGCCGTAGAACCGGTCGAGGGCGCCGACCGTGGCGACGGTCACGGCTGCGGACGAGCCGAGTCCGAACTTCCGGCCGCTGGCGTCGTCGAGCTGACTGGAGATGCGGAGGTCGTGGAACCGCGGTTCGATGCCGAGCTCCCCGCGGAGCTTCTCGACGAGGTCGATCGTCGCCATCACGTAGTCGTACGGGTGGTGTTCCCGGTCCAGCGCGATGCCGTCCTCGGCGCGGGTCCACGTCAGCGGCAGGTGCCCGTACTCCTCCGAGTGCACGCTGCCGGCACCGTGCCCCTCGGCGACACGGGCCGTGATGGCGCGGTCGAGGGCGATGATGACGGAGGGCTGCCCCGGCTCGACGACGGCGTACTCCCCCGCGACGAACAGCTTGCCGTGGGCACGGAACTCGATCACTCGGCGGACTCCTTCTGGTCGGGGTGGCTCCCCGTTCCTTCGGAGCGGACGACGTGAGCGGCTGGTCCGGTGCCGGACTCGATGACGTCGCCGAAGCCCGCGAGCGCACCGGCGACGGCACCGCGGTCCTCCGGCTTCGTGAGCACGACGACGTTCGGCCCGGCGTCGGCCGTGGCGTACGCCTCGGTGCCGGCGGCGCGGAGCTCGGCGACGGCGTCGAACACGGCGACGCTGCGGGCGTTGAGGTAGCGGATCGGGGGGAACGAGCCCTCGATCGTCGCGTGCATCCGGAGCGCGTTGCTCTCGGTGAGCTCGCCGACCCGGGTGAAGTCCCCGGCGGCGCATGCGTCGAGCATGTCACCGACCGTCTCCGTCGTCGACGTCACCCATGCCGGGTAGAACGGCGACGTCGCGATCGTCCGGCGCATCGCCTCGCGCGAACCGATCTCCTTCGGCCCGGCGTCGATCGTCACGACGACCATCGCCATCGGCGGCGCCGGGATCGTCTCCGCGTACGACCCCTGGTCGTCGCCGGCGTGCCAGACCGACACGCCTCCGGGGATCGAGCGCGTCGCCGATCCCGATCCACGGCGCGCGAGGCGGGACAGGTCACGCTCGGACAGGTCGAGGCCGTACGCGGCGGCGGCTGCGGTGGCGAGCGCGGCGAAGCCGGACGCGCTCGACGCCAGGCCGGCACCGGTCGGGACCTCGTTCGTCGACTCGACGAGCGCGCGCGCATCGCTGCCCGCCAGCTGCCGGACGATCTCGAGGAAGCGCTGGACGCGCGTCAACGCCCCGTCGTCGGCGACGTGACCGTTCAGGACGAACGCATCACGAGCCTCCTTCCCGTCCACCAGCGTGACCGTGGTGGTCGTCGGGAAGACGTCGAGGCCCATCGAGACGCTGCCCGTCGCGGGCAGCGCGAGGTCGGCGTCCGCCTTGCCCCAGTACTTCACGAGTGCGATGTTGGGGTGCGCGACGGCGGTGGCAGTGCTCAAGCGCGGTCTCCGATCCGAGTGGTCCAGGTGGCGGCGGCGCCGCTGCCGCGGAGCGCGACCGCGATGCGGTCCGCGTGCTCGCCGTCCGCGGCGAGTGCGAGGACGCAACCACCCCGCCCACCGCCGGTGAGCTTCGCGCCGAGGGCGTCCGCGCTGCGCGCGGCGCCGACGAGCCGGTCGAGGTCATCACTCGACACGTCGAGCGTGGTGAGCAGTTCGTGCGCGGCGTCCATCGTGGCACCGAGTGCCTGTGCGTCGCCATCCCCCAGTGTCCCCCGGGCTCGTCGCGACAGCTCGCCGATCTGGCCGATGACCGCGTCCACCGCTCCGGGATCGCGGTCGTGCCGCTCGCGGACCGCCGTCACGGCCTCGCGCGTGTGGCCGGGCACGCCCGTGTCGGCGATCACGAAGACGAACTCACCGGTCACCTCGACCGGCTCGATGCGGCCCCCCTCGAACCACACCGGGACGTCCGCGACGACACCTCGCGCGTCGAGCCCGGACGGTCGGCCGTGGGCGACGCGCTCGCACTCCTGGATGAGTTCGTGGTGCGTCTCCGGGTCGAGGACGACGCCGAGGGCATCGGCCACCGCTGCGGTCACGGCGGCGGCGACCGCGGCGCTCGACCCCATGCCCCGGGCCGTCGGGACGTCGCTGTCCACCCGGACGTGAAACTGCTGCCCGGTCTCGCCGAGGTGTCGCAGCGTGGCGGTCACGGCCGTCACGGTCGGCATGACGGCGGCCGGAGCGAGGTCCAGGGGGCCGGTGTGCACCGCTGACTCGAGGTGGTGTCCGGTGCCGCGCGGGATCGGCGTCACGGTCGCCGTGACCAGCACGTCGTTCGCCGGCAGCACGAGCGCGGGTGCGCCGTAGACCACGGCGTGCTCGCCGATCAGGATCGTCTTGCCGTGGGACGACGACGATCCGACTCGAGGCGTCGTTGTTCGTGCTGTGGCTGGGTGGTTGCTGGTCATCGTTGGTGTGGCCAGCCTAATCGTGGTTCGTGTCATTCCGCTCAGCGACGGCCCTACGCTGATCCGGTGGACGACTTCGAGACCGGCACGCACGACATCGACGGTGTCCCCGTGTGGTTCCGCACGCGAGCCGGTTCGGGGCCGTCCGCACCGAAGCTCGTCTTCCTGCACGGCGGCGTCTCGGACGGTCGGGTGTTCGACCCGATCCTCGCTCACCTCGACCCGTCGTTCGCGGTCTGGACGTACGACCGACGTGGGCACGGACGGACGCCGGACACCGACGAGCCGCTCGGCTTCGCCTCGATGGTGTCCGAAGCGGCGACCCTCGTCGACGACCGCATCGGAGGCCCCGTCCACGTGGTCGGGCACAGCGACGGTGCGAACACCGCACTGCTGCTCGCGATCGCACGACCGGACCTGGTCGCGTCGGTCTCGGCGTTCTCCGGCAACCTCGACCCGTCCGGGTACCAGCCGGGTTCGGTCACGGCCGAGGAGCTCGACGAGGCGATCGGGGACGACTGGGCGGCGATCGCCCCGGAGGACCGCTCGTACTTCCCGGTCATCGCCGCGAAGACCGTCGAGCTGTGGTCGACCGAGCCCCGCATGACCGCCGAGGACGTCGCACGGATCACGGCCCCGGTGCTCGTCGCCGCCGGGGAGAACGACGTCGTCCGGCCGGAGCACACACGGGCGATCCACGAGGCGATCCCGGGCTCCCGGCTCGTGATCGTGCCCGACACCGGCCACATGCTGGTCGAGGACCAGGCCGCGACGTGCGCCACGCTGATCGAGGAGACGGTCGCCCGCGGATCGTGACGGTGACGGGGCGCCGCGGTGCGCCGTCGCATCGGTAAGGTTGTGCACAACTCGGTTGCGTGCAATGCTTGGGGCATGCCGGTGACCGACGAGATGGTGTGCTTCTCGCTCTACGCGGCGACCCGGGCGACGACCCAGGCGTACCGCACGATGCTCGAGCCGTGGGGCCTGACGTACCCGCAGTACCTCGTCCTCGTGACCCTCTGGGTGGAGGGCGACCAGACCGTCTCGACCCTCGGCGACCACCTGCAGCTCGACTCCGGCACACTGTCGCCGCTGCTCCGTCGCATGGAGCAGTCCGACCTGGTGCGTCGTGAGCGCCGCAGCGCCGACGAACGGGTCGTCACGGTGACGATCGGCGACCGCGGCCGTGCCCTCCGCCCCGAGCTCGCCGACATCCCCGCACGCATCGCCCGCGGCACCGGGCTCCCCGACGAGCAGTCCGCCGCCGACCTCATCCACACGCTGCAGCGCCTCACCGAGACGATGCACGCCGCGGCCGCGCAGCCCGCCGGGCGCCCCTGAGTGCCCGCCCCAGTCCCCCACGAAGGAAGGAACACCACATGGAAGCCCTCTACACCGCCGAGGCCCTCTCCACCGGCGCCGGCCGTGACGGCCGCGTCGCCACCAGCGACGGCTCGTTCGAGCTCGACCTGGCCATCCCGAAGGAGATGGGCGGCTCCGGCAACGGCACCAACCCCGAGCAGCTCTTCGCCGCCGGCTACGCCGCGTGCTTCCACTCCGCGCTGCAGGGCGTCGCCCGCGCCAAGAAGGTGAAGATCGACGAGTCCTCCGTCGGTGGCCGCGTCCAGATCGGCCCGAACGGCAACGGCGGCTACCAGCTCGCCGTCCTGCTCGAGGTCGTCCTGCCCGGCATCGAGCACGACGAAGCCCAGGCCCTCGCGGACGCCGCACACCAGGTGTGCCCGTACTCGAACGCGACGCGCGGCAACATCGACGTCACGATCACCGTCTCGGAGGACTAGTCCATGACCGACACCACCATGCGCGCCGTCGTCCACGACACCTTCGCCGAACCCGCCGAGGTCCTCCACGTCGAGGAGCGTCCGGTCCCCACGCCCGGCCCCGGCGAGGTCCTCGTCCGCACGGTCCTCTCCCCGATCCACAACCACGACCTCTGGACCGTCCGCGGCACCTACGGTTTCAAGCCCGAGCTGCCCGCTGCATCCGGCACCGAGGCCCTCGGCGTCGTCGAAGCCCTCGGCGACGGCGTGACGAACCTGCAGGTCGGCCAGCGCGTCGCCGGCGGCGCGTTCGGCGTCTGGGCGGAGTACTACACCGCCAAGGCCGCCGGGCTCGTCCCGGTGCCCGACGCGATGACGGACGAAGCCGCGGCACAGCTCGTCTCGATGCCGTTCAGCGCGATCAGCCTGCTGCACTCCCTCGACCTGCACGAGGGTGACTGGCTCATCCAGAACGCCGCGAACGGTGCCGTCGGCCGCATGGTCGCGCAGCTCGGCAAGGCACGCGGGATCAACGTCATCGGTCTGGTGCGTCGCGCCGCCGGTGTCGAAGAGCTCCGTGCACAGGGCATCGAGCGCATCGTCGCCACGGACGCAGATGATTGGAAGGACCAGGTCACCGCGATCACCGGTGGCGCTCCGATCGTCGCGGGCGTCGAGTCGGTCGGCGGCAAGGCCGCCGGAGACATCGCGTCCGTGCTCGGCGAGGACGCGACGCTCGTCGTCTTCGGCGCGATGGCGTCGCCGACGCTCGAGATCCCGTCGGGCAAGGTCATCTTCGGCCAGCTCACCGTCAAGGGCTTCTGGGGCAGCGTGGTCTCGCGGACGATGCCCGCCGAGACGAAGCAGCAGCTCTTCGGCGAGCTCATCACGCGGGTGCTCGACGGCTCGCTGACGCTCCCCGTCGCGGAGACCTTCGCGTTCGAGGACGTCCAGGACGCGGTCCGCGCGTCGGACACCGCCGGCCGGGTCGGCAAGGTCCTGTTGCGCCCGTAACACGGCAACAGGACGGACGGGCGCGCCCCGCTTGGCGGCAATGCGAAGCGTTGTGCGGGGCGCGCCGACCGAGCCTGCGAGGGAGGGGTGCCAGCTGACACCGTGCCTCCCGTCCGTCGTCTGGTCGCGTTCCGTCCCATCGCGCTCGCAGTGGAAAGCCGGATCGCGCGTAGGTGACCGGAACATCTGGCCTCCTACGCGCGATTCGTCTTCCTACGCGCGATTCATCCGACTGTCGGGCACCAGGGCGCGCAGCGCGTCCGACGCTCCGAGCCAGCCGACCGGCCGCCCGGCTCCGTCGACCACCGGCAGCCCCACCGTCTCGGTGGCGTCGACGACATCGGTGACGACGGCCTCGAGCGCGGAGTCCGCGGGGACCGCGCGGACGTCGGCGACCACGTCGACGACCGAGCGCGAGGCGAAGCCGACGTCCTTCAGCACGGCGTCGCCGACGGACCTCGCGGAGACCACCCCGGCGAACTGCCCGTCGACGCCGACGACCACGACCGGATGACCGCCGGAACCCTCCAGCACCTCGAGCGCCTGCGCGGCGGTCGCCTCGGTCGTCAGCACGTCGCCGAGCGGCCGCGCCGACGACCCGGCCGTCGTCCCCGAAGGCCGAGGAGGCTCCACCGCCGAGTCCGTCAGGTCCACCCCGCGACGACTGAGCTTGAGCGTGTAGATCGTGTCGCGTGAGAGCACCCGCGACACGGCGGTGGCGATCACGATCGCGACGAACACGGGCAGGATCAGCGCGTAGTCACCGGTCAGCTCGAACAGCATGATGCCGGCCGTGATCGGCGCACGGGTCGATCCGGCGAAGACCGCAGCCATGCCGACCACGGCGAAGGCCGCCACCTGCCCCCGCATCGACGGATCGACCATCGCGACCACTTCGCCGAAGGCGGCTCCCGTCATCGCGCCGACGAAGAGCGACGGCGCGAACACGCCTCCCGACCCGCCGATGCCGAGGGTCAGTGACGTTGCCAGCACCTTCCCGATCACGAGCACCGCCAGGAACCCGATCGCGTACTCGCCGCCGACGCCCCGCTCGAGCACCGGGTAGCCGACGCCGTACATCTGCGGCAGGACGAGGAGCAGGAGCCCGAGCAGCAGGCCGCCAGCGACCGGCCGGAGCCACTCCGGCCCCTTCGTGGCCCGCCAGAGCACGTCGCAGAGGTCCTCGACGAGGTACAGCACCCGCGCGAAGCCGATGCCGATCGCGCCCGCGAGGAGCCCGAGCAGCGCGAAGAGCAGGTACTCAGGCGGGGTGATGGACCCGATCGCGGGCAGGTGCAGGAACGCGGTGTCGCCGAACGCCGCACGGCCGATGAGCGCTGCCGTGACGCTCGCGATGACGACGGCGCCGAACGAGGTCGGCGTGAAGTCGCAGAGGAGGAGCTCGAGCGCGAAGAAGACCCCGGCGACGGGGGCGTTGAACGTCGCCGAGATCCCACCGGCCGCCCCGCACGCCACGAGCGTCCGCAGCCGGACCTCTGGCATCCGCATCCAGCGGCCGATCGTGGAACCGAGCGCCGAGCCGATCTGGATGATCGGCCCCTCACGACCCACCGAACCGCCGGCCCCGATGCAGATCGCGCTCGCGACGGCCTTCACGACCGCGACACTCCCCCGGATCCTGCCGCCGTTCCGGGCGACGGCGAACATCACCTCGGGGACGCCGTGGCCGCGCGCCTCACGGGCGAAGCGCTGGATCAGCGGCCCGTAGAGCAGACCGCCGACGGCCGGCGCGAGGACGACGAAGCCGGCCCCGAGCCACGGCACCCACTGGTTCGCGGGATTCCCGTGCGTGGCGGAGTAGTCGGCGTGGCCGCTGAAGACCCACGTGGCGTGCTCGATGAGCCATCGGAAGACGACGGCAGCCACGCCGGCCCCGGCTCCGACGACGAGGGCGGGAAACGCGAGCCGGACGGCGGCACCGCCGAAGCGCGTTCCGGCGCGGTGGAGGTGTGGGCGGGTGACGGCGTGTGTGGACACGGTCCTCCAGAGTGAGTTGCATGGACACAATGATTGTACTCATGCAATGAACCTGGACCCGCTCCGCGGTTCCGGGACGCCTCGTCAGCCGCCGAACGCCGAGATCTCCTCCGGCAGTGGCTCCCCCATCGCCCGTCGGAGCGCGCCCATGCCCGCGACGACCGCGTCACGGTCGCCCTCTGGGATCCGCGCCAGGATCGCCGCGAGCTCCTGACGACGCCGCTCGCTCACCTCGTCGACCAGCTCCCTGCCCCGGTCGGTCGCGACGACGAGGACCTCTCGTCGGTTCTCCTCGCTCGATCGACGTTCGACCCAGCCGCCCGCGACCAGACGGTCGACGTTCCTGGTCAACGTCGACGGACCGACCGCCAATCGTTCGGCAAGATCACCGGCGCGGGTCGGACCGAGTGTCGACACGAGGACGATCAGTCGGAACTGCGGGACGGTGACGTCCTCGAGCGCCGGCGCCAGGGACCGGACCACCACGCCGAGCAGTCCCCGTGACGCGGCGAGGAGCTCGTCGGTACCCCTGGGCGCGGTGTCAGCCATGACCCCATCTTCGCAGGCCGCCTGCGGTGGAGACCGCGTGCGCCACGAACGCGCGGAGCCGACCTCCTCGAGGGTGCGACCCCCGCCCTCCGGGACCACCTTCCAGATGGACAGCAGGGCCAGGAAACCGACGACCGCGAGCCCGAGGGAGGGATGCCGGCTGGCACCGTGCCTCCCGTCCATCACCGGTCACGCTCCCTCGCGTCGGCCGGGTTCCCCTCAGGACGTCAGTGGCATCGGGTGGATCGGCAAGCGCCACCGCGTGGTGCGGTGCAGGATCCCGGAACCGGCGTCACCCTCCCACTGCAGCGAGCCGGGCTGGGTCGTGGTGCCGAGGAAGACGACCTCGCACAGACGGACGGTACGGCCGCGCCGGAGGTCCGAGGCGTTCTGCACCGACGGACAGAGGCGGTCGAACGCCGGATCGCCGACCGGCAAGGACTCTTCGCTCGCTGCCGCCCAGTCCGGGGAGACACCGAACTTGCCACTGTGGTTGCGCTCGTGGAGCACCCAGTGCCGGGACGAGAACACCGGAGTGTCGTCGAGGGTGCCGCCGACGAGCCGCACCGAGCCGCGGGCGATGTACGCCCGCGTGGACTCGTCGAGGTCGATGCCCAGCGACCGTGCTCGCTTCCGCTCGACCTCGTGGAACGAGTCGATCTGCACCGACACCCGAGCGTGCTGCCCGGCGACGTCCACGTCGACCGACTGCCCGAGCGAGGCCGAGGTCGACCGGTCGAGGACGATCCCGCCGACGACCACGATCGGCAGCAGGACCAGCGCCGTGACGCCGACCACGGTCCGGATCCTGTCGAAGACCCGCCGACGGGCCGCTCGGGGCGTCTCGGTCACCATGTTCCGATGGTGCCATGCGTGACGAACGGACGAAGCCGACCACACCTCGTGGTGTGGTCGGCTCCGGTGGCACGGGTCAGCGGTGGGCCTTCTTGTCCGGAACCGTGAAGATGTTGCCGGTCGTGACGCCTTCCTCGACCTCCTCGAGGGTGCGGCCGCGGCTCTCCGGCACGAACTTCCAGATGAAGAACAGCGCCAGCACACCGACGATGGCGAACCCGAAGAACGTTCCGGTGATGCCGGTCGCAGCGACGATCGACGGGAAGTACAGGCCGAGGAACGCGTTCGCGATCCAGAGGCAGAACACCGCGATGCCCATGCCGAGCGCACGGATCTGCGTCGGGAAGATCTCCGACAGGATCACCCACGTGGCGATGTTGAGGAAGGTCTGCATCGAGCCGACGAAGGCGACGACGAGGAACAGGATCACCCAGGGGCGGGCCGGGTTGCCGGCGGGCAGGGTGATCGACGCGATGCCGATGAGGAAGTGGCACACGGTCGTCAGCGAGTACCCGATGATGAGCGTCGTCCGGCGGTTGATCCGCTCCATGTTCGCGATCGCGATCACACCACCGATCACCGCGATGACCCCGGGCGCGATGTTGGCGATGAGCGCCGCCGACTGCTCGAAGCCGGACTCGATGAGCACGGTCTGGCCGTAGTACATGATCGAGTTGATGCCGGTGAGCTGCTGCGCGACACCGATGCCGGCGCCGATGAGCACGATGCGGATCAGCCATTTGTTGCCGAGCAGGGTGCGCCAGCCGCTGACGCGCTGGATCTTCGCTTCGAGGTCGTTCGTCCGCTTGATGTCGTCGAGCTCGGCGACCGCGCGCTCCTTCGAGCGGATCTGCCCGAGCACATCGAGCGCCTCGTCGTTCCGGCCCTTCGACGCCAACCACCGCGGCGACTCCGGGACGCGGAGCATGCCGATGAACAACGCGATCGCGGGGAGCGCACACACGGCGAGCATGACGCGCCAGACACCGTTGCCCTCACCCCAGAGGGTGCCGATGATCGCGTTCACGACGAAGGCCGCGAGCTGACCGATCACGATCATGAGCTCGTTCCGGCCGGACAGGGACCCACGGATCTCGTACGGGGCGAGTTCGGCGAGGAACACCGGCACCACCGTCGACGCACCACCGACTGCCAGCCCGAGGAGCACACGGCCGACCACCATCACGCCGAAGGCCGGGGCGAAGACGCACGTCAGCGTGCCGACGAAGAAGGTCACCGCGAGCAGGATGATCGTCTTGCGGCGCCCCCACCCGTCAGCGATCCGACCGCCGAGCATCGCGCCGATGGCAGCGCCGAACAGCAGGGAGCTGGTGACGACGCCCTCGGTGAGGTTCGTCAGGCCGAGCTCCTGCTTCATCGGGAGCAGGGCACCGTTGATCACGCCGGTGTCGTACCCGAAGAGCAGGCCGCCGAAGGTGGCGACGAGTGCCAGCACACCGAGACGCTTGCGGTACGGGCCGGTGCCGAGCGGTGGAAGCGTGCTCGTGGATGTCGGTTTGATGTCGACCATCGGGGACTCCTTCGTCAGTGATCGTGCGCCCTTGCTGGGGTCGATCGTAGCCGAGTACTTTGTCCTGTCAACCACACATTCTCACGTCAGGTCGATTGGATCGGTCCATCGAAAGCCCTGGTCACGATCGGTCGCCTCGGCCCTGCTCCCCGAGCACGTCGCCGAGCGACGACATGTCCGCGCCGTGGTCGGTGTAGCGACGGACCGTGCGACGTGCCGCCGCACGGGCCGCCCCCGACAGCGCCTGGTTTCGACGTGCGGCATCGGCGACGCGACCCGCGTGGCCAGCCGTCGACAGCAGGACGTTGGCCAGGGCGCGACCGGCACCGGGGTCCGGGACGCCGGCGATCGACCAGGCGGAACGCACCTGCTCGTCCGGGGTGACACCGCGGCGGGTGCCCATCCGGTGCCAGTCGGACAGCGCCCCTTCGGTCCGGTCGGCCGCGCGGTCCGACTCCGCCGCGCGAGCCCGTTCGCGGTCTCGGTCGGTCGCGCGGTCGTGCTGCGCGCCCGACACACCCACGGCACGCGCCCGGGCATCGGTGTCGTCACCACCGGCTGCTGCGATGCGTGCGGCGTGCGCGGCCGCGGCTGCTGCGAGGATCTCCGACCTGTCCATGCGACGAAGGTACCCCGCGCCTGTGACACCGCGGCGCCGGCCGCTTGCATTCCAGCGGCCAGGTGCTGTTGTATTACCGGACACACCGTCGTGGAAGAAGGGGACCATGAACACGCACCATCGCATCGACCCGGCCGACCTGCACCTGCCACCGACGGCGCCGATCGACATCACCGACCTCGTCGTGCTCGGGGTGGGGGTCACGAACGACGAGGAGCGGAGCAGGTCACTCCGGCGCTGAGCCGACATGCTCGGCGAGGACGTCCCGCACGCTCGTCCACTCGTCACCGAACGGGGCGTTGTCGACGTGGCGCAGCTCACCCTCCCCGCTGAACATCGTCACGAAGTACTGCATCCCCTGCCAGGCAGGGAACGGCTCGCCCGTGTCCCGCGACACCCGGCGCCCGACCCTCGCCATCGCGGAGAGCGTCCCAGCGGTCCCGGCCCACTGCAGCCGGAACACGGTGCCCGTGAGCCGCGACATCGTGCCCGCGATCTCACGTGCGGTCACCCGGTCCCCGGCGACCTCGACGACCCGCGGGGCCGACGGGTCGAGCGCGACCTCCGCCGTCACCCGTGCGGTGTCGTCCTTCGTGGTGAAGTCGAGCACCTGGTCCGCGGACGACCAGAACAGCACCCGCTGCCTGTCGAACAGGATCATCGGCGCCTGCCCGGTGAGCATGTCCGTGAACGCGCCGTTGAGCACCGACGTGCCCCGGATCCGCGCGGCGTCGAGGTCCGCGGCGAACTCCCGCCGGAGCTCGAAGTTCCGGTTCGTGCCCGGCGTGGTCCGTCGGTAGTCAGCCGAGTAGTCCGACGGGACGAAGCGCTCGACACCGGCGTCGACTGCGGCGGCGAGCAGTGCCCGCTGCGCGTCGACGATCACGGAGCGGGTGCCGCTGACGGCGGAGACGACGACCTCGACGCCGGTCAGTGCCGCTCGGAGTGCCGTGCCGTCAGTGTACTCCGCCACGACGACCTCGACGCGGTCGTCCCTGCCGAAGCGCTCGGCGGCGGTCGTGCTGCCGGGTCGGGTGAGGACGCGGACGCTGGTGTCACGGGCGAGGAGCTCGCGGACGATGCGCCCGCCGAGGTCTCCGGTCGCGCCGGCGACGAGGACGGTGGTGGTCATGCTCCCGACAGTACGGACGCGGTGCCCACACGGGCTCAGGCGGGGGACGACGGGCGCTCAGCCCGCCAGGCGCCGCAGCCCCTCGTCGATCGACACCGCGGGCTCCCACTGCAGGTCGCGCCGGGTGCGTCGCTGGTCGAACCAGTGCGACGTCGACAGCTGTTCGGCCAGGAACCGCGTCATCGGCGGCTCGTCCACCCCCGGCCGGACCCGCCAGACCGCTTCGACGACGGACCCGGCCGCACGGGCGACACCCGCTGGGACGTGCCACCTGGGCGTCGGCACACCGGATGCCCGGCAGATCCCGTCGAGCAGGTCCGCGACGGGCCGTGGTTCGCCGTTGGTGACCACGTACGCGTTCCCGTGGACACCCTCGTCGGCCGCGTGGGTCAGCGCCGCGACCATCGCCGACGCCGCGTTGTCGACGTAGCAGGAGTCGATGAGTGCAGCGCCGGAGTCGAGCAACGGCAGCCGGCCGCGACGGGCCCGGTCGACGATGCGGCCGACGAGCTGTGTGTCGCCGGGGCCCCACACCAGGTGCGGGCGGACGGCGACGACGGCGAACCCGGGTGCGTCCGCGGCGAGCGCCAGGAGTTCGGCGGCCGCCTTGGTCCTGGCGTAGTCCCCCCGCGCGCCGTCCGGCGAGGCAGGGGACGCGCCGGCACCCGCGATCGAGGACCCGGTGTGGGCCACCGACGGCGACGACACGAACACGAACCGGGAGACACCGGCCGCCCGTGCGGCGTCGATGAGCGCCTGCGTGCCCTCCACGTTCACCCGGGTGAAGTCGGCGGGGTCACCGGCGAGCGAGACCTTGGCGGCGAGGTGCACGACGGCGTCGACGCCCTCGACGGCACGGACGACCGCAGCCGGGTCCGTCATCGTCCCGAGCACGTCGGAGACCGCGGCCCCACCGTCGACACCGGCAACGCCGGACGGACGGCGCTGGAACGTGCGCACGTCGTGCCCGGCGTCCCGCACGGCGGCGGCGACCGCTCGGCCGAGGAACCCGCTCGCGCCGGTGACCAGGACCGTCACGGGCGCACCATCCGTCCGCCACCGAGGACCGATGCAGCCCAGCGCGCGAGTCGTGTGCGGTCGACCTTCGAGTTGTGCCGGATGTCCGTCGGCAGCACGGGCACGACGAGCACCGCGGCGATCGGCGCCCCCGCAGCGGCACGGATCGACGCGGCCAACGCGGACGGGGCCAGCCCTGGACGCCGCACCGACGGGACCGTCTCCACGACGGCGACGACCTGCTGCGTCCCCGCGGGGCCGACACCGGCGACACCCGCACGCCCCACGCCGGTCACGCCCTCGATGCGCTGCTCGGGACCGACCGGTGTGAGCACCTCGGCCGGCGTCGTGATCACGTGCTGGAGCCGCCCCTCGACCCAGAGCTGCCCGGAGGCGTCCAGGTGCCCGACGTCACCGGTGCGGTGCCCGCGGGGATCGATGACGCCCAGCCGCGCGGCACGGTTCGTCCGCCAGAGCCGGTCGTAGTGGTCGCGGACGTGCGGGGCGACGACGACGATCTCCCCCGTGACGTCCGGCTCGTCCGTGAGCTCGCCCGTCGGCGCTCCGGACGGCGACAGGGGTGCGATGCGGACGGAGACACCGGCGGCCGGTCGGCCGACGCACACCCCACCCGCACCCGAGGACGTCGCAGCGGCCCCACGGATGCCGTCGAGGTCCACGTCCGTCATGAGCAGCCCCTCGGTCATGCCGTAGGGGGTGTGCGCACTCGCGTTCGGCATCAGCTCGGTCGCGGCCGTCAGCAGCGCGGCCGAGACGGGAGCGCCCGCCGACAGGAACAGGCGGACGCGGCCGAGCGCGGCACGGTCGGCATCGGTCAACGCGGGCGCTGTCGCCACGACGTTCGCGATGGCCGCCGGCGACAGGAACACCACGGTCGCGTCGGCCGCGGCGACGGAGTCCGCCACTGCCTTCGCCGTGAGGGTCCTGGGCGCGGTGACGTCCATGTCGGGCGCGACGGACCGCGCACCGAGCGCCGGACCGAGCAGTGCGAACGGCGCGAACCCGGCGACGAGGCCGGTCCCGATCCCGACGTCGTACTGCGCCGACAGGACGTCACGGACGGCGCCGAGCTGTCCGTGCGTGTACACGACGCCCTTCGCCGGACCGGTCGACCCCGAGGTGAAGAGCACGGCCGCCGGCGCATCGGACGACGGTGCGTCCGGCAGCGCCGTCCCGGCCGCGAGACGACGCGCTCCGCGACGTGCGACCGACGACAGCGTGTGCTCGACACGCAGCGCAGCACGTGCCGGAGCCGGAAGGGCCACCGTCGCGATCCGCCGTCCCGGCCAACCGAGCGCACGCGCCGCGGCGAGGCCGGGCAGCGCACCGATGATCCAGTCCGGCCGTGCGCCCTTCACGGCACGGGTGAGGCCACGGAGCCCGAGTCCGGCATCGGCGACGACGACCGTCGCGCCGACGCGGACACAGGCGTAGAGCGCCGCCGTGAGGTCGGCTCCGGGGGTGACGAGCAACGAGACGCGGTCACCAGGGCGGACACCGACGTCGAGGAGCCCCGCGGCGACCTCGTCGACCCGGCGGGCGAGGAGCCGCCAGCTGATCGTCCGGGTCCCGCCGGGTGCCGCCATCTCGACGAGCGCCGCCTCGTCCGAGTCGCGCAGCTCGTCGAGTGCGGCCCAGAGCGGGCGGCTCGCGGCCGCCTCGGACGTGTCGGTCTGGAGGGACGGCTCGGCCCCGGCGGGCACGCGACCGTCCGGCAGGCGGTCACCCAGCCAGTCGAAGACCGTCCCGGCGACGTCCGCGTCCTCCGGCAGCAGGTGCCCTGCACCCTCGAACCGGTGCACGTCCGCGTGTGGGAGCCGCTCCGCGAGGTCGTCGAGGTAGCGCTCGAGGAACACCGGATCGCGAGGCCCCCACACGAGCAGTGCGGGGACGTCGAGCGCAGCGACGCCCGAGGAGATCCGGTCGAGCTCCCTCGCGCTCGGGTGCCCGGCGTCGACGGGGATGTCCGCCACGAAGCCGCCGATGCCACCGCGACGCGCAGCACCCCGGTACGGCGCACGGAAGGCGTCGGCGACGGGACGCTCGAGCTTCGGGTGCGCGATCGCGAGGGTCGTCTCGAGGAACGCCGGCGTCACGACGGTCGCACGACCGAGGAGGCCCGGACGGAGCGCCAGACGCAGCGGAGCGGGGATCGGGGCGTCGTCCGGCTGGTGCACGGCGGTGTTGCACGTCGTCACGCCGACCACGAGGTCGGGGTGGTCGACCGCCCAGCCGAGCGACACCACACCGCCCCAGTCGTGCCCGAGGGTCACCACGGGTCCGGTGAGGCCGAGTTCGTCGGTCAGGGCGCCGAGGTCGGCGACGCGCTGGGGCAGCCCGCGCTCGAGCCCGGTGCGCTCCGAGAAGCCCATGTCGAGCTGGTCGACGGCGATCACGCGCCACGCGGGTCCGCCGGCCGCGGCGACCTCGAGCGAGGTGCGGAGCACCGACCGCCACAGGTACGACCACGTCGGGTTGCCGTGCACGCACAGCAGCGTGCCGACCGGTTCCACGCCGAGCGCGGCCAGGGACCCGGCCGTGTCGAGGAGGTGCCAGGTGCGCGCGGCGCGATCCGAGCCTCCCGAGCGTCCACCCGACCACGCGGGGACGGTCACCAGACGGGACCACGCGGGGTCGAGTCCTGGCAGGGAGGGCGGCTGCGTGGCCGGAGCGGTGCTCGCGGCCACGCGGGGCAGCCCGGATGTCACCAGCGGAGTTCCATCATCGCCGTGTTGATGCCGGAGCCGACACCGCCGAGGAAGACGCGGTCACCGGGGCGGATCCGCCCGTTCGCGGCCTCGTCGGCCAGGGTGATCGGGATCGACGCCGGGCCGACGTTGCCGAAGCGCTCGTAGGTGGTGGGGACCTTGTCCCGCGGGACCCCGATCGCCTCGACGAAGGCGTTGGTGTGCACGTCGGAGACCTGGTGCAGGACGTAGCGGTCCATGTCGGCCCAGTCGAAGTGCGAGCGCGCCTCGTTCCAGGCGGCCACGACGAGCTCCATGCCGCCCTTGAGCAGCATCTTCGCGTCGGTGAACATGCCGTCGACGCTGCCGACGCAGAGGTCGTACCACTGCGTCGCCGCGCGGGTGACGCCACCGACGATCCGGTGTCCGCCCGGGTGCATGTCCGCCGGGCCGAGCACGGCTGCGGCAGCGCCCGAGCCGAGCGTCAGGCTGGCGAACTCGCTCATGAAGTCCTTGCGGTTCCGGCCACCCTGGTTCAGGCGGTCGATCGTGTTGAGCTGCACCTGGTCGGCGTCCTCACCGTCCACGACGAGCGCGTACTTGATCTGGCCGGAGTCGATCATGCCAGCGGCCACGCTCATGGCGTTGACGAACCCGAGGCAGGCGTTCGCGATGTCGAAGTTGATCGCCGACGACGGCAGCCCGAGTCCGTGGTGCAGGCGCACGGCGACGCTCGGCTCGAGGTGCGGCCGGGTCACGGAGGTGTTGATGAGGAGTCCGACGTCCTCCGGGCGGATGCCGGCCTCGGCCATCGCACGACGTCCGGCGTCGATCGCGGCGTCCTGGAAGGTCTGGCCGTCGCCCCAGTTGCGGCGCTCCTTGACCCCGGCGACCCGCTCGAGCAGACCCATCGGCAGGCGGAGGCGCCGGAGCACCCCGCGGAGGCGCTCCTCGATGTCCGCCGACGTGGTCACACGCTCAGCAACAGTGGTCGCGACGGACAGCAGAGCGACGTTGTCGTGCTTGGCCGTGGCGTTGCCGGGCCGCTCCGGTTCGCTGCTCGTCGCCTGGTCCACCGGCCGTTCCGTCATGATCGTCACCGATACATACTTCCGCATCTGGGCTGGATGCGCGATCCGGATGCGCTGAGCGGTGGGGGACGCCGTCTGCGTGGGCCGTTCGACACAGGCTCTGGAGACGGACCTGTGCCGTGACGATCCGTCGGATACGATCCTTCGGCGAGGGGGAAACGTGCACGCCAGGAAGAACGCGATCGCCGTGGTCGGTGTGGGCGTCGTCGTCGCCGCGAGCCTCGGCGGCTGCTCACTGCTGCGGGGTGGCGGTGGGGATCTGCCTGCCCCCACCCGCTCGATCTCCGCGTCACCGACGCCGACCCCGTCGACGTCGTCCGATGCGGGCGACTCGGCCGCGGACCTGCTGCGCGAGTCGTCGTCGCCACGCCCGCCGACGCCGGAACCGTCGCAGGCGTCAGCACCCGCGCCGACGATCTCGACCATCCCGGCGGGCACGGTCGTCACCGAGGGCGACGTCGCCTCACCGAAGGGCAGCGTCCACTTCCACTACCGGGTGGTCGCGGGTGCCGATGACCACTTCGTGGTGCAGTACTCCGGGTTCACGTCCACGCTCCCGGTCCCGGTGAGTGCGACGTTCCTCGAGGACGCACCCGCCGTCGGCGACGGGCTGACCTACCACGGCATCGGCGACGACCAGCTCGGCGGTGCCACGACCACGCCGTCGGCCGCTGTTTCGGTGCCGATCGACAAGGCCGGCTCCGACCCGTCGTGGCTCGGTTCCCTGGTGACCTACTCGTCGGCGACGGCTGACCCGTCGCTGCCGGTCGAGATCGGCCCGGACAAGGTGCTCGCGGTGACGAAGGTCGCGTGGTCGGTGCCCGCCAGGACGACGAACGTGCACCCGGCGGACGGCGGCGCGACGGCGAACGCGAGCGGGACGGTCTCCGCGACGACGGCGTCCGGCGTACCGGCGTCCTACGTGATCGCGCCGGGCGACCTGATCGGGGACGTCGCGGCGCGGTTCGGGATCACCGTCGAGACGCTCATCTGGCTCAACGACGGCATGCAGGTGTACGGCAAGCAGCAGTACCTCTACGAGGGCACGACGCTCAACCTCGACCCGCTCCGACGCTGACGCGGCGCAGCCCCGCCGACTGGTCGCGACACCCCGCTCACGATCGTCGAGCGGTCGCATCCCGTCGGTCACGCGCCCCGGCCTCGACGGTATGCGACCACTCGACGTGAGGCACTCGGGGTGTCGTGACCGGTCGCGGCGCATCGGACCCCGGACACGACGACGCCCCGGACACGACGACACCCCGCCGCCCGAGGGCGACGGGGTGTCGTCGGCCAGCGTGCTACTTGCGCAGCTCCAGGTACTTCGCGATGAGGGCCTTCGTCGAGGAGTCCTGCGACGCCAGCGCGTCGGCGTCACCGTCGACCGCTGGTGCGATCTGCAGCGCGAGCTGCTTGCCGAGCTCGACGCCCCACTGGTCGAACGAGTCGATGCCCCAGATGGTGCCCTCGGTGAAGACGATGTGCTCGTACAGCGCGATGAGCTGCCCGACGACGCTCGGCGTGAGCGCCGGCGCGAGGATCGACGTCGACGGCTTGTTGCCCGTGAACGTGCGCGCCGCGACGATCGCTTCGTCGGTGGTGCCCTCTGCCCGGACCTCGTCCGCGGTCTTGCCGAACGCCAGCGCCTTGGTCTGCGCGAAGAAGTTCGCGAGGAACAGGTTGTGGACGTCCTGACCGGGCTCCACGGCCTTGCCGTCGCCGGTCTCGTCCTTGAGCGGACGGGCCGGGTTCGCCACCGCGATGAAGTCCGCGGGGATCAGGCGGGTGCCCTGGTGGATGAGCTGGTAGAACGCGTGCTGGCCGTTCGTGCCGGGCTCGCCCCAGAAGACCTCGCCGGTGTCCGTCGTGACGGGCGAGCCGTCCCAGCGGACGCGCTTGCCGTTCGACTCCATGGTGAGCTGCTGCAGGTACGCGGCGAAGCGGTGCAGGTACTGCGTGTACGGCAGGACCGCGTGGCTCTGGGCACCGAGGAAGTTCGAGTACCAGACGTTGAGCAGGCCCATCAGGACCGGCACGTTCTGCGCGAGCGGGGTGGTGCGCATGTGCTCGTCGATGGTGTGGAAGCCGGCGAGGAAGTCCTGCCAGTTCTCCTTGCCGATCGCGATGATCACGCTCGTGCCGATGGCCGAGTCGACCGAGTAGCGGCCGCCCACCCAGTCCCAGAAGCCGAATGCGTTCTCGGGGTCGATGCCGAACGCGGCGACCTTGTCGAGCGCGGTCGACACGGCGACGAAGTGCTTGGCGACGGCGTCGTTCTTCGCGTCGTCGGCGGCGTCGGTGAGGCCGAGCTTCTCCCAGAGCCACTGCCGCGCCAGGCGGGCGTTCGTCAGGGTCTCGAGGGTGCCGAAGGTCTTCGACGCGACGATGAACAGCGTGGTCTCGGGGTCGAGGTCAGCGGTCTTCTCGTAGATGTCGGCCGGGTCGATGTTCGAGACGAACCGTGCCTCGATGCCGGCCTGCACGTAGGGCTTGAGCGCCTCGTAGACCATGACGGGGCCGAGGTCCGACCCGCCGATGCCGATGTTCACGACGGTCTCGATGCGCTTGCCGGTGACGCCCTTCCAGGCGCCGGAACGGACCTGCTCCGCGAAGGCGTAGACCTTGTCGAGCGTGGCGTGCACGTCGGCGTCGACGTCCTGGCCGTCCACGACGAACGGTGCCGCGGGGGTGAGCTCGCCGCCCTTCGGACGACGGAGCGCGGTGTGCAGCACGGCACGGTCCTCGGTCGGGTTGACGTGCTCACCGGAGATCATCGCCTGGTAGCGCTCCGCGACCCCGGTGGCCTCGGCGACCTGGAGGAGCGCCGCGAGGATCTCCTCGGTCACCAGGCCCTTGGACAGGTCGACGGTGAGGTCGCCCGCCTGGAACGTGTACTGCTCGGCCCGGCCCGGGTCGCTGTCGAACCACCCTCGCAGGTCCGGCGAGAAGCCGTCGGCGATGCCGGCGAGCGTCTTCCAGCCTTCGGTCGTCGTGGGGTCGACGGGTGCGGATTCGGTCACGGATTCCTCCTGAGCGCATGAACTGGAACGGTCCGCAGACCTCCGCAACGCTGCGACGCGGGCCGCATCCGAGCGTAGTGCGCTCCGGGACGGCGCGTGCACCGCACGGTCAGGCCTGTGGAGAACGACGGGAGGCCCGGGTCGGGTGACCGGCGCGGCTCACGTGAGCAGGGCCTCCAGGATGTCCGCGACCGGCCGGTCGGCCGCCGCCCGCCAGGACCGACCCGCCCACAAGTGGAGCGCATGCGGATCGCCCGCGGCGGCGGCCGCCGTGCGGATCGGCTTCGTGAGGTGGTGCAGGGCCGGGTACCCGAGCGGCGCGTCCTCGTGCTCGCGGACGAAGCGGTTCACGAGTGCCCGTGCCGGACGTCCGGTGAACGCCCTGGTCAGCGCGGTCCGGTCGAAGACCGGGTCGGCGAGGGCCTCGCGGTGGGTCTGGTTCGTCCCTGCCTCGTCGGCGCGGAGCACGAGGGTGCCGACCATCGCGGCACCTGCCCCGGCGAGGCGGACGGCCTCGACGTCTGCGGCTCCCCCGATGCCGCCCGCAGCGATGACGGGCAGGTCGACCGCTCGACGGACGGCCCGGACCAGCTCCGGCAGCGGTTCCCACAGCGGCTCGGCGGCCGGGTCGAGCACGGCGGAGTGTCCGCCGGCCGCCTCGCCCTGCACGACCAGGACGTCGACACCGCGTTCCGCTGCGGCGAGTGCCTCGGCCCGGTTCGTCACGGACTGCATCGTGATGGTCTCGCGCTTCCGGAACTCCCACACCAGGTCGGCGTCCGGCAGCCCGAACGTGAAGGACACGACCGGCACCGGGTCGTCGAGGAGCAGCGCCACCTTGTCCGCCCAGGCGTCGTCGTCCTCGCGCTTGTCCGGGAGCCCCTCGACCCCGAGGGCATCGCGGTACCGGTCGTACGCCGCGTCGGTGATCGGGACCGGGTTGGGCGCGAAGAGGTTCACCCCGAAGTGCTCGGTGGCGTCCCGGACCTCGGCGATCTGCGCGGCGAGGTCGTCGACGGTGCGGTACCCGGCGGCGAGCTGCGCGAAGTGACCGGCACGGGCGGCGGCGACCACCAGCGCCGGGGTCGTCGGACCGCCCGCCATCGGGGCGACGTGCACGGGGGTACGGAGCGGGGCGGGGAGGTCGGTCACCCCTCGATCCTGCACCGCTCTCCCCGCCCCCGATGCGTACACGGCGTCACTGCTCGGGCAGGGGCTCCTTCGGGAGCTTCCGGAGCTTGGCGCGGCGCTTCCGGCGCTCCGGGATCATCGACCGCATCTCCTCGAGCTTGCCGAAGCAGAGCAACCGGTCGCCCGGCTCGAGTGCGACGCCGCTGCGCGGGTTCGGGATGACGTTCGACCCGCGGTGCAGGGTGAGGACCGTGATGTCGCGGTCCCAGAGCCCGGAGTCCTTGATGGTCTTGCCCACCAGGTCGGCGTTGGTGTGCACGAGGAGTTCGGCCACGCCGTAACCGGTCGACACCGACAGGCGCTGGCGGACGTCGATCTCGGGGAAGGCGACCTGGTTCGCGATGAAGTCGATGATCGCGCCGGCGATGTCCAGCCCGGTCGCCCGCTCGATGCCCTCGAGCCCCGGGGACGAGTTGACCTCCATCACGAGGGGCCCGTCGTTGCCCTCGAGCATGTCGACGCCGGCGACGCGGAGTCCCATGATCTGCGCCGAGCGGACCGCCGCCTCTTCGTACTCCGGGGTCAGCGTGACCTGCTCGACGGTGCCCCCGCGGTGCACGTTCGACCGGAACTCGTCGCCGCTCGCACTCCGGCGCATCGCGGCCACGACGCGGTCGCCGACGACGAGCGCGCGGATGTCCTTGCCGCGGCTCTCCGAGATGAAGCTCTGGATGAGGACGTTCTGCTTCGTGGAGTGCAGCGTCTCGACGATCGACTCGGCGACCTTCGCCTCCGGCGCCAGGATGACGCCGATGCCCTGCGTGCCCTCCAGGAGCTTGATCACGACGGGCGCTCCACCGACGCGCTCGATCGCACCGCGGACGTCGGCCCGACCGGCGACGAACGTGGTGGCCGGCATACCGATGTCGTGGCGGGACAGGATCTGGTTCGCGCGGAGCTTGTCGCGGGAGTTCGTGATGCCGTTCGCGGTGTTCGGCGTGTACACGTCCATCTGCTCGAACTGCCGGACGACCGCGGTGCCGTAGTACGTGATCGAGTTCCCGATGCGGGGCAGGATCGCGTCGTAGTCCGAGAGCAGCTTGCCGCGGTACTGCAGGTCGGGCGCGTCCCCGGTCAGGTCGATCGCGAAGCGCAGGGTGTTGAGGACCTTCACCTCGTGCCCACGGTCGAGCGCTGCCGCCCGGAGCCGCTGCGTCGAGTACGCCTGCGGGGCGCGCGAGAGGATGGCGAGTTTCATCGAGGAGGCTCCGCGGGTTCTGGGGTGGCGACGGCGACGCTCCATGCTGTCAGACGGAGCACACGCTCCGCGCGCCGTCCTGCCAGGATGGGGACATGGCCGACGACCCGAAGCCCACCCGTCGCGGGCCGATCGTCTCCGGGTGGCGTGAGTGGGCGGCACTGCCAGACCTCGACATCCCGTGGATCAAGGTCAAGCTCGACACCGGCGCGCGGACCTCCGCCCTGCACGCGTTCGACCTCGAAGAGCTCCCGGGCGATCGGGTCCGCTTCTCGGTGCACCCGTGGCAGGACTCCGACGCCGACCCGCAGACCGTCGAGTGCGACGTCCACGACCGCCGGGTGATCCGCAGTTCCTCCGGGCACACGCAGGAGCGCATCGTCGTGCGCATGGCGATCGAGCTCGCCGGTCGCTCCGTGGACGCCGAGGTGACGCTGAGCAACCGCGACCAGATGGGCTTCCGGATGCTCATCGGCCGGGAGGCGCTGCGACAGGGGTTCGTCGTCGACCCCGCCCGGTCGTTCCTCGCTGGACGGGCACCGAAGGAGATCCGCCGGCGCAATCGCGGACGGGTCTGACGCGTTCCCGACCCGGATGGTCACAGATCGGTCACGACGCGTCAGGTTCGCGGATTGCTCGACACTTCTGGGGTGAGAGGGGGCACCGTGGACCAACCCACCGATGCCGACGCCGCACTGGCACGTCGGCTCGCACTCGGCGACACCGGAGCGCTGGCCGAGGCGTTCGACCGCTTCGCACCGACACTGACCCGCTACGCATGGGCGCTGGCGGACAGCAAGCAGGACGTCGAGGAACTCGTGCAGGACACGATGCTCACGCTCTGGCAGAAAGCCGCATCGATCGACCTGCCCACCGGCACACTCCTGCCCTGGCTGCTCGTCGTGTGCCGCAACCACGCCAGGAACCAAGCCCGTCGCATCGCGAAGAACGCCGGCGACGAACTCCCGCCGGAGCTCGCAGCACCCGCCAGCGAAGACGACGCCCGCGAACGCCTCCGCTGGGTCCGCGACGAGATCGCCGCGCTCCCAGAGATCGACCGGAAGATCTGCGAACTCTGCCTCCTCCAGGGGCACACCTACTCCGAAGCCGCCACGATGCTCGGCCTGAGCGTCGGCGCGGTCACCCAGCGGGTCTCACGCTCGCGAGCACGACTCAGGAAGGCGGTGACGCACGATGAACACTGAACCTCCCCAGGGAGACGACCTCCAGCAGATGCTCGTCACGATGAAGCACAACGTCCTCGCCCGCGCCGAACTCGACCGACCGGCACCACGACGCCGCGGACACCGCGCCGGCATCGTGATCGGCATCATCGCCGTCCTCGGCATCGGCGTCGGCAGTGGCGCCGTCGCACTCGGCATGGTCCCCCAGCCCTTCACCGCAGCACCAGCACCGAGCCCGACCGTCACCGAACCGACCCAGACCCCGACGAAGTCCTCCGCACCCGTCGTCAACGAACCCACCACCACACCCACACCGGCGCAGGCCGACGGCGTGATCCCGTCGGACTGCCGCGCGCTCGTCCCGGCGGACGACTACGACCGGTTCTTCGGGACGATCCCGCTCCAGGATCCGGCCGGCAGCGAGTGGGGGGACGACACGGGATTCCCCGCGCCGGACCTGTGGTGCATCTGGAAGGACCCCAGGGCCGACGTCACCGGTCTGGACATCAAGGTCGGCAAGTCGACCCCCGAGAACGTCCACGCCGACACCACCCTGCTCGAGCAGGACGGCTGGGTCTGCTCCACGCGTGACGGCGGCAGGTTCTGTCAGCGGACGCAGCAGGCGGTCCCCTATCCCGTCGACACCACGACGACCTTCTTCATCAAGGGCACCACCTGGGTCGAGATCAACCAGACGAACGTGGCGACGAACGGCCTCCTGCAGGCCGTGCAGGAACAGGTCTGGGGATGACTCGCCCCGCGTGCACTGACCGGTCGTGGGGGGCGGTCAGTGCACGCGGAAGCGTTCGACCATCGGACACGCGAAGGGGTCGGACGCGGACAACCCGACCTCGTTGAGGTACCGGACGACGATCGCGTACGAGTGCACGAGCGTCGTCTCGGTGTAGGGCACGTCCTGCTCGGCGCAGTACTGCCGGACGAGCTCTCGCGCGGCCCGCAGGTTCGGCCGCGCCATGCTCGGGAACAGGTGGTGCTCGACCTGGTGGTTCAGCCCGCCCATGAAGTACTCCACCCATCGACCGCCGGTGATGTCGCGGGAGGTCAGCACCTGGCGGGAGAAGAAGTCCACGCGGCGGCCGGCTTCGATGATGGGCATCCCCTTGTGGTTCGGGGCGAAGGCGATGCCCATGCAGAACCCGAAGACGCCGAGCTGGACGCCGAGGAACGCGAACGCGACGCCGAGCGGCAGGAACCAGAACACGGCGCCGAAGTACAGGACGAACCGTCCGAGGAAGACCGAGCCCTCCGCCCAGCGCCGCTTGACGCCGTCGCCACCGGTGTAGGTCCGGATCGACTGCCAGTGCAGGTTGACCCCTTCCACGAGCAGCATCGGGAAGAACGCGTACCCCTGCACCCGCACGAGCACCCTGAGGAACCCGGTGCGGCTCGCGGCGTCCTCCGGGCGGAACGAGATCGCGTCGAAGGAGATGTCGGGGTCTTTGCCGACGGTGTTCGGGTTCGCGTGGTGCCGGTTGTGCTTGTTGATCCACCACGCGTAGCTCACACCGGTCAGGAACGTGCCCGCGTACCGCGCCGCACGGTCATTCCAGGTGTGGGACGCGAAGACCTGCCGGTGCGCGGCCTCGTGCGACAGGAACGCGAACTGGGTGAAGACCAGGCCCACAACGCCGGCGACGATCAGCTGCCACCAGGAACCGCCGAGCACGGCGAACGCTCCCCCGGCGACGACCAGCACGGCCGCGAGGACCCCGATCAGCCCCCAGTACCAACCGGTCCTCCGCGCGAGGAGACCCGCGTCCTTCACGCGAGCCAGCAGCGCCGTGTAGCTGGACGTGCCTCCGGTCCCCGGGGTGCGACGCCCGGTGGGGATGTACGTGTCTGCCATGATGCCTCCTGGTTCGGCTCCGCTGCCGTAACCAGGGACCAGGGCTACACGCCGGATCGTACGCCGACGATCCGTGCGCTCCTCAGGGCAGGACCAGCCGCCGCTCGATGATCGCCCGCGCGACGTCGGCCAGCGGCTCCTGGTGCGACCTGGCGTACCGGCGGATCAGCGCGAACGACGTCTCCATGTCGACCTGGTGGGTGTGCGCCACGAAGCCCTTCGCCTGCTCGATGACGACCCTGCTGTCCAGCGCGTGCTGGAGCTGGCGCTGTGCGAGGTCGGCGTGCTCGAGGGTCCGCTGCTGCAGGACGCTGATGGTCGCGACGTCGGTGAGGGCCTGGGCGGCGAGGGCGTCGTCCGGGTTGAGCTCCCCCTCGGACTCACGGAACAGGTTGAGCGACCCGAGGGTCGTCTCGCGCAGCCGCATCGGGATGGAGAGCACGGACGCGTAGCCGAACTGCGCCGAGGCGTTCGCGAACCGCGGCCACCGCTCCTGCATCTCGGCGGGGTTCCGGACCGAGACCTGTCGTCCGGTGGCGAAGCACTCCACGCACGGCCCCTCGCCGGCGTTGAGCTGCAGCAGCCCGACGAAGCTCGACCGCTCGCTCGTCGACGCCAGGACCTCGAGCTCTTGGTGCTGGTTGACGAGCAGGATCCCGGCGGCGGACGCGTCGAAGAGGTCCACGACGGTGTCGACGAGGTTCTGCAGGAGTTCGACGACGTCGTAGTCGTCGACGAGGGTGTCGGTGAGCGCGACGAACGTCTCGACGAGGCGGTGCTCGCGTGTCGATGCCATCATGTGTGCTCCCTAGCTCTCGAGACCGTACGGTCGGTCGAGGTCGATGCGTCTGGCGATGACGTCGGACGCCACCTCCCGCACGGTCCGCTCGGTGGCGTACGCGTGCGCCTGCAGGACGAGCAGCGCATCCGCGACGGTGACAGCGAGCTGCGCAGCCACCATCCCCGTCGCCTGGTGGACCTCTCTCCGCGAGTATCGTCCCTGGTCCATGTCAGCGCGTCCGTCGGACGCCGCGTCGAGGAGGGCTCCGCGCAGGACACGCCTGGCCGCCACCTCGGTGAGTTCGACCGCACCACGGATCTGCCCGACGGTGAGCACGTGCTCGCGGTCGACGGACAGGTCGACCGCACCGACGGGGATGTTCCCGATCCGCATCGGGAACGAGAACACCGCGCCGATGCCGGCGCGGAGCAGCGCCTCCAGCGCTGCGGGCCAGCGGTCACCGGTCGTCGCCGACAGGTCCGGCTCGAGCACCGGACGTCGGGTCGCGAGGGACTCCCAGCAGGGCCCCTCGCCGAGGTCGAGCTGGATCTCGTCGACCCGTTCGGCGATCGCGTCGCTGGCGCACACCGTGGCGGAGCCGAGCGGGTCACCGAGCGTCGAGATGCCGACTCCGGAGACCGGCAGGACGGCGAGGAACGACGGGCAGAGGTCGGCACCGTCGGGGGCGGCTTGCATGGAATTCGCGGCGGCGGTGAACTCGCTCATCGGGGCCTTCGGTGGAGGTGGACCGTGCTGGACATGAAGCGCTCCTTCGGCCGCGCGATCGGGCGCCGCGCACGGCACTGTCCGATTCACGCTCCACGCTACTCGACCTGGTCGGTACCAGGTGCACGGAGCAGGGCACGGAGCGCGTCGTCGAGCGGCCCGGCGATCGCCGGGTCCGAGGCGGACGCGAGCGGTTCCACCCGGGTGGACGTCCGGAGCATCGTCATACCGAGCACGACCGACAGGGCGATCTCGGCGCGGAGCAGCAGGTCCTCGGTGACGTCGTCGGCGACCACGCCCGCGAGCCGTTCCGCGAAGCGCCGGAGGGTCTCCCGCCGGATCGCGTCAGCGCCGTCGTCGCCGGACGACCGCAGCAGCAGCATGAGCTGGACGGAGTCGTCGTCGCTCGGCGACCGCACGCTGTGCCCGACGAGCTCGCGCAGCGCGTGCTCGAGGTCGGTCGGACGGACGACGTCCGGGTCGAGGTCGTGCACCACGCGGTCCAGGCAAGCGCGGAACAGGCCCTCCTTCGACACGAAGTACCGGTTGATCAGCGCGACGTTCACCCCGGCGTCCGCCGCGATGTCCCGCACCGTCGTCGCCTTGTACCCGTCGAAGGCGAACCGGCGCCTGGCGGCCTCCACGAGGAGCCGCCGGGTGGCCGCAGCGTCCTTGCTCATGGTCGAAGCGTACCGGGACGAGCCCCGATGTAAGCAACTGTTGACATCAGGCGACAAGTGCGTACGATCGTTGAGTCAACAACTGTTTACACGACGAGCACGGAGCACGATGACCGAGACACTGCAGAGCCCGCGGACCGGATCACACCCGACCACCGACGGACGCCGACCGAACAGCACGGCGATCATCGTCTACCTGTCCCTCGGCGGCCTGTCCTTCGCCGTCCTGCAGTCGCTCGTCGCACCCGCCCTGTCGACCATCGGCCAGGACCTCGGCGTCTCCACGAGCGCCGCGAGCTGGGTGCTCACCGCCTACCTGCTCTCGGCGTCGGTGCTCACGCCGATCCTCGGTCGTCTCGGCGACATGATCGGCAAGCGCAAGGTGCTCATCGTGGTCCTCACGATCCTCCTGGTCGGCGCGGTCACCGCAGCCCTCGCACCGAACCTCGGGACACTCATCGTCGGGCGTGCCCTGCAGGGTGCCGCCGGCGCCGTGATGCCACTCTCCATCGGCATCGTCCGTGACGAGCTCCCGAAGGAGAAGGTCAGCGTGACGATCGGCCTGCTCTCGGCGATCTTCGGCATCGGCGCGGGGGTCGGCATCGTCGCCGCCGGCCCGATCGTCGAGCACCTGTCGTGGCACTGGTTGTTCTGGCTCCCCGCCGTGCTCGTCGTCATCGCGCTGCTCGGAGCGATCTTCGGCATGCCGGAGTCACCGGTCCGCAAGCCCGGTCGACTCGACATGGTCGGCACGCTCGTGCTCGCCGTCTCGCTCGTGTCCATCCTCATGGCAGTCAGCGAGGGCGAGACGTGGGGTTGGGGTGACGGCAAGACCATCGGACTGCTGGTCCTCGGCGCCGTGGCACTCGTCGCGTTCGTGCTGGTCGAGCTCCGGGTCGCCGAACCACTCATCGACGTGCGGCTCTTCGCGGTCCGTGGCGTGTGGACCGCGCACGTCGTCGCACTGGTCTTCGGCTTCGCGATGTTCGGCACGTTCGTCCTCGTCCCGACGCTGCTCCAGCTCCCGACAGCCGTCGGGTACGGCTTCGGCAAGGACGTCACCGAAGCCGGGCTCTTCCTGCTGCCGACCGTCGTCATGATGGTCGTCGCCGGGCCGATCGCCGGCGTTCTCGTGCGGAAGGTGGGCCCGAAGCCGCCGATGCTCCTCGGCGGGATCGCCATCGTCGCCGCGTTCCTGCTGCCCGCGATCGCGCACGGCGAGCTCTGGCAGGTCGTCGTCTCCGGCATCCTCACCGGGATCGGCATCGGACTGGCACTCGCGGCGTGCTCGAACGCGATCATCGAGAGCGTCCCCGCGAACCAGACGGGCGAGGCGATCAGCGCCAACACCGTCGTCCGCACGATCGGCTCGAGCGTCGGAACCGCGGTCATCGCCGCCCTGATCACCTCGCACAGCACGCCGCAGGGGCTGCCGACCGACGACGCGTTCACGATCGGGTTCTGGGCGTGCACCGGCGTGGCGGTCCTCGCGGTGCTCGCCGCACTGGCCGCGCCGTCGATGCGCGCCCGCCGGGTCGCCGCTCAGGCGGCCGGGATCACCGACCTCGACGAGGTCGCCGAGTAGCACCGGTCCGGAGCGACCAGCAGTTCATTCTGCGCAATGACGAATCCGGTTCCCGATCGCCGGGGATCGGGAACCGGATTCGTCAATCCCCAGAAGGAAGTTCCTCGCGCGCGATCGCGCGACACCGGCCGGACTGACGGACCGACGGACTGACGGACCGACGGACCGACGGACCGACGGACCGACGGACCGACGGACTGACGGACTGGAGGCTCGGTGCCAGCTGGCACCGAGCCTCCCGTCCGGTGGGTGGCCGGCGCTCAGCCGACCTTGCGTCGGTACTGCAGGGTCGCGACGACCGTCGCGACCGCGAGGATCCCGACGAGCCAGGCGAGCGCCACCCAGATGTCGGATCCGACCGCCTGCTCTGCGAAGAGGGCGCGGATCGTGTCGACGATCGACGTCACGGGCTGGTGCTCGGCGAACCAGCGGACCGGCCCCGGCATGGTGTCCGTCGGGACGAACGCCGAGCTGATGAACGGCAGGAAGACCAGCGGGTAGCTGAAGGCGCTCGCGCCGTCGACCGTCTTGGCGGACAGCCCCGCGATCACCGCGACCCAGGTCAGCGCCAGCGTGAAGAGCAGCAGGATCCCGGCGACCGCGAGCCACGCTCCGACACCCGCACCGGTGCGGAAGCCCATGGCGAACGCGACGCCGACGACCACGACGAGCGCGACCGTGTTCGCGACCAACGACGTCAGGACGTGCCCCCAGAGCGCACTCGACCGGGCGATCGGCATGGACTGGAACCGCTCGACGATGCCCTTCTGCATGTCGAGGAACAGGCGGTAGGACGTGTACGCGATGCCCGATGCCACCGTGATGAGGAGGATCCCCGGCAGCAGGTAGTCGACGTAGGCCCCCGTGCCGGTGTCGATCGCGCCGCCGAACACGTACGTGAACAGCAGCAGGAACGCGATCGGCATCACCGCGGTCGTGATGATCGTGTCCGGGCTCCTGAGCACGTGCCGCAGCGACCGGCCGGTCAGTGCTGTGGTGTCGGCGATGACATGGGTGCTCATGCTGCGCTCCTCGTGTTCGTCCCTGCCGTGATCGCCAGGAAGACCTCTTCGAGGGTGGGCTGCTTCTCGACGTACTCCACGCGCGCCGGGGGCAGCAGTCGCCGCAGGTCGGCGAGGCTGCCGTAGGCGATGATCCGGCCCTCGTGCAGGACCGCGATGTGGTCGGCGAGCTGTTCGGCCTCGTCGAGGTACTGCGTCGTGAGGAGCACCGTCGTGCCGGCGGCGGCGAGCTCGCGGACCGCCGCCCAGACCTCGATGCGGGCCTGGGGGTCGAGGCCGGTGGTCGGCTCGTCCAGGAACACGACCGTGGGTTCCCCGATCAGGCTCATCGCGATGTCGAGTCGACGCCGCATCCCGCCGGAGTACGTGCCCGCACGCCGTGGTCCGGCGTCGACGAGGTCGAACCGGGCCAGCAGGCGGTCCGCGACCTCGCCGGGATCGGCCAGGTGCCGGAGCCGCGCCATCAGGACGAGGTTCTCGTGGCCGGTCAGGACGTCGTCCACCGCGGTGAACTGCCCCGTGAGGCTGATCGCCTGGCGGACGTCCGACGCACGGGTCACGACGTCGTGCCCCTGCACGCTCGCGGTGCCGCCGTCCGGCTTCGCCAACGTGGCGAGGATCCGCACCACCGTCGTCTTGCCGGCGCCGTTCGAGCCGAGCAGGGCGGTGATGCTGCCCCGCTGCACCTCGAGGTCGACGCCACGGAGGACGTGGAGGCTGCCGAAGGACTTCTCGAGACCCCGGACAACGATCGCCGCGGCGGCGGTGTCGTGGGCGGCGGTGTCGCGGGCGGCGGTGTCCCGGGTGGTCACGACTCCGCCGCCTGTTCCTCGGTCGCCAGGGCGATGGCGTCCTGCAGCCGCTGCTGCTCCTTGCTGAGCCATGAACCGAGGCCGTAGTTGCGCTTGAACTCCTCGGCGAACTCGATCGGGTCGTCCCCGACGACGCTCGCGACGGGGGTACCGTCCGCGGCCGCGCGCTCGAAGAGGTCCGCGAGGTCGTCGAGCATCCGCATGAGGCGCTCGGCGTCGCTCGGGCCGGTGTACATGAGGTAGCGCTCGATGCCCTCGACCGCGGTGCCGTAGCCGGCCGGGAGCGCCTTGACGCGGGCCTTGTACTCGCGCCACTCGCGCTTGTCGCCGATGAGCTTGGTGATGATGGACATGTCAGTTCCCCTGCGTGGTCTGTGTGCGGAGCTGTTCGAGTCGTTCTGCGAGGAAGCTCCAGGTCCTCCAGAACTCGGTGAGACGGTCCCGCCCCAGGTCGGTGATGGAGTACACCTTCCGCGGCGGGCCCTTCTCCGACGGCACCTTCTCGACGTCGACCAGGCCGCGCTGTTCGATGCGGACGAGGAGCGCGTAGACGGTGCCCTCGGCGATGTCGCTGAAGCCCTGGTCCCGCAACCACGCGGTGATGTCGGCTCCGTGCGACGGTGTGGATGCGACGACGGCGAGGACGATGCCCTCGAGGACGCCCTTGAGCATCTCGGTGTCCTGCTTGCCCATGACCCCTCCTGCTACTCAGTGATGATGACTACCGGTAGAAAGTAACACTGACTACTGGTACATAGCAACACCGAGTACCGAGGAGTTCGCGACCGGTTCCCCGCTGCCGTCCCAGGTCGCGCCCCCGTGCGGACATCGCGCCCCGTCGCATGCGGGCGCGATGTCCGCAGCGGGGCGCAATCCCGGTCAGCGACCCGGGTGCGCATGGACGGGAGGCCCGGTGCCAGCTGGCACCGGGCCTCCTGTCCGTCAGGAGAACGCGATCAGCGCGCGGTGCGGCGGAAGAAGGACCGCACGACCGCGCGGAGGCCACCGGACGGCTTCGCCGGACGGGCGACGCGCTGCGGTGCCTGGAAGGCGACGTCGTGCAGGTTGTTGCGCTTGGAGCCGTCCCAGTTGGCGAAGAGGTACGAGCCGCCGATCATCGACAGACTGCGGACCCGTGCCCGGTGCCACTCGCCCGCGCGGACGACGTACCCGGAGTGCCCGGAGTGGATGTTGCGGATCACCGTGTCCACGTCGATGACGCTCGTCGTGGTGACGACGGCGGTGATGCCCGTTCGGTCGCGGGCGACGTACTCGATGATGTGTTCGGTCACAGAAGGGGCTTCGGGTCGGCGTGCAGGGATGGGAACCGCCGTTGCTTCCTGTGCCCAGGATACGTCCACGCGCCGACGAGCGGTAGCGCCTGCTCAGGACGTGCGGGCCACCGCGACCCGGCCGGAGCCCGTCAGCGTTCCCGGACCGATGCACGTGTCCCCGAACGCGAGCGGTCGCCCGTCGCACCGGACGTCGCCGTCGAGCAGGATCACGGCGAGCGCGTCGGCGCCCGGCACGGACGACCCGGCGACGCTCTCGACGCGCAGGTCGGGCCGACCCACCCCGCGGCGGACCATGAGGTTGAGGTCGTGGGCGGACTCGGACACCCCGACTGCGGCGACCGCCGACTCCCCCGCGAAGGCGAGGCCGTCGTACTGCCCGAGCACCGTGCGCACCCCGTCCACGTCGAGCTCGAGCCCGCGCACGCCGAGCGCCACGAGCACGCGGTCCACGCCGGGCAGCAGGGAGAACGGCGCCGACGAGCCCACCGTCGCGATGCTGAGCCGCACGTCGAAGTCCCCCGCCGATGGCGTTCGCCAGAGCTCCACGGTCTCCCCGATCCCGTTCGCCCACCGGGTGGGCGGCGTCTCGTCGAACCGGACGAGCCTCACGCGACCCCCTCGTCGTCGAGCGACACGTGCGCGGTCTCCGGCGCGAGGAGGATGGACACGACCATGCCGACGACGAGCACGGCGGCCAGGGCGAGCAGCGTCGCGCTGATGCCCCACCCGGCGAGCGTGATGGGCAGCAGGAACGTGCCGATCGCCGATCCGATGCGGCTCACCCCGTTGAGGAGGCCGACGCCGGCGGCGCGGACGTTCGTCGGGAAGAGCTCCGGCGGGTACACCTGGTCGAGGTTCGAGCTGCCCGACATCACGAACGTGAAGATCAGGAACGGCGGCAGCACCACCCAGACGGGTGCGTGGCTGCCGAGTGCGACGGCGGCGAGCGCGACGGCCATGATGCCGAACGTCCAGATGACGAGCGGACGGCGGCCGATCTTGGCGACCGCCCAGAGTCCCGCGACCCCACCGAGCAGCAGGAACACGTTGAGCAGCAGGCCGGACGCGAACCCGTCGGCGTCCATCCCGAGGCTCAGCAGGATGACGGGCAGGAACGTGTAGATCGCGAAGTACGGGATCACCTGCGCGTTGTAGAACACCGTGCCGAAGACGGTCCGCCGCAGGTTCCGACCGGTGAAGAGGTCCCGGTAGCGACCGGGACGCGCGGTCGAGTGCGTCGCCGCCACCGCGTCGACGTCGAGCTGCCCCGGCAGGTACTTCGCGACGATCGCGCGGGCTTCCTCGATGCGGCCCTTCGTGATCAACCACCGCGGCGACTCCGGCGTGCCGAGCCGCAGGATCAGCACGACGATGGCCGGGATCGCGCCGCTCGCGAGCAGGAAGCGCCAGCCGAGGTCGGACGGGATCGTGCTGATCCAGGTGCCGATGAAGTAGGCCGCCGTGTACCCGACCGTCCACGCGACCGTGAGCGAGGCGAGGAGGCCGCCGCGGAAGCGAGCCGGCACGAACTCGGCGACGAGGGTCGGCCCGAGCGCGTAGTCCGCACCGACGCCGAAGCCGATGAGCAGGCGGAGCACGAACAGCGACACGGGTTCGTGCACGAAGAACTGCGCTGCCGACGCGACGACGATGAGCACGAAGTCGAGCATGTAGATGAGCCGACGGCCGAACAGGTCGCCGAGCCACCCGCACGTGATGCTGCCGACGAAGATGCCGATGAGCACCGAGCTCGCGATGAGGCCCGACCACAGGGCGTCGACGTGCATGCCGGAGCCGATGAGGGTCAGTGCGATCCCGATGCTGCCGAGGGCGTAGCCGTCCGAGAAGTTCGCACCGAAGGTGAGCGCGGTGATGCGGAGGTGGAAGCGGCTGAGCTTCTCGGGAGGGTCCTGGCGCACCGCGGGGGTGCCGGTCGAGGACGATGTCATGGTGCTCCGATGGTCGGTGTTCCCGTGATCTCGAGGAGCTCGTCCGAGCAGACCAGGGTGTAGAGGGTCTCGATGTCCTCGCCGAACGCACGGTCGTGTTCGGCGAAGGGGACGTCACGGCGGACGCGGGTCCGGACGGCGGCGAGCGCCGGGGAGCTCGCGTCGATCGAGTCGAGCAGGTCGGTGGCCTGTGCGGCGGTGAGCAACTCGATCGCGAGCACGTACCGGAGCCGCTCCACGGTACGGGTCGCCTGCTGGGTGGCGAGGTACGCGTTGCTGATCGGGTCCTCCTGTCCGGCCGAGGTGGGGATCGAGTCGATCGTCGCCGGGCATGCCTCGCCGCGGATCTCCATCACGAGGGCGGCGGCGGTGTACTGCGGGATCATCAGACCGTTGTCGAGCCCGGGGGTCGTGGCCAGGAACGGTGGCAGTTCGCTGACCGTGCTGTTCACCATGCGGTCGACCCGACGTTCGCTGTGGTGGGCGAGGACCGCCGCCGCGGCCTTGAGCGAGTCCATCGCGAGGCCGATCGACGTCGCGTCGAAGTTCCCGCCCATCACCGCGTCACCGTCACCACTGCCGTCGCCGAACAGCACCGGGTTGTCGCCGAGGGATCCGAGGGCTTCGTCGACGATCGTCGCGGCGTCGCCGAAGGCCCGTGCGACGGACCCGTGCAGCTGGGGCATCGCGCGGATCAGGTAGGGGTCCTGCACGCGGTGGTCCCGGTGCCGCTCGGCGAGGGCACTGCCGTCGAGCAGCCGCGCGATGGTACTGGCCGACCGCTGCTGCTCGGGGGCACGGCGGAGCGCGTGCAGGCGCGGGTCGAGGGCCCTGGTCGTGCCGCGGAGCGCCTCGAACGACAGCGCGCCGATCACATCAGCGTGCCGCAGTGCGCTCGTGGCGTCGTGCACGGCGAGGGCGGCGATGCCGGTGACGCTCATGATGCCGTTGAGGAGCGTCAGCCCCTCCTTGGCCTCGAGCCGGATGGGCGACAGCCCCGCGGCGTGCAGCGCGTCCGCCCCCGGGAGCACCACGCCGGCGACCCGGGCGCGCCCGCGACCGATCAGGACGAGGGCGATGTGCGCCTCGAGCGCGAGGTAGCCGAGGGAACCGGAACCGGGCACGACCGGCGTGACGCCGCGGTTCAGCAGCTCGCGGACGAGTTCGAGGGTCTGCAGGCGTGTGCCGGAGTACCCGCGACCGAGGTGTCCGAGCATCGTGACGAGGATCGCCCTGACCTGTTCGTCGGGGATCGGCGCGCCGACGGACACGGCGTGGGACACGATGATGTTCTCCTGGAGCCGCCGGGTGTCCTCAGGGGAGATCGTCTCGGTGTAGTTGTCGCCGAACCCGGTCGTGACGCCGTAGACCACGCGCCGGTCGGCGACGAACTTCGTCACGAGTGCCGCCGCGGCCTCGACGCGGGCTTCGTACGCGGCCGAGAACGAGACCGCGGCGCCGTGCCTGGCGACGGCGACGACCTGCTCGATCGACAGTTGCGCGTCGTCGAGGTGCACATCGGTGGGCTGCATCGGACGTCGTTCCTTCCTGCGGGACGGAGGGGGTCAGCGGGCGGGTTCGTACACCGACGCCGCTTCGCGGACGAGCCATCCGCCGATCCGGGCGACGTCGTCGGTGGTGGTCAGTCGGTAGCTCGGGACCAGGCAGGACATCGCGGCGACGACCCGGCTGCCGGCGGAGATCGGCACGGAGACGGCGGTGACGTCCTTCTCGGCGCCCTCGACGACCACGACGTACCCGTCGGGCCCGACGTCACCGAGCAGGACCCTGCCGACCGCCGTGTCCTCCACGGGGATGGCGCGCCCGACCCAGCCGACGTGACGGATGGACTGCGTGCCCTCCGCGATCGCGAGGTGCACCGCGGTGTTCCCCGTCCCGAAGACGCTGAGGTAGCAGGACTCGGTCGTGCCGTCCGCGACGCGTCGCATCGCATCGCGGGCCTGGACGACCAGGGCCGTGTTCGAGAGTGCTGCGGCGCCGAGCTGCACCAGGTGCGGGCCGGCGGTGAACAGCCCGTCCTCGTCGCGGCGGACGAACTCGTGCGACTCGAGCGAACGGAGCAGTCGGAGCGCCGTGCTCGCGGACAGGTCGGCGCGCCGTGCGACCTCGGTGAGGGTGAGTCCGTCGGCGTCGCACACCAGTCCGAGCAGGCGGAGCGCTCGGTCGATCGTCCGCATGCCGGGCCCGCCGGTGGGTTCCTGCTCCATGCTGCCACCCTATGCAAACGTGCTGCCACTGAGTAGCAGTTGTCGTTTCAGGCGGATTAAATCGGATCGCTCACTTCTGCGGTGGAGCATCGGCGCCGCCGATCCGCCGTGACAGCTCCCCCGCGACGCGCGTGACCTCCTGCACCAGACCGTCCGGGGCCGCGCCGTCGTCATCGGACCGGTACGTGCACGCCACGCTCGCCACCGGCCACCCGCTCCCGTCGAGCACCGCGACGCCGACGGAGGCGAGTCCCTGCGTGACGGCGCCGACCTCGGTGGCGACCCCTGCCTCCCGGATCGCGGCCAGCTCGGCCCGGAGCGCGCGACCGTCGGACGGCCCGGTGCCGGTCCGCGACACGAACGCCGAGTCGGACGGGTACAGCGCACGGAGCTGCGCCGGTGGCAGCGCGGCGAGCATCGCCTTGCCGCTCGCGGTGAGGTGTGCCGGCAGCCGGACCCCGACCTCGGTGACGAGCGTCGGCCGGTGCCGCGCACGCTCCTCGACGACGTACACGACCTCGGCGCCGTGCATGACCGCCAGGTGCGCACTCTCCCCGGTCCGGTCCACCAGGGTCGCGAGCAGCGGTGCGCCGAGCAAGGACAGCGGCTGCTGGCGCGTGAACCCGGACCCGAGCTCGAACGACGCGAGCCCGAGCGCGTACCGCCGGCTCTCGGGGAGGTGGATCACGAACCCGTGGTCGACCAGCGTGGCCAGGAGTTGGTAGACGGTGGAGCGCGGGAGTCCGAGCCGCGTCGCGATGACGGCCGCCGCCATCGGACCACGCTGGGAGCCCAGCACGGTCAGGATGCGCAGCGTCGAGTCCGCCGCAGGGGCCTTGGGCACGGTCCTCCTGTCGCCGCCGTGTTTCGTGTCCGGTATCCCGGACACTACCTGCCGTGGAGCACCCTGCGGACCGCGGCGTTCGTGTCGGATGGACGTGGCAGCCCCGGCCACCACACGCCCTGCCCCGGCCCCAGCCACGACGCGACGACGCACAGCCCGAGAAGGAGCACCATGACCCGCACCGGACAGTCCACCCCGAGCACGGTCGGCGCACGCCCCGTCCGAGCGGCGCGCGGCACGGAGATCAGCGCGAAGAGCTGGCAGACCGAGGCGCCGCTGCGGATGCTGATGAACAACCTCGACCCGGAGGTCGCCGAGCGCCCGGACGACCTCGTCGTCTACGGCGGTACCGGCCGCGCCGCCCGCAGCTGGGAGGCGTTCGACGCGATCGTGCACGCACTCCGCGACCTGGACTCGGACGAGACGCTCCTGGTGCAGTCCGGCAAGCCCGTCGGGATCTTCCGCACGCACGAGTGGGCGCCGCGGGTGCTCATCGCGAACTCGAACCTCGTCGGCGACTGGGCAACGTGGCCCGAGTTCCGCAAGCTCGAGGCAGCGGGCCTGACGATGTACGGGCAGATGACCGCCGGGTCGTGGATCTACATCGGCACGCAGGGCATCCTGCAGGGCACCTACGAGACCTTCGCCGCCGTCGCCGACAAGCGGTTCGGGGGCACCCTCGCCGGCACGATCACGCTCACCGGCGGCTGCGGCGGCATGGGCGGCGCGCAGCCGCTCGCGGTGACGCTCAACGGCGGTGTCGCCCTGGTCGTCGACGTGGACGCGAGCCGTCTGCAGCGCCGTGTCGAGCACCGGTACCTCGACGAGATGACGGACGACATCGACGACGCGATCGAGCGGGTCACCCGCGCGAAGGCGGAGCAACGGGCGCTCTCGGTCGGGCTCGTCGGCAACGCGGCCACGGTGTTCCCCGAGCTCCTCCAGCGCGGCGTCGCGATCGACGTCGTCACCGACCAGACCAGCGCGCACGACCCGCTGAGCTACCTGCCGGAGGGCTACGACGTCCAGACGTGGCACGACCGCGCCGAGCAGGACCGCGACACGTTCATCGACGACTCGCGCCGGTCCATGGCGAAGCAGGTCGAGGCGATGGTCGGGTTCATGGACGCGGGCGCCGAGGTGTTCGACTACGGCAACTCCATCCGCCGCGAGGCCGAACTCGCCGGCTACGACCGGGCGTTCGCGTTCCCCGGCTTCGTGCCCGCGTACATCCGCCCGCTCTTCGCCGAGGGCAAGGGCCCGTTCCGCTGGGCCGCCCTGTCCGGCGACCCCGCCGACATCGCGGCGACGGACCGGGCGATCCTCGAGCTCTTCCCCGAGGACGAGAAGCTCCGCCGCTGGATCACCTCGGCGTCCGAGAAGGTGCAGTTCGAGGGGCTCCCGGCGCGCATCTGCTGGCTCGGGTACCAGGAGCGCCACCTCGCCGGCCTGCGGTTCAACGAGCTCGTCGCGGACGGCACGATCTCCGCGCCGATCGTGATCGGCCGCGACCACCTGGACTCCGGGTCGGTCGCGTCCCCGTACCGCGAGACCGAGTCCATGCAGGACGGCTCCGACGCGATCGCCGACTGGCCCCTCCTGAACGCCCTGCTCAACACCGCGTCCGGCGCGACCTGGGTGTCCATCCACCACGGCGGCGGCGTCGGCATCGGCCGGTCCATCCACGCCGGACAGGTCGTCGTCGCGGACGGCACCGACCTCGCCGCGGAGAAGATCGCACGCGTGCTGGTGAACGACCCGGGCACCGGTGTCATGCGCCACGTCGACGCCGGCTACGAGCGTGCCGAGGAGGTCGCCCGCGAACGTGGCCTCCGCGTCCCCATGTGGGAGGTCTGAGCATGACCGACTCGGGCGCGACGGTCCTCCCGGGGCTGGCCGAGATCGCCGAGGTCGGGCGGGACACCGTCCGCGGCGGGTACTCCAGGCACCTGCTGGACGACGCCGAGCGCGACCTCCGCGACTGGTTCGTCGAGCGTGCGGAGCGCCTCGGTCTCGACGTCGAGCACGACCGGAACGGCAACACCTGGGCGTGGTGGGGCACACCGGGGCCCGATGCGTTCGTCACGGGCTCCCACCTCGACTCGGTCCCCGGCGGCGGCGCCTTCGACGGCCCGCTCGGCGTCGTCTCGGCGCTCGACGCCGTCGCACGTCTGCAGCAGGAGGGGCACCGCCCGTCGCGACCGACGGCGATCGCCGTCTTCGCCGAGGAGGAGGGCTCACGCTTCGGCGTCGCCTGCCTCGGGTCGCGCCTGCTGAGCGGTGCCATCAGCCCGGAACGCGCGCTCGCGTTGACCGACGTGGACGGCACCAGCCTGGAGGCAGTGCTCACCTCCGCCGGCATCGACCCGTCCGCCGTCGGTCCGGATCCGGATCGCCTGGCCGGCATCGGCACGTTCGTCGAGCTGCACGTCGAGCAGGGGCGCGGACTCGTCGACCTCGGGTCGCCCGTCGCGCTCGCGTCGAGCATCCTCGGGCACGGCCGCTGGCGCTTCCGCTTCTCCGGGCAGGGCAACCACGCCGGCGCGACGCTCATGACCGACCGGCGCGACCCGGTCGTCGCGGCCGCTGCGGCCATCGCCGCCGTGCCCGGGATCGCTCGTGCGGCAGCGGACGCCCGGGCGACGGTCGGACGGCTCCGAGCGGTCCCGGGCGGGACGAACGTGATCGCGTCGACCGCGGAGTTCTGGCTCGACGCCCGGGCCGGCGAGGACACGGTGACCCGCACCGTCGTCGGGGCGATCGTCGCCGCGGCCGAGGACGCCGCCACCGCGAACGGCTGCGCGCTCGAGGTGACCGAGGAGTCCTGGTCGAGCCGTGTCGACTTCCCGGAGGGACCGCGGGCGGCGATCGACCGCGTGCTCGCCGGCGACGTGCCCGTGCTGCCGACGGGCGCGGGGCACGACGCCGGGGTCCTCTCCACGCACGTCCCGTCCGCGATGCTCTTCGTCCGGAACCCCACCGGCGTCTCGCACGCGCCGGAGGAGTGGTCGGACGCCGACGACTGCGCCGCCGGGGTCGAGGCGCTCACGACCGTGATGCGGGCGTCGACGTGACCGGCGGCACTGCCGGTGCGACCACGGTGCACTGCGCGGCCGCGGTGCACTGCGCGACCGCGGTCGTCGACGGCGTCGCACGGTCCGACGTCCGCCTCGACCTCGACGGAGCCGGTCGGATCACCGCCGTGACGGTCGGAGTCTCGCCGCGCGCCGGGGACCTGCGGCTCGGCACCGTCCTCGCCGGATCGGGCAACGCCCACTCGCACGCGTTCCACCGGGTGCTCCGCGGGCGGACCCACGCGGACGGCGGCGACTTCTGGCAGTGGCGCACCGCGATGTACCGCGCCGCCGCAGCCCTCGACCCGGACACGTACCGCCAGCTCGCGGTCGGCGTCTTCGCGGAGATGCTCGCCGCCGGGTGGACCGCCGTCGGGGAGTTCCACTACGTGCACCACCGCCCGGACGGGTCCCGGTACGACGACCCGAACGCCGTCGGCCTCGCCATAGCCGACGCCGCGCGCGAGGTCGGCATCCGCCTGACCCTGCTCGACACCTGCTACCTCACCGGCGCGCCGGGGCAGCCCCTCGCTGCGGAGCAACGCCGCTTCGGCGACGGGTCCGCAGCGGCTTGGCTCGACCGCTGGCACGCGCTCCGAGCCGCGATCGGCGACGACCCGCTCGTGACGGTCGGCGCCGCGGTGCACTCCGTCCGCGCCGTCGCGCCCTCCGACGTCGCGGTGATCGCGAGCGGGCTCCCCGACGACGTCCCGCTCCACGTGCACCTGTCCGAGCAGCCCGCCGAGAACGAGCAGAGCCTCGCCGCGTACGGCGTCCGGCCGACACGGGTGCTCGCCGACGCCGGGGCACTCGGTCCTCGGCTGAGCGTCGTGCACGCCACGCACCTGACCGACGACGAGATCGTCCAGCTCGGGAGCGCCGGGGTCTCCGCGGTGATCTGCCCCACCACCGAGGCGGACCTCGGCGACGGCATCGGTCCGGCCAGGCGACTCGCCGACGCCGGTGCGACCATCGCGCTCGGGTCCGACCAGAACGCCGTCGTCGATCCGTTCCTCGAGGTCCGCGGGCTCGAGGCGGGCGAACGCCTCCACGCCCGACAGCGCGGGGTCTTCCCCCCGCGGGAGCTCGACGCCGCACGGTCCACCGCCGGCTACCGAGCGCTGGGCGTCGCCGGGGGCATCGGCGTCGGCGCCGTGTGCGACGTCGTCGAGATCGACTCCGCGACCGTCCGGACCGTCGGCGCCCGGCCGGAGCAGCTCGTCCTCACGGCGACAGCGTCCGACGTGCTCCGGGTGGTCGTCGGTGGCCGGATCGTCGCCGACCGCGGCGTGCTCGTCGACGGCCGCTCCCCCGCGGCGCTGCTCCACGATGCGATCGACGTGATCGGCGCTGCCGAACCGACCGACTCCGCCTCGACGAACGGACCCCGCGCATGACGAGCGAACTCATCACGGACATCGGCGAACTCCGCGCGATGGACCCCGCGGACGCCGACGGCTCCGACGCGGCCGCCGCGTCCGTCGTCCGTCACGACCAGGCCGTCGTCGTCGAGGACGGCCGCGTCGCGTGGATCGGCCCGGCCGCCGACGCTCCCGCCGCCGACCACCGCACGAGCGTCGGCGGCCGCGCCTGCCTGCCCGGCTGGGTCGACTCGCACACGCACCTCGTCTTCGCCGGTGACCGCGCGACCGAGTTCGTGGACCGGATGGCCGGGCGCCCCTACGAAGCGGGCGGGATCATGACGACGGTCGCGGCGACCCGGGACGCGACCGACGACGAGCTCAGCCGGAGCGCCGCGGCCCTCGTCGACGAGGCCGTCGCACAGGGCACGACGACGATCGAGGCGAAGACGGGCTACGGCCTGGACGTCGACACCGAACTCCGGCTCGCCAGGATCGCCGCGCAGGTCGCGGACGTCGTGACCTTCCTCGGCGCGCACGTGGTGCCGTCGGGAGTCGATCGACGGACGTACCTCGACCTCGTCACCGGCCCGATGCTCGACGCCGTGCGCCCCCACGTCGGGTTCATCGACGTCTTCTGCGAATCGGGGGCGTTCTCCCCCGACGAGTCGCGTGCCGTGCTCCTCACCGGCCGCGCAGCGGGGCTCGGGCTCCGGGTGCACGGCAACCAGCTCGGCGAGACCGGCGGCGTCGCACTGGCCGTCGAGCTCGGCGCAGCGAGCGTCGACCACTGCAACCACCTGTCGGCGGCCGACGTCGACGCGCTCGCGGGGTCCGGCACGATCGCCACGCTGCTGCCGGCGTGCGACCTGTCGACCAGGGCGCCGTTCGCGCCGGCCCGAGCACTGGTCGACGCCGGAGCCCGGATCGCGCTCGCGTCGAACTGCAACCCGGGCACGTCCTTCACGTCGTCGATGCAGTTCCAGGTCGCCACCGCGGTGCTCCAGCAGCGGCTCACGCTCGAGGAGGCGCTCGGTGCGGCGACCCTCGGCGGTGCGGCCGCGCTCGGCCTCGACACCGGCACGGACGCCGTCGGCAGCATCCGCGTCGGCGGGCCGGCCGACCTCCAGGTGATCGACGCGCCGACGGCCGCACACATCCCCTACCGGATCGGCACGCCGCTGACGGCCGCCGTCTGGCGACGCGGCCGACGGACCACCGGGGTCACCGCCGTGGGCGGGCCCCGGTAGCCCGGTCAGACCGCGACGGTCTCAAGCGTCGCCGCGAACGGGTCGAAGTCCTCGGGGAGCGAGGCGATCGGCTCCACCGTCGACTCGACCTCGACGAACGCCCGCGCGGCGATCGACTCCTCGACCGCCACCATCGTGTCGAGCACGTGGTACCCGACCTCGCCGGTGGCGATGTGCGAGCCACCGCCGCGGATCGCCCGCGCCATGTCGAGGACGCCGAGACCACGACCGACCGTCGGCTCCTCGTCGAGGAGCGTCTCGAACGACTGCTCGAACGGGAACGTCGCGTCCTTCGTCAGCGGCCGCGCGATCCGGATCGGGTGCCCACCGCCGAACGTGTTCGGATCCGGCAGCACGATCGTGCCCTCTGTGCCGTTCACCTCGAACACGCCGTGCCGGAACAGCGGGGTGTCGAAGGACAGCAGCGACTGCGCCTGACCGCCCTGCTCGAAGGCCGTCAGCACGGACACGTGCGTCGGGACCTCGACCGGGAAGGACTGCCCGGCGTTCGGCCCGACCACCAGGTCCCTGGTCTCCCGGGACCGCGAACCGGTCGCGACGACGGACGCCACCGGGCCGAGCAGGTGCACGAGCGCCGTGAAGTAGTACGGACCGATGTCGAACAGCGGGCCTGCACCCTTGGCGTAGAGGAACGACGCGTTCGGGTGGAACACGTCAGGTCCCTGCCACTGCATGCTCGTCACGGCGGTCAGCGGGGTGCCGATCGCGCCGGACTCGATCGCGCGCTTGGCGGTCTGCCATCCGGGGCCGAGCACGGTGTCCGGCGCGATGCCGAGCTGCAGCCCGAGTTCGTCCGCCAGGGCGACGAGCCCCGCGGCTGACGCCCGGTCGACCCCGATCGGCTTCTCGCTCCAGACGTGCTTGCCCGCGCGGAGCGCAGCGGTCGAGACCTCGACGTGGGTGGCGGGGAGCGTCAGGTTGATGACGATCTCGACGTCGGGGTCGGCGAGGACGTCGTCACCGGTGCCCGACGCGGGGACGCCCCACTTCGCTGCCGACGCCGCGGCGCGCTCGGTGTCGATGTCGCCGATCCGGACGACCTCGACGTCCGGGAACGTCGTGAGGTTCGTCAGGTACTGCTCGCTGATCATGCCGGCACCGATGAACCCGATGCCGACCCTGCCCGTGCGCGTCATGCCGACACCGCTTCCTTGTCCAGCGTCGCGGCGAGCCACCGGTAGGACTGCTCGACGGCGTCGAAGACGTCCAGCTCCGAGTGGTCGAACTCGATCACGGCGTACTCGAGGGCTGGCGCAGCGGCGAGGACCTCGGCGATCGGCACGTCGCCCTGTCCGGCCGGGGTCTGATCATGCGGGATCTCGGCGGTGGAGATCCCCGAACGCATCGGGCCGTCCTTGACGTGCACGGCGACGATGCGGTCACCGAGCTCCTGGACGAAGGCGACGACGTCGACGCCGGCGGCCGACGCCCAGTACAGGTCGAGCTCGAGCACGACGCGGGGGTCGAGGAGTTCGGCGAGCACCTGCAGTGCGGGCTTGCCGTCGATCTGCGGCCGGAGCTCGTGGTCGTGGTTGTGGTAGCCGACGCGCAGGCCGTGCTCGGCCGCCTCGTCCGCTGCAGCGTTGAGACGCGCTGCGACGCGCTCGACGCCCTCGCGGGTGGTCCACTCGTCGGGTCCGACGAACGGGTCGATGACGATCTCGAGGCCGAGCTCCTTCGCCGCGGCGAACGTGTCGGCGTGCGACGGTGCGGTCATCGTCGTGCCGTCCGGCAGGGGGATCTCCTGCTGGACGAGGAAGGCGTGGCCGGTCGTGGCGGTGATGCCGTGGGCGTCGAACGCCGACTTGAGCTCCGCGGAGCGGCCGACGAAGGCGAACGCCTCGACGGTGTCGAAGCCGATCGCGGCGAGCCGTGCGACCCCGGCGTCGAGGTCCGGCTCCAGCGCGGCGTTCACCGTGTAGAGCTGCAGCGAGATGGCGGGTGCCATGGGGAGTCCTTTCGTTGGTGCCAGGACCGGCTAGCGGACCGACTTGATCGGGAGGATGACGAGCGCACCGAGGAGCACGGCGACACCGGCGCCCCAGAGCATGAGCGTGTAGTTCTGCCCGCCGCCGATGCCGAGGAGGAACAGGCCGACCGCCGGGGCGAGCGACTGCGGCAGTGCGTTGGCGATGTTGATGACGCCGAGGTCCTTGCCGGGGCGCTCCGGGTCCGGCAGCACGTCGACGACCAGCGCGGTGTCGATGGCGGCGTAGATGCCGTAGGCGAAGCCCATCACGATCTCGGCGAAGTAGAACCCGCCGACGCTGTCGACGTGCGCGAGGATGACGAGACCGACCGCGGTGAGCGCGGTGGAGCTCCACACGAACACCTTGCGGCGGCGGACGCGGTCGGACACCCATCCGGAGACCGATGCGCTGACGAGCAGTGCCACCGTGTAGAGGAGCACACCGAACGCGACGACCCCGACCGCTTCGGCCTGCGGGAGCCCGACGCGGTCCTCCATGTACAGCAGCCGGTAGGTCGTGAACATGAACGTGCCGAAGGTGATCAGGAAGCGGCCCCACCAGGCGAGCCCGAAGTCGGGGTGCTTGATCGGGTTGGTCCAGAACGACGAGATCAGGTTGATCCAGCTGAACGGCTTGATCGTGCTCGTCGGCAGGTCGTCACGGGCGACGAACGAGTAGACGAGGATCAGGGCGATCGCCAGGATGCCAGGTGCGATGAAGAGCAGCGGGAGGTTGCCCACCAGGTAGACGGCGAGGTACAGGCCGGCGAGGATCGCGAGGTTCTGCGCGAGGGCGATGACACTCGACGCCTTGCCGCGCTGGAACTCGGGCACGTTGTCGGCGAAGCTCGCGGTCAGCGCAGCCAGCACGGCGTTCGCGGACACCTGCGCCAGGACCCAGGCCACCGTCAGCTGCGGCACGTTCGGCGCGAAGGCGATCCAGGCGAGCGCGACGACGAAGACCACGATGCCGCCGACCATCCACGGACGCCGACGACCCCACCGGGTGCGGGTGCGGTCCGAGAACGCGCCGACGAGCGGGTTCGCGAAGAGTGCACCCAGGGCACCGAACGGCAGCACGGAGCCGACGATCGTCTCGGGGCTCGCGGGGTTCAGCTCGGTCGCCTTGATGGTCATCCCGACGAACACCGGGGTGAGCAGTGCGGCGAAGAGCCCGAACTGCGCGAGACTGAGCGCCCACATGTACTTCCGCCCGACACGCACGGTGCTGACGGACTGCGTGAGGCCCTCGACCGAGAACGCACGGGATGCCGCTGCCGGATCCGTGCTCGTCGCGCCTGCGGCGGCGGTGACCGGCGGGGTTGCGGTCCCGGCGAGACCGGACTGCGGTTCTTCCTTCGACGTCGGTGTCGACATGACTCCTCCTCGAGCCATCAGGGGCAGATGCCCTCCTGGATTCCTAGCCTCGCTAGGTTTTGAGGGACAGTAGCACCGAAAACATCCGCGCGGAAGTATTGCGTCACGATTCCGTAGCAGTTGCCTTGAGCAACAGGTGTCACCGAGACGGCGCGGCCGTCCGCGGTAGCCTTCGACGGTGAGCTCCAACGACGGATCCGGCGCGCGAGGCCCCTACGCCAAGGGCGTGCAGCGTCGGAAGGAGATCCTCGACCGGACGCTCGACGTCGTGGCGTCGAAAGGCATCGACGGCACCTCGCTCCGGGCGATCGGCGAGGCCATCGGGGTCTCGCACGCGGCACTGCGGCACTACTTCGACTCGCGTGAGGCGCTCCTCCTCGAGGTCCTGCGGGAGCGTGACGCGGATTCGACCCGTCGGCTCGAGGGTGTCGACGGCGTCCTGAACCGGATGGCCGAGGCAGCCGACCACAACGTCAGCGTGCCCGGGCTCGTGACGATGTACACGACGCTCCTCGCGACGTCGGTGGAACCGGGCAACGAGACCTCCCGCGCCTTCTTCGCGGAGCGGTTCGAGATCGCCCGCGCGGACCTCGCCGGGCAGCTGCGCGACGAGCTGCAGGCATCCGGTCGACACTCCGACGCCGATCTCGACCAGGTCGCGTCGCTCATCGTCGCCGCGTTCGACGGCCTCCAGGTCCAGTGGCTGCTGGACCGCAGCGTCGACATCGCCGGGACCCTGCGCCTGCTGGAGCGCGTGCTCTGACGAACCCCCGGACGCCCCAGCCGGCCGTCCGTACTGTCGGGCGCATGAGCACCCCGCCGCGCGCACCCGGCCTGCCCCGGAACACCTGGATCGCGCTCGGCGTGGTGGTCGTGTAGGTGCTGCTCGCTGCTGGACTCGGCAACGCGCTCGACGGACTCGCCCCGAGGACGACGTCCGAGCGCAGTTCGCCCTGGGACACCTGATCCCGCTGCCGATCGGGATCGCGCTCGTCCTGCTGTTCCTCCGCGTCGCCCGATGGGGCAGGGGCGTCTGGCGCAAGACCCCGACGCCGGCACTGACGCCCCGTCGCTGGTGGCTCGTGTCGATCCCGGTCCTCGCGGTGCTGGTGCCGATCAGCCAGCTCGACACGGTGCCGTGGGGTGCGCGGAGCGTCTGGTTCCTGGCGCTCATCGCGCTCGGCACGCTCCTGGTGGGGTTCGGCGAGGAGCTCGTGATGCGCGGCGTGCTGCTCACCGCGGTCCGCGAACGGCACGGCGAGTTCGTGACGATGCTCGTCACCGCCGTGGTCTTCGGCGTGGCGCACGCCCCCGGGAGCCTGATCGCCGGTGTCCCACCGGCGTTCGTCCTCTTCCAGGTCGGCGCGCTCGTCGGGACGGGGGTCGCCTACTACTGGGTGCGTCGGGTGACCGGCCGGATCTGGGTCGGGATGCTCGTGCACGCGTTCACGGACTGGGTCCTGTACGTCGCCTCCGACGCAGGCACGCCGACGGCGGCACTTACCGTGGGCACGGGCGACCTCGGCGGCTCCGTCTTCACCGCCGTCGTCTCGGTCCTGCTCCTCCTCGCGACGCTCGTCAGCGTCATCAGCGTCATCCGCGAGGACCGGCGCACCCGACGCGACTCGAAGTACGGGCGCCCCGCGCCCTGACGGACGTCCGGACACGGACAGGAGGCTCGGTGCCAGCTGGCACCGAGCCTCCTGTCTGTCGCCTGGTCGCGTCAGACCGTGATGGTCTCGCCGTCCGGGACGGTGACCAGCTCGACACCGGTCAGCTGCCCCGTGAACTGCGCGAAGGAGCCCTTGCCGGCGTCGCTCAGCATGAGGTCGTGGATCTGCACGGCACGGGCGGGGTGCACGGCGCGCACGAAGTCGACCAGCTCGCCGAGCTTCGCCCAGGGACCGGAGGTCGGGACGAGGAGCGTCTGGACCGATTCCTCGGGCACGAAGTACGCGTCGCCCGGGTGGTACACGTTGCCGTCGACGACGTAGCCGACGTTGCGCATGAGCGGGATGTCCGCGTGGATGACCGCGTGGTCACCACCGACGACCTGCACGGCGAAGCCGGCGGCCTCGAACGCGTCGCCTGCGGTGACCGTCGTGACGCGGCCGTCCCGATCGCCGAGCTCGGCAGCGACGTTCGCCGGAGCCCAGACGCGGAGGTCGGGCTGGGCGTCGAGCGCCGCACCCAGGATCGTGGCGTCGAAGTGGTCGGGGTGGTCGTGGGTGACGAGCACCGCGGTGGTGTGCGCGACGAGTTCCGCGGAGTTCGGCGTGTAGGCGCCCGGATCGATCACGAGGGTCTGCTCGCCCTTGGTGAGCACGACGGTGGCGTGGGTGTACTTCGTGAGTTCCATGCCCGTAACTGTACAGGCTGCCTGTACAGTTTTCCCATGGGCATCGATGAGCAGACGTTCACGCTCGACGACGCGAACGAACTCCGACGGGCGATCGGCGAGAGCGTGCGCGCGATCCGCCGGACGGAGACCACGCCGGAGGGGCAGATCGAGGTGCTCGGGTTCCTCGCCCGGGACGGCGCCTACAGCATCGCGGCGCTCGCGCGGCTGCGACGGGTGCGCCACCAGACGATGCGGGTGACGGTGGCGGACCTCGAGGAGCAGGGGCTCGTGGCGCGGACCCCGGACCCGGCCGATGCCCGGGGCGTGCTCGTCGCACTGACCGACACGGGGCGGGAGGTGATCGCGTCCTCGCGCATCCGCCGGTCGACGCGGATCCTGGCGGCCGCCGAACGTGCGCTGACACCGTCCGAGCGAGCGGTCCTCGCGCAGGCCGCCGCCGCGCTCGACAAGCTGACGGCGGCGCTGCACGCCGACGGGCAGTGACCGGGGCGCTGCGGCGGCGGCCCGGCACCGCGACTGGTCGGCGACTCCTCAGACGCTGCGGAGACGGCCGGGCCCGACCGGGAGCAGCCCGCCGCGGTACTCGAGGACGTCGTCGGACGCGGTGACGGTCACCGACGCGGCACCGAACCGCCACGCCCGGTTGAACAGGTAGACGCCGAGGGCCGTCGTGCCCTCGTCGGGGACCGCCCACGTGCCCGTCCCCCACTGCGCCGGGTGCCCGACGCCGTCGATCGTCACGGTCGGCCGGGCGAACCACGCGAACGCGGGCTTCACGATCCGGAGCTCGACGCGACGCCTGGTCATCCCCGAGGGCAGCACTGCATCCACCGCCGAAGACTACGGGACGATCAGAGCTGCCGGAGCAACCGTGCGAGCTCGTCGAGGTCGTGCTCGGACCACCGCGAGAGCGCGCCCCGGAACTCGTCCCGAGCGGTACTCCGTGTGCGCTCCATCCGTTCGATCGCGTCCGCGGTGGCCGCGACGATGATCGCCCGCCGATCCGTCGGGTCGGTCGACCGGGACACGAGCCCGAGCTCCTCGAGCTGGTGCAGCTGCCGGCTGAGGACGCTCTTGTCGAACCCGAGGGCCTCGGCGAGGTCGCGCGCACCGGTCGGACCACCGACGACGAGCTCCACCAGTGTCCGGTACCCGGACGGCTGCAGGGCCGGATCGATGTCGTCGGAGCGCTGTCGCATCTGCTGGCGGTACGCGTTGTACAGGGCGGCGAACTGCCGCTCGAGCGTGTCGATGCGGGTCGCGATCCCGTCGGGGACCCCGGGCCCGGCCGACTCCGTTGGCTTGGTCACCTCACGAGTGTCGACCATGTGTCCTGCCACCGCCCTGCGAACCACTGGTCTCGATCACCGGGTTCGAGCCCGTGACGGTCCCGACGCCGGCGAAGTCCTCGGCGGATCCCGCGAGCGGCCCCTGGTCGGTGGAGCGCTCGGCGACGGTCTTCGTGGTGAGCGGCTTGTTCGGCATGAAGACGATCGCCAGGACGAGGAGGATCGCGATCGGAGCGGCGATGAGGAAGATGTTCGCGACCGCCTGGCCGTAGGCGGACTCGATGATCTCGCGGACGCCGTGCGGCAGCTGGCTGACGGCCGGGATGCTGCCGGAGGCGAGCTCCTTCGCGACGGCTGCGCCCTTCTCGCCGAGCGCCGCGATCGCCTTGCCGAGCTCCGCCTGCTTGTCACCGATCAGGTCCGATACCCGGGTGCCGAGGACGGTCCCGAGGACGGAGACGCCGAGCGCACCACCGAGCGACCGGAAGAACGCAACACCGGCGGACGCCGCACCGATGTTCTTCGGCTCGGTGGTGTTCTGCACGACGAGGACGAGGTTCTGCATGACCGAGCCGACCCCGGCGCCCATGACGAACATGTAGACCGCGACGACGACGTACGGGGTGTCGTACTGGATCGTGCCCATCAGTGCGAGACCGACCACGAGTGCGATCGACCCGATCGTCATGATCGGCTTCCACTTGCCCGTCTTCGTGACGAGCATGCCGCCGACGGTCGAGGCGATGAGCAGACCGCCGATCATCGGGATGGTGAGGAGGCCGGACTGCGTCGGGGTCGCCCCGCGGGCCAGCTGCATGTACTGCGCCAGGTAGACCGTCGCGCCGAACATGGCGATGCCGACGGCGATCGAGCCGATCACGGCCATCGTGAAGGTGCGGTTCCGGAAGAGGGTCATCGGGATGACCGGCTCCGTGGCGCGCAGCTCGACGAACACGGTGGCGACGAGCAGGACGACCGCGCCGATCACCATGACGAAGGACGTGGGCGACACCCAGTCGAAGTTCTTGCCGGCCAGCGTGACCCAGATCAGCAGCAGCGAGACGCCGCCCGCGATGAACGCGATGCCGAGGTAGTCGATCGAGACCTTGCGCTTCGGCAGGGCACGCAGCTTCAGGGTGAGCTGGAGCAGGATGATCGCGGCGATCGCGAACGGGACGCCGACGAAGAAGTTCCAGCGCCATCCGAGGCTGTCCGTCAGCAGACCGCCGAACAGCGGGCCGCCGACGGTGCCGACCGCCATGACGGCACCGAAGTAGCCGCCGTAGCGCCCGCGCTCGCGGGGGCTGATGATGTCGGCGAGGATGATCTGGCTCAGCGCGGTCAGACCACCGGCGCCGAGGCCCTGCACCACGCGGAAGGTGATGAGCGTGCCGGGGTTCTCCGAGAAGCCGGCGAGTGCGGAGCCGAGGACGAAGATCACCAGCGACAGCTGGATGAGGAGCTTGCGGTTGAAGAGGTCGGCGAGCTTGCCCCAGACCGGGGTCGACACCGTCGTGGCGAGCAGGGTCGACGTCACCACCCACGTGTAGGCGCTCTCGCCACCACCCAGGTCGCCGATGATGCGCGGGAGCGAAGTGCTGACCACCGTCGACGCCAGGATCGCGACGAACATGCCGAGCAGCAGGCCGGACAGGGCCTCGAGCACCTGACGGTGCGACATCGCGGGTGCTGCAGACTCTTGGTCGTGCACGGCTGCTGGTGGTGTGTGTGACATCGGGCTCCCTCGGTGGAACGGGATGCCACGCTGCATCCGAAAAGTTGACAGACGTCAATCATCGCACATGGTTGACCGATGTCAACGAGTGCGGCCGACATGGTTGGCCGCTAGATTGTTGAACAACTTCGGCGACGACAGGGGGTACGCGTGACGACGATCGACCTGAACAGCGACCTCGGCGAGGGCTACGGCGCCTGGACGATGGGCGACGACACCGCGATGCTCGACGTCGTCTCGAGCGCGAACGTCGCCTGCGGCTTCCATGCCGGCGACCCGACGATCATGCTCGCCACGGCCCGCGCTGCGGCATCGCGTGGGGTCGCGGTCGGGGCGCACGTGGCCTACCGCGACCTCGTGGGCTTCGGTCGCAGACCGGTCCAGGTCACGCCGGACGAACTGCACGCCGACGTCGTCCACCAGCTCGGCGCGATGGCGGCCACCGCACGGGTCGCCGGCACGACCGTGACCTACGTGAAGCCGCACGGCGCGCTGTACAACACCGCGTGCGCAGACCCGGTGCAGGCCGACGCGGTGACCCGGGCGGTCGCCGACGTCGACCCGTCCCTGGCCGTGCTCGCGCTGCCGGGGTCCGAACTCCTCCGTGCCGCCGAACGCCAAGGACTGCGCTCGGTCACCGAGTCCTTCGCGGACCGCGCGTACGAACCGGACGGGTCGCTGGTGTCGAGGAGCACGGCGGGCGCGGTGCTGCACGACCCGGACGTCGTGGCGGCCCGCGTGCTCCGGATGGTCACCGAGGGCGTCGCCACCGCTGTCGACGGCTCGGAGATCCCGGTGCGCGCCGACTCGGTCTGCGTGCACGGTGACTCACCGGACGCCGTCGCGATGGCCCGCGCGATCCGTGCACTGCTCACCGAGCAGGGCATCACGATCGCGCCGTTCGCCCCGGCGCCGTGATGCCCGACGTGCGACCAGCGGGTGGCACCGCCCTGCTCGTCACGTTCGGGTCGCTGGCCGAGGTCGTGGCGTTCCGCGCGGGGATCACCGCCGCGGTGCTCCCAGGCGTGACCGAGGTCGTGTCCGGCGCCCGCACGCTCCTCGTCCGGTTCGACCCGGCCAGGACGGACGCCGGGCGGCTCCGCGCCGACCTCGCGCGCGTTGAGCCCGCGGACACCGAGCGGGCCGGCGACATCGACCCGCTCGTCGTCCCCGTCACCTACGACGGCGACGATCTCGACGCGGTCGGCTCCATCACGGGCATGACGCGGGACGAGCTCGTCGCGTGGCACACGGATCAGGTCTGGACGAGCGCGTTCTGCGGCTTCGCCCCGGGTTTCAGCTACCTCACCGGCACCTCGCCCGCGTTGGACCTCCCCCGTCGCGACACCGCGCGCACCGCCGTCCCGAGCGGGGCCGTCGCCCTCGCGGGCGAGTTCAGCGCGGTCTACCCGCGGGTCTCGCCCGGCGGATGGCAGCTCATCGGCCGCACCGACGTCCCGATGTGGTCGGTCGACCGCGACCCACCGGCGCTCGCCCCCGCTGGCACCCGGATCCGCTTCGTGAGGGCCGACTCGTGAGCACGCTCACCGTCCTGCGCGTCGGCTTCGGCGTCACGACCCAGGACCTCGGTCGCCCCGGCCTCAGCGACATGGGCCTCGGCGCAGCAGGTGCCGCCGATCGCGGGTCCGCAGCACTGGCCAACCGCATGGTCGGCAACCGTCCGGACGCGGCCGTCCTGGAGGCCCTGCTCGGCTCCGTCACGCTCCGCGCCGATTCGCACGTGGTCACCGCCGTCACCGGGGCCGCTCCCGCGGTCCACGTCACGCGGGCGGACGGCTCGGTCCGCGGCGCGGCCGCGCACGAGGTCGTCACGCTCGACCCCGGCGACACGCTCGACATCGGCGTGCCGGACGCCGGGCTGCGCACGTACGTCGCGGTCCGTGGCGGGTTCGGGGTCGCGCCGGTCCTCGGGAGCCGGTCGTGGGATTCACTCGCGCGGCTCGGTCCGGCGCCCGTGGTCGCCGGCGACGTACTCGACATCGGGAACGCCGCGGACGCGTGGCCCGTCGTCGACGCCGTCGCCCCGCCGCTCGGGCCCTGGCCGTGGGAGCCCGTCGTGCTCGACGTCGTGCCGGGGCCCCGCGACGGCTGGTTCACGCCCGGGTGGCGGACGACGCTGACCGGCCAGGACCACCACGTCACGCAGGACAGCGACCGTGTCGGGGTCCGGACGACCGCCGCCGAACCATTGGTCCGGGCGGTCACGCACGAGCTCCCGAGCGAAGGCGTCGAGACCGGCTCGCTGCAGGTCCCACCGGCGGGCTTCCCCGTGCTCTTCCTCGCCGACCACCCGGTGACCGGCGGCTACCCGGTCGTCGCGGTCCTCACGCCGGGGTCCGTCGACCGTGCGGCACAGCTTCGCCCGGGCGACACGGTCCGCTTCCGCGTCAGCGGATGAGCGCGGCGACGGCGTCGACGACGATCTGCCGCCGCCGTGCCGGGGTGACCGCTCGGACGAGTGGCTCGAACCCTGCCGGTGTCGTGCTCCACATCGCCGCCGTGGTGAGGACGAGCGCGAGGAGTACGGCCGGCCGGTAGCTCCGCGGGACGACGCCGGCGCGCTGCGCGTGCTCGATCGCCGACACGACGGCCTCGTTGGCGACGACGACGTCCTCGACGGGGCTGGCGTCCTGGCGTTCCAGGCGGTACCAGGTCGCCAGACGCAGTGCCCAGGGTCGACGGGCGTAGCTGTCGTGCAGTCGCCCGGCGTACTCCGGGAGGTCGTCGGTGTCGAGCGGCACGTCCTCGAGCGTCTCCGCGACGGATTGCGCGACGACCGCGTCGAACAGCCCTTCCTTGCTCCCGAAGTAGTGGAAGATCTGCGCCTTGTTGCTCGACGACGCCGCCGAGATGCGCTCGATCCGGGACGCTGCGAGCCCGACGGCCGCGAACTCGTCACGCCCGGCGAGCAGGAGTCGTGCCCGGACGGCGTCGGCGGGCGGGGGCGTGAAGGCGGCCATGGCCACCACGCTACCGACTCGCGTCAGCGCTTCGCCGCACAGGTGACGGTGGCCGCACTCTGCCCGGAGACGTCGGCCGGGAGCGGCGACGAGGTGGGCGGAGCCGATCCCCCTGGTGCCGATCCCCCTGGTGCTGTTGCTCCCCCCGGTGCGGCCGACCCGTCTGGTGCTCCCGACGGCGGGGCCGACGGGTCGCGGACTGCGGAACGACCGAGGCTCTCCGCTCCGAGCACCACCGGCTGGTCGTGCTGCAGCACGGCGTTCAGGGTGCTCGCCGGCCCCTTCGCGACCAGGACCCGCGCGGGATCCGTCGGGTCGTCGACGACCGGGTACTGGACGAAGGACATGTTCGACAGCCCGACGGAGTTCACGGCGAGGGCCAGCCGTGCGAGCGTCGTCGGGTCGGCCAGCGTGTCGGAGAGCGTCATGTGCTTCGACGCCGTCGTGGCGAGCCGCAGGACCTTGCCGGGGTCGGTCAGCGTGTGGGCGGACACGGTCTGCCGCGCCAGCGCCGCCATGAAGGTCTGTTGGTTGCTGATCCGGGCGAGGTCGCTGGAGTCACCGACCCCGTAGCGCGACCGGAGGAACGCGGCCGCCTCGGCACCGTTCAGCTCCTGGTCGCCCGCCTGCAGGTCGAGGGCCGGGGTGACGTCGGTGTCGTGGATCGGGGTCGCGAGACACACCTCGACCCCACCGACGGCGTCCGCCATCGCCACGACGCCGTCGAAGGTGATCATGCCGGCGTAGCCGATCTGGAGCCCGGTGAGCTGGTCGATCGTCTTCGCGACACAGGCGAGCCCGTGCTGCTCACCCCCTCGGCCGAGCGCGGTGTTGAGCATCGCGGCCGGGACCGCGGGCGTGACCGTGCCCTGGTCGTTCTCGCACGCGGGGATCGGGACCACGAGGTCGCGCGGGAAGCTGACGACCGCCATGTTCGTGTGGTCCGCGGAGATGTGCACGAGCAGGTTCGAGTCGTTGTGCCCGACACCCGAACTCGCACGGCGGTTCGCGGCGTCGTCGAACCCGGCGCCCTGCCCGTCGCGGGTGTCGGTCGCGACGAGCAACATGTTCACCTCGCCGCTCGCGGCCGTCAGCTGCGGCGCACGGGTCTGGTGGCTGCCGGGCATGGCCAGCGAGACCGTCGGCTTCGCATCGCGCACCACCTGCCACGACGCGATCGCGGCGACGGAACCGACGCTCACCAAGCCGATCGCGGCGACCGCGGCGACGGCCTTGACCATCGGTCCGAGCGTGCCGTGCCGTCGCTGCCGACCGTGTCGCGCAGCGGGTACCCCTCCGCGCGTCACCGGATCGTCCCCGTTGCGAACCCCTCATCGTGCATGTCGTCAGTCTCGACCAGCGCCGGCGGACGCCGGATCATCCTTTGGTCGATGATCCGGGACCGATGGTCTGAATCGCTCCGTCCGCGTTGCCGGCCCGGGACGGCGCTCGTAGTGTCGACGTGTCGCTGGCGGACGAGCCGTCGAGCGGACGAGGAGCGTTGCATGTCGAACCGCGAGACCGGCCCCCGGAACACCACCGGAGCGGCGTTCCGACGCTCTGCCGCCACCGTGGCGGTCGCCTGCGCCGTGGCCGGATCGCTCGTCGGCCTCGGTTCCGTGGGCGCGCTCGCCGCTCCGGAACGCACGTCGGCGCACGCTTCGATTCCGACTGCCCAGCCGACACCCGTGCCGAAGGTGCAGTACGGCGATGCGGACATCGCGCGGTTCCGGGCGTCGCCCTACGCGGACGACGCGGTCGCACTGGCCGCGGTGTGGGGCACCGACCTCGCGACGGCGAAGGGCCGAGCGGGTGCCGATCTCCGCACCGGGACCGCGCTGCCCTTCGCGGCGGGGGACGCCGCGAGCTACCCGTTCACGCCGGAGCAGCAGCGGGACGCCTTCTTCCTCGGCTACGGCGACTTCCGACAGGCGCTCGGGCTCGCCGTGCAGTGGGGCGTGCCCGACGTCTACGCCGTGAAGTCGAAGCTCGGGTCGAAGATGCTCGCCCATCTCCCCGTGCCGTTGGCCCCGACCACCTACACCGAGGCCGAAGAGGCCCGGGCGTTCACCGCGAGCGGGTACGACGAGGGCGACGCCGCCCGACTCGCGGCGCTCTGGCAGAGCCCCTCGACGTACAGCGCAGAGGTCCGTGCCGGGCAGGCGCTCCTCGCCGGCGACGCACTGCCCGTCTGAGCGTGCCCGCCCCCGACGCCCTCACCACGCGGACCGGATTCGAGATCGAACTGCTCGCCCCGGTCGGCAGCAGTCGCCGTGCACTGGCAGAGCGCATCGCCGACGAACACGGCGGGAGTGTCCTCCGGGTGTTCCACGTCGACTCCGAGCCGTCGCTCGTACCGGGCATGGGCCAGTTCTGGCACCTGACACCCGGGTACCGGATCGACGACGCGACCGGGACCGAACTCGCCACCCTGGTCGACGACATCACGATCGTCGAGGACATCCGACGCGACCAGCTCGCCGCCCGGTGCGGGGAGACCGGCCACCAGGGGTGCCCGCTCTGTCGGCCGGATCCGGACCCCGACGCGTTCCGGATCCTGTCCGACGACCTCCGGCTCCTCCGGCTCGCCGGGGACACCACCGGCGCGCAGACACGCTTCGAACACGTCCTGGACGGCATCGCCCGGGTATTCGACGTCCCGGTCGAGACGGTCGGCGCGGTGCGACGGGTCCGCGACCGCGCCGGAGCGAGCATCGCCATGGCGACCGCGGTCGCACCGGGGCGTGAACGACCGTGCGAGATCGTGACGCCACCGATCCGCTCCGGGCACACCGAAGCGCTCGAGGCACTGCTCGGACCGGCGCGGGCGCTCGGCTTCCGGGTCCCGGTCGAAGCAGCCGTCCACCTGCACCTGGATGCCGGTCCGTTCCGGAGCGTCCCGGCGTTCGCGAACGTCGTCCGGTTGTTCACCGGGTACCGCAGCGGGATGCACGCCGCCCTCGGGACGAACCCGCACTGTGTCCGGACCGGCGCACTCCCCGAGGCCCTCACCACGGTGGTCGACACCGAGTCGCGGTCCGGCGCGGACTGGCCGCGACTGCAGGAAGCAGTCCGCACGCTCGGACTCACGAAGTACCTCGACGTGAACCTCACCGCGCTCCTGACCGACACCCCGCCCCGTGACACCATCGAGGTCCGGATCCTGCCCGGCATGCTGGACGGCGCAGACATCACGGGGCGGGCGGCGATCGTGGAGGCCCTCCTGGAACGGTGTCTGGATCCGACGCCGCTCCCGCAGCCACCGCGTGGGGTGCCGTCCGAGGAGGCGCTGCTCGTCCTCCTCGCCGACGCTCGGGCCCGACAGCTGCAACGCATCCGTCCGGCGTTAGCGTGAGACCCGTGCGACGGCGACGCGAACCGATGGTCCTGCTCCGGGGACCCTCGCGACGACGGCTCGTCGTCATCGCAGCGGGCACCGCCGCGTACTTCGTCGGACTCGCCGTGGCGCTGCACCTGGCCTGGTACCCACAGGGGCTCCCCGGGTACGTGTTCTTCGGGGTCGCCGCCGCCGTCGCCGCGGCGACCTGTGTGCGATGGCCGTTGGAGACGTTGACGAACCTCACCGCCTTCACGGCGTACGTCTGTCTCGCTCCGCTGCCTGAGGAGATGTACGGCTTGTACGTCCGGCCGCCGGAAGCGCTGATCCCGCTCGCCCTCGTCACCTTCCTGATCATCTCGAACGGCGGTCCGGTGATCGCCCCCGCTGCCACGTTCGGCACGCTCGCGGTCCTGACGATCGTGCCGTGGAAGGACGTCGTGCAACTGGCCACCGAACACCGTCCGTGGTCCGAGGCCGCCCTCATCGACTCCGGGACCGATCGGTCGGTGCTGCTCGGCGAACTGATCGGCTGCGCGCTCGTCGTGCTCGTCGCCGTGATGCTCCGGCGGCAACGGCGGGTCACCGCGCAGCTCGCCGAACAGAACCGCGAGCTGACACGCCTGCAGGCCGCCACGATCGCGCACGCCGCCGAACGCGAACGCACCCGCGTCGCCCGCGAGGTGCACGACGAGGTGGCGCACCACGTCGCCGCACTCGTCATCCACGCCCAGTCCTCCCTGCGGATCGCCGACCGCGACCCCGGACAGCTCGTCGACGCCATGCGGGTCGTCGCCGAGGGCGGCCAGGACGTCCTCGCGCGCATCCGCTCGGTCGTCCGCGTCCTCCGCGTGCCCCCGGAGACGGCACCGGCACTCGGCAGCCTCACCGACGAACTCCTCGCCCTCTCCGAACGGATCCGCGCGATCGGGTACGACGTGGACAGCAGCGTGACGGTCCGTGGAGAGGTCCCCGAGCGCGAACGCGCCGCCATCCTCGGCATCGTCCAGGAGAGTCTGACGAACGTCATGCTGCACTCGTCCGCGCGGACGATCTGCATCACGGTGCAGGAGCAGCAGTGGTCCTGGACCATCGACGTGACCGACCCTGGTCCGAAGCAGGAGCGGTTCCCAAGCGTGCCCCGAGGCGGCTCGGGGATCCCCTCGATGCGGGAACGGGCCGGTACGTTCGGCGGCGGCGTGGTCGCCGGACCGAACGGGGACGGGTCGGGGTGGTCGGTGTCGGCCACGATCCCGATGATCACCCCCTCTCAGAAGGAGACGACCAGATGACGCTGCGGGTACTCGTCGTGGACGACCAGGCGATCGCACGAGCAGGCCTCGCGACGATGCTGGACGCCGAGGACGACATCGACGTCGTCGGCCAGGCGCACGACGGCGAGAGCGCGGTGCGGGCGGCGCTCGCGACCGAGCCCGACGTCATCGTGATGGACATCCGGATGCCCGGCCTCGACGGCATCGGTGCGACGCGGCGGATCCTCGCCGCACAGGCCTGCGCGGTCGTCCTCATCACGACCTTCGACGACGACCAGTACCTCTTCGACGGCATCGCAGCCGGTGCTTCCGGGTTCCTGTTGAAGGACTCCGGACCGGACCTCATCGGCGCCGCCGTCCGCGCCGCCGCCCGTGGGGACTCCCTCATCGACCCGGCGATGACGCGTGCGCTGATCGACCAGTCGATCGCCCCCGCTCCGGCTCGGCGGGCCGACGCGGTCCAGCAAGCCGCTCTGGCGTCGCTCAGTGACCGCGAACGTGACGTCCTCAGCGCCGTCGCCCGCGGCCTGAGCAACGGGGAGATCGCCAGCGAGATGTTCCTCAGCACCGCGACCGTGAAGAGCCACATCTCGAGCGTCTTCGCGAAGACGGGCACGAAGACCCGCGTGCAGGCGGTGGTGTTCGCATTCGCGACGGGCTTCACGGATCCGAGCACCGGCGAGCCGGTTCCACCATCGGGCTGACCGCGAACCGCGGTGATTCCGACGAAGGGAGGAACGCGAGGCCGCCAGGACGCGCACCGTGGAGACATGCGCACCATCCGGATCGGTCTCAGTCTCCTCGCCGCCACCGCAACCCTGGCGGCACTCTCCGCCTGCTCGGGCACCGGCACCCCGACAGCGTCCCCGACCGCCACGTCGACCGCCGACGCCACGACCACGACCGCCACGCAGCACGCGACTCCCCCGACGTCCCCGTCGTCGTCGGCAACAGCACAGGGGTCGTGCGGCACCGAGTCCGCTGCGACGGCCGTGCAGCAGGCGGTCGCGACCCTGCCCCGCCCGGTCCCGAACCTGCCGGACGCAACGTGGGACGCATCCCACGCGGACACATCCGGGTACGACTCGTGCGCCGCGCTCGCGTGGTCCGTCGTCTCGGTGGCCGACGGGACGCCGAGCTCCCCGAACGCCATCCTGCTGTTCCACGACGGCAAGTACCTCGGCACCGCCACCAAGGTGCAGTACCCGTTCGAGCCGACGGTCACCCGGAAGTCCGACACCTCGATCGCGGTCACCTACCGGTATGCGAAGCAGACCGACGCGAACGCGAACCCGTCGGGCACCGCGGACGCCACCTTCACGTGGGACACCGCCGCCGGCAAGGTCGAGATGGCGGGTGCGGTTCCTCCGGCGTCGTCCTGACCCCGTCGGGACGCACGCCGCCCGGGTCGTCAGCGGGCGGCGTGCTCCCGCGCTTCCATCGCGTCCCAGGCGAAGCTCGCGAGCCAGTGCGTCGAGTAGTACTCCTCGCCGACGCTTGCGGCCAACCCCGACGCGAGGAGCCGATCCGCCGCGTCGTCGAGCACCGCGGCGAGCGGCTCGCCGTCACCCAACGCGTCTGCGATGCGACGGGCCGATCCGGCACGCGACAGGTCGAGCCCGAACAGGTGCACCTGCTGCGGGTCGTTCTCGTCGCGGACGGTGGTCGAGCTGAGGATCGCGTCGCCCGGCTGCACCTCGGACAGGAAGGCACGGGCCCAGCGCGCGAACTCCGCCGCCGGCAGCACCGCGCGCATGAGGTCCGCCTCGGCCAGGCCCGCGGACAGGAAGTCGTGCCCGCTGCGTTCCCAGGCGAACGGCCACCCGGCGTCGTCGCCGAACCACTGCCGCGCAGCGCGCTCGCACGTCGCCGCGAGTTCGTCGCGCCCGAGGGACCGTGCCGCCTCGAGCACGAGCAGCAGCCCGAACGCGGAGTTCGCGTGCACGCCGTGTCGCACCGGGTGGGCGGCACCGTCGACCCAGTTCGTGACGAGCTCCTCGACGACGTCGACCAGCGGGACGAACCCGGGCGCGAGGGACCGGATCGCCAGGACCTCTGATGCGGTGACCTCGGCGGCGAGCCGCATCAGCCAGGCCCATCCGTACGGGCGCTCGTAGTGCGGCGTCCCGCGGAGGTACGCCGCTTCCGTCGCGAGGTGATCCGCGCTGAGGTGGGCCTGCAGGACGGAGGTGAGCCGTGCCTCCAGTCCGGTCGGCAGACCGAACGCGACCAGGCGCGCTGCGAGCCAGTGCATGTGCACCGAGGAGTGCCAGTCGTAGGACGTGGCGAACGCGGGGTGCAGCTCGACGGGGAGCGCCCGGTCGTCCGGACCGGACGTCGTGTGGTGCGCCGCGTAAGGGTACTCGCGGGTGGTGTTCTCCACGGCGACGGCCGCGAAGCGGTCGGCCCAGGCGGCGCGGGCCAGATCAGAATGCGACAAGGTACATGACTCCCATGTTGACGACGAGCAGGATGGCGGCGGTCGGGATCTGCGCCTTGATCGGCCCGTACTTGTCCCGCATCTCGAGCAGGGCAGCGGGGACGAGGTTGAAGTTCGCGGCCATCGGGGTGACGAGGGTGCCGCAGAAGCCGGCGAGCATGCCGATCGCGAAGATCGCGGCCGGGTTGCCGTCGAAGCCCTGGACGAGCACCGGCCAGCCGATCGCGGCGGTCATGATCGGGAAGGCGGCGAACGCGTTGCCCATGATGATCGTGAACAGCGCCATGCCGAGGCAGTAGACCACCACCGCGGCGATCAGGGAGCCGCCGGGCAGGATCGTCTTGATGATCGTCCCGACGGCGTCGCCGACCCCGGCCTGGGTGAAGACGATGCCGAGCGTGGAGAGCATCTGCGGCAAGAGCGCTGCCCAGCCGATGGCCTGCAGCAGGCGGCCGCCCTCGCGCAACGGCGTCGCGACCTTCGGCGGCCGCAGGATGAACACCGCGACGACGACCGCGAGCACCGACCCGATGCCGAGTCCGGTCAGGGTCGCGCTGCCCTCGGCGAGGAGCGGCTTGCCACCGATCGACACGAGGGGGCCGAGCGTCGCGACGAGCACCGCCACGACCGGCACGACCAGCGCCGGCACGAAGAGCCGGTTGCCGTACCGCGCGGCGAGGGTCGCGCGTTCCGCGGGGCTGGTCGTCGCGAGCACGCCCGTCGCACTGCTCGGACGAACGGTCACGCCGGTGGGTTCCGCGGGCCCCGTCTCCGCCCCCGCGCCCGCTCCGGGAACGGTCGCGACCCGGGTGCGGCTCGGCCGGCCGCCCCGTGCCGTCGTGCCGGTGAAGCCGAGCCCGGCGAGCGCGACCATCACGAGGACCGCGGCCCCCAGCACCCACGCCGGGGCCGTCTTCGCCGTGACGAACGTGCCGTAGAAGAAGGACAGGCCGAGGATCCCCCAGAAGCCGGCGTTGCCGAGACGCTTGGCGTGCGTGGTGTCCGTCACGATGAGGACCGCGACGGCGATGAAGAACGCCCCGATGAGCCAGTAGAGCCATTCGCTGGTGATCACGCGGTCGCTCCGATGCTCGCCGAGGTGTCCGAGTTCCGCATGTCCGCGGCCATCCGGTCGAGCTTCCGGTCGAACAGCAGCAGCCGTGTGCCGTGCACCAAGAGCGCGGCGATGCCCGTCGGGATCGCCCACAGCGCCAGGTCGATCGGCTCGAGCGACAGCCCGTACGTCGCGTCGACGAAGGTCGTGATGAGCAGGATGGAGCCGACCGCGACGAAGACGTCCTCGCCGAAGAACACCCCCACGGTGTCCGACGACGCCGAGTAGCCCTTGATCTTCTCGCGCATCCGCTCGTCGATCCGGCCGTACTTCTTCGTCGCCGCGCCTTCTGCCATCGGGTGCACGAGCGGACGGACGGTCTGTGCCGGACCGCCGATGCTCGTCAGGCCGACGGCCGCGGTGATCTGCCGGACCGCCAGGTAGCCCGCCAGGATCCTGCCGGTCGTGAGCTTGTCGAGCTTCGCGATGAGTCGCTTGGCCTGGTCCTGCAGGCCGTAGCGCTCGATCAGGCCGATCACCGGCAGGACCAACGCGAAGGTGGTGACGGACCGGCTGGAGGCGAACCCGTTGCCGAACGCGTCGAGGATGCCGACGGGACCGATCCCGCCGATGGCCGCGGTGACGATGCCCGCGACGGTCACGACGAGCAGCGCGTTGACACGCAACGCGAACCCGACGATGACGACGGCGACGCCGATGAGGACGAACATGCGGGACAGTCTGGACGCGATTGTTCAACAATCGCAAGACCCTGCCGGGATCTGTAACACCACGGTCACACGCCTGCCCTGTGGAGGGATCGTGCCAGGATCGTCGGCATGACCCGAACCGTCGGCACCGCTGAGTCCGTCGCCGACCGGCTCCGTTCCGCCATCTCAGCCGGGGACTTCTCCCCAGGCGCGCAGCTGTCCGAGGAACGGCTGAGCGAGCAGCTCGGGGTCTCACGGAACACCCTGCGCGAGGCGTTCCGGCTCCTCGCGAGGGATCGTCTCGTGGAGCACGTGTTCAACCGTGGGGTGTTCGTCCGCCGGCTCTCCGCGGACGACGTCGCCGACCTCTACGCCGCCCGACGGGTGCTCGAGGACGCGGCGGTCCGCGCGATCCCGCCGGACTCCCCCGCGCTGGCGTCCGCCGCTGACGCCGTCGACGCCGCACACGCAGCAGCAGCCGCCGGGAACTGGCGCGCCGTCGGCACCGCGGACATCGCGTTCCACTCGGCGCTCGTCCGGGCCGTGCCGAGCACCCGGGTCCACGCACTCATGGACTCGTTGCTCGCGGAGATGCGGCTGGCGTTCCTCACGACGGACGACCCCGCGTCGTTCCACGCCGGGTTCGTGGAGCGGAACGCCGCGATCGTCGCGGCGCTGCGCGCCGGGGACACCTCGACTGCGTCAGCGCTGCTGACCGACTACCTCGACGACGCGGAGCGGACGCTCCGGACGGCCGCGGGTACAGACGTCACCGTGCGGACGGGAGCCACTCGCTGAATCGGGGGCCGACCACCTCCACGTGACGTTCCGGCACCAGGGCGCCCGCACGGAACGCCCGACCGGTCCGTCCGGGGATCCGGAGTGGCACCGGCACGAGCCCGGGAAGGCGCATGGCCCGCGTCATCTCCCACAGCGTCGTGGTCTCGGGACCGGCGACCTCCACGACCGGGGCCGTCCGCGCGCCGACCACGACGTCCGCGATCACCCCGGCGACCGCGTCGAGGGAGACGGGAGCGATCGTCATGCCCGGGACGAGCACGAACGGCCCGAACCGCATCCGCTCGGTGTTCTGCCGCGCGAACTCGAACCACTGCGTCGACCGGACCACGGTGAGCAGGGGGCTGACCGCGGCTGCCGCCTGCTCCTGCGCCGTCTTGCCCGCGAAGTACCCGTACCCCTGCACCTCGGGTCGCGTGCAGTTGACGATCGAGAGCAGCACGTGCCGCGCGCCGCGTCGGGCGGTCGCGGCACCGATGGCTCGCGTCGACCGTGTGAAGAAGTCCGTCGCACGCCTCCGGCTCGTCGTGAACAGCCCGGTGGCCTCGACGACCACCTCCGCATCCCCCAGGGCGGCGTCGACGTCGTCGCGCACGACGTCGAACCCCGTCGACCGGGACAGCTGCGTCACCGTGCACCCTCGCGCCGCCACCGCATCCGCGATCGCCTTCCCGGAGATGCCCCCTCCGACCACTACCGCACGCATGACACAGTCCGTTCTCTACACATGTAGAGAACACTACGATGGTAGAGACGGAGAGGGAAGTGATGGGACGACGCGAGGACCTCGCCGACGCCGGCGTGCGGCTGACGGCACGAGGGGGAACCAGGGCACTCACCCACCGGGCGGTGGACGCAGAAGCCGGCGTGCCGTCGGGATCGACGTCCTACTACGCGTCGACACGACGCGAACTCACCGCGCTCGTGGTTGCCCGAATCACGTCGCAACTCGCCGAGGACCTCGTCGCCCTGCAGATCCCCGAGCAGGTCGACGAGGACGCGGTGGTCTCGATCGCGGTGGGGTTCCTCGAGCACCTCGCTGCCCGTGACGTGGCACAGTCCGTCCGACTGGCGTTGCTCCTCGAACTCCGGGACGATGCGGAACTCCGCGCACCCCTCACCGCGGCCGACCCGGTCCGGGCAGCACTCATCGACACGGCGCGAACCCTGTTGGAGCGGATCGACGTCGTCGCACCGGAGCGGTGCGCCATCGATCTGGTCGGGCTCGTCGACGCACTCCTGCTGTACCGCACGGCGGCCGTGGCCCCCGTGGACGAGGGGTCGATCCTCGGGGCGTACGTCGCCGGGCTCCCGCGACGTACGGCACCAGGACACCGGACGCACTGATCACCGCGCCGACGACGCGGTCATCTTGATGAGCAGGAGTAATAGGTATGAGCACCTTGACCGGAGCACATCGAGGCGTCGATCATCGGGTCCGTGACGGGCAACGCCGCCCGCCACGGAACGATCCCCGGAGGACGCAATGCCTGCACGATCCACCTCGTTCGGTCTCTCCCGCCGGTCCCTGATCGTCGGTGCCTCTGCCGTCGCCGCACTCGCGACCGCCGACACCGTCGTGGGCCCCTGGCGAGCAGCGGCCGCAGCTCCCACGGACTTCGCGCGGTACCGGTCGCAGTGGCTGGGCACGCTGATCGCGGACTACGACGCATCCGACCCCGTCCTGGTCGCCTACGTGCAGGACACCGCCACGGCAGCGAACGTGTTCTGGCACGGCGCGACGCCGCTCGACACCTCGGCGAACCGCACGACGCTCTGGGCCGACCTGGCGAGCCCCACCACCTCGTCGACCGTGACGAGCACCGCCAACCGACTGCGGCAGCTCGCACTGGCGCTGCGCTCCCCCGGCTCGAGCCTGTCCGGCAACAGCGCCCTGCGCGCCGACCTCGTCTCGGCGCTGGACTGGTTCCTCGCGCACAAGTACGACGCGACGTCGTACTACGACAACTGGTGGGACTGGCAGATCGGGACCCCACTGGCGCTGAACGACTTCGTCGTGCTCATGTACGACGACCTGTCCGCCGCGCAGATCAGCACGGCGATGGCCGCGATCGAGCACTACGAACCCGACCCGAAGGTCACCGGCGGCGCGACCTCGACGGGCGCGAACCGCAACTGGGCCTGCGCGGTGACGATGCTGCGCGGTGCGATCAGCGGCGACCAGGCGGTCATCGACGGTGCACGCCACGACCTCGAGACGATCTTCCCGTACGCGACGTCGGGCGACGGCATGTACACGGACGGCGGGTTCGTCCAGCACGTGACGTACGCGTACACCGCGGGGTACGGCCTGTCCCTCCTGCAGGTCCTCAGTTCGATGATGGTCGCGTCGCTCAGCACCCCGTGGGCGTTCTCGACCGCGCAGGTCGCCGAGGTGTTCGACTGGACGCAGGACAACTTCGCCCCGTGGGTCTACGGCGGCGGCTTCATGGACATGAACCACGGTCGCGGGATCTCCCGGTTCTACGAGACCGACCGCCGGCAGGGCAGGCTCGTTCTCGGCGTCCTGCTCCAGCTCGCCGCCGTGTTCCCCACGACGGGAGCACAGCAGCTCCGGTCCCAGGTCAAGGGGTGGCTCACCGCCTACGACTCGTACACGTTCGCCGGGAGCACGCCGGGGGAACGCCAGCCGGGGTTCTTCACGTACGACCCCGTCCCCATCCAGCAGGTCCTGCTCACGTCGGTGGTCCTCGGGCGCGCGCTGATGGCCGACACGGCTGTGCCGGTCGGCGACGAGTCGACCAGGACCGTCGTCGCGACCTCGATGGCACGAGCGGTGCACCGCCGACCGGGGTTCGCGATGGGGTTCGCGATGGAGACCACCGCGATCAAGCCGTACGAGTGCGCCAACGGCGAGAACCGGATGGGCTGGTACCAGGGCGAGGGAGCGGTCTACCTGTACCTGCCGAACCAGCTCGGGCACTGGGCGAACGAGTGGTGGCCCACCGCGGACAAGACCCGCATCCCCGGGACGACCGTCGTCCAGAAGACCCCGACCGTCGGCGTCGGCGTCCGCTCCACCGTCGCGAACACCTGGGCCGGCGGCGCGGTGCTCGACGGCGACGCGGCGATCGGGATGGGCCTGTCGTTCAAGACACAGCCGCTCCGTGCGCGGAAGTCGTGGTTCTGCATCGGCGACGCGGTCGTCTGCCTCGGCGCGGGGATCACGAGCAGCGACGGCAACGTCGTCCAGACGATCGTCGAACAGCGCAACGTCGGACCGTCCGGCCGCACCGCGCCGATCATCGACGGCGCGACCTTCGACACCGTCCGGAGCACCCCGACCGCGTTCGCACCGAAGTGGGCGTACATCCCGAGCACCTGCGGGTACCTCTTCCCGCAGGATGGCACCACGGTGCAGGTCGTGCGTGAGGACCGCGCCGGCAAGTGGACGGACATGGACGACCGTGGCACGTACGAGGACGGCACGACGTACTCGCGGCGGTTCATCGGGTTCTGGATCGACCACGGCACCGACCCGACCGACGCCCAGTACGCGTACATCCAGCTCCCCGGCGCGACCCAGGCGCAGGTCGCCGGGGCCGCAGCCACGATGGCCGACGTGACCATCGCCGCGAACACCGACGACGTGCAGGCCGTCACCAGGAAGACCGGCGCGGCCACGAGCACCGACCACGTCACGATGGCGAACTTCTGGAAGGCCACCACGCCACCGAAGGCCGCCGGCATCCAGGTCGACCAGCGGGCGTCCGTGGTGCTCAGCCGACAGGGCGACCAGCTGTCCGTCGCCGTCAGCGACCCGACCCAGCGCGTCACCGGCGAGGTCGTCGTCACGCTCGACAGCGCCGTGCTCGAGCGCGACCCGGCGGATCCGGGCGACACCGAGGTCCGCGTGGTCTCGACGAGCCCGCGGCTGCAGATCGCGGTCCCGGTCGGCGGCGCAGCAGGGAGGTCGTTCGTGGCCCGGTTCCGGACCTCCTGAACCGGCGAGGAGATCATTTTCAAGATATTTCGCTGCTCATACGTATGAACGAGCGATATCGCGTACGGTCATCCGTATTACCTCATCGACGAGGTCGACAGCCCCGGAGCAGAGCCCATGCCAGCACCCCACGCACGCGTCACACAGCGCATGATCGCCGACATCGCCGGCGTGAGTCAGTCCACCGTGTCGCTCGTGCTGAACGGCAAGGCGGACGAGACCCGTCGGATCCCGGCGGCGACCCGGGACCGCGTGCTCGACGTCATCCGCGAGACCACCTACGTCGCGAACCCGGTCGCGCGGAGCCTCGTCGGCGCGACGAACGACCTCATCGGCGTCTTCACGTACGAGCCGGCGTTCCCGAACCGCTCGTCGGACTTCTACACGCCGCTGCTCACCGGCATCGAGAGCGCCGCGGAACACGTCAGGGCCGACCTGCTCGTGTTCACGAGCACCCCCGTCGTGAACGGCAGGCGGCGGCTGTTCCACGAGTCGAACCGCCTGCGGCTCGCGGACGGCTGCATCCTGCTCGGCCGCGAGATGGACGCCGACGAGCTCGAACGGCTGCTGGACACGGACTACCCGTTCGTGGCCATCGGCCGTCGCGACGCCGCCGGTGGCCGGGTGCCCTACATCGGTGTCGACTACGCGGCCGCGACGCGGGCGCTCGTCCAGCGTGCGCTCGACCTCGGGCACGCCCGGTTCGGCCTGCTGCGCCTGCCACTCGGTGCCGAGTCGTCCCGTGACCGGCGTGCCGGCATCGTCGACGCCCTCTCCGGAGCCGGGCTCGACACGGCGGACGCCCTGGTGGAGACCACGGTGACCGACCACCGGACGGTGGCCGACGCGTGGGAGGCGATCAGGGCCTCCCGTCCGACCGTCGTCCTCGTCGAGGACCCGGATGACGGCGAGGAGCTGCTCGAACTGCTCGCCGACGACGTCCCTGCCAGGGTGTCGGTCGTCGTGCTCGGTGAGCACACCCGTCACCGCGACCGCGGGACGGACGTCACGCGGCTCAGCGCGCCGCGGACCGAACTCGGCGCCCGCGCCGTCGCCGCGCTCACCGAGCGCATCGCCGCCGTCCAACGCGGCGATGCCCCGGATCCGGTGCAGGAGCTCCTCGCCTGCACACTCGTCGCCGGCACCACACTCGGCCCGCCGCCGCGCTGAGCCGAACGCGCCCGACCGCACGCCGACGCGGCCGCCCGCGCGCACCCGATCCCGTCCGACCCCGCTCACTCCCCGAACCGCCCCGATCCGTCAGGAGTCGCTCCACCATGCCCGGAACCACCCCAACACCGCCGCCGACCGTCGACGCCACCACGGACGCCGTCACGACCGACGTCGTCGTCATCGGCGGCGGCCTCGGCGGCGTCGCTGCCGCGCTCGCCGTCTGCCGAGCGGGTCGACGCGCCGTCCTCACCGAGGAGACGGACTGGCTCGGCGGTCAGCTGACCAGCCAGGCCGTACCGCCGGACGAGCACCCGTGGGTCGAGCAGTTCGGCGTCACCCGGAGCTACCGTGCCCTGCGCGACGGCATCCGCGACCACTACCGCCGGGCGTACCCGCTCCGCGCCGAGGCAGCCGCGCTCGCCGACCTGAACCCCGGTGCCGGCCGCGTGAGCAAGCTCTGCCACGAGCCGCGCGTCGCGCTCGCGGTGATCGAGGAGATGCTCCAGCCGTACCGCACCGCCGGACTCCTGACGGTCATGCTCGACCACCGCCCCGTCGCCGCGACGGCCGACGGGGACCGCGTCACGAGCGTCACCGTCGAACGGACGGACGGTCGCCGGACCGAGCTCCGTGGCGCGTTCGTCCTCGACGCGACCGAGACCGGCGACGTCCTGCCGCTCGCCGGCGTCGAGCACGTCGTCGGCGCCGAGTCGCGCGACGAGCACGGCGAGCCGCACGCACCGGAGGTCGCCGACCCCGCGAACCAGCAGGGCATCACGTTCTGCTTCGCCGTCTCGCACCACGAGGGCGAGGACCACACCATCGAGCGCCCCGAGATGTACGACTTCTGGCGCTCGTACCAGCCGGACTTCTGGCCGGCGCCGCTCATCGGGTTCCTCGCACCGGACCCGCGCACGCTCGAGGCACACCCGCGCACCTTCGAGCCGAACCCCGACACCGACCCCCTCGCCGTCAGCGCCGACCAGAGTGCCGACGCCGGCGACAAGGAGCTGTGGGGCTTCCGGCGGATCGTCGCGCGGAAGCTGTTCGTGGACGGGGCGTTCGAGTCCGACATCTGCCTCGTCAACTGGCCGCTCAACGACTACTGGCTGAAGCCCGTGATCGGGACCTCCGGTGACGCCGAGGCCGACGCGGAGACCACCAGGCAGGCGCTGTACGAAGCACGACAGCTCTCGCTCTCCGTCCTGTACTGGCTGCAGACCGAGGCACCCCGGCCCGATGGCGGAGCAGGCTTCCCCGGTCTCCGACTGCGCGGCGACGTCACCGGCAGCGAGGACGGTCTCGCCAAGGCCGCCTACATCCGCGAGTCCCGCCGGATCCGTGCGGTGACCACGATCGTCGAGCAGGACGTCTCCGCCGAGGTCGTCGGCGTGACCGGCCGGACGCGCTACCGCGACTCGGTCGGCGTCGGGAGCTACCGGCTCGACCTGCACCCGTCCACCGGCGGCGACAACTACGTCGACATCGCGAGCGTCCCGTTCGAGATCCCGCTCGGTGCCCTCGTCCCGCAGCGTGTGACGAACCTGTTGCCTGCCGGCAAGGACATCGGCACCACCCACATCACCAACGGCTGCTACCGGCTGCACCCCGTCGAGTGGAACGTCGGTGAGGTCGCCGGCGCACTCGCGGCCCACTGCATCGCGACCGACTCCACCCCCCAGGCCGTCCAGGCCGACGACGACCGCTTCGCCGCATTCGCCGCCGGTCTCGACCGCGACGGCGTCGAGCGGCGCTGGCCAGCGGTCCAGGGCTACTGACGCACCCTGGCCCAGCGGTCCAGGGCTACTGACGCACCCTGACGCTCCACCTCACCCGAAAGGTCACAACGACGTGAAACCCAACGCACTGCGCATCGGCATCGACGTCGGTGGCACGTTCACCGACGCGGTCGCCATCGACGCCGCCACCCTGCAGCTCATCGGGCAGGCCAAGGTCCCGACCAGCCACGACCACCCCGACGGCGTCGCACACGGCATCGTCGAGGCGCTCCACCAGCTGCTCGAACGGATCGGTCGTTCTGCCGAGGACGTCGTGTTCCTGGCGCACGGCACCACCCAGGCGACGAACGCCCTGCTCGAGGGCGACGTCGACCCGGTCGGCCTCATCGGCGTCGGGACCGGTCCGGCCGGCTTCTTCGCGAAGCGGCTCCGACGGCTCGCGAAGATCGAGATCGCGGACGGCAAGAAGCTCCCCGTCGCGTACGAGCACGTCCCGCGCGCCGACGACGACCGGCACGTCGACGGTGTCCTCGACCGCTTCGAGCAGGCCGGGATCCGTTCGATCGTCGTCACCGAGCCGTTCTCCGTCGACGACCCCATCGGCGAGGAACACATCACCGAACGAGCGCGCGCCCGCGGCTTCCTCGTCACCGCGACGCACGACATCAGCTCGCTCTACGGCCTGAGCAAGCGGACGCGGACGGCGGTGCTCAACGCGGTCATCCTGCCGCGGATGTTCGCGACCGCCGACCTGGTGCAGTCGAGCATCGACGCGGCGGGGATCACCGCCCCGCTGATGGTGATGCGGTGCGACGGCGGCGTGATGTCGCTCGACGAGATGCGGCGGCGGCCACTGCTCACGGTGCTGTCCGGTCCGGCCGCCGGCGTCGCCGGGGCGCTCATGCAGGAGAAGCTCTCCGACGGCGTCTTCCTGGAGACCGGCGGGACCTCGACCGACATCTCGGTCATCCGCCGCGGCAAGGTCGCGGTGCAGTACACCGAGTTCGGCGGCAGCTCGACCTACCTGTCGGCGCTCGACGTCCGCACCGTCGGCGTCGGTGGCGGATCCATGGTCCGGATCCGGACTGGAGGCTCGGCGCAGGTCACGCACGTCGGCCCACGCAGCGCACACATCGCGGGACTCCCCTACGCGTGCTTCGCGACGCTCACCGACCTGGACGGCGCCACGCTGTCCACGGTCGCGCCGGTCGCCGGCGACCCGGCCGACCACGCCGTGGTCGACGCGGCCGGTGGCCGCTTCGCGATCACGATGACGTGCGCCGCGAACGCCCTCGGCCTGGTGCCGGACACCGACTACGCGCACGCCGACCAGGCGGTCGCTCGCGCTGCCCTCGCACCGCTCGCGAGCGCACTCGGCACCGACGTCGACGGGGCCGCACGTGCCGTCCTCGATGCCGGTGTCGCACCGGTGCGTGCCGTCGTCGAGCGCATGGTCGAGGACTACCGGATCCCCGAGGAGACGGTGCAGCTCGTCGGCGGTGGCGGTGGGGCCGCCTCGGTCACGCCGCACACCGGGCAACGAGCGGGCAAGCCGTGGCGGATCGCCGACCACAGCGAGGTGATCAGCCCGATCGGCGTCGCGCTCGCCCTCATCCGCGAGCAGGTCGAGCGGGTGATCCCCGGTGCGACCGACGAGCAGATCCTCGCGGTCCGTCGCGAGGCCGAGCAGGCCGTGATCAAGCAGGGCGCCGCCCCGGCCGAGGTCTCCGTCGACGTCACGGTCGACCCGCAGTCGAACACCGTCCGTGCCGTCGCGACGGGCGCCACCGAGCTCCGCACGCAGGACCGCACGGCACGGCTCACCGAGGACGACCTCCGCGCGGTCGCCGCTGGGAGCCTGGGCGTCGACGCGCGAGCGCTGACCGTCCTCGCGGCGACCGACAGCCACGTCGTGTTCGGGTCGCCGGAGGAGCGTCGCTTCCTCCGGAAGCCGAAGCACCCGGTGCGCGTGCTCGACCGCGACGGCGTCATCCGCTTCGCGTCGAGTGACGCGCTGGTGGACCAGACCACGGCGGGAGCCGGTGCCGAGGCGATCCCCCGGCTCATCACCGAGCACACCTCCTACGGTGACGGTGGATCCCGTGCGCCGGCGCTCCAGCTGCTCGTCGGGCCGCGGATCGCCGACCTGTCCGGGGTGCTCGACGAGTCGCAGCTCGTGTCGCTCGCGCGCACCGAGGTCGAGGGGCACGACCGGGCGGAGTCGCTCGTGGCCGTGCTCGAGGTCCGGTCGTGACCGTCGTGGCCGAGGCGGCGGCGATGCGCGCGCTCGAGGACCTGGACGACGGCGAGCTCGGCGCGCAGCTGCTCCGTGGCGTGCCGACGAACGAGCTCCGCAGCGACGAGGAACTGCTGCGGCACGCTGCCAGGGCGACGGCGTTCGGGACCGAGTTGGCCGGTTCGACGGCTGGTTCGACGCCGTCCGGTTCGACGGCGTCCGGTTCGACGGCTGGCTCGACGCCGGCGATCGTCGAGCACGACGGCGGGCTCGACGCCGCGCTGCTCGCGCAGTACGACTCCAGGCACCACCGGATCGACCTGTTCACCGACACGATCGCGTTCTGCGAGCGGCTCGTCGACGAGCTCGGGTGGCGACACCTGTTCCCGGTCGGCTCGGTGCGTGCAGCGGCCGTCGAGCACGAGCGGGCGCACCACCTCGTCACGGCCGACCGCTCCCGTGGCCTCCGCGCGGCGCTCGACCACCAGGTCTTCCGCCTCGGACGCTTCCGCCGGCTCGCCTACATCGCGGGCACCGACGAGGTGGCCGCACACGCGTTCGCCGCCAGGAGCCTCGGACTCACCCGATCCCCGCTCCTCCTCACCCGAGCGGCGACGGCCGCGATCCGGACGCGCAACGATGCGCGCTCCGCTTCGAACCCGAAGGAGAACTGACCAATGGGCATCGCAATCATCGTCATCATGGCGATCGGGGTCGCCCTGATCCTCACCGGCAAACTCCCTACGGCGTTCGCCCTCGTGCTGCTCGCGGTGGCGATCGCGCTCGCGGGTGGTGCCTCGTTCGTCGGCGCCGAGAACAGCGTGCTGACCACCGTGGTCCAGAACGGGGCGATCACGCTCGCGTCCACGATGGTGGCCATCCTGCTGGGCTCGTGGCTCGGCTCGCTGATGCGGGACACCGCGATCGCCTCGACCCTGGTCCGCAAGACCGTCGAGTTCGGCGGTGACCGTCCCGTCGTGATCGCGCTCGGTGTGCTGGTCATCTCGGCCCTCTGCGGCGCGGTGACCGGCTCGGCCCCCGCTGCCCTGCTCGCCGGCGTGATCGGCATCCCCGCCATGATCGCCGTGGGTGTCCCGAAGGTCACCGCTGCCGGCACCATCCTGATGGGCATCGGTGCCGGGGTGCCGTTCGAGCTGCCGGTCTGGCAGTTCTTCTCGACCGCGCTGCACCTCCCCATCCCGCAGGTGCGCTCGTTCATGATCCTGCTGTTCCCGTTCGCCGCCGCAGCCGCCGTCGCCTACGTCATCGTCGAGACCCGGCGACGCGGCACCGTGCACGCCTGGTCCCTCGCGGCCCCGGCCGACGGAACCCGCGTCGTCACGAGCCGGCGTCGACGACTCGGTGATGCGCCGTGGTTCGCGCTGCTGACCCCGCTCGTGCCGATCGTCCTGGCGCTCGTGCTGCAGGTACCGATCATCCCGTCGCTCCTCGCGGGTGTGCTGTTCGCCGTCGTCACGACGACCCGACCGGCGCTCTGGGGCACCACGATGCTGCGGTCGCTCTACGACGGGTTCAAGGTCGCCGCTCCGCCGATCACGCTGTTCATCGCGATCGGCATGCTCCTCGCCGCCGTGGGCCTGCCTGGTTCGGTCGCAGCACTCCGTCCGATCGTCGAGGCCGTCGCGCCGACGAACATCTGGCTGTACGTCATCGTGTTCTCGGTGCTCGTCCCGCTGTGCCTGTACCGCGGCCCGCTCAACATCTTCGGCCTCGGCGCGGGGATCGCCGGCGCGATGACCGCCATCGGCTTCTACTCGCCGATGGCCGTCCTCGGGCTGATGACCTCGTACAACCAGGTGTTCGGTGTCGCGGACCCGACGAGCACCCAGACGGTGTGGGCGTCGCAGTACGCGGGCGTCTCACCGCAGGCCGTGATGCTCCGTGTGCTGCCGTACGTGTGGGTCGTCGCCATCGCCGGCATCATCCTGTCGGCGGTCAAGTATCTCTGACGGCGGGCCGCGGGCGGCCGGCGGCGGGCGGCGGACGGCGGGCCGCGGGCGGCGGGCGGCCCCGGCTCCGGCTGGCCGCCCGCGCGAGGAGATCGAGTGCGCAGAAATGGGGACGTGCGACGCGAGCACTCCCCCACGTCTGCGCACTCGATGTACCGACGCCGCCCGTCGCCGGACAGCGGACGACCGCCGCCCGTAGTGTTCGGGTGTGCCCACCGATCCGCGTCATTGGTTCCTCGCTCGCGATGAACGCGGCAACCTCGCCACCGACGTGCACGCCGGCGGGGACGACGCCGCACCGTGGTCCGAGGGCAACGCGGTGCGCCCGCTCGTCCACGGCGCCCCGTACTTCGAGCGCATCCACGCGGAACTGTGCGCGCTGCAACCGGGTGACCGGGTGTGGTTCACGGACTGGCGCGGCGACGCGGACGAGCGGCTCCTGCCGGACGGCCCGACCATCGGCGACCTGCTCGCCGAACGCGCACGGGACGGCATCGAGGTCCGCGGCCTGATCTGGCGGTCCCACGGCGAACGCGTCTCGGCATCGATCAGCGCCCGCTCGAACGAGTTGCTCGGCCGGAAGATCAACGACGCAGGCGGCGAGGTCCTCCTCGACCAGCGCGTCCGCGTCTTCGGGTCGCACCACCAGAAGTTCTTCGTGATCCAGCACCGGGACGACCCCTCGCGGGACGTGGCGTTCGTCGGCGGGATCGACCTCTGCCACAGCCGCCGCGACGACGCCGCACACCAGGGCGACCCGCAGCCCGTCTCGATCGACGCCAGGTACGGCGAGCGCCCGGCGTGGCACGACGCCTCGATGGAGCTCCGCGGGCCGGTGGTGGCCGACGTGCTGGCGGTGTTCGCGGAACGGTGGGACGACCCGCACCCGCTCGACCGCAGCCTGCCGTACCGGATGCTGCTGCAGCGCCTCACGCACATGCCCCGTCGGCCGGAGCCGCTGCCCGAGCGAACGCCCCCGCCGCCCCGTGCCGGTGACCACGCCGTGCAGCTGCTGCGCACCTACGGGGTGAAGCGCCCGCCGTTCCCCTTCGCGCCGGAGGGTGAGCGCAGCATCGCCCGCGCCTACGCGAAGGCGTTCTCGAAGGCGGAGTCCCTGCTCTACATCGAGGACCAGTACCTGTGGTCCCGCGAGGTCGCGTCCGGGATCGCCGAGGCCCTCGAGCGGAACCGGGACCTCCGGGTGATCATCCTGGTGCCGCGGTACCCGAACTCCGACGGCCCGCTCGGTGGTCCGCCCAGCCGGCTCGGACAGATCGAGGCGCTGCGCTCCCTCCGTCGGACCGCGCCGGACCGGGTCGGCGTGTTCGACCTGGAGCACGAGTCCGGTCGGCCGATCTACATCCACGCAAAGATCTGTGTCGTCGACGACCAGTGGTTCACGATCGGGTCGGACAACTTCAACCGCCGGTCGTGGACGTCCGACAGCGAACTCACCTGTGCCGTCGTGGACGCCTCGACTGGCGACGGTTCACTCGCCCGGGACCTCCGGCTGCAGCTCTGGGCCGAACACCTCGCAACGACACCGGACGACCCGAGCCTGATCGGCTCCGGGGCCGAACTCCTGGCGCTCTGGCGCACCCGTGCCCGCGCGCTCGACCACTGGCAGGAGGACGGCCGCCCCGGCGAGCGCCCTCCAGGTCGCATCCGGCGGCACGAACCCGAGCCGGTGTCGGCGCTGCAGCGCCTCTGGGCGCGGCCGGCGACGCGCCTGGCGGTCGATCCCGACGGTCGACCGCGTCAGCTCCGCGGCTCGACCCGCTTCTGACTGGAGGCTCCCTACCGACCGGCACCGAGCCTCCCGTCCGATCCGTGGCGGCCCCACGGCCGCCGATCAGAACCAGCGGAGGGCGAACTGCTCGACGACGTTCCGGACCACGCCGACCACCCCGGTCGCGGGTTCGCCGGAGTCGCGGCCGACGGCCCGGCGCAACGCGGCCTGCGCGGCCTCGTACTCGCTCCGTTCCTCAACGGAGAAGTCCTCGGGCGCCGTGGTCCTGACCGTGCTGATCGCCTCGACCCGACGGATCCCGTAGCGGAACCCGATGGGTCGTGGTGCGGCCTGGATGATCTGCAGGAGCTGCTCGTGCGAGTACCGGTCGGGGCAGTCGGCCGCCGCGGCGATGAAGTCCGTCAGCCCTCGGAGCCCGGCGTCGGAACTGACGGACCGGACCTGCACGAGGCGTGCGCGGCTGCAGAGGTCGTACATGAGTGCTTCATCCATCGCGGTCCCCTCCCGACTGCCTGGTCAGAGCCTGCCACACGCCGCCCGGTCGATGCCGTGCGCTCAGGCGGTGACGTGCGCGGCGACGACTGTCTTGATCGCATCGACCACGTGCTCGACCGTCATCCCCCGAGCAGCGAGTGCTTGGTCGGCCGGTGCTGAGAGGCCGAACCCGTCGATCCCGACGACCATCCCGCGCGGACCGGCGATGCCCTCCCAGCCGAACGTGCTCGCGGCCTCGACGACCACGCGCGCGGTCCGGTCGCTCGGCAGGACCCGTTCGCGGTACTCCGCGTCCTGCTCGGCGAACCACTCGCGCGACGGCATCGACACCACCCGCACGGGCAGGCCGACGGCATCGGCTGCCGCGAGTGCCAGCGCGACCTCGCTGCCGGTCGCGATGATCACCACGTCGGCCCCCTCGTCGTCGCGGACCACGTAGGCACCTCGTGCGACTCCTTCGCGGACGGCACCGGCCGGGGTCGATGCGACGGGCAACGGCTGCCGCGCCAGCACGAGACCGGCTGGCGCGTTCCGCTCCAGGATCGCGAGCCACGCGGCGGCGGTCTCGTTCGCATCGGCCGGACGGACGACTGCGAACCCCGGCAGGGCACGGAGCGCGGCGAGGTGCTCGACGGGCTGGTGGGTGGGCCCGTCCGCTCCGAGGGCGACCGAGTCGTGCGACCAGAGGTACGTGACCGGGAGCTGCATCAGCGCAGCCAGGCGGATCGCCGGCTTCTGGTAGTCACTGAAGACGAGGAACGTCCCCGCGAAGAACCGCGATCCCCCGACGAGCGCGATCCCGTTCATCGCAGCGGCCATCGCGTGCTCACGGACGCCCCAGTGCACGTTGCGACCCGTGCGGTCGGCCGGCAGGAACGAACCACCTCCGACGATCGCCGTGCGGTTCGGCTCGGCGAGGTCCGCGGACCCACCCCACAGCTCCGGCATCGCCGACGCGAGCGCCTGGATGGTCGCACCGGAGGCATCGCGTGTCGCGAGGGTGTCGCCCGCGTCCCAGACCGGAAGTGCTTCGGCGAGCGCGGTGGGGAGCCGTCGGGACCGGGCGCGGCTCCGCTCACGGTCCGCGTCGACGTGCGTGCTGGCCCATGCACGGTGGAGTTCGTCCCACGCTGCGTGCAGTCGTCGGCCTCGGTCGACGGCGGCCCGCGTCGTGTCGAGCACCGCTGACGGCACGTCGAACGGCGCGCGGTCGATGCCGAGGACACGCCGGGTCGCCGCCACCTCGTCGGCGCCGAGGGGCGCTCCGTGCGCCGACGCGGTGTGCTGCGCGTTCGGGGCGGGCCAGGCGATCCGGGACTTCAGGACGACCAGGTGCGGCTTCCCCGCGTGCGGACCGACGGACAAGGCCGCGTCGAGCGCGTCGACGTCGACGTCGCCGTCGGGAGCGAGTCCGACCAGGTCGACGTGCCAGCCCTGCGCGCGGAACCGCGCCGCCGTGTCCTCAGAGGAGGTGAGCGTCGTGCTGCCCTCGATCTGGATGTCGTTGTCGTCGTAGACCACGACGAGGTTGTCCAGATGGTGGTGCCCGGCGAGCGCTCCGGCTTCGTAGGAGATCCCCTCCTGCAGGTCCCCGTCGGACACGAGCACGAACACGCGCTGTCCGAACGGCGACTCGTCCGTGCCGGGATCGAGTCGAGCCCGGTCCCGCTGCAGCCCCATGGCCATGCCGACGGCGGTCGCGAGACCCTGGCCGAGCGGCCCGGTCGTGGTCTCGATCCCCGGGGTGTGGCCGTACTCGGGGTGGCCAGGGGTCCGCGACCCGAACGACCGGAAGGCCCGGAGGTCCTCGAGCGAGACGTCGTACCCCGTCAGGAACAGCTGGGTGTACTGCAGGATGCTCGCGTGCCCGCACGACAGCACGAAGCGGTCCCGTCCGGCCCAGTCCGGATCCGAGGGGTCGTGGCGGACGTGCCGCTGGAAGAGCAGGTGGGCGACCGGTGCGAGCGCGGCCGCGGTCCCGGGGTGGCCGGAGCCGGCAGCCTCGACCGCGTCGAGGGCGAGCATGCGGGCGGTGTCGATGGCGAGCCGATCGGCGTCGTTGACCATGCGGGACTCCTTGAGCGTCTGACCCGCTTCGAGGCGGATCGGGCTACCGTAACAACATGGATCATGTCGTCATGACGTATTAGGACGACTCGCCCGCCGGCTTGCATTCCGAACGTGATCGCGACTAACGTCCGAGACGTCAAGTCGTCATGACGACCGAATGACAGTCCTACCGGCGCGACCCGCGCCACACAACGACGTGGAGGAACCCCATGCGCACGATGAGCGGAACGAGCAAGTACGTCGCCGTCCGCGAGCACCTGCTCTCGCGCATCGTCAAGCTCGCGCCGGGGACGCGGCTCGCTCCCGAGCCGGTCCTGTGCGAGGAGTACGGCGTGAGCCGGATCACCCTCCGGCATGCCGTGGACGGACTCATCGCCGACGGACACCTCGTCCGCGAGCAGGGCCGGGGCACCTTCGTCACCGAGCCGCAGTTCCGCACCCACTACCGGGAACGCTTCGCCGACGACGTCAAGGGGTTCTACGTCCAGCAGACCGAAGAGGGCTTCACCGTGACGAGCCAGGTCCTCCGGCAGCGGGTCGTCCTCGCCGGCGAGACCGTCGCCGCGCAGCTGGACCTCTCCTCCGCCGACCAGGTCGTCGAACTCCTCCGGCTGCGGTTCGTGAACGGGTCACTGCACCACCTCGTGACGACGTTCCTGCCGTTCGACCGCTTCCCGGCGACCGAGACCCGCGACTTCACCGACGGATCGCTCTTCGAGTTCCTGCGCAGCGAGTACCAGGTCGCCCTCGGCCGGAACGACCTCCTCGTCTCGATCGCCGCCGCCGACTCGGTCACCGCCGACGCACTCATGCTCGACCCCGGCGAGAAGCTGCTCCGGGTCGCCTCCACCGTCTTCGACCACGACGACCGCGCCGTCGCCTACGGCATCTCCGACTTCACGCCGCAGAACTCCGAACTGTTCTTCGGCCTGCACAGCTGACGACCCGAAGGAACCACTGATGCTCACCGAACTCCTCACCCCCGACCGGATCCGGTTCGCCGACGACGTCGGTTCGTGGCGCACCGCGATCACGCTCGTGTCGGAGCCGCTCGTCACCGACGGGACGATCACCACCGACTACGTCGACGCCGTCACGGAGTCGATCGCGGCACCGGGCGGTACCTACATCGACCTCGGGTTCGGGTTCGCGCTCGCGCACGCCCGCCCCGAGCGCGGCGTGGTCCGCCCTGGCCTGTCGTACCTCCGCGTCCGACCGGCCGTCGACCTCGCCGACGACCCGGCGCACCCGATCGACGTGTTCCTCCTGCTCGCCGCCACCGGGTCGGCCGAGCACGTCCAGACCATGCAAGAACTCGCGATGCTCCTCACGGACGAGGACGCACGCACCCGGCTCCTGGAAGCCGTCAGCCCGGCCGACGTGACGTCGGCACTCCCCCAGATTGGACAGAACGCATGAAGATCCTCGCCGTCTGCAGCACCGGCCTCGGTTCGAGTTTCATGACCCACCTCAACATCGACAAGGCGCTGAAGACCCTCGGCGTCAGCGGGGTCGAGGTCGACCACGCCGACCTCGGATCGGTCAGCGCCGACTCGGCCGACGCGGTCTTCGTCGGTCGCGACATCGCCGAGGCCGCTCAGGGGCTCGGTGACGTCGTCGTGCTCGACAGCCTCATCGACCAGAACGAGATCCAGACGAAGGTGGCCGCGACCCTCGAGCGCCACGGGATCGAGGTCCCCTCGTGAACGGCGTCCTGAGCGTCCTGCTCGACATCTTCCGGCAGCCGTCGATCATCGTCGCGCTCATCTCGCTGATCGGTCTGACGATCCAGCGCAAGAGCGGCAGCGACGTCTTCAAGGGCACCGTCCGCACCCTCGTCGGCTTCCTCGTGCTCGCCGCCGGCGCCGGTGTCGTGAGCAACTCGCTCGCCCCGTTCGGCGAGATGTTCCAGCACGCCTTCCACGTGCAGGGGGTCGTGCCGAACAACGAGGCGATCGTCGGCCAGGTCCTGGTGCAGTACGGGTCAGCAGCCGCGCTCATCTTCTTCTTCGGGATGATCGTCAACGTCGCACTCGCGGCGACGACCCAGTACAAGTACATCTACCTGTCGGGGCACGTCGCCTTCTACATGGCGGCGATGATCGCGGTGATCTTCGGCGTCGCCGGCTTCACCACGTGGCAGGTCATCCTGTGGGGATCGATCGCGCAGGGCCTCGTCATGACGGTCTCGCCCGCGATCGTGCAGCCCTTCATGCGGAAGGTCACGGGCACCGACGACGTCGCGCTCGGACACACCGGGGGCGCCGGCATCGCGCTGTCGGGTCTGGTCGCGACCCTGACCCGCAGCAAGACGAAGCCGTCGAAGTCCACCGAGGACATCAAGTTCCCGTCCGGACTCGGCTTCCTCCGCGACACCACCGTGATCGTGGCTCTGTCGATGGCGGTGATCTACATCATCGTGGCGCTCTTCGCCGGCCCCGAGTTCATCCAGGGCAAGCTGAGCGACGGGCAGAACTTCGTGCTCTTCGCGATCATGCAGGCAGCGACGTTCTCCGCCGGCGTGTTCATCATCCTGGCCGGTGTCCGCGTCGTCCTCGCCGAGATCGTCCCCGCGTTCAAGGGCATCAGCGAGCGCCTGGTCAAGAACGCCAAGCCGGCGCTCGACGTGCCGATCACGTTCACGTTCGCTCCGAACGCCGTGCTCATCGGCTTCCTGTCGAGCTTCGTCGGCGGCATCGTCGGCATGGTGGTCATGGCGGTGTCCGGCACCGCGATCATCATCCCGGGCATCGTCGCGCACTTCATGACCGGCGCTGCCTCCGGCGTCATCGGCAACGGTGCCGGCGGACGACGGGGCGCCGTGCTCGGTGCCTTCACGAACGGCCTCGCGATCACGTTCCTGCCGCTCCTGCTGCTGCCCGTGCTCGGTGACGTCGGACTGTCGAACTCGACGTTCTCGGACGCCGACTTCGGTGTCGTCGGACTCGTGCTCGGCCACATCAGCAGTGGTGGTGGCCAGGTCGCGGTGATCATCGCCCTCGTGGTCGCGCTCCTCGTGGTCTACGGCTCCTCCCTGGTCCTCCGCAACCGCGCGAAGCGTCGTGAGGAACTCGAGACGGTCGCCGCCGACGACAGCCGCGAGGCCGAGACGAGCGCCGCACGATGACGGACCGCCGGGCGCGGGACTCCGCAGGGGGTCCCGCGCCCGCGGTGTTCCCGGTCGACGGCGTCCTGTTCGACTGCGACGGGGTCCTCGTCGACTCGCTCGAGGCCGCCGCCGTCGCCTGGGACCGCTGGTCCACGCGGTGGGCTCCGCACTTCGACTTCCGGACCCAGGTGCGGCACGGCGTCCGGGCGATCGACCTCGTGGCGGAGCTCGTCCCGACCGCCGACGTCGAGCGCGCCGCGGCCGAGCTCGCGTCCGAGGAGCTCGCCACGGTCGCCGGAACGACGGCCGTGCCGGGAGCGGTCGAACTCTCCCGAGCGCTGTCCGACCACGGTGTGCCGTGGGCGGTCGTCACGTCCGGCCTCCGGCCCCTCGCGCTCGGTCGGCTCCGCGCGGCCGGTCTGGCGGTCCCCGACGTGGTCATCACGGCCGAGGACGTCGCGGCCGGCAAACCCGACCCAGAGCCGTACGCCACCGGTGCCGACCGGATCGGAGTCGCACCATCGTCGTGTGCCGTCTTCGAGGACGCCCCGGCCGGTGTCCGCTCGGCACGGGCCGCCGGCGTCACCACCGTGATCGGCGTGGGCCACGCCATCGCGGAGGCCGACCCCGCCGCCGTGGTCCTCGACCTCCGCTCGGTGACGGTCGAGCGCGGCAGGCTCGTGCTCACGCACCCGATCGGCTGAGCGCGCCGACGTTCCTGGACCCGCTCCTGAGCGAACCGGAGGCCCGCGCCCCCGCGCTCCACGGCTTCCTCATCGACGGCAGCGGGACATTCCCGACATGACCACGAACGACCGTGTCGAGCCCCGCCCCGCCCGCTGGCTCCACCAGTCCCGCGGACAGCAGGCCGCCCTCGCCGGGATCGTGCTGCTCGGAGCGGTGCTGACCAGTTGGAACCTCGCCCGTGGCGGCGACTCCGAGTTCTACGCCGCGGCGGCCCGCTCGATGTCCGAGTCTCTGCCGGCGTTCCTGTCCGGGTCGTTCGATCCCGGCGCGACCGTGACGCTCGACAAGCTCGCCGGCTTCGCCGCGCCCCAGGCGATCAGCGTCCACCTGTTCGGCATGTCCACCGCCTCGCTCGCGCTGCCGCAGGTCATCGAGGGTGCCGTCACGACCGTCGCGGTCGCCGTGGTGGCGCTGCGGTGGCTCGGCGCCCGAGCCGGGCTCGTCGCCGCGGCCCTCGCCGCCGGAACGCCGATCTTCGTGTCGATGTTCGGGCACCCGATGGAGGACGGGCTCCTCACCATGGCCCTCGCCGTCGCGCTCGTCTGGTGGCAGCGGGCCGCGCTCACCGGTGCGTGGTGGCCGCTGCTCGTCGCCGGTGCCTTCGTGGGGGTCGGGTTCCAGGCGAAGATGCTGCAGGCCTGGCTGATCCTGCCGGCGCTCGTCGTCGGCACGGTCGTCGCAGCGAGCAGCGGTGGTGCGGGCCGGTGGCGTCGGGCCGTCGCGCACTCGGCGGTGCTCGTCGGCGCGACGCTGGTGGCGAGCCTCGGCTGGTCCGTGGTCGTCTCCCTGCTCCCCTCGTCCGACCACCCCTACATCGACGGGTCCACCGACGACAGCGTCTTCGCGATGGTCCTCGGCTACAACGGCGTCGACCGGTTCCTGCCCGGCCTGTGGCCGGGAGCGGTCGGCGCGATCGGCGCAGCCGTCGGACACGCGGGCACGCACGTCGCCGACCTCTTCCACACGGCCGGCGGAGCGGGTCGCGGCGGCCACTCCGTCCTCCAGCTCTTCTCGCCGCGCTACGCGTCGCAGGTCGGCTGGACCTGGCCCGCTGCGATCACCGGCATCGGGATCGGCGCGGTCCGTTGGTGGCCGCGCCGGTCCGGTCGGGAGGCTCGCCCTGCCTCCGCCGTCTTCCTCACCCTGGTCGTCTGGCTGGCGACGGCGGTCGCGGTCCTGTCCGTCCTGCGGCTCCCGCACACCGCGTACGTCGCCGGCATCGGCGTCCAGCTCGCGGTCCTCGGCGCGCTCGGGTGGTGGGGCGCAGCCGCACTGGTCGACGCTCCCGACCGCCGGCTCCGACTCGTCCCGACGGGACTGCTCGTCGTGCAGGGCGGGTGGTGGATCTGGCTCGCATGGTCCTCCGCCGAACCGGCGGCGCTCTCGACGATCGCGGTCGGTGTGACCGTCGCCGCCCTGGTCGCGCTGCTCGCGCGCCGTCGATCGACGTTCGGGGTCGATTCGGTTCGAGGACGCCGGACGGCCGCAGGACTGCTGGTCGCCGCCGTGGTGCTCGGTCCCGCGTGCTTCTCCATGCAGGCGCTGGACGCGGCACGGGACGGCAGCGGCGCCGACGCCTCGGTGGGGATCGCCACCGGCGCCTTCCCCGGCGCCGGGCACCTCCCCACCCGTGCGTTCGCGTTCGGCAGGTCTCCGTCGCGCGACCGGACCGGCGACACCTCGACGGCGTTCCGGATCTCGGCGCCCGACGTCATCGGCGGCCACACCCGTCTCGACGCGTCGGAAACCGCACTCGTCGCCGACGCCGAGCGGCACGGGGGCGGGAAGGACGGTGCCCCGCTGTTCCTGACGGACTCGTGGCGGATCGCCGCCGACGTCATCGGGGACACCGGCGACGAGGTGCTGACCGACGGCGGGTTCTCCGGCCGGGTCCCGGTGTTCACGACGGCGCAGATCGAGTCGATGATCCACTCGGGGAAGGAGCGGCTCTTCGTCGTCGCGAACGGGACGGCGTCCACCGACCCGGTGCGTCAGGCGACCGCGGCCCTCGGATGTCGGGTCGTCCACCGCTGGGGGTCGACGTTCGCCTCGTCGTCCGGGGCTCCGTGGCGGTCGCCGGCGGACGCGTCGTTCGCGTTGGAACAGTGCTCCTGAGCCGCGGCCGTCCGGCTCAGACCGTCGCCTCCGTGCCCCGCACCCTCCCGATCACGACGTCGACGATGCCGGCGAGGAGCGCCGCGCCGACGAACCCGAGCGCCACGCCGAGTCCGAGCGGAAGCCCGTTCGCGTAGTCACCACGCGAGCTCGCGAGCGCCGAGTAGAAGACGCTGCCGACCGCCGCGATGCCGATCGCCGACCCCACCCGAGCGCCGACCTGGATGAGACCACCGGCCGACCCGCCCTGTGCGACGGGCACCTCGGACAGTGTCAGCGTCTGGTTCGGGGAGATCGTGAGACCGGAGCCGATGCCCGCCACCAGCAGCGGCAGGACCAGCCACCAGCCGAGGTCCGACCGGTAGTGGTTTGCGACGACCCAGATCACCGCACCGAGGCCGATGAGCACGAGGATCGTCCCGATCACGATGAGCTGACGGCCGAACCGGTGCACGATCCGCCCGCCGATCGTCGACGCGATGCCGGAACCGATCGCGAACGGCACCGATGACAGTCCCGCCAGCAGCGCCGAGTAGTGCAGTCCCGACTGCAGCGCGAGCGTCAGGACGAAGAACAGCGGGGTGAACCCGGCGAAGTAGAGCGTCGCGAGCCCCACACCGAGCGAGAACGACCGGCGCCGGAAGAGCGCGAGGTCGACCACCGGCTCCTTCGTCCGGCCGTAGTGCCGCTCCCACAGGACGAACAGCGCGGCGAGCACGACGGCGACCACCACGAGCCACCACTTCGTGCTGCCCTTCCACTCCTGCGACTGCACGAACGGCAGCAGCAGGGCGACCACCGCAGCACCGAGCAGTGCGATGCCGACCGGGTCGAAGTCGTGCTTCTTCCCGCGCTCGTGCGCACTGGCCGCGGGGAGGTACCGCATCGCCAGCAGGATCGTGACGAGCCCGAACGGCAGGTTCACGAAGAAGACGAACCGCCAGCCGTTCTCGGTGCCGAACGCGGTGATGAGCAGGCCACCGACGAGCGGGCCGATCGCGGTGGCGATGCCCACGGTCGCACCGAACAGCCCGAACGCGGTGCCACGCTCCTTGCCGCGGAACAGCTGCTGGATGAGGGCGGTGACCTGCGGCGTGAGGAGGCCGCCCGCAAGACCCTGCACCAGGCGGGCGATCACCAGGACGATGCCGTTCGGGGCGAAGCCGCAGAGGGCGCTCGCGAGGGTGAACAGTCCGACGCCGATGACGAACATGCGCCGGCGTCCGGTCGCGTCCCCGAGTCGCCCGCCGGGGACGAGCAGCAGGCCGAACGACAGCGCGTACCCGGACAGGATCCACTGGACGGCCTCGGGGGTCGCTCCCGGGAGACCAGTCGAGATGGACTGCAGCGCGACGTTGACGATCGACACGTCTAGCAGGACGATGCCGCCGCCGAGGAGGCAGATGACGAGCGCCTTCCAGCGGTTCGGGTCCGGCTGGTCGCCGGAGTCCGCCGGCGTGGCGCGCGGATCGGGCGACCCGCTCGACGGCGCGTCGGAGGTCGCTACGTGATGGGCGCCGTGGTGTTCGACGCTGGGAGCCGCATCGGGCTCGACGGGTTTGCGGTGTTCGGCTGCCATGACGACCCCACGGTAGGCTCGCCAGCCCCGCCCGTCGTCAGCCGAACGGGATGACGCGTACCCCGATCGCCACGCGATGCAGTTGCGCTACGGGGCCGCGGGCTGCGGCTGCCGCAACCCCGTGACCAGGAGCGTCACGCTCGTCCGGACGTCGTAGTCCGGGTCCCGCGGGCTCCACGCGACGAGATCGCCCACGGCACGGAGCAGTTGGTACGGCGCGATCGACGCGACCACCTCCCCCGAGTCCCGAGCGGCCTCGAGCAGCCGGCCGAGCACCGGTACGAGCTCGTCGATGAACAGCGAGTGCAGCGCGGTGAACCCGTCGGCGTCGCCCTCCCAGACCCGCGCCAGCCCGTGCTTCGTCCCGAGGAAGTCGACGAACCGGTGCACCCAGCGCAGGACCGCCACGAACGGCGTGGGCTCCGACGCGAGCAGCGCCGGCCCGGCTTCCACGCAGGCGACGATCTGGTGCCGGTACACCGCGACGACCAGGTCGGAACGGGTCGGGAAGTGCCGGTAGAGCGTCCCCACGCCGACGCCGGCCGCCGCAGCGACCTCGCGCACGGGAGCGCCGACGCCCGATGCGGCGAACACCCCGCCAGCGGCGTCCAGGATCGCCCGCTCGTTCCGCTCGACGTCGCGCCGGCGCCGAGGCGCGTCGTCCCCGGTCGGCAGCGTGCTCACCACTCGATCATCGCATGCCCGGCGCGGAGAACGGAACGGTGCTCCGTTTCCTCTTGCAATCCGGATCAGCGTTCCGTATCGTTCCGGAACGTCGCTCCGTTTCAGCGACCACGGCCTCCGGGAAGGACCATCATGATCACCGACCAGCACCCCATCGGTACCGGCTTCACGGCCGCCACCACCGCGGACGATGTCCTCGCGGGCATCGACCTCACCGGCCGCGACGTCGTCGTCACCGGCGGCCACGGCCGACTCGGTCACGAGACCAGCCGCGCACTCGCCGCGGCGGGAGCGTCCGTGACCGTCGCCGCACGGGACACCGATCGCGCATCAGCAGCGGTCACCGACATCCCCGGCGTCCGAGTGGAACAGCTCGACCTCACCGACCCGGCGTCGATCGACGCCTTCGCCGCACGGTGGTCGGCCTCCGGCCGCCCGCTCCACGCGCTGGTGAACAACGCCTCGACACTCTTCACCCCGGACCGCCAGCTCGACGCGCGCGGGAACGAGCGCTCGTTCTCGACGGCGCACCTGGGGCACTTCCAGCTCACGCGAGCACTCCTCCCCGCCCTCCTGGAGGCTCGTGGTGCGCGGGTCCTCACCGTCACCTCCGGCGCGGCTCGGAACGGGCAGATCCGCTGGGACGACCTGGCGTTCGCCAGCGGGTACGACGCAGGCGCCGCCTACGGGCAGGCGAAGCGGGCGAACGTGCTCTTCACGGTCGAACTCGACCGGCGGTACGCCGACCAGGGCATCAGGGCCTTCGCCGCGCACCCCGGCGTGATCATCGGACCCGGCCCGCACGACCCGAGCCGCGTCGCGTCGTACCGCCAGCAGGGGCTCGTCGACGAGCACGGTGCGACGATCATCGACCCGTCGAACGGCAAGAAGACGATCGAACAAGGCGCGGCGACGCTCGTGCTCGGCGCCGCGAGCCCGTTGCTCGACGGCATCGGCGGGGTGTACCTGAAGGACGGCGACGTCGCCGTGATCGACGACGAGGTCCGACCGCTCACCGCCGACAGCATCCCGGCGGACGCCAACTCGGCGATGCTCGACCCCGACGACGCCCGGCGGCTGTGGACGCTCACGGAGCAGCTCCTCGCCTGACTGGCTCGGGATGCTCTGTTTCGTGGCCGTCAGGCCGCCGCCGCGATCGTCGCTCGGCGTTGACGGGGCGAACCGCGCGCGGCTGACCGGGAGTTCGGAACGGGCCGTGACCGATCCGGTTCTCAGAACCCGGGCTTCGGGTACCGGATCGGTCACCGACGAATCCGAACCTGCCACCTCCGGGGCGGCTGGTCACCGGGATGCCCGGCGCGAGCCGAGCCCTCTATCGTGGACGGATAGGGGAACGACTCGACGCGCGAGCACAGCGGAAGCCGGGCGCAATCGACCTCACCGTGACGATCGCTGCCCTCGCGGTGAGCTACCTCGCCGCGCCGGCCGCGTGGTTCGCCGTGGTCATCAGCCAGATGGCCTTCGACGCCTGCGCGATGCCGTCCCCGGGGTGTGACTACCGCGCCGGCAGCGCCGTGCTCATCTGGCACCCGACCGTGACCGTGCTCGTCCTCGTCCTCGGGACCTGCTGGGCCGTCGTCCGCCGGGTCCGCGGGCGGGCGACGTCACTCGTCGGGCTGGGCACGCTCGCCGGCGTGGTCGTCACGTTCCTCGCGGCCGAGGTCGTGACGCACACCGCGAGTGCGGGCCACCTCTTCTAGGACGACGTCGCGCAGACCCGCGGCAGGGTCGACCAGCACCGCCCGCATCCCGGCAGCACGCGCGCCGGCGATGTCGTGCGCGGGGTTGTCCCCGACGAAGAGACAGTCGGCAGGGTCCACGCCCAACTCGTCGGCCAGCGTCACGAACGCTCGCGAATCGGGCTTCTGGAACCCGATGCGCTCCGACGTGCAGACGACGTCGAACGCGCCGTCGAGGCCGGTCCGCACCAGCTTGTCCCGCTGCTGCTCCTCCGTCCCGTTGGTCAGGACGCCGAGCCGGAACCCGCGAGACCGCAGGTGGTGCAGCAGCGGCAGTGCATCGGGGAACGCCCGCCAGGAGGCCCGGTACGCGCGCACGTAGTCCTCGAACAGCGCGTCCAGCCCGACGTCATCTCCCGGAACGTCGATGCCGAGCGGTGGCAGCACGCTCCGGAGACGCTTCCGTCGCTGCTCCTGGAAGCTGATCTCCCCCGAACGCCACCGCTCGAACTGCTCGTCCTCGGCAGCGAACCACGCGTCGAGTGCCGCCTCGGTGACGTCCAGCCCGAGCCCTCCGAGGAATGCAGACGCGCCGGCACGTGCCGAACCGCGGTGGTCGAAGAGCGTCCCGTCCAGGTCGAACCCGACCGCTCGCAGCGTCCCCACCCCCACAGAGTAGGACCCGGATGGCAGAACGTTGCGCGGGAGCCTCGATACCGCGCGCGACGCCGCAGAATGCGCACGAATCCGCTGGAGATGGGCAACTTTCCGTCCGCCGCTTTTCCCTAGGCTCAGAAAAAGCACGTTCCACGCCGCACCGCAGCGGCCGACCCGATGACGGGAGGTTCGACATGTCGCAATTCGTCCAGAGGTTCACGCAGGACGCCATCGTCGGTGAGCCCGAGGTCGTCGAGGACCGCCTGGACGTGCACGAGGTCGCGGCACTTCCCGTGTGGCACCGCCTCAAGGACGCCGTCGTGTCGTTCCGATCCCTGCAGACGCAGGACGGCTCGATACCCGACCCGTCGGATCACCGGACCGCGTCCGGGTACCTGGCCACGATCCTCCCGGCCGTCGCCGAACTGGCACCGCGCTTTCCGCACGATGCGGCGTACCTCGCTGCATTGCAGCGCGACTTCTCGCGGTGGGAAGAGGAGGGTTTCGGCGTCCCGGACTTCCTGGACTCCCTGAACGCGTTCCAGCCGCAACAGCACCGGGTGGACGGACTCGGCCACCTCGTCGTGTTCCCGATGGTCACGCAGAACGGCAGTTCCTCGCGGCTCGTCGAAGCCGTCCTGGTCGAGGTCATCTGGCCCGATTTCATCGCGGAACTGGAAGCCGGCGACTACGACAACGCACTGTTCGTCGCACTCCGCTTCGTCGACTTCACCCCTGGGTACGACACGAACTCCGCGGTGCTGTTCCCCGAGACCGTGGCGATGCGGGAGATCCCCGCGTTCACATGGGGTGCGATCTTCCAGGACCGCGAAGCCGCACGCTACCGTCGGGTCGTCCGGGCCGCGGCGGACATCACGAAACTCGAGCTGCCTGCCGAAGCGGCCGCGATGCTCGACGACCAGGAACTCACGGAGCGCGTCTTCGTGATGTGGGACATCATCCACGACCGTTCCCACATGCGGGGCGACCTGCCGTTCGACCCGTTCATGATCAAGCAGCGGATGCCGTTCTTCCTCTACTCGCTCGAAGAACTCCGGTGCGACCTGACCGCGTTCCGTGAATCGGTGCGGCTGGATCGGGAACTCTCCGCGCGCCCAGAACTCAGCAGCGCAGAACTCGCAATCCGCGACCATGCGCGGCTCGTGCAGTACGCCGTCGTCTTCGACCGCATCTTCCGGTTCGCGATCACCGGCAGCCGCGTCCGGAACTACGACGGACTCGGCGGCCAGCTGCTCTTCGCGTGGATGCACCAGCACGACGTCCTGCACTGGACGGACACGCAGCTCACGATCGACTGGGACGAGGTGCCGGACGTCATCATCGCGCTCAGCGACCAGATCAACGAGCTGTACTGGCGCTCCATCGACCGGCCGAAGTCGGCGCACTGGCTCGCGGCCTACGAGATGCTGACCCGCACGCTCACGCCGCACCCGGCCTCCCGGTGGGCGCAGGGGCTGCCCGCCGAGACGCTCGCCGGACCGCCCAAGGGCTACACCGACGCGGTGCTCGACGACGAGTTCCCGCTGTCCATGTTCTACGAGGCGCTGAACAAGAAGATGGCCGCGGTCATCGCGTCGACGGCCGGCATCACCGGGGCTTCGTCCGTCGCACCCGCCGACGTCGCGGACGCCGCGTGAGGGCTGGGCCCATGGCCGGCCGCGTGGTGCTGATCGCAGGAGCGACCAGCGCCAGCGGCGCGGCCGTCGCGCGCGCACTCACCTCCGCCGGTGCGGCCGTCGTCGCCGTCGGCACGAGATCCGATGCACTGGAGGCACTGCGCACGTCCGTCCCGGGCGTCACCACCCACACGTGCGACCTCTCGGACCACGGTGCGGTCGTCTCGTTGGCCGCCGCGATCCACGATTCCGTCGGTCCGGTCGACGGGCTGGTCCACCTCGTCGGCGGCTGGCGCGGTGGTGGTGGCCTCGCGGGCCAGTCCGACGAGGACTGGGACTTCTTCGACCGGGGCTTCCGGACCCTGCGGAACACGACCAGGGTGTTCGACGACGACCTCGTCGCGTCGCCGGCCGGTCGGCTCGCGATCGTGTCGTCCACCGCGGTCGACTCCCCCACCGCCGGCGGCGCGAACTACGCCGCCGCCAAGGCCGCAGCCGACGCCTGGGTCCGTGCCGTGGCCCAGGGCTTCCGGAAGCGCGCGCCGCAGGCCGCAGCCGCGATCTTCGTCGTCCGGGCGCTCGACGGACTCGAGGAACGACTCGGCTACGAGGTCGTCCGGCTCTGGTCTGCCGCGCCCGCCGACGTGAACGGCGCTCGTCTCCCCATCTCCCCGTCGGCGCAGCCCCCTGCAGCCCAGCTCCCTGCCGCCCCGCTCCCTAGGATGAACCAGTGACCCTCCAACTCCACGACCTGGACCTGCGGGGCTTCGCCTCCGACAACTACGCCGGCGTCCACCCCGAGATCCTCGACGCGATCGCCGCGGCCAACCAGGGCCACCAGATCGCCTACGGCGAGGACGTCTACACGGCGCGGCTGCAGGAGGTCATCACGGCCCACTTCGGTGCGCAGGCCCAGGCGTTCCCGGTGTTCAACGGCACCGGTGCGAACGTCGTCGGGCTGCAGTCGATGCTGCCGCGGTGGGGCGCCGTCGTGTGCACCTCGACCGCCCACATCCACACCGACGAGGCCGGGGCGCCCGAGCGGGTCGGCGGCATGAAGCTCCTCACCGTCGATGCGCCAGACGGCAAGCTCACGCCCGAGCTGATCGACCGCGAGGCGTGGGGCTGGGGCGACGAACACCGTGCCCAGCCGCTCGTCGTCTCGATCACCCAGACCACCGAGCTCGGCACCGCGTACACCGTCGAGGAGATCCGGGCGATCGCGGACCACATCCACCCGCTCGGCATGACGCTGCACATGGACGGTGCCCGCATCTCCAACGCCGCCGCGACCCTCGGGCTCCCCCTCCGCGACTTCACCACCGACGCCGGTGTCGACGTGCTGAGCTTCGGCGGCACCAAGAACGGGATGCTCTACGGCGAGGCGATCGTCGTGCTGAACCCCGCCGCGTCCGAGGGGCTGCAGTACCTCCGCAAGATGAACATGCAGCTCTCGTCGAAGATGCGGTTCGTGTCGGCGCAGCTCATCGCGCTCCTCACCGACGACCTCTACCTCCGCTCGGCCTCGCACGCGAACGCCATGGCGCAGCGGCTCCGCGGTGCACTCGAGGCGGGGATCGCCGACGGCAGCATCCAGGGCGTCGGGTTCAGCCAGGAGACGCAGGCGAACGGGGTGTTCGCGACGCTGCCGGCAGGCGTGGCCGATCGGCTCCGCGAGCACTTCCGGTTCTACGACTGGGACGCCAGCCGGAACGAGGTGCGGTGGATGTGCTCGTTCGACACGTCGGAGCAGGACATCGACGCGTTCGTGGCGGCCCTCACGCGGGAGCTCGGCTGACGGGCGTCACCGATCAGTCCTGCGCCGTGGGTCGGATGATCACCTCGCCGACATCGACACCCGCCGGCTGGGCGATCGCGTAGGCGACGGCAGCCGCCACCGCGTCGGCGGGCATGGCGATCTCGGCCATCCGGGCCGCGAGGGCGGCGCGCTGCTCGGGGTCGTCCGTCTTCGTGACGCCCTCGGTGGCGGTGAAGCCGGGCGAGACGACCGTGACCCGGAGGTCGGGGCCGGCCTCTTGTCGCAGCGCTTCACTGAGGACCCGCACGGCGGTCTTGGTCGCCGCGTACACACCCTGCGCCGGCACGATGCGGTGCGCCGATGTCGAGGCCGTGTGCACGAAGTGCCCGAACCCCTGCTCGCGGAACACCGGCAGCGCTGCGGCGATCCCGTTGAGGACCCCGACCAGGTTGACGTCGACCATCTGCTGCCAGCCGTCGACGTCGAGGGCGTCGAACGGGGAGACCGCCATGCTGCCAGCGTTCTGGTGGAGCACGTCGAGGCGACCGAATCGGGACCGAGCCGACGCGACCAACGCGTGCAGCGCCTCCCGGCTGCGGACGTCGGTCTCGACCGCGACGGCTTCGCCGCCGGCCGCGGTGATCTGTTCGACGACGGACGCGAGCCGGTCGACGCGGCGGGCACCGAGCACGACCTTCGCGCCCGAGGCGGCGAGGCGGAGCGCTGTCGCCTCGCCGATACCGCTCGATGCTCCGGTGACGGCGACGACCTTGCCCTGGATTCCCTCCATGGTCTTCCCTTCGCTAGAGTGAAGCGGACGCTTGTCCGCTTCATCGAGGGAGACTACCGGACATATGTCCGCTTCGCAATCGCTCCGCCGCGCCGACGCTGAACGCAACCGCGCGCGACTCGTCGACGTCGCGCGGGAGGCGCTGCGCGTCGAACCAGCGACGACCATGCAATCGGTGGCGCGACTCGCCGGCGTCGGTCAGGGAACCATCTACCGTCATTTCCCCAGCCGGGAGGCCCTGCTCGCCGAGGTCTACCGCGAGGACTTCCAGGGACTGGTCGCGTCCGCACGCGCCTCGGCAGGATCGCCCGACCAGCGGACGGCACTCCGGTCCTGGCTCGACGAGCTCGCCGCCTTCGGGTACCAGAAGCACGCCCTGGCCGACGTCCTGGACGCGGCCACCCGTCAGCAGCTGCACGACGAGCAGTACGACGAGATCGTCGACGCGATCGCCAGCCTGCTCGACGCCGGAGTGCGCGCCGACGTCCTCCGTCCGGACGTGTCACCACCCGACCTGCTCGCACTCGTCGCGTTCCTCTGGCAGCTCGGGCCGTCGGCCGCCGACCGGGCACCGCACCTGCTCGACCTCGTCGTGGACGGACTGCGCGCCAGCCGCAACGCAACGTAGAATCCCGTGTGACCTCCGAGCATCCCGAGCCCAGCGGCATCCTCCCCGAGGACCTCCACGCCACCCTCCGGGTCCTCGAGCAGCTGCCGTCGATCGACGAGCGGCACCCCGACTTCGTGCGGGTTCGTCAGGCCACGGCGAAGATGTTCAAGGCGGTGAAGCGGGCCCACCGGCTCGAGAAGCGCGCGGTCATCGCGGAGGCCGACCGCCTGGTGATCGCCGCGACCGCGACCGGCGCCGCCGACCGCATCGACGACGAGACCCGCGGCGTCCCGATCAGTGCCTCGACCAGCGCCTCCACCGCCGGCACCCTGCTGAAGTCCCGCCCGTGCTACATGTGCAAGCAGCACTACACGGTGGTCGACGCGTTCTACCACCAGCTCTGCCCCTCGTGCGCTGCGATGAGCCACGCCAAGCGCGACGCCCGGACCGACCTGACGGGCAAGCGGGCGCTGCTCACGGGCGGACGCGCGAAGATCGGCATGTACATCGCGCTCCGACTCCTCCGCGACGGGGCCCACACCACCATCACGACGCGATTCCCCCGCGATGCGGTGCGCCGGTTCTCGAGCCTCCCCGACTCCGCCGAGTGGATCTCGCGACTCAAGGTCGTCGGCATCGACCTGCGCGACCCGGCCCAGGTCATCGGCCTCGCCGAGGACGTCGCCGCCGCTGGGCCCCTCGACATCCTGATCAACAACGCCACCCAGACCGTGCGCCGGTCGACCGGCGCGTACCAGCCCCTCGTCGACGCAGAACTCGCGCCGCTCCCCGACGGGCCGCTGCCCGAGCTCGTGACGTTCGGGCACACGAACGACCAGCACCCGCAGGCACTCGCCCGCTCCGTCACGGCGCACCCGATCCTCGCGGCCGCTGCTGCCCGCGCCGATGAACTCACCGAGCAGGCCATGGCCCCCGGCTCGAGCTCGCTCGAACGGCTCGCGATGGGGACCGCGATCGACGCCGGTGGTCTCGTCCCGGACCTGCACGACGTGAACTCCTGGACGCAGCACGTCAACGAGGTCGACCCGCTCGAGATGCTCGAGGTCCAGCTGGCCAACACCACGGCGCCGTTCATCCTGATCTCGAAGCTCCGCCCGTCCATGGCGGCGAGCGAGTCGAAGCGCACCTACGTGGTGAACGTCAGCGCCATGGAAGGCGTGTTCGGCCGCGCCTACAAGGGGCCCGGGCACCCGCACACGAACATGGCGAAGGCCGCCGTCAACATGCTGACGCGCACGAGTGCCCAGGAGATGTTCGAGACCGACGGCATCCTGATGACGAGCGTCGACACGGGGTGGATCACCGACGAGCGACCGCACCCCACGAAGGTCCGTCTGGCGGAAGAGGGCTTCCATGCGCCGCTCGACCTCGTCGACGGGGCTGCCCGTGTCTACGACCCGATCGTCCGCGGCGAAGCAGGCGACGACGTGTTCGGCGTCTTCCTGAAGGACTACGCACCCAGCTCTTGGTGAGGCGCTGGCACACGGCGCGCATGGCCGCCCGCCCTCGGTCCTGACGTCGACGCCGATCGACTGCACACGACTTACCGAGACCACAGCCGTGGCTCATGGTCGGCCGATGATGGTCGCTGACGATCGTCGTCATGACCACCCACGCACCCGACGTCACCGCGCCGCACCCACCGTCGGCGAGGGCCGCAGCCAGCGCTGCCCGACCCACGGTCGGCGATCGACTGCGACGACTGGTCCGCGGCCGGGGTGATGCCGCCCGGTGGGAGCGTCCGGCGTTGCTCGGCCTGCTGCTGGCGACGGGTGTGCTCTACGTCGTGAACCTCGACGTGAACGGCTGGGCGAACGCCTTCTACTCCGCGGCGGTGCAGGCCGGAAGCCAGAGCTGGGAGGCGTTCTTCTACGGATCGTCCGACGCCGCGAACGCCATCACCGTGGACAAGCCGCCCGCCTTCCTCTGGGTGATCGGGATCTCGGTCCGGCTCTTCGGGCTGAACTCGTGGGCGATCCTGCTGCCCCAGGCGCTGATGGGGGTCGCGTCGGTTGCCATCCTGTACCGGATCGTGCGTCGCCGCTTCTCAGCCGGTGCGGCACTCATCGCCGGCGCGGTGCTCGCCACCACCCCGGTCGCGACACTGATGTTCCGCTACGACAACCCGGACGCGCTGCTCGTCCTGCTCACGGTCGGAGCGATCGCCCTGGCCCTGCGCGGCATCGAGTCCGGGCGGATGCGCTGGGTCGTGTGGGCCGGCGTGCTCGTCGGACTCGGCTTCCTGACGAAGCAGCTGCAGGCGTTCCTCGTGCTGCCACCCCTGATCGGCGTGTACCTCGTCGCGTCGCCCCGTCCGGTGCTCCGCCGGCTCGGCCACCTCGCGGCCGCTGCCGCCGCGCTCGTCGTGTCCGCCGGATGGTGGGTCGCGATCGTCGAGCTCGTCCCGGCTTCGGCCCGCCCGTACATCGGCGGGTCACAGACGAACAGCTTCCTGGAGCTGACCTTCGGCTACAACGGCCTCGGTCGGGTCACCGGAGACGAGACCGGCAGCGTCGTCCCCGGAGGGACCACCGGCGCGGGCTCCTGGGGCTCGACCGGCCTGACGCGGCTGTTCGGCTCGGAGTTCGGCACCCAGGTCACGTGGCTCCTGCCGACCGCGCTGCTGGTGCTCGTCGTGTCACTCGTCGCCGTCGGCACCCGGCGCCGCAGCGACCCACGCCAGGCGACCGTACTGGTGCTCGGTGGTTCGCTGCTCGTCACCGGGGCGGTCTTCAGCTTCATGGGCGGGATCTTCCACCCGTACTACACCGTCGCTCTCGCCCCCTACATCGCCGGCCTGGTGGGCATCGGTGCAGGACTCTTGTGGCAGCGCCGGGCCGTGCTCGCCTGGCGGATCGCGACGTCCGTGATCGTGGCCGTCTCCGGGGCCTGGTCCTTCGCGCTGCTGACCCAGGCGTCGTCGTGGCAGCCGTGGATCCGCTGGGTGGTGTTGGCCGCGACGGTGGTCGGGGCGGTGCTGGTCCTGGTGCCTCCGCGAGGCCGGCGTGTGGCGTCGGCCACGATCGCGGTGGTGCTCGTCGCGGCACTGCTCGGGCCGACGGCGTTCTCGGTACAGACCACCACGGTGGGGCATACCGGCGCACTTCCCTCCGCCGGCCCGAGCGTGACGTCGGCGGGTCCCGGCGGCGGCGTCGGTGGGCCCGGGGGCGCCGGTGGTGCCGGTGGCGCCGGCGGCGGGCAGCCCGGGCAGCAGCAGGCACCGGGTGGTCAGGCTCCCGGTGGTCAGGCTCCGGGTGGTCAGGCTCCCGGCCAGCTCCAGGGTGATGGCACCGCTGGGGGTGCCGGTGGTGGCACGAACCTGCTCGGTGGTTCGACGGAGGTGTCGGAGAAGGTCGTGGCGGCGCTCTCCGCCGACGCCGACGACTTCACCTGGGCGGCCGCGACCGTCGGCTCGAACAGCGCCGCCACCTACCAGCTCGCGACGGGCGACCCGGTGATGGCGATCGGCGGGTACAACGGCACCGATCCGTCGCCGACGCTGTCGGAGTTCAAGACCTTGGTCGCCGAAGGGCGAGTGCACTGGTTCATCGGCGGCTCCACGAACACCAGCGGCAGCACCGGGAGCGACGCCGCCACGAAGATCGCGGCGTGGGTCGCCGCGAACTTCGACGCGCAGACCGTCGGTGGCGTCACGATGTACGACCTGACGAGCGGTGCTTGACCCGGCAACGGCCGGACAGGAGGCACGGTGTCAGCCCGCACCGCGCCTCCTGTCCGGGGTCGTCAGCGCAGGTTCTCCTCGACAGCCAGGTTCTTCTGCACCGCGAACTGCGTGCGGTGCAGTTCCTCGTACCGGCCGCCGGCAGCCAGCAGTTCCTCGTGCGTGCCGCGCTCCACGATCGAGCCGTCCTCGACCACGAGGATCAAGTCAGCGCTCCGGATGGTGGACAGCCGGTGTGCGATGACCATCGCGGTCCGTCCCTCCAGCGCCTCGCTCAGCGCTGCCTGCACCGCGGCCTCGGACGTCGAGTCGAGCGCCGCCGTCGCCTCGTCGAGGATGACGACCCGCGGCTGCGCGAGCAGCAGCCTCGCGATGGTCATCCGCTGGCGTTCACCACCGGACAGCCGGTAGCCGCGCTCCCCCACCATCGTGTCGAGCTGATCGGGCAGGGACCGGATGAGCGGCTCGAGCCGAGCACGGCGGACGGCGTCCCAGACCTCGTCGTCGGATGCCCCGGGCCGGGCGAGGCGCAGGTTGGAGCGGATGGTCTCGTGGAACAGGTGGCCGTCCTGCGTCACCATGCCGAGCGAGTGCCGCATCGACGCGAAGGTGACGTCGCGGACGTCCTTCCCGGCCAGCCGCACCGCCCCGCTGTCGACGTCGTACAGCCGCGACAGGAGCTGCGCGATCGTGGACTTGCCGGCACCGGAGGTCCCGACGAGCGCGACGGTCTGCCCTGGCTCGATGCGGAAGGAGACACCGTGCAGGACCTCTTCGCCACCGCGGGTGTCCAGCGTGGACACCTCTTCGAGTGAGGCGAGCGACACCTTGTCCGCCGCCGGGTACGCGAAGCGGACGTCGTCGAACTCGACCGACACCGGGCCGTCCGGGACGGTGCCCGCGTCGGGCTTCTCCTGGATCAGCGGTTCGAGGTCCAGCACCTCGAAGACCCGCTCGAAGCTGACCACAGCGCTCATGATCTCGACCCGCGCGTTCGCCAGGCTGGTCAGCGGGGCGTAGAGGCGGGTGAGCAGCAGGGCGAGCGTCACCACGTCGCCGGTGTTCAGCTGCCCACCGAGTGCAAGGGAGCCGCCGACCCCGTAGACGAGCGCGAGCGCGAGTGCGGAGACGAGCGTGAGCGCGGTGACGAAGACGAACTGCAGCAGGGCGCTCCTGACACCGATGTCGCGGACGCGGGCGGCGCGCACCCGGAACTCCTCGGCCTCTTCGTCGGGACGACCGAACAGCTTGACGAGGGTGGCGCCCGGCGCCGAGAACCGCTCGGTCATCTGCGTGCTCATCGCTGCGTTGTGATCAGCGGCCTCGCGGCGGAGCGCAGCGAGCCGGCTGCCCATCCGGCGTGCTGGGATGAGGAAGATCGGGAGCATGACCACCGCGAGCACGGTCACGAGCCACGACGTGCTGAGCATGACGGCCAGGGTGAGGATCAGCGCCACGATGTTCGTGACCACGCCGGACAGCGTGCCGCTGAAGGCCTGCTGCGCGCCGATCACATCGTTGTTGAGACGGCTGACGAGCGCGCCCGTCCGCGTACGGGTGAAGAAGGCGATCGGCATCTTCTGCACGTGGTTGAAGACGGCGGTGCGGAGGTCGAGGATCACACCTTCGCCGATCCGTGCCGAGTACCAGCGGGTCACGAGCGACGCGGCGGCGTCGGCGACGGCGACCAGGGCGATGACGACGGCGAGCCAGACGATCGTGCCGACTGCCCCCTTGGCAGCGATGACGTCGACGACCTGGCCTGCGAGCACCGGCGTCGCGACTGCCAGGAACGCCCCGACGACGGACAGCGCGATGAAGACCACCAACTTGGCCCGGTACGGCACGGCGAACGTCATGATCCGTCGGACGGACTCACGGGAGATGCCGTGCTTGCCGTCCCTGGCGGTCGAGATCTTGTACAGCGAGCTCCAGGCCGCGCCTTCCATGCTCATGGCTGTTCCTTCCGTGGGCTCCGGACCGAGGGGAGTCGGCTCGGCGCCCGAGTGGCAAGGATACGGGCGGCCAGCGACAATCCTGCGACCGCGGCGGGCAACGGACGGGGCCCCGCGTTTCGTGCGCTCGGTAGCATTCCGTCGTGGCACAAGTCGTCGTCTTCGCCCTCCGCGCGTCCCTCGACGCACACCGTGCCGCTCTCTCGGACGCGATCCACGGCGCGATCATGAAGGCGCTCGACTACCCGCCAGAGAAGCGGTTCCAGCGGTTCATCGGCCTTGACCCCGCCGACTTCGTCCATCCGGAAGACCGGGGTCCTCACTACACGATCATCGAGATCTCGATGTTCGAGGGCAGGAGCGAGACAGCGAAGCGAACCCTCATCAGCGAGCTCTTCGCTCGAATCGAATCCGCTGTCGGCATCTCGTCGCACAGTGTCGAGATCACGATCACCGAGACGCCGAAGGTGAACTGGGGCATCCGGGGCCGGAACGCCGCAGACCTCGCGCTCGACTACACCGTCGAGGTCTGAGCCTGGATCGCGCGGTCCTACGCTGTCGACATGGTGGGATCTCGGAACGGGGCGATGACGAGTTGGCTCCGCCGAGCGGCGCTACCGGCTGTGGTCGTCGTCGCCGGCGCAGTCTTCGCGGTCGGGATGTTCAGCCTCGGGAAGATCCGGTACGACTACGTCAGCTGGGGATCGGTGGCTTTCGCATCAGTGGCCGCGATCCCGTTGGGTGTCGCGGTCGCCGCCACCGTCGCGTGGGTCGGGGTCGTCGTGAGGAACCGCGCGGAGCAGAAACTCGCGGCGCATCCGGTGCGCCGCGCATCGGTCGTCGTGGGAGCGCTGGCCTTCGTCGCTGCCGTCATCGGCGGTCTGCTGCTGACTGTCGGCGGGTGGCAACTCGTTCTTCCGGCGGGGGCTGTCTGCGGTTGCCTGGCCGCGGGATGCGCAGGGGTCGTCCTGCGACGACCGAGAGCAGTCACTCGAGACGACGAGTCGGATCGCCACGGGGCAGCGCGAGCCCGTTGGCCGATCGGCCACCGGTCAGGTGGTCAGGTGCCGCTCCGCCACGATCGTCGTGGAGACCAGTGACCTCCACGAGGCTGCGCACGTCGCCGCCCATGCGTCCGAGCACGTCCACGAGGCAATGGGCAACGTCGACGCCTTCACCGTCACTCCCGCGCCGCCGTCACGTCGATGACCGCTCCGGTCGACGACGTCCACCGAGTGCGGTTGCTCCGCGTCGGTCGGGGGTTGGAGTGGTGCACGCTCGCGTGGAACGTGATCGGTGCCGTCGTCCTCGCTGTCCTCGCGGTGCGTGCAGCGTCGGCTGCGTTGGCCGGCTTCGGGTTGGACTCGGTCATCGAGATCGGCGCGAGCGTCGTTGTCCTCTGGGAGCTGGCGGGGACCGGCGCCGCCCGGCAGGAGCGAGCGCTACGGCTTATCGGCGTGGCATTCATCGCCCTCGCCGTCTACCTGACCGCGCAGTCGGTGACGGCGCTGGTCACCGGGCACCATGCCCGTCCGTCCGCGGGCGGGATCGTGTGGTCGGCGATCACGGTCGCGGTCATGTTCAGCCTCGCCGCCCGGAGCGGAGCATGCACACCCGGCACGCCTCCGGCAGCGTTTCGATGTCAGCGACCGGTTCGGTGGTGTCGGCGGACCGGAGGCGGTAGCCCGGGGCGAGGGCTTCGGCCTCGAACCAGTCCAGCAGGAATCGCTCGCCGCGCTGCATCGGTGGGCTGCGCGGTCAGCAGCAGTCGCAGGCGTCGACCTGTCGCTCACCCGTGAGGGCGGAGACGGGTTGCTTGCAGGCGTCGCCCCGCCACGCTTCGAGGCCTTCGCGGACGGCGAAGACGACCACGACTAGGCCGGCGATGGGATCGGCCCAGGTCCACCCGAAGAGGGTGTTCAGCAGCAGGCCGATGAGGACGGCGGCGGAGAGGTAGCTGCACACAAGGGTTTGCTTCGAGTCCGCGATCGCTGATGCGGAGCCGAGTTCCTTGCCGGTGCGGCGTTCCAGGAGGCTGAGGAATGGCATGATCGCCAGGCTGACCGTGGCGAGGACGATACCGACGGTGCTGTGTTCCGGTTCGCGGATGCCGGTGAGTGCCAGGATCGCGTCGACGCTCACGTAGAGGGCGAGACCGAAGAACGAGACCGCGATGACCTTCAACGCGGTGCGTTCGCGCGCTTCGGGGTCGTGGCCGGCGAACTGCCATGCAACAGCCGCGGCGGAGAGGACCTCGACGATGGAGTCCAGGCCGAAGCCGACCAGCGCCGTGGACGACGCGATGGTACCGGCGCTGATCGCGACGATCGCCTCGATGACGTTGTAGGTGATGGTTGCCGCGACGATCCACCGGACCCGGCGCTGCAGGAGCAGCCGCCGCGCGGCGGAGAGTGGCGTGCTGAGCTGGATGGTGGCGCTCATGCGCCGACTCCGCAGCACAGCGGCACGTCGCAGTCCGCGTCGGTGCAGCCGACGCCGTCGTCGACGGCGAGGACGACGTCGACGAGCGCTTCGAGGGCACGCGTGAGGTGCGGGTCGGCGATTTCGTACCGGGTGCTGCGTCCCTCCGGTGCGGCGACGACGATGCCACACCCACGCAGGCACGCGAGGTGGTTCGACACGTTCGTCCGCGTCAGTTCGAGCTCGTCCGCCAATCGCGCCGGGTAGCCGGGGCCGTCCAGTAGCCGGAGCAGGATCCGCGACCGAGTCGGGTCGGCAAGCGCCCGCCCCAGTCGATTCATGACGTCGAGCCTCGGCGCTATGGTCAGCATTCGCTGACTATACAGCGCACGGTGACATGAGGTGAACGGTGAGCGATCGGTCATCGGATCGTTCGGCCGGTGTTCGCCTTGGCCCGCGTCAGCGCGGGCCGCGGGGATCGCGATCCGCGATCCGGGATCGAGAGAAGGCCGCACGAGCACGATTGGAGCAGGGTCTCCTGGTTGACCGAGCATCGTTGCTGTCGCCGCCATGGCTCGAACCGGTCTGCGCTGCACTGATCACCTGATTCGCCGTCGGCCTCGGCCTCTTGCTCAACGCACTGTTCGGACATCGGACGTTCGTCACGGTGCGTGTCGGCCTGAGCTTCTCGGTCAGCAGTTCACTCGGCTTCCTGCTGTTGCTCATCGTTCTTCGCGCGCTGCGTCGACGGGGACGGACATCCGCCTGGAACCCCGATCCGTCTCGCTCACCACTCGGTGAGCGAGACGGCGGCGCGGCCCCTCAGTATTCGAGCGCTGGCCACTCCGACAGACGGGAGAAGCGAGGACGCAGCGGTGCGGGCTCGTCATCGTCCATCACTCGGACCTCCGTGAGCACCGTGACCTCGCTCGTGCCGTACCAGCGGTGCGCGATGCCGTCCCCTTCGTCGATGACCACCGTCACGCGGTCCGCCGGATCGCGCTCGTGCTCGCATGTCACAAGCAGCCAGTGCCCGCGGATCCGTTGCACCAGGATCGGCACGAAGCTCGCGGGCGAACCCCACATCGGCAGGAGCTCCGGGGTGAGCAGCCGAACCGGAGGCGCTACCGTGCCGCTGCGGGCGAAGCCGACTTCCACCGGCCCGTCGATCGAGTGGAGGACACCATCCGCGTACTGATCGCGGTGGCGGTCGCCTTGCCGGTCACACGTCCAGCTCTCGTCGCGCTCGTCGACGACGAGCTGGAACTGCCGCGCCTGCGCCGAGCCGCCCCGCATCATGGTCACCCCGCGAGCGAGTCGTCGAGCAGGGCGCCGAAGCGCGGCGACCTCCGCCAGGAGGTCCGGGGTGTCGGTTGGGGCCAGAACGGTGTCGAAACGCACGACCTCGATCTTGCGCCAACGGGCGCTGACGCGGCGAGAACGGGGTCTCGACAGCCGGTCGTTCACCGGACGTCTGAAGCCGGTCGGCAAGAGGCCATCAGGTGAGGAGTTCGACCGCCACGCGAAGGCGCTCGAGGTACTCCTCGCGTGTGGAGACCTGATGGATCAATCCGACCGACACGCTGTTCAGGGTCTGCGCGACCGACGCACCGTTCGTCATCTCGCGGCACACAGCGGCCTCCACGAAGTCGGCAAACCGGCTTGGCGCTGCGCAGGCAACGTCGTCGAGCAAGAACGGGTTGTCCGCGATGACTGTCGGCACGTCACGCACCATCGGACCGACATACCTCCCCGCCCAGCGATCGAAGGCGGCCACGAGCCGATCCTGGAACCGCATCGTGTCGTCCGCGAAGGTCGCTTCGACGGCGGCGAGATCCGACGACAGTACGTGCGACACGGCCTCGCGGAACAGGGCTTCCTTCGACTCGAACAGGAAGTACAGGCCCGGTCGCGAGATCCGTGCGGCCCTCGCGATCGCTTCCATCGACGCGCCTCGGTAGCCCACGCGAGCGAATGTCTCGAGCGCGGACTCCAGCACCGAGCGTCGGCGGCTGTCTTCGATGTGAGGAGTGGAAGCAGGCACGCCACAAGCCTACCCGCAGCTATGCTTACTTTACAGATAATGTCTACTGTGTATAGTGACGGTATGACCTCCCCGTTGATCACCACCCGGTTCGCCGCGAGCAGCACCGCGGCCGACGTCGTCAAGGGGCTCGACCTCCATGGAGTCCGAGCTGTCGTCACCGGGGCCTCCTCCGGACTGGGGGTCGAGACTGCCCGTGCGCTCGCGGCCGCCGGTGCCTCCGTGACGCTCGCAGTGCGAAACCCCGCCGCCGGCGCGAAGGTCGCGGCCATGATCGAGGCATCGACGATGCGCCGTCCGGTCGTCGCCCGGCTCGACCTGGCCGACGTCGGCTCCATCACGGCCTTCGTCAACACATGGGACAAGCCGCTGCACCTGTTGGTGAACAACGCCGGGCTCGTCGCGGCCGACCTCGAACGCACCATGGCCGGCCGCGAGCTCCAGTTCGCCACGAACCACCTCGGACACCACGCACTCACGTCCGGTCTGCACCGGGCCCTCGCAGTAGGCGCCATGGACCGTGGCGAAGCCCGCGTCGTGGCACTCAGCTCGACCGCGCACATGCGCGCGGGGATCGACTTCGACGACCTCGACTTCGACCACCGCCCCTACAACCCCCAGACTGCATACGCGCAGTCAAAGACCGCGAACTCGCTCTTCGCAGTCGAAGCCACCCGAAAGTGGGCAGATGACGGCATCACTGCCAACGCCGTCAATCCCGGCGGGATCGTCACCGGACTGCAACGCCACTTCTCCGAGCAGCAGAAAGCGTCCCTCAACGCAGCCGAGGCAGCAGGCGTCTTCACCTACAAGACCGTCGAACAGGGCGCCGCGACGACGATGGTCGCCGCGGTCTCGGATGAGTTCGCCCACACGGGCGGCCACTACCTCGACGACTGCCGAGAGGCATACACCGTGCCCGACGACGCAGCGATGGCGGACCACCCGCACGGCGTGAAGGCGTGGGCACTCGACCCCGCACTCGCGCAGCGGCTCTGGACCGTCTCGGACGAGCTCCTCAGCAGCTGAACCGACCCAGCCAGCAGCGTCCCCACGGAGAATCGGTCACCGAGACGGCGGTTCAGGAGAGTGTTCGCTTCCACCCAGGTGCAGGATCGCCCGCTCCTCGGACTCAGTGAGACCTGACCGACGAGGCCGGGGGACGCCACGGGACCGTTCGTCAGCGAGCACATCGGCGAGTGTCTCGTCCAGTGGCCGAGCGACTCCGCCCGTCTCCTGGAACGCGCGAGCCGACCGCTGGGCGAACGCCGCGTCCGAGTGCGGGAGCCACAGTGGCAGCGAACGAGGACCCGCCCAGTACCGGACGTCCTGGGCGAGCAGTGCGTCGTCGTCGACTTCCACGAGGTCATCGTCGAAGCCCGCGATGTCGGCCGCGCTGCGGAAGAAGTCGCGCATCGGGTGCGCCTCCCCGACGGCGTTGACGACACCCGTGCGGCCCGCTCGTCCCGCCTGACCGATCCAAGCGGCGAGGTCGTCGACGTCGATCACCTGGACGAACCGACCGGAGGCCGTCGGCACCAGGGCCGGACCGCTCCTGCTGAACCGCGCTGGCCAGTACCCGAACCGGTCACTGGGATCGCCTGGCCCGACGATGAGCCCGGGCCGTCCGATCAGGAGACGGGAACCGAGACGGGCGGCACTGCTTCGCTCCGCTGCGACCTTCGCATCCGCGTACTCCGTCAGGTTGGTCGGCTCCACGAGCAGTGCTGATTCGTCAGCATCCGGCTCGTCGTTCCGGGCGTACACGGACACGGAGGACACCAGGGTCCAGTGGGCCGCGCGATGCGCGAGTGCGTCGAGGGCGGGCTCGACGAGATCAACGTCGTACGAGAGCTCGATGACCTCGTCCCAGTCGCCACCCAACGCCTCGTACGCGCCTGGTCCTCGACGATCCACGCGGATCAGTTCGGCTCCGTCGGGCACACCGCCCGACTCACCTCGAGCGAGGCAGGTGACATCGGCTCCTGCACCGAGGAGGTCGCGGACGATCGCGCGACCGAGCCACCCTGTTCCGCCCAGCACCAGCGCACGCATACGCGGAGTCAATCGTGCTGGGCGTCGATTCGTCCGCCAGTCCGCGATGAGCGAAACTCGGCTGTCTCGTTCGCGATCGACCGACGGACAGCGAGCTGAGCCTTGCAGCCGCGGTCAACGGAGTGCTACCCCCACTGGTCTCGTTCGTGTGCTCGCTGTCGGACTGGCGGTGATCGGCGTTGTCTGGACCTTCCTCTCCCTCTTTGGCCATCCCGAGTGAACGGTCAGTCGTCGGCGCGAAGTAGTCGACGGCGGCGTCGTCGTCGTCGGACGGCGAGGACCATCGCGAGCAGCGCGCCACCGCTGACGGCGAGCAGGACCCCGCCGACCACGGCACCGGCGGCCGCGTTCCCCCGTTGGTCGTCACTGAAGGACAGCCCGACAGCCCCGAGGAGCAGCCCGAGTCCGACGAACAGGGCGACGGAGCAACCGGCCGCGACCCAGTGCCCGCGACTCGCCCGAGCGGCCGTCTGCCCGCGGCCCCTCCACGCGGCGCCGACGCTCGATCCGTAGCCGGCGAGCACTGCCATGGCGACGGGGAACACCTCGCTGAGGGCGATGAGTGCTGCCGCGCTCACGAGGAAGCCCACGAGCCACGGGACCCACCAACGGGCCCCGTCCGCGCGTTCCGTGCGGTCGTCCGGAGCTGGTTCCATGCTCGGAACCTACATCGCGGTAGCGCTCACCCGAGCGGCTCCACCCCGTAGCCGGTGACCACCGCCCGCAACTCATCCAGGTACGTCTGCGCCTGCACCGTGAGCGGAACCGACGCGTGCGCGATCCAGCCGATCTCGATGCGTTCGTCGACGTCGAGCGGGATGGCGACGATCTCGGGGTCGAGGTCGTCGCTGATGAGCCCGGTCGAGATCGTGTACCCGCCGAGGCCGATCATCAGGTTGAAGATCGTCGCCCGGTCGGACACCCGGATCTCCCGCTTGCTCGACATCGTGGACAGGATCTCCTCCGCCAGGTAGAAGGAGTTGTTCGCACCCTGATCGAACGTCAGCCGAGGGAGGTCGGCGAGGTCGTCAAGGGTCGCACGCGCCTGGGACGCGATCGGGTTCCGCCGGGACACGAAGATGTGCGGCTGCGCGACGAACAGCGGCGTGAACACGACTCCGGCGTCCCGCAGCAGCTTCCCGAGGACCTGCCGGTTGAAGTCGTTGCGGTAGAGGATGCCCACCTCGCTCCGCAGCGTGCGGACGTCCTCGATGATGTCCCACGTGCGCGTCTCCCGGAGCGAGAACTCGTACTCGTCCGCGGCGGCGCCCTCGACCATCCGGACGAAGGCCTCCACGGCGAACGAGTAGTGCTGGGCGGAGACCCCGAGCAGCCGACGTGACGGCTGCCCACCGACGTAGCGCTGCTCGAGCAGGGAGACCTGCTCGACCACCTGGCGGGCGTACCCGAGGAACTCGACGCCGTCGACGGTGAGGACGACACCACGCGCCGAGCGCACGAAGAGCGCCCGGCCGATCCGAGCCTCCAGGTCCTTCATCGCAGCCGACAGCGTCGGCTGCGCGACGTAGAGCAGGTCGGCCGCCGCGCTGATCGAGCCCTCCGTCGCGACCTCGATGAAGTACCGGAGCTGCTGCAAGGTGATGTCGTTCGAGACACGAGCCATAGGCGGAGGCTATACCAGCGCATAGCGTTTGGGGATTACCCGATGGCCGTCGAATCGCGACATCATCGAGGTACCCCTTCCCCAGTGCCTCCGGGCGCTCGACGTACGGACTGCCGACCATGGCGAACGACCTCACCTTCAGCATCACCAGGACCCGCTTCGACGAGGACTACTCCCCTGCCGACAGCTCGCGCTTGACCACGAACTTCGCCAACCTCGCACGCGGGGAGCAGCGTCAGCAGAACCTTCGCCGTGCCATCGCCATGATCGACCGTCGGTGCAACGACCTCGCTGTGGGCGACCCCTCGAGCGACCGGTACCGGGTCGAGCTCGACATCGTCTCGGTCGCCGCTCACTTCGTCGACGGAGGTTCGGACGAGCAGTTCCCCCTGCTCGAGATGCTCGACGTCACGATCGTGGACCAGCACACCGGCGAGCGCCACCAGGGGATCCTCGGCAACAACTTCTCGTCGTACCTCCGCGACTACGACTTCTCCGTACTGCTGCCCACCCTCGACAAGAGCGCCGGCATCCCTGAGCACTTCGGGTACCTGCACGGCCAGCTCTTCCAGCGCTTCCTGGAGTCTCCTGCGTTCCAGGACCACTTCGACGCCGAGCCCGTCGTCTGCATCAGCGTCTCGACGAGCCAGACCTACCAGCAGTCGGGCACCGTCCACCCGGTCCTCGGCGCGGAGTACCTGCACGAGCACTCGTCGCTGACCGACGACTACTTCGGCCGCATGGGGATGCAGGTGCGCTACTTCATGCCCGCCGGCGGGAAGGCTCCGCTCGCGTTCTACACGCGTGGTGACCTGCTGGGCGACTACACGGACCTGCAGCTCATCGGCACGATCAGCACCATGGAGACGTTCCAGAAGATCTACCGGCCCGAGATCTACAACGCGAACACGCCCGCGCCGAGCACCTACCGTCCGACCCTCGAGCACACGGACTTCTCCTCGACCGGCGTCGCCTACGACCGCGAGGAACGCAGCCGCCTCGGCGTCACCCAGGGCCGCTACACCGAGGAGCACCTCGTGAAGCCGCACCGAGCACTCCTCGAGCGGTGGGCAACGCACCCCGCCGCCCTGACCCACTGAACCGTGAGGAACTCCACGAGTATGAGCACCCTTCTGCCCACCTCCATCGTCGGCAGCCTGCCGAAACCGTCCTGGCTCGCCGAGCCCGAGAAGCTCTGGTCCCCCTGGCAGCTCGAAGGGGCAGCACTGACGGAGGGCAAGCAGGACGCACTCCGCGCCGCGGTCCACGAGCAGGAGCGCGCCGGCATCGACATCGTCAGCGACGGCGAGCAGACCCGCCAGCACTTCGTCACGACGTTCATCGAGCACCTCGACGGCGTCGACCTCGACCGCAAGGAGACCGTCCGCATCCGCGACCGGTACGACGCGGCCGTCCCGACCGTCGTCGGTGCCGTCAGCCGCCGGAAGCCGGTCTTCGTCGAGGACGCGAGGTTCCTGCGCGCCCAGACCGACCGCCCGATCAAGTGGGCGCTGCCCGGCCCGATGACCATGATCGACACGCTCTCCGACCAGCACTACAAGAGCCGCGAGAAGCTGGCGTGGGAGTTCGCCACGATCCTCAACCAGGAGGCCCGGGAGCTCGAAGCGGCCGGCGTCGACATCATCCAGTTCGACGAGCCCGCGTTCACCGTCTTCCACGACGAAGTGCAGGACTGGGGCGTGGCCGCGCTCGAGCGCGCCGCCGAGGGCCTCCGCGCCGAGACCGCCGTGCACATCTGTTACGGCTACGGCATCGAGGCGAACAACAAGTGGAAGGAGACCCTCGGGGCGGAGTGGCGCCAGTACGAGCAGTCCTTCCCGCTGCTGCAGCAGTCCTCGATCGACATCGTGTCGCTCGAGTGCATCCACTCCCACGTCCCGCTCGACCTCGTGGACCTCATCCGCGGGAAGAAGGTCATGCTCGGGGCGATCGACGTCGCGACCGAGACCGTCGAGACGCCGGAGGAGGTCGCGGAGGTGCTCCGTCGTGCACTCGACTTCGTCGACGCCGACAAGCTCATCCCGAGCTCCAACTGCGGGATGGCGCCGCTGGCGCGGGGTGCTGCGCTGGACAAGCTCGGCGCACTGGCCGCTGGAGCGGACATCGTCCGGACTGAACTCGCGAGCATCGCCGCACCTGTGGCGCACTGACCGCTGCGAGCCGTCGTCTTCGTTGCGTTGGTCAGGTGCTCGGCTCGCGACACAGCCGGGAGGCTCGACCTGCGTTCGGCTTCCGCGTCGCGTTGCTACGGGGCTCGCCTACCGACGAGCCGAGACCGCCGTCCGGGCGGGTGCGGCTAGAGTTCGAATGATCCGCTCCGAAGCCAACTCGGACGCCAGGTCGGTCATCGTCTGCGTCCGTGCGACACAGGGAGACCAGATGAACGCCAACACACGGACCGCGCTGTGGTTCGCAACACCCGTCGTGCTGATCGCCATCGCGGTGGCGATCCTCCTGTTCGACCTTCCCGGCCTCGCGTGGCTGTCGGTCCTGGTCGTGCTCGGCATCGCGGCCGCAGTCTTCGTCGTCGCGGCACGACGTCAATGACTCCGTCAGCCTCGTGACGCACATCGCTATCTGACCGGCTACCGCGGGCGCAGGGCGTTTACTACGCCCATGATCACGAAGAGCACGATCCACGAGATCGAGAACGCGACCGTCCGGGACCGCGACGGCGCATCGGTCGGCAAGGTCGCGCAGGTGTTCCCCTCCGACTCGGACGGCAGCGCTGCGTTCGTCAGTGTCGCGACCGGGCTCTTCGGAGGACACACCACCCTCGTCCCGGTCGAGGACGCCACGTTCGACGGCACCGACCTGCACGTCGGGTACGCAAAGAGCGCGATCAAGGGCGCACCCTCCCCCGGAGCCGGAAACACCCTGTCCCTCGCCGAGGAAAACGCCGTCCGCAAGCACTTCGGGCTGTCCCCCGCGGGCAAGGCGACCGGTGACATGGGCGATCCACACGAGAACCTCGACCAGGCCGGCACCGGTCCGGCGGGGGCGGACGACACCGAGGGCGCGGGAACGACGCCGCCAGCGTGACGACGCTCCCCACCTCGGCCAGGCTCCAGATCCGACCTGGAGGCTCGACCCGACTCCGCCAGGTGGGCCGCGTTGGTCTCATGGTCACCCGTCAGGCGTCCTCCGCACCTCCTGCTCGACAAGCGCCGCGGCGATCCGATCCGTCGCGCCCGGAGCCTTCGCGAGCGCGTGGACAACGGCGGTGACACCACCCGCACTGGCGATCACCGCCCCCGCAGCTCGAACCTCACCGTTGATCCAGATGGACGTTACGGAGCGCTGCCAACTCACCGTGCGAGAACGCGGAGCACCTGATTCGAGCGCCCAGTCGGCATAGCGGCAGAGATCGTCGAATGTCGACCACACTCCACCTGCCGCCGCGAATGACGACGCACCGAGCGCCCACGGCCGGATCGCGCGGCCGAGGAGCCTCGGCATGACGCGATCCGACGGATCGGGAACGAGCGCGGCCGACGTGATGCCGGCTGGCTGCAGGACGTGATCCCGCACTGCGGCGAACCAGTCCCCGTGCACCTTGTCGAGGACGGCACCCAGGAGCGCGTACCCGAGGTTCGAGTACACGTACTGCCCGCGAGGCGAGACCGGGAGCGCGGCTGCCAGGTCCAGCGGAACACCCACGGCCGAGCGGTACGGGTCGCGGAAGAGACTGTCCCGGATCGTTGCCGGTACCCGTGGAAGCCCGGAGGTGTGGTGGACGAGGTCGGCAACGGCCATCGCGGCATCGGGCACACCGGGGAGGTAGTACGCGACCGGTCGCTCGACCTCGAGGGTGATCGAAGCTGTCGTCCCGACGAGCCCTTTCGTGATGCTGCCCCACTCGAGCAACGATGCGTCAGCGTAGGGCCCTCGGGGCGCGCTGACGGTTCGCCAGCCACCAGTTGTACGAAGACTCCCTCGCCACCGGTCGCCCGGTACTTTGCCGTTCACACTCCAGCACGCTAGCGTCGGCGCCGTGTCAGGAGCAATGGTGTTCGCATTGATGGTGGAGATCGGTGCAGCGGTACTCGTCGCCTGGGTGACGTGGCGAGCCGCAATCGGATCGCTGGGTCGGAACGGGTTCGCGGGGGTCCGGACCAGGAGCACGATGTCCAGCGCCCGGGCCTGGCAGACAGGGCACCGTGCCGCGCTGCGTCCGACGCTGATCTCCGGGACGCTCACCGTCGTCTGGTGCGTGTTGAGCATCCTCATCACCCCGCTTCGTACGCCGTCGTCGGTGATCATCGCCTCGGTCCTGCTCGTGGGCGGAGCTCTCCTATCGATCCCGGCGGCACACAGGGCCGTGCGCCGAGCGACGAGCGACGAGGTCGACACGCCTCAGCCCCCACGCCGCGATGTGTGATCGCTGAACGCCGGAAGCGAGGCGGCCAGGAAGATGGACGAGACCACGCGGACGCGTCGGTCGGAGAGGGCACCGTGACGGACACCACCAGCAACGCCGGACTGCAGGCGATGATCGCCCGCGCCGGGCAGATCACCGCCGAAGAGGCAGAGGCACTCGACGTCACCTGGAAGGCCGACGAGGGCATCCTGCTGCCGGAACCGAGCGCATCGCTCGCGATCCAGGGAGGCGCCGACGGACGGATGGTCACGAACGCTGACCTCGTTGCCGCGTGGCAGCACGCACTTGAGGCCGCTGGCGCTGCGGGACGCGTCGAGGAGATCGAGGCTGCGCAGGAGGCCGGACGCGCGGTGCGGCACTCGGACGCGCACTTGCGGGACCGCGCTGGCGCCGAGGAAGCCGTGCGGTCCGCGGTGCTCGCGACCGGGGTGCGTGATCTCGTCTCCGACGAGGAATTCGCCATTCTCACGGCGGCCTGGCGGAAGGTGCTCGGCGAGGTCTGACCCGTTCGACACACCGTGGGCGCGCCGTGGACAGGTCCTCAAGCCAAGAGCGCTCTGCCATCCGGTCTGAACCTCCACGTTCGGACAAGCACACCGACCTCGTCCGCGCAGTCCCGATCGCTCGGCCGGTTGCCCACCGAAGGCGTCCTTGCACATCGTGAAGTTTCAGCGTTGACACTCTAATCACGAGCCGAGAAGATGAGCTTCCGGTATCCGGGCCGGCATTGGAAGGAGACTACGATGGAGTCGTTCGCCTCGATCACACCGACCAAGTCGGCGATCGTCGCGGCCGTCATCAAGAAGCTCTTCGACGGCCTCGGAGGCGTCGCAAAGGCTGTGCAACTGTTCTGGGGTGCCTCCTTCAAGTGGGAGAAGATCCAGGCCCTCGTTGGGGCAGCGGCAGCTCTCGGGGCCGAGCTCCTCGGAATTGCGGCCGTCAAGCAGAGGTGCTTCTCGTGAAGCGGCGAACGTCAGCGCTGATCACGCTCGGCGGTCTCGCAGCGGCGATCCTGGCGTACTCGCTCTTCGGACCGATGTACGCAGGGATCCTCGCGCTCGCGACGCTCTGCTTCACGGCCTTCGGTTCGCCCATCGTCGGAAGTACCACCACCCTGACGAGGGGACCGATTGACCCCGAAGCAGTCCGACGGTACCGGGAAGCTCACCCCGGCGTCACCATCAGTGAGGCTGCGGCAGTCGTAGCGCGAAAGTAGTCCGCTCTCCATCCGGTGGTCAGAGGGCCAGCAACTGCTGGCCCTCTGACCTGACGCAGATGAGCGGCTCCACGGTCCCGATCGCCGCCGCACCTGGTGCTCGGTGAGCACGGCAGTAAGCCTGTCGGCCGCGTGCAGAGCTCTGGCAAGCGTGTGCGTTGTCAGCGTCACGGTCTGCGCAAGAACTCAGCACGTGCTCAAACTACAAGCCCTCCGCGGCGACGATCCCTGTCGTGATGAGGCAAAGTCCACCTCGACCATCATCAGCACGGTCAGCCTTGCTGCCTGCGTCAGCAGCAGGCTCAGCGCCGCCCTCCGCTCACCATGAACGCGCGGGGATCCCGATACACGCACCCGTGGGCGGGCGCGGCAACCTGGGCCACCGCAACCACAACCACAACCTTGATCGCGGTGCGAGGACCTCGTCGTCGCAGTTCGGATTCTCGCGGTCGGACTAGACGTCGGCGGTGCTCTCTTCGCGATCGGAACCCTGCGCGGACTCACTCGGGAACATCCGCATTACGCGCAGCAGCTCGTCGCGGGGGTTCGGGACCGCACGCGCCGGGGTGCTCGGCCTCGCGGTGAGCGCAACCGACAATCTCACCGCGGGCAACCAGGCGCCTCGTAACCTCGTCACCCGGCATACCCGGTCGAGCACCACGACCTCGTTGTCATGCCCCGCGAGGATTCCGTCGGCGTCGTCCACGGTAGGCGACTTCGACGGCCATATCCGCCGGGTCGATCCCCTCGCGACGATTCAGCGAGAGCGACCTCATCATCGACGACAAGTACGCGCATAAGCGGGAGTCCAGGAGTCGGTAGGGGCGACGGAGACCGTACCCAGAGCTTCGTAGGTACGGACTAGGAGATTCACGGCAGTGATCGACTGCCCGATCGGCCCGAGCACGAAACACTGGGTCGGGACCATTCCCGCCGCACCGACCTTGCGTTGCGTCAGTCGGGGCAATCGTGACGACACACCACCGTCGACCCGCCTCGATCAGTGCACGGCTCGAAGCCACGATCAGCGGTCCTGCTCCGGCTGCATCACAGTATCGGGCTCAACAATCGATGCGCAGGCCTAACCGAGGATGTCGGCACGCTACTGTTCGAACTGTGAAGGTGTTCATCAGCTGGTCCGGGGAAGCCGAACGTCGTGTAGCCGAGGCGCTGCGCTCCGCGATCACGACGGTCTGCGCTGGACGAGCTCAGCCTTTCGTCTCGAGCCAGGACATCCCGAAGGGCGAGCGCGGCGTTCCGTTCATCGATGCACAGCTAGCCAGCAATGACTACGGGATCGTCGTCCTCTCCGCCGCGAACCACACAAAGCCCTGGATCAACTACGAGGGCGGTGCGATGGCCAGCACCCTCGACAACCCCGTTGCCACAGTGCTGCTTGATCTGAGCCTTGCTGACTTCGATGGTCCGCTACGACCGCGTCAGGCGACGAAGTTCACCGACCGCCAGGACATGCGCGACCTATTCATACAGATCGCAGCAGCGGCGGACCCAGGTATGCCCGTGAGCGCAACCGAAATCCTCTTCGACAGCGCATGGCCAACGCTTCAAGCGTCGTGGACCCCTGACTCGAACGCACCCCACCAGCCGCTGCGCACTTCGGCTGACATGCTTGCCGAAGTTGTTGATCGCGTCAGGAACATCGAAGCGCTCCAGCGCCGGTCCAGCAGTTCGTCCGCCCGTGCGCGCGAAGCGAATCGACGAAGCCACTTCGGCTTTGCGGGAGAGGCAGTGTTGCCTGATCGAATCGCGTTTGGCATATCGAACACGATTGATGAGATCACGGCTGCGAAAGTCCGTCTCGTCTCGGTTGGTACGGCCGAATCGGGCTCAATCCGAGTGCGGCTCGCTGGCACTGCCGACGACCAGGCCACCTACGGCCCCATCCTGCAGCATCGCCTGCGCCGGCTACATCCCGAGGCGTTGTGGCACTTCAGCTGGGAACTGCTGCTCCCCGAAGTCGACGACCTCGTCGAGCCTGCCGACACCGACGTTCCAGCCGAGGGGCAGGACGAACCTGAGCTCGGATGAGCTTTCCCGTAGTGACTCCCTGAGCGGCAATGAACTGCCGGTTCCGACGCGGGTTGTAGACCCGCCCCTTGGACTTCGGAAGGCTCTGCACGAAGGTGGGGTTCTATTGCACGCATGCGCCGCCAGGCTCAACTCGACGACGATGCTCTACACAGCCGTCCCCGACGGCAAACAGAAACCTGACCGGCGACAGAATCCGATCCCGCGGCCGATGCGGCAGAGCTCGCAACACCCGCGCGAACCGCCCGATAGCGATCCCTCTACAGGCAGGCTCCCTGATTAGCCTGAGCCCATGTTCCTTGCGTCGGCGTCGGCGTCTGCGCGGGCCAGGGCGGTGCGGTACTTGGGACACTCGCGGTGCTTGTGTGCGCTGGCGGCAGCTAATTCCTCGCTTCCAGGTGGGCTGTAGCGATCAAATCGAGAGCCGGGGGTGCGCCTCGCAGCCGAGTAACGATCGGGGCTTGGGTCGCTTTCGGCCTAGTCGCAGCCTTCTTCATGGTGACTGTTGTCCTCAACCTCTCTGGGATGTGGTGAGTTCGGACCGTCCGCTCGCCGATCGACAGCCGGACGGTCGGGGCGCTGTGCCCCGCTTTCGTTGGCGCCGGTAACGGCGCCTCTCACGCCGGTATGGGTGGCCACTATCAGCCGAAAGCGCCTTGCAGAGCAAGTTCAGTGATCGCGGACACGACGCTGCTCGTTGCTGCCGTCAAAGCGGCACCACCAAGCTTTTCGGTCAAACTCCGGAGCTTCCCGGTGCGTCGCAAGACTTCACCCGACTCAGCTCCCTCTGTAGTCATCGCGGCCTCGAGGTCTCGCACAGCAGCTTGGACATCAGCTTGATTTGACTGCTCCAACTGATTTGCAGCCTTGGCTACCTCCTTGAGCAGGGTTACCGCATCCGCGATGCTCAGACCTGGGTTGGCCGACGACTGCCGCCCGATCGCCGTTGGGCCGCTCTGCTGAAGCACTGTGGTGTTGTAGACATCACCCACATGCTCTCTCACCGCGGCGTCCACGCTTGCTCGCCCAGGCAACTCCGTTAGGGGAGTGCTCGCTGTGAGGTCAGCGATCATATCGACAAGATTCGTGCGCACCTGCGCCAAAATCCCACTCAAGAAAGAGCCAGGGACAACAAACGCAAGCGAAACGACACTTTGATACGGCCCGAGTTCGCTGTTCCATACAGTCTGCGCCATCGCGAGGCCTGCGTGTCCAAAGTTGAGATGCTTTTGCTGCGCAAGCTGCGCCAACTCCTCAACCGGCTGCACGAACGAGATGAACTCCGGGACGTATTCTCGAGCCTTTGCCGGGACTTGAAGGAGGGCTAGATTCTGCCCTTTTGCCCAAGTATTTCCACTCATCGAATCCATGACCATTGGCACTCCGTGGAGCTTTCGGTAAGCCGGAACGTCGTCACCCTCGGGCGGGTAGCCCTTGAGCTCAGCTCGCGCCCACGTCCTCAAAGACTCCGACCCAGTCTCGGCACCGAGCAAGAGACACTTTCGCAGCAGACCGGCCAATGACTCAGTCTCGTCGAGCATCACTTCGCGGAGGGAGCGAAGAAGAGGTTCGGTCATGGTCGGATGCTATCCGTGACCACGGACATCCATGGCGGCACAATGAAGCGCATCCATGGGGCCACCGCTGCATCGGTGATGCCTCTGCCTCAGTCCTCGAGGCGGCGAGGTCGCTGGCCTGCAAAGCGGATAGCGCCAGCGCCAGGAGCGATCCCGGCGTAGCGGGCGTCCGTTAGCCGGTCGCTCAACGGACGCTCCGCGGCTCGTCGCTCAGCCCTACTTGCTCCGCTGACGAACTGAGTGCCAGCGAAGCGACGCCGTCAGCGGTGGCGTGCGTCAATCCGGTCGATAATCACCTGCAGCTCCCTACGGAGCTGCGCCGATCTGGTGATGAAGCCTCCTCGACGTTCGTCGAAGAGCGCAAACGCTGCATCGACGTCTTCGCCGCTCCGCCAGAGGCCTTCGTTCTCGGGATCTTGTCGAGCCTCGTCCCACCACTCCCATGCGTTGATTGTCTCGACCCAATGAGCGCCCACGGTGTCGATCGACGTGGCTAGTTCACCGACCGCCTTGCGATCTTCGGCCGCTCGAAGCCGCGGGGCCAGGGCGTGCAGTCCATTCGTCTCGAACTCCGCGAAAATCGACGGAGGCTTCTCGAACTCATACGCCAACTGCGCCGAGCTCTCGGCATACTCCAGAGGCCGAAGCGCTGCGAACGCGATGTCGCGCACTTGCTCTTCGACTCGCATTCTCCGCTGCCTGCGAGACTCACGCCACGTGTAGAGGGCACTGCTCGCTGCCACGGCCAGCGCTAAAAACGCGATGCCGTTCGATAGCCAATCCACTCCGCCATCCCATCACGCGTCGCAGTAGCTGAGCCACGGCTGAATGTACGCATCTCAGCGCCGCCAAGGTGCTGGCGCAGCCTACGGCCGCGACTCCGACTTCACCGGCCGTCGCGATAGCCGGAAGACCAGCGGACTACCCGCTCAACGGCTCAGATTGTCGACGAGCCCCGTCTCAGATAGCCCGTCCGCTCCCGTTCTCGTTGACGGGACGACACACGGACACGGAAAACGCCCCGCCGGCCGAAGCCAACGGGGCGTCGCCACGAGTCAGATCAGGCTCAGAAGTCCCAGTCCTCGTCCTCCGTGCTCTCCGCCTTGCCGATCACGTACGACGAACCGGACCCCGAGAAGAAGTCGTGGTTCTCGTCCGCGTTGGGCGACAGCGCCGACAGGATCGCCGGGTTCACGTCCGTGGCCTCCTTCGGGAACATCGGCTCGTACCCGAGGTTCATCAGGGCCTTGTTCGCGTTGTAGTGCAGGAACTTCTTGACGTCCTCGGTCAGCCCGACCTGGTCGTAGAGGTCCTGCGTGTACTGCACCTCGTTCTCGTAGAGCTCGAACAGCAGGTTGAACGTGTAGTCCTTGATCTCCTGCTTGCGCTCCTCGGAAAGGCCCTCGAGGCCCTTCTGGAACTTGTACCCGATGTAGTACCCGTGGACGGCTTCGTCACGGATGATCAGGCGGATGAGGTCAGCGGTGTTGGTGAGCTTGGCGCGCGAGGACCAGTACATCGGCAGGTAGAAGCCCGAGTAGAACAGGAACGACTCGAGCAGCGTCGAGGCGACCTTGCGCTTCAGGGGGTCGTCACCGGTGTAGTAGTCGAGGACGATCTGCGCCTTCTTCTGCAGGTTCGGGTTCTCGACCGACCAGCGGAACGCGTCGTCGATCTCGGGCGTCGACGCCAGGGTCGAGAAGATCGACGAGTAGCTCTTCGCGTGCACCGACTCCATGAACGCGATGTTCGTGTAGACCGCTTCTTCGTGCGGGGTGATCGCGTCGGGGATCAGGCTGATCGCGCCGACGGTGCCCTGGATCGTGTCGAGGAGCGTCAGGCCGGTGAACACCCGCATGGTGAGCTGCTGCTCTTCCGGCGTGAGCGTGTTCCACGACTGAACGTCGTTCGACAGCGGCACCTTCTCGGGCAGCCAGAAGTTGTTGACGAGGCGGTTCCAGACCTCGACGTCCTTGTCGTCCTGGATTCGGTTCCAGTTGATCGCGCTGACCGCGCGGATCAGGGGAACGGCCTTGCCGGTTGCGTGGACCGGATCGGTGACTGTCATTGCGTGCTTCCCGGGATGTGGTGTGGAACAACGGAGCGGACTGGAGGCTCGTGGCGGGCTCGCCACGAGCCTCCAGTCCGGAAGGTGATCGCGTCAGCGATCAGAGCATGCAGGAAACGCAGCCCTCGACCTCGGTGCCCTCGAGCGCGAGCTGGCGGAGACGGATGTAGTAGATCGTCTTGATGCCCTTGCGCCATGCGTAGATCTGCGCCTTGTTTATGTCGCGCGTGGTGGCGGTGTCCTTGAAGAACAGTGTCAGGGACAGGCCCTGGTCCACGTGCTGCGTCGCCGCGGCGTAGGTGTCGATGATCTTCTCGGCACCGATCTCGTACGCGTCCTGGTAGTAGTCCAGGTTGTCGTTCGTCATGAACGGCGCCGGGTAGTAGACGCGACCGAGCTTGCCTTCCTTGCGGATCTCGATCTTCGACGCGATCGGGTGGATCGACGACGTGGAGTGGTTGATGTACGAGATCGAACCGGTCGGCGGCACGGCCTGCAGGTTCTGGTTGTAGATGCCGTGCTCCTGGATGGACGCCTTCAGCGCCTTCCAGTCGTCCTGCGTGGGGATCGCGATGCCGGCGTCAGCGAACAGCGACTCGACGCGCGAGGTCGCGGGCGCCCAGACGGCGTCGGTGTACTTGTCGAAGAACTCCCCCGACGCGTACTTCGAGTCGCGGAAGCCGTCGAAGGTCTCCCCGGTCTCGATGGCGATGTTGTTCGAGGCGCGCAGGGCGTGGAACAGCACCGTGTAGAAGTAGATGTTCGTGAAGTCGATGCCCTCTTCGGAGCCGTAGTAGACGCGCTCACGAGCGAGGTAGCCGTGCAGGTTCATCTGGCCGAGGCCGATGGCGTGCGACTTGTCGTTGCCGTCCTCGACCGAACGCACCGAGTTGATGTGCGACATCTGCGAGACCGAGGTCAGGCCGCGGATGGCGGTCTCGATGGTCTTGCCGAAGTCCGGCGAGTCCATCGTCAGCGCGATGTTCAGCGACCCGAGGTTGCAGGAGATGTCCTTGCCGATCTCCTTGTAGGACAGGTCCTCGTTGAAGGTCGTCGGGGTGTTGACCTGCAGGATCTCCGAGCACAGGTTGGACATGTTGATCCGGCCCTTGATCGGGTTCGCCTTGTTCACCGTGTCCTCGAACACGATGTACGGGTAGCCCGACTCGAACTGGATCTCCGCGATGGTCTGGAAGAAGTCGCGCGCCTTGATCTTCGTCTTCTTGATACGCGAGTCGTCGACCATCTCGCGGTACTTCTCGGAGATCGGGACGTCGCCGAAGGGCACGCCGTAGACCTTCTCGACGTCGTACGGCGAGAAGAGGTACATGTCCTCGTTGTTCTTCGCGAGCTCGAACGTGATGTCCGGCACGACGACGCCGAGGGACAGCGTCTTGATGCGGATCTTCTCGTCGGCGTTCTCGCGCTTGGTGTCGAGGAACCGCATGATGTCCGGGTGGTGCGCCGACAGGTACACGGCGCCGGCGCCCTGGCGAGCACCGAGCTGGTTGGCGTACGAGAAGGAGTCTTCCAGCAGCTTCATCACGGGGATGATGCCGGAGGACTGGTTCTCGATCTGCTTGATCGGGGCGCCGGCCTCGCGGATGTTGGAGAGCAGCAGGGCCACGCCGCCGCCGCGCTTCGAGAGCTGCAGCGAGGAGTTGATGCCGCGCGAGATCGACTCCATGTTGTCCTCGATGCGGAGGAGGAAGCAGGAGACGAGCTCGCCGCGCTGCGCCTTCGCGGTGTTGAGGAACGTCGGGGTCGCTGGCTGGAAACGGCCGGCGATGATCTCCTCGACGAGGTCGATCGCGAGCTGCTCGTTGCCCTGCGCGAGCCCGAGCGCGGTCATCACGACGCGGTCCTCGAAGCGCTCCAGGTAGCGCTTGCCGTCGAACGTCTTGAGCGTGTACGAGGTGTAGTACTTGAACGCACCGAGGAAGGTCTGGAACCGGAACTTCTTCGAGTAGGCCAGGTCGTTGAGCTTCTGGATGAAGTCCAGCGAGTACTGGTCGATCGTCGCCTGCTCGTAGTACTCGTTCTCGACCAGGTAGTCCAGCCGCTCCTTCAGGTTGTGGAAGAAGACGGTGTTCTGGTTGACGTGCTGCAGGAAGAACTGCTTGGCGGCTTCCCGGTCCTTGTCGAACTGGATGTTGCCGTCCGCGTCGTAGAGGTTGAGCATCGCGTTGAGGGAGTGGTAGTCCATCCCCGTCGTCGGCGACGTCAGATCGACGTCTGCAACTGCTGCGTCCAAAATGCATCCAATCCTGAGTTGACCGCCTGCACGTCGTCAGGCGTTCCGAAGAGTTCGAATCGATAGAGCACGGGGACGTGGCACTTCTGTGCGATGACGTCCCCCGCGAGGCCGTACGCCTCGCCGAAGTTCGTGTTGCCGCCGACGATGACTCCCCGGATCAGTGACCGGTTGCGTTCGTCGTTGAGGAACTTGATGACCTGCTTGGGGACCGCCCCGTCGCCGTTGCCGCCCCCGTAGGTGGGCAGCACGAGGACGTACGGTTCGTCCACGTGGAGGAACGGTTCGCTCGGGTAGAGCGGGATCCGGTCAGCATCGCGACCGAGCTTCTCGATGAAGCGTGCGGTGTACCCGGACACGCTCGAGAAGTAGACGAGTCGGCTCATGGTGCGCTCCTTACGACAAGGTGCGTGGCTGACGGACCGGAGGGTGTCTGCGGGTCGTGATCCGAGCCTCCTGAGCGGGCTCGGATCGACCACCCGGCGGACTAGGCCAGTTCGGCGCTGAGCGTCGCGATCTTGTCGGGGCGGAAGCCCGACCAGTGGTCGTCGTCCGTGACGACGACGGGCGCCTGCAGGTAGCCGAGGCTCTTGACGTGCTCGAGCGCTGCTTCGTCCGTCGAGACGTCGTGCACTTCGTACTGGATGCCCTTGTTGTCGAGCGCGCGGTACGTCGCGGTGCACTGGACGCAGGACGGCTTGGTGTAGACGGTGACGGCCATGATCTCCCCTGGTTCTTGCTGGTTGTTTCGTGCTGTGGAGGTGGTGCTGATGCCTGTGCGCAGACGTGTCCGGGAAGGGGCCGCTGCGATGGACTCCACACTACATCTAGTGGCCGACCACGGCACCGACCACAAGAGGAAGTGTTACAGCCGTGTAGTTCTCCACAACGCCCTCCACAGTCTGTGGATTCCCGCGAGCCCCGTGATTCCGCCAGTCTGCGGCCGACCACCGACATTTCCCCACACCCGTGGACAGCCTCGATCCACATGTGTGGAATGAGCGCATCGGCGTGTCGCCGTCGTGCCGGATCGGGGTCGCGGCCGAGGCCTCCCCCGGACGGGTGACACCCGACCCACGGACCTCCCGTCCGGTCCGTACACTCGACCCGTGAGCGCGTACGGCAACCTGCTGAAGACCCCCGGTGTCGGCCGAGTGATCGCTGCGCAGCTCACGGCGAGGTTCCCGTTCGGGATGCTCTCGCTCGCCTACCTGCTGCACGTCGAGCACGTGTTCCACTCGTACGGATCCGCTGGTCTCGTGCTCGCGACGACGAGCGTCGGGCAGGCCATCGCGGGACCGCTCACCAGCCGGTGGATGGGCAGCTGGGGCATGCGCCCGGTCCTCATCCTCACGAGTCTCGTCGCGCTCGCCAGCATGGGCGTCATCGCGTTCGTGCTGATGCCGCTGTGGGCCTACGTCGTGATCGGGTTCATCGGCGGTCTGGCCGTCCCACCCGTGCAGCCGGCCGTCCGCACCATCTACCCGAAGATGGTCACGTCGACGCAGCTGACACCCCTGTTCTCCCTCGACGCCAGTGCGCAGGAGCTCATCTGGGTCGCCGGCCCGGTCATCACCACGTTCGTCGCGACGCAGATCGGCACGGTCGAGGCGATCGTCCTCGCGATGGTGTTCCTCGTCGTCGGCGGCGTGTGGTTCATCGCCTCCCCCGAGCTCGGCCGCGTCCGCATCCCCCGCTCCAAGCGCGCGTTCGGCGTGGTGCTCAAGCGCCCGTCCGTCGTGGTCGCCACCCTGACCGGCATGCTCCTCATCGGTGCGTGCGCCGCGGTCGAGGCCGGGGTCACCAGCGCGTTCGGCGAGGGCAGCCCGAACGCCGGCATCGTCCTGGCGATCTTCGCGATCGGCTCCCTGGTCGGCGGTCTGGCGTTCGGCCACCGTCCGATCTCGCCGAACACGCTGTGGACCCGCATGCTCATCGTCTTCATCGGCCTGGGGCTCGCCACGTTCGGCACCGGGTTCTGGTGGCTGTCGTTCGCGCTCCTCATCGCCGGTGGTGGGATCGCGCCCGCACTCGCGGTGATGTTCGGCTCGGTGTCGGCGACGGTGAAGTTCTCGGACACGGCAGAGGCGTACGGCTGGATGGGGACGGGGCAGCTCATCGGCGCTGCGCTCGGTTCCGCGGTGGCCGGGTTCCTCATCGACCTGCACGGTGCGACGGGCGGCATGCTCGTCGGGGCCGCTGCGGCGTTCGTGGGCGTGCTGCTGCCGCTGTTCGCGAAGCGGTGGCTCCCCGACCTGCGTGGTCGCGACGCGAGCCCCATCCCCGACACCGAGCCGGTGAACATCCCGACGTAGGGGCGCTGTGCTGCCCCGCCCCGTCCCCGGTCCCCGGCCCCGTCCCCGGCGGTGGCGTTGGGCCATTTCACGCGTAGGAAGCGGAATGGAGCGTAGTCGGTCGGAACTTCCGACCTCCTACGCGCGATTCGGCTTCCTAATGCAGGCGTTGTGGGTCGGAACGAGCGTCCTCCACAGCGATGCGCGCCGGTCCGGTTCTCCACGGAACGGACTGGAGGCTCGGCTCGGCCCCGCCTCGACCGGCAGGATGGACGCATGGTCACCTCCATCCCCCTCCGCGACGGTCGTTCCGTCCCCGCCATCGGGTTCGGCGTGTACAAGGTCGACGACGCCGAAGCCGAGACTGCGGTCGGAACCGCACTCGACAGCGGATACCGCCACGTCGACACCGCCGAGATGTACGGCAACGAGAGAGGCGTCGGGAAGGCGATCCGGGCCTCCAGGCTGGACCGTGACGACGTCTTCGTGACCACCAAGGTGTGGAACAGCAACCAGGGGCGCGACGCGACCCTGCGGGCGTTCGACGCCAGCCTCGACCGGCTCGGGCTCGACGCGGTGGACCTGTACCTGATCCACTGGCCGGCCGCGGCGAACGACCGCTACGTCGAGACCTGGCGGACGCTGGTCGAGCTGCGGGAGTCCGGGCGGGCGCGCAGCGTCGGGGTCTCGAACTTCCAGGTGCCCCATCTGGAGCGGATCATCGCGGAGACCGGTGAGGTCCCGGCGGTGAACCAGGTCGAGCGACACCCGTGGCTGCCGCAGCGGGAGCTCATCGCCTTCCACGAGCAGCACGACATCGTGACGGAAGCGTGGTCGCCGCTCGGTCGTGGGCGACTCATGGACGAACCGGTGCTCGCGGGGATCGCGGCGACGCACGGGGTGAGCGTGGCGCAGGTGCTCGTGCGGTGGAACGTGCAGCAGTCCGTCGTGGTGCTGCCGAAGTCGGTCACGCCCTCACGCATCGCGTCGAACATCGACGTGGACGGCTTCGCACTGACGGACGACGAACTCGCGGCGATCGCCGGGCTGGAGTCGGGCGATCGGACGGGGTCGCACCCCGACTCGGTCTCCTAGCCGCGGCGGTCGTCCTCGGATTGCCACGGCAGGTGCAGGTCCTCTGGTGCCGGCTCGACGTCGCCGGCGTCGTCCGCACCGCCGGTGCCCGGAGCCGCGGTGACCTTCGAGGGGTCGATACCGTCCGCGCGCAGGTCGTCGTCGTCGCGCTGCAGATGCTGCGACGCCTCGGTCTCGCGCTCGCTCGACGGGCTGTACGCGGTGTCGTCGTTGCTCATGTCCGTGACGGTAGCCCGCGGTACCTGGCGGGCTGCTCGGCAGGGATCAGCGCTCGGGCAGCACGCCGGAAAACGCCAGGACCGCGATGACCGTCCCGAGGACGGCGAGGAAGATGCCGATGACCCGCACGAACCGCGGCGTGATCGGTCGGCCGTTCATGAACTCGTCGCCGCCGATGGACTGCGCCCAACGGTTGAACACCGCGATCGTGATGCCCCAGAGTGCGACCACCACCGCCCCGATGCCGAACCAGGTCACCGGGGTCATCGACCGCGCCGCCTGGCGAGCTGCTGCCGCAGGTTCCGGATGAACACGACCTCCAGGGTGACCGCGATCGCCGTGAGGAACACCGCGAACGCGATGTGTGCGAGGTCGTGACCTTGCGTCACGGTGATCACGGGGAGCGCCACCACCAGACCGGCGCACACGACGACGTTGAACCACGCTCCGATGACTCCTCCGGGAGTCCGACCTGAGCGTTCCATCCATGGGATCGGCATGCAGAGCACCGTACCCAGCGATGCTGGCCGTGTCGCAACGCTCCGTTACGGTTGACCTCGAACTCGCCCCACCACAGGAGGTACCCCCGTGACGATCGTCGCTGCCGCTGACGGCTCCGCCCTCGGCAACCCAGGCCCAGCCGGCTGGGCCTGGTACGTCGACGACGATCGGTGGGCCGCCGGAGGCTGGCCGAAGGCCACGAACAACATCGGTGAGCTCACCGCCGTGCTCCAGCTGCTCCGCGCCACGAAGGGCACCGACGAACCGCTGCACATCCTCTGCGACAGCCAGTACGCGATCAAGGCCTGCACCGAGTGGCTCGCCGGGTGGAAGCGGAAGGGCTGGCGGAAGGCCGACGGCAAGCCCGTGATGAACGTGGAGATCATCAAGGAGCTCGACGAGGAACTCCAGGGCCGCAAGGTCACGTTCGAGTGGGTGCGCGGCCACGTCGGTCACGAGATGAACGAGGCCGCCGACGTCCGTGCCCGTGGCGCAGCGACCGCCTACCAGAACCGCACCGAGGTCCCGCACGGGCCGGGGTGGCCCGGCGTCGAGGTCACCGAGCCGGCTCCGCTGCCCGAGGCGACCCCGCCGGCGACCCTGTTCTGATCACGACCCCGAGGAGCTCGTCTTGGCAGTCACCACGATCGATCTGGACCAACCCCTGCTCGACGACGCCAAGCAGCTGACCGGCGCTCGCTCCAACCGGGAAGTCGTCCAACGTGCACTCGAGACGCGCATCGCGGTCCGTCGTCAGCCTGCAGCAGTCGAGCGCATCATCGCCCGGGACTTCGCGGAAGACCCCACCGCGGCGGACGAACTCCGCCCCTGATGGCGACCTACTTCGTCGACAACTCCGTCTGGTGGAGAGCGGGACGCTCGAGCGTGGACGAGTTCCGGCACGAGTACCTCGCCGAGCAGGCCTGATCAGGACCCGACGACCGCCTGGACGGAAGCAGCGAGGAGCGCCAGCTTGTCGGCATCGGGGCTGCCCGCATCGGCGTGGTAGATCGCCACGGTGAGGTTCTGCGCCTCGGCGGGCACGAGCTTCTCCCGGTGCAGGTTGATCTCGCCGACGACCGGGTGGTCGAACCGCATCAGCGCACCACGGCGCCCGCCGATGTCGTGTCGTCCCCAGAGCCGCTGGAACCGCGGACTCGCGATGGACAGCTGCCCGACGAGCTCGACACACCGGGGGTCGTCGATGGAGGTGCCGACGGACTGCCGGAACGACGCGACGAGCCCCTCGGTCGCGGCCTCCCAGTCCACGAACAGCGCCCGCTCCTCCGCGTCGAGGAACACGTCGCGGAGCCGGTTCGCCCCGACGACCAGGCGCGGTGACAGTGCCGCGGCGAGCGGGTTCGCGGCCAGCACGTCGAGGTAGCGACCCTCGATGAACGCGGGCGTGCCGAGGCCGTCGACGAACGCCCGGAGGCTCCCGGGGACGGTCTCTCGAGCGGGACGGCGCCGGCGTGCGACGTGCGGCTGCGCCACGACGAGCCCCAGCAGGTACGCGGTGGTCTCCTCGTCGAGCTGCAGCACCCGCGCGATCGCCTCGAGCACCTGCACGGACGGGTTCCGGTAGCGCCCCTGCTCGAGCCGCAGGTAGTACTCGCTGCTGATCCCCGACAGCATCGCGACCTCCTCGCGACGGAGCCCGGCGACCCGGCGAACTCCGACGACCGGGATGCCGGCCTGCTCCGGGGTCACGAGCTCGCGCCTGGCGCGCAGGAACTCGCCGAGGGGGTTGGTCGCGCCGGTCATGGCTCCCACGCTAGGCCGGATGCCGTCCTCGCTGCCTGGTCGCCCCGCTACCAGGAGCGGAGCGGTCTGGAACACCCGACGGTGCCGCGCGAGGGTGGGACTCATGTCCACGACTCCCAGCACCAGCACTCGCGTCCTCGTCACCGGCGGATCTGGCTTCATCGCCGGCCACTGCATCCTGCAGCTCCTCGACGCCGGGTACGAGGTCCGCACGACGATCCGTTCGCTGTCACGTGAACCAGACATCCGGGCCGTGCTGCACGACGCGGGGATGACTGCTGACGACCGGCTGGAGTTCGTCGCTGCCGACCTGCTGTCCGACAGCGGCTGGGCAGCAGCAGTCGACGGTGTCGACACCGTCCTGCACGTGGCGTCCCCCGTGATGCCCGGTCACGTGGAGGACGAGGACGCGGTCATCCGCCCCGCTGTCGAGGGAACGACCCGCGTGCTCAGCGCCGCGCGGGCCGCCGGGGTCCGCCGCGTGGTACTGACGTCGGCGTTCCACGCGGTCAGCTGGGGTCACCCGCACACCGACCACGTGTTCACCGAGTCCGACTGGACCGTGCTCGACGGCCCCGGAGTCGACGCCTACGGCAGGAGCAAGACCCTGGCCGAGCGCGCCGCGTGGGACCTCGTCGAGGGAACCGACCTGGAACTCGTCACCATGTTGCCCGTCGCGGTGATGGGTCCGGCGATGGGCGGCACCGCGTCCGGGGCGAACCACATCCTGCAGTCGATGCTGAACGGTTCGATGCCGGCGACGCCGCGCCTGTTCATCCCGATCGTCGACGTGCGGGACGTCGCCGCCGCGCACGTCAGCGCCATCGACGTCCAGGACGCCGCCGGCAAGCGATTCCTGCTGTCGAACGGACCGGCACTCGAGCTGCACGAGATCGCGACCACGCTCCGCGAACACCTCGGCGACGACGCGGCGAAGGTCCCGACGGAGGTCCTCCCCGACGACGCCGTGCGCGCGGCGGCGGAGACCCAGCCGCAGTTCCGCGCGATGGTCCCCGATCTCGGCTACGCCAAGCGGACGTCGAACGAGCGGGCACGCACGGTGCTGGGATGGACGCCGCGGGACGCGCACGAGGCGATCGCGGACGCAGGACGCAGCCTCGTCCGACGCGCGCAGGCCGGAGAAGGACCCGCGGTCCCGGCTCAGTAGGTCCGGCTCAGTAGGTCCGGGTCAGTAGGTCCCGGGTCAGTAGGTCCCGTCGCGCCGGTCCTGACGCGTGATCTGCTCGCCGGACGCCGGGTCGACCCCGGAGCGCGTGGTGGTCGTCGTCCGACGCCCCCCGAACGCCACCGCGAGGCTGATGATCAGCAGGACGACCCCTGCGGCCATCAGGATGTAGCCGATGAGCCGGAGGTCCACCCCGGCCAGCTGGATGTTCAGCGCGAAGGCGACGATCGCGCCGATCACGATCAGGGCGATGCTGGATCCGATGCGCATGGCGCGTTCCTCTCGATGGTGGTCCACGAGACGCTACCCGGAAGCGGCACCGCCCGGTCGCTGCTGCGCACCGGGGATGGTCAGCGCCTCAGTCGACGTCGACCTCGGCCCACCCGTCGAACCGCCCGATCTCGGTGACCCGCACGACGGCCTCGCCCGCCTCGTCGGACGCGTCGAGGTCGATCGTCGCCGAGAACCCGAAGTCCTTGTCCCCGGAGGGGTCGGCGAAGATCTGTCGAGCGCGCCACGTCCGGCCCTCTTCGGACAGCACCAGGTACTGCATCGACCGCGCGTCAGCGTCCGTCCCGACGTCGTCGTGCGCCTCGTAGTACTCCTCGAGCACGGCGTCCCACGCGTCGGCGTCGAACCCGGCGGCGCCGTCGAGCGCCCCGAGCCCCTCGACGTCGTCCCGCGCGGCGAGGAGCACCCGCTGGAACAAGGCGTTGCGCACCAGGACCCGGAAGGCCCGCACGTTGCCGGTGAGCCGGGCGGGCTGCGGCGGGGCGATCTCCTCGTGCTCCGCCGCCGCGAGCGACAGATCCCCGTTGACCAGCGCCTCCCACTCGTCGACGAGCGAGGAGTCCACCTGCCGGACGAGCTCGCCGAGCCACTCGATCAGGTCGTCGAGCTCGTCGGTCCGCTGCTCGTCGGAGATCGTCTGCCGCATCGTCCGGTAGGCGTCGGAGAGGTACCGCAGCACGAGCCCCTCGGAGCGGGTGAGCTGGTAGAACCGCACGAAGTCCCCGAAGGTCATCGCCCGTTCGTACATGTCGCGGACGACAGCCTTCGGCGACAGCGTGAAGTCGAGCACCCACGGTTGCTCGGCCGCGTAGGCCTCGTACGCCGCTTCCAGCAGCTCGGACAGCGGACGCGGCCAGGTGACCTCCTCGAGGAGCTCCATGCGTTCCTCGTACTCGATGCCCTCCTGCTTCATCCGCGCCACCGCCTCGCCGCGCTCCTTGAACTGCTGCTGCGACAGGATCGCGCGCGGGTCGTCGAGGGTGGCTTCGACGATGGACACCATGTCGAGGGCGTACGTGGGCGACTCCGGGTCGAGCAGCTCGAAGGCGGCGAGCGCGAACGGCGACAGTGGCTGGTTGAGGGCGAAGTTCGCCTGCAGGTCAACCGTCAGCCGGTAGGTGCCGTCGGCCTTCTCGATCACGCCGGCGTTGATCAACGTCCTGGCGATCGTCAGCGCACGCCTGGCCATCGCGAGCTGCCTGGCACGGGGCTCGTGGTTGTCGAACACCAGCGACCGGACCTCGTCGAAGGCCGAGCCACCGCGGGCGACGACGGACAGCACCATCGCGTGGGTGATCCGCATCCTGGACACCATCGGCTCGGGCTCGGCCTGGATGAGCCGCTCGAAGGACGCCTGCCCCCACGAGACGAACCCGTCCGGGGCCTTCTTCTTCTTGACCTTGTTCTTCTTCTTCGGGTCGTCCCCGGCCTTGGCGACTGCCCGGGCGTTCTCGATGTCGTGCTCGGGCGCCTCCGCGACGACGTCGCCCTCGGTGTCGTACCCGGCCCGTCCGGCACGACCCGCGATCTGGTGGAACTCCCGCGCGGACAGCTGCCGCATCTTCGTGCCGTCGAACTTCGTCAGCCCGGTCAGCAGCACCGTGCGGATCGGCACGTTGATGCCGACGCCGAGGGTGTCAGTGCCGCAGATCACCGGCAGGAGCCCGCGCTGGGCGAGCTGCTCGACGAGCCGACGGTACTTCGGCAGCATGCCCGCGTGGTGCACCCCGATCCCGGCGCGGATCAGCCGGGAGAGCGTCTGCCCGAACCCGGCGCTGAACCGGAACCCGGCGATCGCCTCCGCGATGGCATCCCGACGCGCACGATCGGCAACGCGGACCGACATGAGCGCCTGCGCACGCTCGAGCGCCGCTGCCTGCGCGAAGTGCACGATGTACACCGGTGCCTTGCCCTCCTCGAGCAGGCGTTCGACGGTCTCCTGCACCGGCGTCACCACGTACTCGTACGACAGTGGCACCGGACGGGACACCCCGGTCACACGAGCGGTCGGCCGCCCGGTGCGCCGCGAGAGGTCGTCCGCGATGGTCGTCACGTCGCCGAGGGTCGCCGACATCAGCAGGAACTGCGCCCGCTCGAGCACCAGGAGCGGCACCTGCCAGGCCCAGCCGCGGTCGGCGTCGCCGTAGAAGTGGAACTCGTCCATCACCACGACGTCGACGTCGGCGTCCGGCCCCTGTCGCAAGGCGAGGTTCGCGAGGATCTCGGCCGTGCAGCACACGATCGGGGCGTCGGCGTTGACGCTGGAGTCGCCGGTGACCATGCCGACGTTCTGGGCACCGAACAGGTCCACGAGCTGGAAGAACTTCTCGGACACCAGCGCCTTGATCGGCGCGGTGTAGTAGCTCCGCTTGCCCTCGGCGAGCGCCGCGAAGTGCGCACCGGCGGCCACGAGGGACTTCCCGGTGCCGGTCGGGGTGCTGAGGATCACGTTCGCGCCGGACACGAGTTCGATGACGGCCTCGTCCTGCGCCGGGTACAGCGGGCGGCCGCCGCTGGCGGCCCAGTCCGCGAAGGCCTCGTAGACGGCGTCGGGGTCGACGGCGCCGCCGACGGCCGCAGGGATCGCGGCGACGAGCGGGGCGTGGACGGTGACGTCGGTCATGTCCCCATCCTCCCAGCATGGTGGCGTGGCGACGGTCGGGAGGTCCGGCTCGATACGCGCGCATAGACTCACGTCGTGCGCGAACTCGGCTTCCTCTCCTTCGTCCCGAACCACGGTGGTCCGGCCGGTGCTGCCGCCGCCCTCGAGGACGGCCTGCGGCTCTTCGAGACCGCCGAACGCCTGGGGTACGGCACGGGGTGGGTGCGCGGACGGCACTTCGAGCCCTTCCTCACGAGCCCGATGACCTTCTTCGCCGCGGCCGCGCAGCGGACCAGCACGATCGGCTTCGGCACGGCGGTGCTCGGGATGCGCTACGAGGACCCGGTGCGTCTCGCCGAGGACGCCAGCACCGTCGACCTGCTCAGCGGCGGCCGCGTGCAGCTCGGGATCAGCACGGGGATCGCCGGGTACGGCCCGATCCTCGACCCGGTGTTCGGCGCGACCGAGCGGAGCTTCCGCGACGAGGCAGAAGCCCGCGCGGCTCGGCTGCTCGAGGTCCTCGACGGGGAGCCCCTCGGCACCTCGGGCAAGGGGTACGAGAGCATCCCTGCTGACACGGACCTGACGCTGCAGCCAATCAGCCCGGAACTGCGGAGCCGTGTGTGGTGGGGCGGCGGCAGCATGGGCACCGCGGTCCGGACGGCCGAGAAGGGCCTGCTGCTGCACTGCTCGACCCTGAACACCGAGGACACCGGCGAGCCCTTCGCCGTCGCGCAGGCCGCGCAGATCGCGGCGTACCGGGAGCGCTTCGCCGAGCTGCACCCCGATCGCACGCCGAAGGTCGCCGTCGGCCGCATCGTCGTCCCGCTCCTCGACGACCACGACTGTGCCGTGCACGAGGAGTTCCTCACCGGCTACGCGTCGGGGATGGACGACGATGGACGGCCGCTGTCCGGCAACCCGCCGTTCCGGTTCAGCAAGGTGCTGTCCGGCGAGCCGGCGGCGATCGTCGAGGCCCTGCGCGCCGACCCCGCCGTGGCCGCGACCGACGAACTCGTGATCACCCTGCCGGCGAACGGCGACGCCGCGTCGCACGAGCGGATCCTGACGGTCATCGCCGAACAGATCGCCCCGCACCTGGGCTGAACCCACGAGCCGACGGACCACAGGACGGATCTCAGGCATCCGGCGGAGCCCAGCACGAGTTGGTGAGTCTCGGGGCTCCCGCCGGATGACCATCTCGTCCCTGATCCGTACGGGATGGTGCACTCATCGTTCCACCATCCGCGTTGTTTGTCACAACCCGGACGCCCCGATTCAGCGAATCGTGATGATTCGTCACGACATATTCCGCATACGGAAAAACCTCCGCGTGGAAGAAGAGATGCGCCCCCGCAGAAGCGGGGGCGCACCATGACGCACCGGGACCGCCGGGGCTCCATCGGCCGGATCAGGAGGCCGTGTCGCTCACGCGGCGATCCCATGTCGGTGCGCGCGTCGACGGTAACCAGCCGCCTGACGCTCTTTCCATGCTACTGAACACACCTGACCGGTGCGCGGAAACCGGATGCGACCGGGCTCACTCCAGTTCGAGGGTCACCGTTCCCGCCGCATCTGCGACCGACGCGCCGACGTGCAGGGTGAAGGTGCCCAGCTCGTACGCCCACGCGCCGTCCCAGTGCGCGAACGCCCTCGCCGGCACCTCGATCGAGACCTCGGTCGACTCCCCCGCGCCGAGGCGCACGGGGGCGAACCCCACGAGCCAGCGGACGGGACGGTCGATCGCGGACGTCTCCCGCGAGGCGTAGACCTGCACGACGTGCTTGCCGGCACGCGATCCGGTGTTCGCGACGGTCGCGGTCACGATCACCGCGTCCCCCTCGCGCACGGTCGGCGTCGCGGTGACGCCGTCGATCGTCCAGGTCGTGTACCCCAGACCGTGGCCGAACGGGTACGCGGGCTGTACCCCGGCGCGAAGCCAGGCCCGGTACCCGATGTGCACGCCCTCGTCGTAGCGGACGACACCGTCGACCGGCGTGACGTCGAGCACGGGGACGTCCGACATGGCGACCGGCCACGTCGTGGGGAGGCGCCCGCCCGGCTCCGACGCGCCGGTGAGCACGTCGGCGACCGCGTTGCCGTACTCCTGCCCGCCGAACCAGGTGAGGAGGACCGCGGCGACGTCGTTCCGCCACGGCATCTCGACCGGGGAGCCGGCGTTGACGAGCACGATCGTGTTCGGGTTCACGGCGGCGACGGCGGCGACGAGTTCGTCCTGGTGCCCGGGGAGCGACAGGGACGAGCGGTCGTAGCCCTCGGACTCGACCTTGGAATTCGTCCCCACCACGACCACGGCGACGTCGGCGCCACGAGCGGCATCGACGGCGGAGGCGATGAGCACCGACGGGTCCTCGTCGGAGGGCTCGGTGCCGAACTGGTACGCGAGCACCCCGCCCAGCGTCTCGTCCTGGATGACGTCGTACTCGATGCGGATCGCGACCTGCTGGCCGGCCGTCACCGAGACGGGCACGGAGCGTGCCGGCGGGTTGAGGAACGCCGCGCCGAGCTGGTCGCCCTCGAACGGCACGTCCTCGTCCAGGACGAGCGACCCGTCGATCCACATGCGCGATCGACCAGCAGCGCCGATGCCGATCCGGACGGTGCCGGTCGTCGGTGCCGTGTAGGTCGTGGTGATGTCGAGGCGGTCGGCCTCGCGCGTGGGGGCGTCGCCGCCGAACCAGAAGAGCGCCGTCGCGCGGCGGTCCTCCACGTACAGCTCGGATCCGTCGCGCACGAACGCCACGCGCGCGCCTGGCTGCCCGGTGGCCGGGTTCGTGATCGTGGACAGCGGGAACTCCGCGATGCCCTCCTGCACGACGGCGCCGATCGCGTAGTCGACGGTCGCGGACGGGAACGCCGCGCGGATGCCGTCGAGCGGCGAGACGACCTGCGACGGCACGACCGTGGCCGAGCCGCCACCCTGCGTGCGGGCCTGGTCGGCGTTGTGGCCGATGACGGCGATCCGGGCGAGCGCGGGCGCATCGAGCGGCAGGATCCCGGAGTTCCGGACGAGGACGGTCCCCTCGGCCTCGGCCTCGCGGACGAACGCGATGCCGTCCTCGACGTTCACTGGCTCCGCCGCGACGGCATCGAACCCGGACAGCGCTCCGACCCGGGCGGCCAGGGTCAGGATGCGACGGACCTTGCGGTCGATCGCCGCGATCGGGACCTCGCCGGACTCGACGGCGGCCAGCAGCGGCCCATCGCTCCACCACTGGTTCGGTCCGGGCATCGCGACGTCCTGCGACGCCTTCGCCGAGTCGACCGAGCGGACGCCGGTCCAGTCGGACACGACGATGCCGTCGAAGCCCCACTCGGAGTTCAGCGGCGTCTCGAGCAGCTCGTTCTCGGACGCGGTGACGCCGTTGATCGAGTTGTAGGAGGACATGATCGCCCAGGCGTGCGCCTCGGTGACGGCCTTCTCGAACGCGAGCAGGTAGAGCTCGCGGAGCGCACGGTCGGACACCTCGGTCGACGCGGTGAAGCGGTCGGTCTCGTAGTCGTTCGCGATGTAGTGCTTCGGGGTCGCGGCGACGCCGTTCTCCTGCACCCCGTCGACGTACGATGCGGCGAGGTCGCCGGTGAGCACCGGGTCCTCGCTGAACGCCTCGAAGTGTCGACCGCCGAGGGGCGAGCGGTGCAGGTTGATGGTCGGGCCGAGGACGACGTCGACGCCCTTGCGGCGGGCCTCGACTGCCGCGGCGGCGCCGTAGCGCTTCGCGATCGCACGGTCCCACGAGGCGCTCAGGGCGGTGGCGGACGGCAGGTTCAGCGACGGGTCGCGCTCGTCCCACACCTCGCCGCGGACCCCGGACGGACCGTCCGACATCAGGATGCGCCGCAGCCCGATCTTCTCGATCGGCCAGGTCGTCCAGAAGTCTCGTCCGGTGAGCAGCTGCACTTTCTCCTCGGTGGTCAGCTGGTCGACGAGCGCGCCGATGCGCTCGTCCAGCGGGGCCGCACCGGAGGCTGTGCTCACGTCGTTCACGGTGGTCACGATGGTCGTTCCTTTCGTTCAGAGCCAGGAGGAGTCGGTCAGCGGACGCCGCGGATGCGCGAGACCGAGGCGATCCCGAGTAGTCCGACGACCGCGCCGGTGATGAAGAAGCCGCTGTACCCGCCGGTCAGGGCGATCACGCCCGGGGCCGCCGCCGGCACGATCGACTGGGGCAGGGCCTGCGCGATGTTCACGACGCCGAGGTCCTTCGCATTGTCCTCGTCGGACGGCAGCACGTCCGTGATCAGCGCGAGGTCGACGGCGTAGAAGACGCCCATTCCGGCACCCATCACGAACTCGCCGACCAGCACCGTGCCGAGCGACGGCGCGGTCGCGATGAGCACGAGTCCGACGACGCCGACGATCCCGGCGACCGCCACGAAGAGCTTGCGGCGCCCGAGCCTGTCGGACAACCACCCGGCGATGAGCGAGGTGAGGACGATGCCGACGACGTTCCAGAGCGTGCCCTGGAAGACGGCGTTCGCGACGTGGGCGGGCTCGACCCCGATGTCGTCGCGGAGGAAGTAGGTGAGGTAGCTCACGGCGGTGTACTGCGCGGCGACCATCATGAACCGGGTGAGCCAGGCCCAGCCGAGGTCGGGGTGCTTCACGGGGTTGAACACGAACGACCCGAAGAGCTGCCCGATGCCGAGGCGCGTCGACGGCCGCTCGGTGAGCACGCGGTCGCGGAAGAGCAGCGCGTAGAGGACGACCACGGCCGACCCGATGGCCCCGGGGACGATCATCTGCGTCGCCGACGTCGAGAAGAGCTGCACGAGGAACGTGCCACCGACCAGCGCGAGGTTCTGCGAGAGGCCGAGCAGCGCCGCGACCCGTCCGCGCTGGGACCGCGTGACGTGGTCCGGCATGACGGCGGTCAGCGCCGCGATCGTGGCGTTGTACGCGATCTGCGTGACGCCCCAGGCGAGCACCAGGACCACGGTGGAGGACGTCGTCGCGACGACCACGAGGCCTGCGAACCCGACCACGGTGCCACCGATGATCCACGGACGACGCATGCCGAGCCTCCCGGCCGTGCGGTCGCTGAAGCGACCGGCCAGGGGGTTGGCGACCATCGCCGCGAACGCGCCGACGCCGAGCGCCAGGCCGAGCACGCCCGCCTGGTCGTCCGGCGCGATCTCCGCGACCTTCAGCGCCATCGCCACCAGCACGGGCGGGAGGAGGGCGATGTACAGGCCGAGCATCGCGATCGGCATGCCGAGCGTGTACATGAGCGAGCTGCCTCGACCGCGCGTGGGTGCGACTGCGGTCGGGGTGTCGGAAACGGTCAGGGCATCGTTCGCCACTGCAACCTCCATCGGGTGCGCCGCCGGCGTCGGCGACTCGCACGCCTTCGTCGGCGGCTCGTGCCACCGTACCACCAAAACCTATTGACGCTAGGTTTTCCGAGATCGTCCGGGAGCGGTACAGTCTCGCCATGACACGACGGGGTTCGTACGCGAAGGGCATCGCGAAGCGCGAGGAGATCCTCACCGTCGCCCTGGACCTCGTCGCTCAGCAGGGGTTCCGGCGCACGAGCATCAAGGACATCGCCGACGCGGTCGGGCTGACGCAGGCCGGGCTGCTGCACTACTTCGACTCGAAGGACGAGCTCTGGGTCGAGATCCTCCGGCGCCGCGACGACATCGACAACGCGGCGGACTGGCACGCGAACGACCCCGGTGAGCTCCTCGCCGCGATCGTCCGGCACAACGCGGAGGTCCCTGGGCTCGTCCAGATGTTCGTGAACCTCTCCGCCGCGGCTGCGACCGACCCGGACCACCCGGCGCACGAGTACTTCCGGCAGCGCTACGAGAACTCCCGACGCACGATGGCCGCGGACTTCCGGGCGATGCAGCAGGACGGCCGGCTCCGCGCCGACGTCGACGCCGAGGAGCTGACGAGCGTGCTGCTCGCGGTGTCCGACGGTATGCAGATCCAGTGGCTGTTCGACCCCGCGCGCGACATGGCCGCACACGTCGAGCTCGTCGTGCGCCTGGCGGTGGCCCAGGCGGTCCCCTCCGTCTGACACGCGCTGCGCGGACAGGTACCGCTGGTGCCTGGTTGCGGCGGTCCCGGCAGTGCAGGATGGACACCGACAGCACGACTCGACGATGAGCGGAGGCGCGATGACGCGCGTAGTGGTGACCGGCGGCAGCGGCAAGCTCGGACGAGCGGTGGTGCGTGACCTCGACGAACACGGGTACGACGTGGTCCTCCTCGACCGCGTCCCGTCTCCTGACAAGCCCGAGCGCGTGCAGTTCGTGCGGATCGACCTCACCGACTACGGGCAGGTGGTGAACGCCCTGCTCGGCATCGACGACCGGTACGACCACGTCGACGCCGTCGTGCACCTCGCGGCGGTGCCGGCTCCCGGGCAGGTCCCCGACGTCGCGCTCATCACGAACAACGTGACCGCGTCCATCAACGTCTTCCACGCCGCCCGTGCCGCGAAGATCACGAACGTGGTGTGGGCGTCGAGCGAGACCCTGCTCGGCATCCCGATGGGCGAGCACCACCCGCCCTACCTGCCCGTGGACGAGGAGTTCCCGGTGCGCCCGCAGTCCTCGTACTCGCTCGGCAAGGCCGTGGAAGAGGAGATGGCGCGGCACTTCACCCGCTGGGACCCGACGTTGAAGATGATCGGCCTGCGGTTCTCGAACGTCATGGACGAGACCGACTACCCGTCGTACCCGTGGGACGCCACCCCCGAGGCGAAGACGTTCAACCTGTGGTCCTACATCGACTCCCGCGACGGCGCCCAGGCCGTGCGCAAGGCGCTCGAAGCGGACCTGACCGGCTTCGAGGCGTTCGTCATCGCGAGCCCCGACACCGTGATGGACACCCCGACCATCGAGCTCGTCGAACGGTACGTGCCGGACATCGAGCGTCGTGCGGACATCGACGGGGTCAGCTCGCTGCTGTCGTCGGAGAAGGCCCGCGAGCTCCTCGGCTACGACCCACAGCACAGCTGGCGCGACCACCGGTCCTGAGCAGCACCGGCACGGTGGGCTGCATCACACCGGGCTGCGTCAGGCCGGGGTGAGCAGCCCGTCGAGCACCAGGTCACGGGCGGTCGGCAGCAGGTCGGCGGCGAGCACCTGCTCGTCGACGCCCGTGATCTGCGCGAGCGCACCGATGATCGCCGCGACCGAGAGTTCCCCGTCGCACGCGCCCACGAACGCGGCGAGCGCGGTGTCCGCGTCGACCCGCCGGCCGAACCCGCCGCCCTGCACGAGCGTCATGACCGTGGGGTCGTCGTTGCCCGGCCAGTAGTACCGCTCCTCGGTGACGTCGCCGGCGACCGTCAGGTGCGCGGCCGCGAGTGCGACGTCGTCGTGCGCTGCCAGCCAAGCGGCCGCGTCGAGGACGCGGGCCACCGTCGCGCCGAGCCCCGCTGGGTTGGAGCCGAGCGTCTCGGGGACGCGCTCGAAGCGCCGGAGCTCCACGGAGCCTCCCGTCTGTGCCCTGCGGACCACGACGTAGCCGAAGCCGACGCCGGTGACCCTGCGCTCCCGGAAGTCGTCGAGCCACGCGCCGACCAGCTGGTCGAACGCGGCCGTGCCCGGCTTCGTCCCGCCGTCGCGGATCCAGGTCTCGGCGTAGGCGTTCGGGTCCTGCCGCTCGCGCTCGATCACCCATGCGTCGAGGTCGGTCCCCTCGAACCAGGCGCGGACGCGGTCGAGCCCGTCGACGCCCCAGTGGTACTCCCAGTTGCCGAGGAGCTGCGCGGTCCCGCCGGGTTCGAGGTGCTCGGCCAGGCCACGGAGGACCGTCTCGACGAGGGCGTCGCCGACCATCCCGCCGTCGCGGTACTCGTAGGACGGGACGCCTTCGGTGCGTGGGGTGATGACGAACGGCGGGTTCGACACGATGCGATCGAAGCGCTCTCCGACGACGGGCTCGAACAGCGACCCGAAGCGGAAGTCGATGCCGTCGATGCCGTTCAGCTGCGCGTTGAACCGTGCGATGTCCAGGGCGCGGCGGGAGATGTCGGTGGCGACGACCTCGTCGGCGAAGCGCCTGGCGTGCATGGCCTGGATGCCGCAGCCGGTCCCGAGGTCGAGCACGCGGTGGACGGGCACGGGCACCTGCAGGCCGCTCAGCGTGGTGGTGGCGCCACCGATGCCGAGCACGTGTTCCTCGTCGAGCGCGCTGCCGAGGGCGAGTTCCCCGAGGTCGGAGACGATCCACCAGCTGCCGGCGCCGGCGTCGTCGACGAACGCGTACGGGCGGAGGTCCACCGTCGGGTGCGCGCGGTCGTCGTCGACACGGAGCAAGCCGGCGGACACGACCGCGTCGAGCCCGGCCGTCGGGAACGCCTGCTCGGCGTCGGTGCGCGGCACGGGGAGCCCGAGGACGAAGAGCATTGCGAGCGTCGTCAGCGGCGTCGTCGGACGGGCGTCGAGCGCACGGACGGCGGCAACGCGGTTCCCACGGTGCAGCGCGGCCGCGGCGTCGACCCCCCAGAGCGCGTCGACGCCCTCGACGGAGAACCCGGCGGCGTCGAGGTCCGCGGCGAGCGCCGTGGTGACGGCCGGGTCGGCGACGATGGTGGGCAGCGTGTGGGTGCCAGCGGTCACGCGGGGACCTCGTCGCGCATCAGGCTGGCGGGCACCGTCCAGTCGAGCACGAGGTCGAGGAGGCCGGGGAACCGCTGCTGGACGTCCTCGACGCGAGCACGGCTGCTGCGGGTGAGTCCTTCCTGGTGCTGCTCGAGCAGGCCGGCCTCGCGCAGGACACGGAAGTGGTGCGTCAGCGTCGACTTCGGCCGGTCGATGCCGACCCAGCCGCAGCTGCGGATCCCGCCGGCAGCGTCGACGAGGTACCGGTGCAGGATCGCCAGGCGGATCGGGTCCGACAGGGCGTCCATCACGACGGGGAGGTCCATCTCGGCCACCGTCGGCTGCGGGAGCCGTTCGGGGGCAACGGTGCGCTCGGGCATGGACGGGACGCTACCACCGTTCACCTCCCAGTACGACTTGCGTCGTACAGCGGAGTGCGGTACGACTTTCCTCGTACTGTTCGTCATCGAAGGGGCACCCATGCAGTCAGCTCGCTCGGTCGCCGGGTTCTGGATCCTCGCGGCCATGCTGCTCGTCTCGGTCGCGTCGTCCGCCGTGCCGTCGCCGATCTACCCCGTGTACGCGGCGGAGTGGCACCTGACGCCGCTCATGCTCACCGGGGTGTTCGCGATCTACGTCGCGGGGCTCCTCACCAGCCTGCTCGTCGCCGGCCGCCTGTCCGACCACGTGGGGCGGAAGCCGGTGCTCGTCGTCGGTGGGCTCGGCGTTGCGCTCTCGCTCGGGCTCTTCTCGGTCGCGGACGGCCTCGGCGCGCTGATCGTCGACCGCATCGTGCAGGGCGTGTCCGTCGGACTGCTCATCGGTGCCCTCGGTGCTGCGCTGATCGACAACTCGCTCGAGGCGCACCCGTCCCTCGCCGGCGTCCTGAACGGTGTGATCCCACCGATCGCCCTCGCCACCGGAGCTCTGTCGAGCGGTGCACTCGTCGAGTGGGGTCCGGCGCCGGAACAGCTCGTGTACGTGCTCTTCGGGGTGCTGCTCGTCCTCATGGTGATCGCGCTCGTGGTCGTCCCGGAGCGGGTCACCCGCCGTCCGGGAGCCCTCCGCTCCCTCCGTCCGACGATCTCCGTGCCCCGGTCCTCGCGTCGACTGTTCCGCGGCGTCGCCGGCTCGCTCATCGCCAGCTGGGCGCTCGGCGGGATGTTCCTGTCGCTCGTGCCGTCGGCGCTCGGGGCGGTGTTCGGGATCACGAACCACTTCGCGGCCGGAGCACTCATCGCCGTCGTCACCGGCGTCGGAGCGCTCACCGGGTTGGCGATCCAGCGGCTCGACGCCCGCATCGGCGTGCTCATCGGGCTCGTCGCACTGATCCTCGGGCCGGTCGTCACCGTCGCGTTCGTCTTCGCACACTCCCTGCCGGGGCTCGTCGTCGGCAGCGCGATCGCCGGGGTCGGCTTCGGCGCCGGCTTCCAGGCGCCGCTCCGGATGCTGCTCGCCACCGCCGCGCCCACGCACCGCGCGGGACTCCTCTCGACGATCTACGTCGTGAGCTACCTGGCCTTCGGTGTCCCCGCCGTCATCGGCGGCCTGCTCGAGCCGACCGTCGGACTCGTGCCCGTCATCGCCGGGTACGGCGCGTTCATCGTGCTCGCCGCGGCGATCGCCCTCGTGCTGCAGCTCGTGTCGCGCGACGCCGTCGAGGTCGAGGAGCAGGCGTCCGAGCGCATCGCGACGGGCTCGGTCCGCGTGCAGGCGTGCCCGGCCCCCGCCGCGGACTGAGCCGCGCTGCCGCTGCCGCTGCCGCTTCCGCTGCGCACGGCGGCGGTGGTGGTGGCGGCGGTGGCGGCGGCGGGTCGATTCGCGCGTAGGAGGTCGAATCGCGCGTAGGTGGCCCGGATTTCCGACCTCCTACGCGCGATTCCGCTTCCCATCGCACACGTTGTGGGTCAGAAGCGCCGGGTCACAAGCGCAGAAGCGCCGGGTCAGAAGCGCTAGGAACTCAGTGCCCGGGACGAGCGGGGCGCCGGCCGATGCTCCGGTGTGCGTCGTCGTGCGCTGCGTCGACGTCGGCCTTCCCGCGGTCGGCGATGTTCCGGAGCCACTGCGGCCCGTGCGTCTTCGCCCAGTCCCAGAAGCGGTGCAGCTGCGCCTTGAGCCACGTGATGATCTTGTGGAAGAAGTGGAACTCGCTCGCCAGGATCGTCAGTCCGATGAACACCACGAGCCACCCGGGCCCGGGCAACGGCACGAGGATCAGCCCGATGATGACGACCAGCCCGCCGACGATGCCCACGACGACCTTGTAGAAGACGTGCAGGTGTGGGCGGGCGTGGATCCACTCGCGGGCCTGGTGGAACCAGCGGAAGCGGTGCCGCAGCGCGGACTCACCGGAGTCCGCTTCCGCGGGTCGGTGGTTCGGGTCGCCGTCCATGCCGAAACGGTAGGGCGCGCGGCTGGGAATCCGCGGCGCGCGCGGTGCACGGACGCCCGGCAATCGGACGGGAGGCTCGTCATGCGTGCGCGACGCAGGTCGCGGCCCACGGGACTGCCGCCAGTCGTGCCTCCGGGATCGGTTCGCCACCGACGGCGCACGTCCCGTAGGTCCCCTTGTCCAGCCGCGCGAGCGCTGCGTCGACCTGTTCGATGCGGCGCCGTGCGTCGTCGCGGACCGCGCCGAGCGACCCTCGCTCCCACGCCAACGTCGCTCCTTCGGGATCGTGCTCGTCGTCCGTGTTCGCACCGTCGCGGGCGTCGCTGACGTCGCGCATGCTCCGCTCGACGTCGGCGATGAGCTTCGTCGTCCTCGCTCGCTCCGCGCTCAGCGCCGCACGTGGATCGTCCATGCCCTCCGAACCTAGTCCGACGGAATGGGCGACCTCTCGAATGCGTTCGCATGGACATGACCAAGATCGGGTTCCTGTCGTTCGGACACTGGCGTGACGTCCCCGGATCGAAGGTGCGCAGCGGCCGCGAGGCACTCGTGCAGGCGATCGACCTCGCGGTGGCGGCGGAGGAAGCGGGCGTCGACGGCGCGTACTTCCGCGTGCACCACTTCGCCCCGCAGCAGGCCGCGCCGTTCCCGCTGCTCTCCGCCATCGCCGCGAAGACGAGCCGCATCGAGATCGGCACCGGGGTGATCGACATGCGCTACGAGAACCCGCTCTACATGGCGGAGGAGGCGGCAGCGACCGACCTGATCTCCGGCGGGCGACTGCAGCTCGGCGTCTCGCGGGGATCACCTGAGACCGCTCAGGCCGGTTACCAGCAGTTCGGGTACGTGCCCGACGCCTCGGATCCGAACGGCGCCGACCTCGCCCGTGCGCACACGAGCGTGTTCCGCCGCGCGATCGCCGGCGAGCCGATGGCGAACGCGAACCCGCAGGTGACGGGTGCCGCGGGGTCGTTGCCGGTCTTCCCGCTGTCCGACACGCTCCCCGACCGCATCTGGTGGGGTGCCGGAACCCGCGCCACCGCCGAGTGGACCGCCGAGCAGGGCATGAACCTGATGTCGTCGACGCTCTTGACCGAGGACACCGGCGTGCCGTTCGACGAGCTGCAGGCCGAGCAGATCGAGCGCTTCCGGCGGGTCTGGGCCGAGTCGGGCTGGGACCGTGAGCCCCGGGTCTCCGTGTCGCGCAGCATCATCCCGATCATCGACGACGAGTCCCGGCACTACTTCGGCGTGCGCGCGCAGGTCGAGGGAGCCGACCAGGTCGGGTACCTCGATGGTGGGCTCGCTCGCTTCGGGCGGTCCTACATCGGGTCTCCGGAGTCCCTCGTCGAGGAGCTCGCGGCGGACCAGGCGGTCCGCGCTGCCGACACCGTGCTCGTCACCGTGCCGAACCAGCTCGGCGTGGACTTCAACGCCCGGCTCCTCGAAGCGGTGAAGGACGTCTTCGCCGAGGTGGACGCCGCGCCGGCGCGGGCGTAGACGTCCCCCTTCCTGCCGACACCCGGGTTGGGACTGGGGAGCGCGCACGGCGGCACGTAGCGTCGGAGCGCACCATCCCCCGTTCTCAGGAGCACCTCGTGACGCTGCCGGCCGCTGGCTGGTTCCCGGACCCCCGGGATGCCGGTCGTCTCCGTTGGTGGGACGGCCACGCCTGGGGTGAGGCGACGCGTGCGGTTCCTACTCGCCACGTCGAGCCGGTGCTGCCGATCGTGGTGGCGCCCACGGGCCCGGCCTTCTCGGTGCGGACCGGCACCGTCGAACACCGTGCGTGGGCGTACGGCGCGGGCACGTCCCGGAAGCTCTGCGCGTTCGCGATCTCCGCGGTGCTGCTCGCCGTCGCGTCCCTGCTGCTGAACCCCTACGGCGTCCTCAGCGTGCCCGCTGTGGTCGCGGGCGCCATCGGGATCGTCCGCCCCGGTGCGACGGGCCGGTGGCGGGTCCTCGCTCGGAGCCTGGCGGCGTCAGCGCTGGTCCTCGCCGTCGCGACGGGCATCATCGCCGCCGACGTCCACTTCCCGTTGGCCTGATCCCGCGCCGTCCCTCTCCCGCGCTCCTGCTCCGGCTCCCCCGCGCTCCCCTTTCTCCCGCGCTCCCCCTCTCCCTCGCTTCCCCGCGATCGAGTGCGCAGAAGATGGGGGATGTCTGACCCGCGGAGCCCCTTTTCCGCGCACTCGATCGGCCGACGCGACGCGCACCGCCACGACCGCGCCGCCGTCGGCGTCCCCTCAGCGCCGGGCCCGCGGGTGCGACGTCTGGTACACGTCGCGGAGCATGTCCGCCGTGACCATCGTGTAGATCTGCGTCGTCGCCACGCTCGCGTGCCCGAGGAGCTCCTGCACCACCCGGACGTCCGCGCCACCCTCGAGCAGGTGCGTCGCGAACGAGTGCCGGAACGTGTGCGGCGACACGTGGGCGGACAGGTCTGCCCGGTCGGCCGCGGCCTGGATCACGAGCCACGCGCTCTGCCGTGACAGCCGTGCCCCGCGGGCCCCGAGGAAGAGCGCCGGCGTCGACGGCCCCCGCGTGGCGAAGACCGGTCGCGCACGAACCAGGTACGCATCGATCGCGGCCCGCGCGTAGCTGCCGAGCGGCACGATCCGCTGCTTGTTCCCCTTGCCGGTGACCTTCACGACGGACACACCGGTCCCGTCCGGGTCGTCGGTCACGTCGTCGACCGAGAGCCCGACGGCCTCGGAGATGCGCGCCCCGGTGGCGTACAGGAGTTCCAGGAGCGCCCGGTCGCGCAACTGTACGGGATCGTCACCGTCGACGGCCTGCAGCAGCCGGTCCATGTCGTCGACCGAGATCGCCTTCGGGAGCCGCATCGGGGCCTTGGGCGGACGGACGGACGCGCCGGGGTCGAGTGGCATCCATCCCTCCCCAGCGGCGAACGTCGCGAAGGACCGCACAGAACTGAGCATGCGGGCGACGGACCGTGGCGCCAGCGGTGATGCTGCTCGCGTGGCCAGATGCGAAACGAACCCCGCGAGATCCGCTCGCGTCAGTCGAGCGACGTCGTCGACGACCGACGCACCCCCGGCCCGGTCGGCGCCCTCGGAGTCGACCACCGGCTGGGTGCCGACCCACGTGGCGAACGTCACGAGGTCCCGCCGGTACGCCGACAGCGTGTGCTGCGACAGGCCCCGCTCGATCGCAACGTGCCGCAGGTACGTCTCGGTGGCGGCAGCGAGCGAGACCATCCCCGAAGGCTACCGGCGCGACGCCGCGTCCACGGCGAGCGCCGCCACGATGAGCGCCGAGTTCCGCAGTCGCCCCTCCAGGATCCCCGCGACGATCTCCGACCGCGGCACCCAGCGCTTCACGATGTCCGCTTCCTCGTCGGAGCGATCGAACGCCGACGCCGTCGCTCGGACACCGCGTGCCCGGTATATCTGGATGAACTCGTTGCTGCCGCCAGCAGAGGTGTTGTACCGCACCAGGGGTTCCCAGTCGTCGGCCTCGACGTCGGCTTCCTCGGCGAGCTCCCGCTGCGCGGCGACGAGCTCGTCCTCACCGGAGATGTCGAGCAGCCCGGCCGGCAGCTCCCAGTCGCGCAGGTGCACGGGGTGACGGTACTGCTGGATGACGAGCACGCGGCCCTCGTCGTCCTCGGCGTAGACCGCGACGGCCCCGGTGTGGTCGATGTACTCACGCACCATGCTGCCGTCGCCGTACGCCACGGTGTCACGCCGGACGTCCCAGACGGCGCCGTCGTACACGAGGGTCGAGTCGGTCACGTCGAAGGATGCTGGCTCGTCGGAGATGAGTGCGTCGGTCACCCGTCCATCCAACCAGCGTCCGCCATCACCGCCGGACGAAACCAGGTTCCGTGCTCGACGCCCGGCCACAGACGGGAGGCACGGTGCCAGCTGGCACCCCTCCCTCGCAGGCTCGGTCGGCGCGCCCCGCGTGCCGCTGGCGCGTCACTGCTGAGCGGGACGCGCCCGTCCGATCGTGGGTGCGTTACGACGCGACCTGCTCGCTCTCCGGGTCGAAGAGCCGGGTCGACTCGTTGCGCGCGATCGCCGCCTCGACGAGCCCCGCGAACAGCGGGTGCGCGTCGTTCGGACGCGACCGCAGCTCCGGGTGCGCCTGCGTGCCGATGTAGAACGGGTGCTGCGCACGGTCCAGCTCGACGTACTCGACCAGGTTGCCGTCGGGCGAGGTGCCCGAGAACACCAGGCCGGCGTCCGCGATCTGCTGGCGGTACTTGTTGTTCACCTCGTAGCGGTGACGGTGCCGCTCGGACGCTTCCGGCGCGCCGTACAGCGACTCCGCGAGCGACCCGGACGTAAACGTCGCCGGGTAGAGGCCCAGCCGCATCGTGCCGCCCATGTCGCCGCCGGCGATGATGTCCACCTGCTCCGCCATCGTCGCGATGACCGGGGTCGGGGTCTCCGGGTCGAACTCGGAGCTCGACGCGTCGTGCAGGCCGGCCTCGTGTCGGGCGTACTCGATGACCATGCACTGCAGGCCGAGGCACAGGCCGAGCGTGGGGATGTGGTTCTCGCGCGCGAACTTCAGCGCACCGAGCTTGCCCTCGATGCCGCGCACGCCGAACCCGCCGGGGACGCAGATGCCGTCGACGTCGCCGAGCTGCTTCGCCGCGCCCTCTGGCGTGGTGCAGTCGTCCGAGACGACCCACTTCAGCGTGACCTTCGCGTTGTGCGCGAAGCCACCGGCACGGAGCGCCTCGGTGACGGACAGGTACGCGTCCGGCAGGTCGATGTACTTGCCGACCAGGGCGATGGTGACGTCCTTCTTCGGCTCGTGCACGGCGCGGAGCACCGGGTTCCACGAGGTCCAGTCGACCTCGTTCGCCTCGAGGTGCAGTGCGTCGACGATGACCCGGTCGAGCCCCTGCGTGTTGAGGAGCGTTGGGAGGTCGTAGATCGACGGGACGTCGACCGCGTTCACCACGGCGTCCTCGTCGACGTCGCACATCAGCGCGATCTTGCGCTTGTTCGAGTCCGAGACGGGCCGGTCGCTGCGGAGCACGAGTGCGTCGGGCTGGATGCCGATCGAGCGGAGCGCGGCGACGGAGTGCTGCGTCGGCTTGGTCTTCTGCTCACCCGATGCGTTCATGAACGGCACGAGCGAGACGTGCACGAAGAACACGTTGTTGCGGCCGAGCTCGTGCCGCACCTGGCGCGCCGACTCGATGAAGGGCTGGGACTCGATGTCGCCGACCGTGCCGCCGACCTCGGTGATGATGACGTCGGGCTGCGGGTCGTTCGATGCCTGCTCGCGCATCCGGCGCTTGATCTCGTCGGTGATGTGCGGGATCACCTGCACGGTGTCGCCGAGGTACTCGCCGCGACGCTCCTTGGCGATGACCGTCGAGTAGACCTGCCCGGTCGTGACGTTGGCCGACTGCGACAGGTTGATGTCGAGGAAGCGCTCGTAGTGCCCGATGTCGAGGTCCGTCTCGGCGCCGTCGTCGGTCACGAAGACCTCGCCGTGCTGGAACGGGTTCATCGTGCCCGGGTCCACGTTGAGGTACGGGTCGAGCTTCTGCATGACGACCTTGAGGCCGCGTGCCGTGAGCAGGTTGCCGAGGCTGGCCGCCGTCAGGCCCTTGCCGAGAGACGAGACGACCCCGCCGGTCACGAAGATCTGCTTCGTCACCTTCGGGGTCGGGGAGCTTGCCTGGGTACCGCTGCTGAAAGTGTCCGCCACGGGGTTCCATCGTACGTCAGAACTGCCGGGAGACGCGACCCGCGTTCGCCTGGCGCGTGTCGCCCGGGCGCGTGGCCGGGTTCACGGCCCGGCTCGCGCCCGCCACTGCGGCGTGCGTCCGTCAGGCGGACTGGGCGGCGACGTCGAGCAGCTCGCGCGCGTGCTCCATGCCGCTCGCGCTGTCGCCGAGCCCGGAGAGCAGACGAGCCATCTCCTGCAGCCGCTCGTCCCCCTCGAGCCGCCGGACGCTCGACGACGTCACCGCGCCACTGGCGTCCTTCACGACGTTGAGGTGGTTCGTCGCGAACGCCGCGACCTGGGCCAGGTGCGTGACGACGATGACCTGCGTGCGCTCGGCGAGCTTCGCCAGGCGCCGACCGATCTCGATCGCCGCGGCACCACCGACCCCGGCGTCGACCTCGTCGAACACGAACGTGGGAACCGTCGTCGACCCGGCCATGACGACCTCGATCGCGAGCATGACGCGGGAGAGCTCGCCGCCCGACGCCCCCTTGCCGATCGGCCGCGGGTCCGTCCCAGAGTGCGGCTGCAGCAGGATCGCGACCTGATCGCGTCCGTGCCGCCGGTACTCGCCGGCGTCGGTGACCTCGACCACGAGCGTCGCGCCGGCCATCGCGAGGGTCTTCAGCTCCGTCGTCACCCGCTTCGCGAGGTCTGCTGCCGCCTTCGTGCGTGCCTGGGTCAGGGTCGTCGCCGCATGTTCGAGCGCCTGCTCGTCCTGCGCGACCGCTTCCTGCAGGGCGACGATCCGGTCGTCGTCGCCGTCGAGCTCGAGGAGCCGATCGCTCGCTCGCTGGCCGAACGCGATGACGTCGTCGATCGTCTCGCCGTACTTGCGCGTGAGCCCGGCGAGGAGTGCTCGGCGCTCGTTGATGAGCTCGAGGTCGTGCCCCGCGTCGGGTTCGAGCGAACCGAGGTAGCTCGACAGGCTGGCGGATGCCTCGCTCGCCTGGATGCCCAGCTCCGTGAGCTGTTCGAGCACCGGCTGCAGCGTGCTGTCCGCGCCGGCCACCCGCTCGACTGCACGGCGAGCGGCCTCGACCAGGCCGATGACGTCGGTGCCGTCGAGAGATTCGGACGAGATGGCTTCGTGTGCGAGGCCCGCGGACAGGCGCAGTTCCTCGAGGTTCCCGAGGCGGTCCGAACGCTCCTGGAGCTCGGCGTCCTCGCCGGGCTGCGGATCCGCCGCCTCGATCTCGTCGGAGGCCTCGCGCAGACGAGCGGCTTCGGCCAACCGGTCGTCCTGGTCGCGCGTGAGCGTCTCGAGGTCGGCGGCGTGCTGCTGCCACGTGTCGTACGCGGCGACGTACCTGCCGAGGGCCTTCTCGACCGCCGCGCCACCGAAGCCGTCCAGGGCGGCGCGCTGCGCGGTCGACGAGGTCAGGCGGATCTGGTCGGACTGCCCGTGCACCGTGACGAGTTGGTCCGCGAGTTCACCGAGCACCGCGACCGGTGCCCCGCGTCCGCCGACCGTGGCGCGGCTGCGCCCCTCGGCCGAGACCGTGCGGGTCAGGATCAGCTCGCCGTCCTCGACCGCTCCCCCGGCGTCCTCGACGCGCTCCGCGACGGTGGCGTGGTCCGGGATGTCCCAGCGGCCCTCGACGACGGCGCTCGACGCACCCCGACGGACCGAGCCCGCGTCCGCCCGCGCGCCGAGCAGCAGCCCGAGTGCCGTGACGATCATCGTCTTGCCGGCACCGGTCTCACCCGTGACGACGGTGAACCCGGGGCCGAGCTCGAGGGTCGCGTCACCGATGACCCCGAGGTCGTTGATGGAGATCTCCTGGATCACAGGCGGTCCTCGTCGTCGTGCTGCGGCCCGCGCCACCCGGCGACTGGCAACTGGAACTTCGCCACCAGGCGGTCCGTGAACGGGGCGTCCTTGAGCCGTGCGACCCGGACCGGTTCCGGCGACCGGCTGACCTCGATGCGCGCTCCAGGGGGGAGGTCGTGGGTGCGTCGGCCGTCGCACCAGAGCACGCCGACGCCGCTCGTCCGCCGGAGCACCTCGACGGCGAGCACGCAGTCGGGTCCGACGACGATCGGCTTCGAGAAGAGCGCATGGGCGCTCAGCGGCACCATGATGAGCGCGTCAACGTCCGGCCAGACGATCGGACCGCCGCCGGAGAAGGAGTACGCCGTCGAACCGGTCGGCGTGGAGATGACGACGCCGTCGCAGCCGAACGAGGACAGCGGACGCCCGTCCACCTCGGTGACGACCTCGAGCATGCGCTCGCGGGAGGCCTTCTCGATGGTGGCCTCGTTCAGGGCCCACGACGAGTAGACGACCTCGTGCCCGACGACGACGTCGACCTGCAGGGCCACGCGTTCCTCGACGTGGTACTCGCCGGACAGGGCGCGCTCGACCGTCTCGGAGAGGCCGTCCCGCTCACTCTCGGCGAGGAACCCGACGTGGCCGAGGTTCACACCGACGAGGGGCGTGCCGGTCCCGCGCACGAGCTCGGCCGCGCGGAGGATCGTGCCGTCGCCGCCGAGGACGATGACGATCTCGAGGTCCTGGGCCTGCACGTCGACACCGAGGATGTCGACCTGGCCGACGGACGCTTCGGCACGGCGGATGTCGGCGTACTCGTCGAAGGGCATCACCGGGACGAGACCGGCCGCGTGCAGGAGGTCGCAGACCTCGACCGCGGCGTCGATCGAGTCGCGCCGACCCGTGTGCGACACGAGCAGGATGTGCCGTTCGTCGCTCATGGGGTTCCTTCCGCCAGTTCCGTCGCCCGGTCGATCCATTCTGTCGGATTCGACCCTGCGCCCCGCTGGAGACGCGCGAGGTACTCGTGGTTGCCGTGGGTGCCGATGATCGGGGACGCTGCGAGCCCCGAGGTCCCGAGACCGAGGTCCCACGCCGCCCACAGGACGTTCATCAGTGCGTCGTTCCGGAGGTCGGCGTCGTGCACGATGCCTTCACGGACACCGCCACGGCCGACCTCGAACTGCGGCTTCACCAGCAGGACGAACTCGTCAGCGGGCACGGATGCGACGAGTGCCGGGAGCACGATCCGGAGGCTGATGAACGACAGGTCCCCGACCACGAGGCTGGTCTGCGACGCGGAGGCATCGAGCGCCAGGTAGTCGTCAGCGGTGAGGTTCCGCGCGTTCAACCCTTCGACCACGGCGACGCGGTCGTCCATCGCGACGACGGGGTCGAGCTGTCCGTGCCCGACGTCGAGCGCCACCACCCGGCGGGCACCGCGGGCGAGGAGCACCTGCGTGAACCCACCCGTGCTCGCACCCACGTCGAGCGCCACACGACCGCTCGGGTCGACGCCGAACGTGTCGAGCGCTCCGACGAGCTTCAGTGCAGCGCGGGAGACCCACTCGTCCCCGGCGTCCACCACGATCGCGGCTTCCGGGAGCACCGGGGTCGACGGCTTGACGACCGCAGTGCCGTCGACGCTGACACGGCCGCCCTGGATGAGCTTGGCGGCGGCGGTCCGGGACCTGGCGAGCCCACGAGCGGCCACGGTCGCGTCCAGGCGCGCTGGAACGGACACGGTCTGGGTCGACACGTCGGGGTCAGGCACTCGCGGTGCCACCACTCTCGAGCCGCGTGCGCAGCTCGTCGTGCAGGCCGGAGAAGGCATCGGCGCGATCCGGCAGTGGGAGGTCCTCAGCCGCACGTGCACGGCGCGCGACGTCGGTCACGGACGGCTGCTCCTGCTCGTCGTGCTGTGGTTCCCCGGAGTCGTTCGACACGACATCCACGCTACTCGCCGCCGTAGAGCTGGGGGTCGACGTCGAGCCCGTAGATCGCCAACCCGGAGTCCCAGATCGCGGTCGCGCCGGCGCGCAGCAGGTCCATGGGGTCCGCTCCTGCCCGCTCCACCCGGACCACGTGCTGGCGCATCCGGACGGTGGCGTCACCGACGCTCACGAACCGGGTGCCGTCCTCGGCTTCGTGCCGGTGGGTCATCGGGTAGGGCTCCGAGAGCCCACGGAGGTCCTGGAGGACGAACGTCGGACGCGAGCGCTGATCAGCCGCGAGCACCTGCTTCGCCTGGTCGATGCCGGTGAGCACGAGCACGCTCGGGATGCCGGCGTCGTTCGCACCCTTGATGTCGGTGTCGAGTCGATCCCCGATGAACAGTGGACGCTCGCCACCGAACCGGGCGAGGGCGGCGTCGAAGATCGGTCGCTCGGGCTTGCCGGCGACGACCGGCATCCGTCCGACGGCCTGGTGGACCGCTGCCACGAGCGTGCCGTTGCCGGGAGCGATGCCCCGTTCGACCGGGATCGACCAGTCCATGTTCGTCGCGACCCATGGGATCTCCGGGTCCGCGAGCGCGAAGGATGCCTCTGCCAGCTGCTGCCACCCGAGGTCGGGCGAGAAGCCCTGGATGACGGCCGCCGGGGAGTCCTCGGCGCTCGACGTCACGGTGAACCCGGCCTGCTCGACGATGCTCGTCAGTCCGATGCCGCCGATCACGAGGACCGTGGAGCCCTCGGGGACGAGCGTCGACAGGAGCCGGACACCGGCCTGTGAGCTCGTGACGACGTCGTCGGGCGTGACCTCGAGCCCGTAGCGCTCGAGGTGCTCGGCGACGTCGGACGGCCGACGGGAGGCGTTGTTCGTGATGTACCCGACCCGAGCCGTGAGCGACGCCCGCGTCAGCGACTCGACCGCGTGCGGGATCGCGTTCCGCCCGCGGTAGACGACGCCGTCGAGGTCGGTGAGGACCAGGTCGACACCGTCCGTCGGTGGACGCGGGGTGTCAGTCGGCTGCGGAGCCGTCGACGTCGCGGGGGTTGTCGTCGTCGATCTCCCCGAGGTCGTCGTCGGGCTCGTCCGCTGCGGGCTCGTCGAGGGGCTCGAGCTGGTCGGGCTCTCCGGGCTCGTCGTCGACGGGTCCATCGAGTCGCTCGGGCTCGTCTCCGAGTTCTTCGACTTCGAACGCTTCCTCGACCACATCAACTGTCTCCCAAGAGTCTTCATCGGCGGCTTCCGCGAGGGCCTCCGCCGCGCGGTCGACACGGGCCCACCACTCGTCGGCCTCGTCCTGGCGGCCGAGCTCCTCGAGCGTGGCCGCGTAAGCACTGTAGAGCGCGGGCGACCAGCTGTACGCCGTCGACGGGTCGAGCTGTGGAATCTCCAGCTCGCCGAGGGCAGCTGTGGGATTCCCGAGGTCGATCCGCGCGCCGGACATGGCGATCGCGAGCTCGACCTGGACGCCCGGCTCGAGCGACGCACGGTCCGTCGAACGGCCCAGCTCCAGCGCACGCTCTGGACGGCCGAGGCCACGCTCGCAGTCGACCATCATCGGCAGCTGGTCGTTGCGTCCGGAGATCCGACGGTACGTCCGCAGCTCGCGCAGCGCCGTGCCGAAGTCACCGAGTCGGTAGGCCGTGATCGCAGCGGTCTCACGGACCACCGCCACACGACCGGCACGGCGCGCCGCACTCAGCGCGTGCTGGTTCGCGAGCTCGGGATCCTCGTCCACGAGCAGCGCCGCAGTCACGAGGTGCCGCGCAACCCAGTCGGCGTTGTCCTTGCTGAGGGTCTTCAGCTCCGCGCGGGCCTGCGGGTGGAGGTCACGCGCCTGCACGTCCTCGGGGATCTCCGGGTCCTCGTGGCGCGGGCGGATCGACTTCGTGCCGTACGGGTCGCGGTCCTCGAAGTCGTCGCGCGCTGCTTCGCCGAAACGGGCGCCCGGACCACGGGTGCCGTCGCCGAAGCGTCGACGCTCGTCGCCCCCGCGGCCGCCGAACTGTCCGCGCTCGGGACGGTCCCCGTCGCGGCGGGGACGATCCGAGTTGAACGGACGGTCTCCGTCACGACGAGGACGATCGCTGCCGCCACGGAACGGCCGGTCGCCGTCACGGCGGGGACGGTCGGAGTTGAACGGACGATCCCCGTCACGACGAGGACGATCCGAGTTGAACGGACGATCCCCGTCACGACGCGGACGGTCGGAGTTGTAGGGACGATCCCCGTCACGACGCGGACGATCGGAGTTGAACGGACGATCCCCGTCACGACGCGGACGGTCGGAGTTGTAGGGACGATCCCCGTCACGACGCGGACGATCGGAGTTGAACGGACGGTCGCCGTCACGACGCGGCCGGTCGCTGCCGCCACGGAAGGGACGGTCACCGTCACGGCGGGGACGATCGGAGTTGAACGGGCGATCCCCGTCACGACGCGGACGATCCGAGTTGAACGGACGATCCCCGTCACGACGCGGACGATCCGAGTTGAACGGACGATCCCCGTCACGACGCGGACGATCCGAGTTGAACGGGCGATCCCCGTCACGACGCGGACGATCCGAGTTGAACGGGCGATCCCCGTCCCGGCGAGGACGATCGCTGCCGCCACGGAACGGCCGATCCCCATCCCGACGAGGACGATCCGAGTTGAACGGACGATCCCCACGGGGTCCACCGGTACGCGGCGGTCGCTCCGAGGAGTCGCGGTCGCCCCGCCACGCCGGACGATCGGAACGCTGACCACCATCGCGGAAGCCACGACCGCTCGTGCTGTCGCGCGGTCCCCGATCGCCACGGAAGGGGCGGTCACCATCGCGCTGCGGGCGATCACGCCGGTCACCTTCACGGCGCTCGAACTCACGGGGCCCGGACGACCATCCGCCGCGGCTGCCACCGCGGTCGTCACGGCGAGGAGCGCCATCGCGACGCGGGGATCGGTCACCGTCTCGGGGCGGGCGTCCGCCACGCTCGTCGTCGCGGTCGTTCCGCCGTTCGTCGTCGTTCGCCACCGTTGTGCTCCTCGTTGCGTGCCGGAGCTCTCGCGCCGGCTGTCGTCCGCTGTGTCGTTGTGGTTGTGCGCCGTCCCTGGCCTCGAGCGACCCCAGTCCATCACGAACCGGGCCCGGCGTCGAGCCGTCGAGTGCACGGCAAAAACAGAAATGGCCACCGGCCTCCACGAGAACGAGGGTCTCCCCTGCGAGTTCTCGATGGAGGGCCGATGGCCACATCTTCTTACGTTGAGTCCGGCGGCGTCCTACTCTCCCACAAGGTCCCCCTTGCAGTACCATCGGCGCTGAGAGGCTTAGCTTCCGGGTTCGGAATGTGACCGGGCGTTTCCCTCTCGCTATGACCACCGGAACACTGTCGACCATGATCTGGTCTCAACATGTTCCTTCAAGCCGTTGCTGAAGTATTCAGTTGATTCCCGATCGTCTGTCGGGAACCACAAAGTGGACGCGAGCCCCAACACCGAAGTGTCGGGAAATAGTTGTGTTGTCAAGTCTTCGGCTTATTAGTACCGGTCAGCTCCACGGGTCGTTAGTCCCCGCTTCCACATCCGGCCTATCAACCCAGTAGTCTGCTGGGAGCCTCTCACACTCAAGGTGCATGGAAATCTCATCTCGAAGACGGCTTCCCGCTTAGATGCTTTCAGCGGTTATCCGGTCCGAACGTAGCTAATCAGCGGTGCCCTTGGCAGAACAACTGACACACCAGAGGTTCGTCCATCCCGGTCCTCTCGTACTAGGGATAGATCTTCTCAAATTTCCAACGCGCGCAGCGGATAGGGACCGAACTGTCTCACGACGTTCTAAACCCAGCTCGCGTACCGCTTTAATGGGCGAACAGCCCAACCCTTGGGACCTACTCCAGCCCCAGGATGCGACGAGCCGACATCGAGGTGCCAAACCATGCCGTCGATATGGACTCTTGGGCAAGATCAGCCTGTTATCCCCGAGGTACCTTTTATCCGTTGAGCGACAGCGCTTCCACAAGCCACTGCCGGATCACTAGTCCCGACTTTCGTCCCTGCTCGACCTGTCAGTCTCACAGTCAAGCTCCCTTGTGCACTTACACTCGCCACCTGATTGCCAACCAGGTTGAGGGAACCTTTGGGCGCCTCCGTTACTCTTTGGGAGGCAACCGCCCCAGTTAAACTACCCATCAGGCACTGTCCATGAACCCGATCAGGGTCCTACGTTAGACATCCAAAGTGACCAGAGTGGTATTTCAACAATGACTCCACGAACACTAGCGTGCCCGCTTCACAGTCTCCCACCTATCCTACACAAGCCACTCCGAACACCAATACCAAACTGTAGTAAAGGTCACGGGGTCTTTCCGTCCTGCTGCGCGTAACGAGCATCTTTACTCGTAGTGCAATTTCGCCGAGTTCGCGGTTGAGACAGCTGGGAAGTCGTTACGCCATTCGTGCAGGTCGGAACTTACCCGACAAGGAATTTCGCTACCTTAGGATGGTTATAGTTACCACCGCCGTTTACTGGGGCTTAAATTCAGAGCTTCGGTCGAAACCTAACCCCTCCTCTTAACCTTCCAGCACCGGGCAGGCGTCAGTCCGTATACATCGTCTTGCGACTTCGCACGGACCTGTGTTTTTAGTAAACAGTCGCTTCCCACTGGTCTCTGCGGCCTTCAACGCTCACGGAGTAAATCCGGTCACGTGTCCGGCCCCCCTTCTCCCGAAGTTACGGGGGCATTTTGCCGAGTTCCTTAACCACGATTCTCTCGATCTCCTTGGTATTCTCTACCTGACCACCTGAGTCGGTTTCGGGTACGGGCGGCTGCAACCTCGCGTCGATGCTTTTCTCGGCAGCATAGGATCACTGATTTCCCCTAACGGGTACGCGTCGGATCTCAGGCACACAGACGACGGATTTGCCTATCGTCAGCCCTACATCCTTACACCAGGTTCACCTTACGGATACCATCGCCTGGCTCAGCTACCTTCCTGCGTCACACCTGTTCATACGCTAACCGCACCAGCATGGGGTCGAGCGTTAGACCGCACCGCTTCACCCCGAAGGGATCCGCTGGATACGGGTTAGGACTCTTAGCACCACTGGATTAGCTTGGGCGGTTGTTCGCCGGTACGGGAATATCAACCCGTTGTCCATCGACTACGCCTGTCGGCCTCGCCTTAGGTCCCGACTTACCCAGGGCGGATTAACCTGGCCCTGGAACCCTTGGTCTTTCGGAGGACGGGTTTCTCACCCGTCTTTCGCTACTCATGCCTGCATTCTCACTCGTGTGGCGTCCACGGCTGGATTACTCCGCCGCTTCACTCGCCACACGACGCTCTCCTACCACTCCGCACGACTGAACCACGAAGGCTTGTCTAACATGCGAAATCTACAACTTCGGCGGTGTGCTTGAGCCCCGTTACATTGTCGGCGCGGAATCACTTGACCAGTGAGCTATTACGCACTCTTTCAAGGGTGGCTGCTTCTAAGCCAACCTCCTGGTTGTCTATGCAACTCCACATCCTTTCCCACTTAGCACACGCTTAGGGGCCTTAGTTGGTAGTCTGGGTTGTTTCCCTCTCGACGATGAAGCTTATCCCCCACCGTCTCACTGCTGCGCTCTCACTCACCGGCATTCGGAGTTTGGCTGACGTCAGTAACCTGTTGAGGCCCATCGGCCATCCAGTAGCTCTACCTCCGGCGAGAAACACGCAACGCTGCACCTAAATGCATTTCGGAGAGAACCAGCTATCACGAAGTTTGATTGGCCTTTCACCCCTATCCACAGCTCATCCCCTCCATTTTCAACTGAAGTGGGTTCGGTCCTCCACGACGTCTTACCGTCGCTTCAACCTGGCCATGGATAGATCACTTCGCTTCGGGTCTAGGACATGCGACTGAATCGCCCTATTCAGACTCGCTTTCGCTACGGCTGCCCCACACGGGTTAACCTCGCCACATATCACTAACTCGCAGGCTCATTCTTCAAAAGGCACGCCGTCACCCCTACAAGGAGGCTCCGACGGTTTGTAAGCAAACGGTTTCAGGTACTATTTCACTCCCCTCCCGGGGTACTTTTCACCTTTCCCTCACGGTACTTGTCCGCTATCGGTCATCTGGGAGTATTTAGGCTTATCAGGTGGTCCTGACAGATTCACACGGGATTTCTCGGGCCCCGTGCTACTTGGGATACACATCCGGCCATAACACCATTTCGTCTACGGGGCTGGCACCCACTACGGCCCGGCTTTCAAACCGGTTCGACTATGATGCGCTGTAACCGCCCCAGTCCGGCAGAACTGAGTGACGTGTCCCACAACCCCGACCATGCAACGCCCGCCGGCTATCACACATGATCGGTTTAGCCTCATCCGCTTTCGCTCGCCACTACTCACGGAATCACATGTTGTTTTCTCTTCCTGTGGGTACTGAGATGTTTCACTTCCCCACGTTCCCTCTACCCGCCCTATATATTCAGGCGGGAGTCACCAGGTCGACAAGTCGCCTGGCGGGGTTTCCCCATTCGGAAATCCTCGGCTCACAGCTCGATTATCAGCTCCCCGAGGCTTATCGCAGATTTCTACGTCCTTCTTCGGCTCCAGATGCCAAGGCATCCACCGTTTGCTCTTAGAAACTTGACCACAAAGATTAAAATTGCGATCGACTCGACAACACGACCACCCAGAGGGCAGTCCTTGTTGCGAGCGATCTAAGATGCTCGCGTCCACTGTGTAGTTCTCAACATACGATCGGCACCACACTCCCCCAGCCGTAACAGCTAGCTTCATGTGGCCCATCGAAGAACCGAAACGGATTCCTCCGCCGGCCCAACCCCCACCACCACTCTCGTGGGAGGCAGGAAGCCTGGTCCCTCAGGACCCAACAACGTGCACCAGCCAGCCCGCTCACCCCCGACCCCTTCCAACCCGACCCGAAGGCCTGGCGTACTAAGACCGGAAGCTGCGCTCCCGACTGCACTGTCAATGTTCCACCCATGAGCTACCCGTCGGACACGTTCGGTCCGAATCGGGCGCCTGGACACCGCAAGCGGTGCCAGATGCTCCTTAGAAAGGAGGTGATCCAGCCGCACCTTCCGGTACGGCTACCTTGTTACGACTTAGTCCTAATCACCGATCCCACCTTCGACGGCTCCTTCCACAAGGGTTAGGCCACCGGCTTCGGGTGTTACCGACTTTCATGACTTGACGGGCGGTGTGTACAAGGCCCGGGAACGTATTCACCGCAGCGTTGCTGATCTGCGATTACTAGCGACTCCGACTTCATGAGGTCGAGTTGCAGACCTCAATCCGAACTGAGACCGGCTTTTTGGGATTCGCTCCACCTTACGGTATCGCAGCCCTTTGTACCGGCCATTGTAGCATGCGTGAAGCCCAAGACATAAGGGGCATGATGATTTGACGTCATCCCCACCTTCCTCCGAGTTGACCCCGGCAGTCTCCTATGAGTCCCCGGCATAACCCGCTGGCAACATAGAACGAGGGTTGCGCTCGTTGCGGGACTTAACCCAACATCTCACGACACGAGCTGACGACAACCATGCACCACCTGTACACCGACCACAAGGGGGCGACCATCTCTGGCCGTTTCCGGTGTATGTCAAGCCTTGGTAAGGTTCTTCGCGTTGCATCGAATTAATCCGCATGCTCCGCCGCTTGTGCGGGCCCCCGTCAATTCCTTTGAGTTTTAGCCTTGCGGCCGTACTCCCCAGGCGGGGCGCTTAATGCGTTAGCTACGACACAGAAACCGTGGAAAGGTCCCTACATCTAGCGCCCAACGTTTACGGCATGGACTACCAGGGTATCTAATCCTGTTCGCTCCCCATGCTTTCGCTCCTCAGCGTCAGTTACGGCCCAGAGATCTGCCTTCGCCATCGGTGTTCCTCCTGATATCTGCGCATTCCACCGCTACACCAGGAATTCCAATCTCCCCTACCGCACTCTAGTCTGCCCGTACCCACTGCAAGCCCGAGGTTGAGCCTCGGGATTTCACAGCAGACGCGACAAACCGCCTACGAGCTCTTTACGCCCAATAATTCCGGACAACGCTTGCACCCTACGTATTACCGCGGCTGCTGGCACGTAGTTAGCCGGTGCTTTTTCTGCAGGTACCGTCACTTTCGCTTCTTCCCTACTAAAAGAGGTTTACAACCCGAAGGCCGTCATCCCTCACGCGGCGTTGCTGCATCAGGCTTTCGCCCATTGTGCAATATTCCCCACTGCTGCCTCCCGTAGGAGTCTGGGCCGTGTCTCAGTCCCAGTGTGGCCGGTCACCCTCTCAGGCCGGCTACCCGTCGTCGCCTTGGTGAGCCATTACCTCACCAACAAGCTGATAGGCCGCGAGTCCATCCCCAACCAAAAAATCTTTCCACCACCAGACCATGCGGCCGGCGATCATATCCAGTATTAGACGTCGTTTCCAACGCTTATCCCAGAGTCAGGGGCAGGTTACTCACGTGTTACTCACCCGTTCGCCACTAATCCACCCAGCAAGCTGGGCATCATCGTTCGACTTGCATGTGTTAAGCACGCCGCCAGCGTTCGTCCTGAGCCAGGATCAAACTCTCCGTAAAAAAATTACAACCAACACCGAAGTGCCAGCGAGTTGATCTTGACTGTTGACTGTCTACTGACAATCTTCAATCCAAAAGGAATTGTCTCCGACTCGACCAGCAAAACCGGCCGAGCACGGGGTCAATAAATTGGCATTGACAATGTGCACGCTGTTGAGTTCTCAAGGACCAGACGCGCTCCCCGCTCGACCCCGAAAGAGGTTCCGCCAGAGAGGCATTCGTTCTTGGTTTGACCACCGGTGTCGTCGGACTCGAGGTCCAGTGGGCTCATCCCCGAGGGGAGAGAACCGGTGGAGTAGTCATCCTAGGCGTCGAAGCCGTCCAGCGCAAGGCCGGATCTGAACTTCAGTGGAGGATGGTCCCGCTTGAGGGCCGACGTGCTCTGGGCTTTCGCTCCAGCCGCTCCGCCGCACCTTTGGGGTGACGAGTAAGAACTATACGCAGCGCTGGACGGGTGCGCCAAGGCGGGCCACATCCCGGGCGTGTCGCATCGTGCAACACGTCACCCGGGACGCACGGAAGCCCGGTCCCACACTCGTGGAACCGGGCTTCGCGCGTCCGAATGGATCAGCCGACGACGGTCACGCCAGCGAGGGTCTTCTTGCCACGACGGAGCACGAGCACTCCCCCGGGCAGGGCGAGGTCGGACAGCGAGGCCGTCGGGTCTTCGGCTCGGGCGTTGTTCACGTAGACGCCGCCTTGGTCGATGGCACGTCGGGCTTCCCCGAGGGACTTCACCAGCTCGGTCTCGACGAGCGCCTTCGCCAGGTCGGCATCCGGCGCGAGCGAGATCGAGCCGGGGAGTTCCGCGATCGCGGACCGGAGCGTGGGTTCGTCGAGCGCCTCCAGGTCACCGTTGCCGAACAACGCCGCCGAGGCATCGATCGCCGCCTGGGTCGCCGGGACACCGTGCACGATCGACGTCACCTCGAACGCGAGGGTCCGCTGGGCCTCGCGCCGGAAGGGTTCATCGGCCACCGCCTGCTCGAGCCGTTCGATCTCGGCCCTCGGCAGGAAGGTGAACTTCTGCAGTCGGTCGACGACGTCGGCATCAGTGGTGTTGAGCCAGAACTGGTACAGCGCGTACGGCGACGTCATGTCGGCGTCGAGCCAGATGGCGTTGCCCTCGCTCTTGCCGAACTTCGTGCCGTCGGAGTTCGTGATGAGGGGCGTCCCCATCGCGTGCACGGTGGCGCCTTCGGCTCGACGGATGAGCTCCGTCCCCGAGGTCAGGTTGCCCCACTGGTCGGAGCCACCCGTCTGCAGCGTGCACCCGTACTGCCGGAACAGCTCGCGGTAGTCCATCCCCTGCAGGATCTGGTAGCTGAACTCCGTGTAGCTGATCCCGGCGTCCGAGTTCAGCCGGGCAGCGACCGCGTCCTTCTTGAGCATCGAGTTGACGCGGAAGTACTTGCCGACGTCGCGGAGGAAGTCGATCGCGGACATCGGCGACGTCCAGTCGAGGTTGTTCACGAGCCGCACGCCGTTGTCGCCGTCCGGGCTGAGGAACCGCGACACCTGCTCCTGCAAGCGGGCCACCCACTCGGACACGGTCTCCCGGGTGTTCAGGGTGCGCTCTGCCGTCGGACGCGGGTCGCCGATCAGGCCGGTCGAACCACCGACGAGTGCGAGGGGCTTGTGCCCCGCGAGCTGCAGCCGCCGCATCGTCAGGAGCTGGAGCAGGTTGCCGCAGTGCAGTGACGGAGCCGTCGGGTCGAAGCCGCAGTAATAGGTGATCGGCTCGCCGTCGAGGGCCTCTTTGAGTGCGGTCTCGTCGGTCGAGACGTGCACCAGACCACGCCAGCGCAGCTCGTCCCACACCGAGGCGAAGGTGGGATCGTTCTGCTGACGCGTCAGGACATCGAGAGCGGTATCACTGGACACCCAGCCATCGTAGCGGCGGCCAGTGATGCACACAGCACACGGGAGGCCCGGTGCTGGTCCGTCAGCCGAGGGCGCGCTGGTGCCGTCGGTACGTCGAGACCGTGGGCTCGCCGGGCAGCCAGAAGCGCCACGGGAAGCCGGCACCGCCGGCGATGCCGGCGACCCCGGTGCGGGGCCCGCGACCGATCAGCGGGTCGGCAGCCAGCCCGGCGAGGACCGCAGCGGATCCGTCGGAGGCGAGCCGAGCCTCCAGGCCGGGTGCCAGGGCGAGTACGTACGGGCCGCGACCGTCGGTGACGGAGGTGCCGTCGTCCGTGCCGAGGACCGCACCGAGCGCGCTGCCGAGGTTGCCGGGTCCACGAGCCAGCTGCACGTCCGACACCGAGGGGCCCCGCCGCTCGCGGGCGAGGTCGATGCCCTGGACGACCTCGGCGCCACGGAGGAGCGATCCGGACGACGTCCCGGTCGGCCCGCTGACGACGTTGACGCACGTGTGGATGCCGTACGACCGGTACGCGTAGAGGGTGCCGGGTGGACCGAACAAGTGCCTGTTCCGCTCGGTCAGCCCGCGGTGCCCATGTGAACCGGGGTCGGTCGGGCCGAAGTACGCCTCGACCTCGGTGATGCGGATCGTCACGCCCCTTCCCGTGAGCGTCGCACCGAGCAGGGCCGGCGCGGAGACCGGTGCCGGCTCCGCCAGGAGCGCGAGGAGGCCCTCCGTCATCGGGTGAACGGCGCCCCGCTCGCCAGGTCGTGGACACGCTGCGTCAGGCCCGTGAGCTGCTCGGCGACGCGATCCGGGGCCGTCCCGCCGACGCCCGAGCGGGACGACGTGCTGCCCTCGATGGTGAGGACGGCGCGGACGCCGGGGGTGAGGTGCTCGGAGACGGCGAGGTACTCGTCGTCGGACGGGTCGTCGAGCTCGACGCCGCGCTCCTCGCAGTACCGGACCAGGGAGCCCGAGATCTCGTGCGCGTCGCGGAACGGGACGCCCTGGCGGACGAGCCACTCGGCGACGTCGGTCGCGAGCGAGAAACCCTGCGGTGCCAGGTCGGCCATGCGCTCGGTGTCGAAGGTCAGCGTCGCGATCATGCCGGTGAACGCCGGCAGCAGGACCTCGAGCGTGGCGACCGAGTCGAAGACAGGCTCCTTGTCCTCTTGCAGGTCGCGGTTGTACGCGAGCGGGAGGCCCTTGAGCGTCGTCAGGAGGCCGGTCAGGTTGCCGACGAGTCGACCGGACTTGCCGCGTGCCAGCTCGGCGATGTCCGGGTTCTTCTTCTGCGGCATGATGCTCGACCCGGTGGAGAACGCGTCGTGCAACCGCACGAAGCCGAACTCCTTCGTGTTCCAGAGGATGACCTCTTCGGCGAGGCGCGACACGTCGATACCGATCTGCGCCAGGACGAACGCGAACTCCGCGACGGTGTCGCGGGCAGCGGTGGCGTCGATCGAGTTCTCCGCCGGGCGGTCGAACCCGAGCTCGCGGGCGATCGCCGCGGGGTCGAGTCCGAGGGAGCTGCCGGCGAGGGCGCCGGCGCCGTACGGGCTGACGCTCGCGCGGGTGGACCAGTCGCGGAGTCGCTCGAGGTCGCGCACCAGCGGCCAGGCGTGTGCGAGGAGGTGGTGCGCGAGGAGCACGGGCTGGGCGTGCTGCAGGTGCGTGCGGCCGGGCATGATCGCCGCCGGGTGTTCGCTCGCCTGCTGGCTGATCGCGTCGACCAGGTCGATCACCAGGCGGCCGATGCGGCGCCCGTGGTCGAGCATGTGCATCCGGCCGAGGGTGGCGATCTGGTCGTTCCGGCTGCGGCCGGCGCGGAGCTTGCCCCCGAGCTCGGGGCCGAGGTCGGCGATGAGCAGGCGTTCCAGCGCGCCGTGGACGTCCTCGTCGCTGTCGGCGGGCTGCAGCTGGCCCGTGGCGTGGGCCTGCTCCAGGCGGTCGAGGCCGGCGGTCATCTGCTCGAGCTCGTCGGCGGTCAGGTACCCGGCCGTGTGCAGGGCGCGAGCATGGGCCCGGGAACCGGCGATGTCGTACGGCGCGAGCTGCCAGTCGAAGTGGGTGGACTTCGACAGGGCGGCGAGTTCGGCGCTCGGGCCGTCCGCGAAGCGGGCGCCCCACAGTGCGCCGGTGTTCGTGGCGTCGGTCTTGGCGTTCGTCTGGTCCGTCATGTCGTCCTGCGTTCGTCCTTCGGTGGGTCAGTTGGCGCGGTCGCGGCGGGCCGCGATGCGGCTCGGGAGCGACCAGATGTCGATGAAGCCCTTCGCCTGCTCCTGGTCGAAGGTGTCGCCCGTGTCGTTCGTCGCGAGCTCGAAGTCGTAGAGACTCTGCTCGGAGCGGCGCCCCGTGACCGTCGCACGGCCACCGTGGAGCTGCAGTCGGACGTCCCCGGACACGTGCTGCTGGGTGTGGTCGATGAACGCGTCGAGACCCCGCTTGAGGCCTCCGAACCAGAGCCCGTCGTAGACCAGCTCGGCCCAGTCGGCCTCGACCCTGCGCTTGTAGCGGGCGACGTCACGCTCGAGGGTGAGGCTCTCGAGTTCCTCGTGCGCGGCGATGAGCGCGATCGCTGCAGGGGCCTCGTACACCTCGCGCGACTTGATGCCCACGAGGCGGTCTTCGAGGACGTCGATGCGACCGACGCCGTGCCGGCCGGCCAGGGCGTTCAGCTCCTGGACGATGCGCAGCACGCTGAAGCGCTGACCGTCGATGGCGACCGGGACGCCCTGCTCGAACGTGATCGTGACCTCGTCCGGGTCACGTGGGAGCGTCGGGTCCTGCGTGGACGCGTAGAGGTACTCAGTCGGGGCGGTCCACGGGTCCTCGAGGGAAGCGGCCTCCACCGCGCGTCCCCAGACGTTCTGGTCGACCGAGTCGCCCCGGTGCCGGATCGGGAGACCGTGCGCGTCGGCGTAGGCGATCACCTTGTCCCTGGTCAGCGCGAGGTCACGGACCGGGGCGATCGACGTCAGCTCGGGGGCGATCGCGGCCACCGCCGCCTCGAAGCGGACCTGGTCGTTGCCCTTCCCGGAGCACCCGTGCGCGACGGTGTCGGCGCCGAGCTGCTTCGCCGTGGCCGCGAGGTGCTTCGCGATGAGCGGGCGGCTCAGGGCGGAGACCAGTGGGTACCGCTTCTGGTAGAGCGCGTTCGCCTTGATCGCGGGCACGACGTACTCGTCGGCGAACTCGTCCTTCGCGTCGATGACCACGGCTTCCACCGCGCCGCAGTCCAGGGCGCGCTGGCGGACGGTCTGCAGGTCGTCGCCGCCCTGACCGAGGTCGACCGTCAGCGCCACGACGTCCTTGCCGGTGGCCTCGCGCAGCCAGCCGATGCCGACGGACGTGTCGAGTCCGCCGGAGTAGGCCAGGACGACGCGGTCTGCCACGGGTGCTCCTAGGCGCCCGTGTTCGCGGCGAGGAGCCAGGCGAGGAGTGCCTTCTGGGCGTGCAGGCGGTTCTCCGCCTCGTCCCAGATGATGCTGCGCGGACCGTCGATCACGTCGGCGGTGACCTCGTACCCACGGTCGGCCGGCAGGCAGTGCATGAACACGGCGTCGTCCGCGGCGTGCGCCATCATCGCGTCGTCGACGCGGTAGCCGTTGAAGGTGTCGAGACGCTGCTGCTTCTCGTCCTCCTTGCCCATCGACACCCAGGTGTCCGTCACGACGACGTCCGCACCGGCCACGGCGGCGACCGGGTCCGTCACCACGAGCACCGATCCACCGGTCTCGGCAGCCCGGCGTTCGGCGTCCGACACGACGTCGACGGCCGGCGAGAACGCAGCAGGGGAACCGACACGGACGTGCATGCCCGCGGTGGCTCCGGCGAGCAGGTACGACTGCGCCATGTTGCTCGCGCCGTCGCCGACGAAGGCGACCGTCTGTCCGGCGAGTGCACCGCGGTGTTCACGGATCGTCAGGAGGTCGGCGAGCAGCTGGCACGGGTGGAAGTCGTCGGACAGGGCGTTGACGACGGGGACCGTGGTGCCTTCCGCCATCTCCTCGAGTCCGGCCTGACCGTAGGTGCGCCAGACGATGGCCGACACCATGCGCTCGAGCACACGGGCCGTGTCGGACGGGGTCTCCTTGCCGCCGAGCTGGCTGTTCGCCGTCGAGATGATGAGCGGGCTGCCACCCAGGTCGCTGATCCCGACGTGGAAGGACACCCGGGTGCGCGTCGACGACTTGTCGAAGATCACGGCGACGCTCTGCGGGCCCGCGAGCGGCTTCGCGCCCCAGCGGTCGCGCTTCATCCCGACCGCGAGGTCGAGGATGGCGGACTGCTCGGCCTGCGAGAGGTCGTCGTCGCGGAGGAAGTGGCGGGTCATGCGGAGGTCTCCTGGTCGGCGCCCTCGACGGCCGCCATGCTCTGGGCGAGGATCGACAGGAACTCGTCGATCTCGGCGTCGGACACGATGAGCGGCGGCGCGATGCGCAGGCTCGCCTCGTTGGGGGCGTTCACGATGAGACCCCGCTCGAGTGCGGCAGCCGAGATGGCTGCCGCGACGGGGCGGTGCAGCCCGACCCCGATGAGCAGGCCGCGCCCGCGGATCTCCTCGACCAGCGGCGAGGCGATCGCGGCGATGCCCGCACGGATCCGCTCCCCCTTGACCAGGGCGGCCTCGACGAGACCGGCGTCCTCGATCTCGCCGAGGACCGCGTTCGCGACACGGGTGCCGAGCGGGTTGCCACCGAAGGTCGAGCCGTGCTGCCCGGCGGAGAAGAGCTCAGAGGCGCGACCGAAGGTCACGAGCGCCCCGATCGGGAACCCGCCCGCGATGCCCTTCGCGATCGTGATGGCATCGGGGACGACCCCGAGGTGCTGGAACGCGAACCACGACCCCGTCCGGCCGACACCGGTCTGGATCTCGTCGAGGATGAGCAGCGCGCCGTGCTCCTCGGTCAAGCGACGAGCGGCGGCGAGGAACCCGTCGGGCAGGTCGACGACGCCGGCCTCGCCCTTGATCGGCTCGAGGATGAGCGCCGCGACGGTGTCGTCGATCGCGTGCTCGAGCGCCTCGATCGTGGTGTCGACGTGGTCGACCCCCGGGATCATCGGCAGGAAGTCCTCTTGCAGTGCGGGCTTGCCGGTGAGCGCGAGCGCACCCATCGTGCGGCCGTGGAAGCCCTGCTTGAGTGCGAGGATCCGGGTCTTCCGACCATCAGCACCCTTGTTCAGCCGGGCGAGCTTGAACGCGGCCTCGTTCGCCTCCGCACCGGAATTGCCGAAGTACACGCGACCCGCGTCGCCGGCGCCGGTGATGCGCTTCAGCCGCTCGGCGAGCTCGAGCTGCGGGGGCGTCGCGAAGTAGTTCGACACGTGCACGAGTTTGGCGGCCTGGTCGGCGATCGCCTCGACGAGGACGGGGTGCGCGTGCCCGAGGGAGTTCACCGCGATGCCGGCGAGGAAGTCGAGGTATTCCTTGCCGTCGACGTCCCACACGCGGCAGCCCGACCCGCGCTCGAGCATGACCTTCGGCGGGGTCAGGGATCGCATCAGCGACGCCCCGAACCGGTCGTTCCAGGTCTCGGTCTGCGTCTCGGTGTTCACCGTGCGGGTCCCTTCGTGTTCGTGCCGTGCGTGGTGTCGTGCGTGACCGCCGGGCCGCGTCGGCCGATCTCGGCGTGGGTGTTCTGGTTCTCGGTGCGCCGGCTCGGGTCCGGGATCACCTCGGTGCCCGCGCCACGGAGCGTGAAGACCTCGAGGAGGATCGAGTGCGGGATCCGGCCGTCGATGATCGTCGCGCCGCCGACCCCGCCGACCACGGCGTCGAGGCACGCGGTCATCTTCGGGATCATCCCCGACTCGAGCGACGGCAGGAGTTCGCGCAGTTCCTCGACCGCGATGAGGTCGATGATCGAGTCGCGGTCGGGCCAGTTGCGGTAGAGCCCGGGGACGTCGGTCAGCATCAGCAGCTTCGAGGCGCCCAGTGCGATCGCGAGTGCGGCCGCCGCAGCGTCGGCGTTCACGTTCAGCGCCTGGTCGGGGTCGGCGTCGTCGATCGCGATGCTCGACACGACGGGGATCTGGTTCGCCCGGATCGCCGCGAGCACACCCGACGGGTCGACGTGGGTGATGTCACCGACGTGCCCGAGGTCGAAGTGCTCGCCGTCGACGACGACGCCCTTCTGTTCGCCCGTGAACAGCGAGCCGCCGTCGCCGAACACGCCGACGCCGATGCCGTCGCCGTGCTCGTTCATCAGGTCGACGATCTCGCGGTTCACCTCGCCGGCCAGGACGTCGCGGACGACGGTGATCGCCTCGGTCGTGGTGACGCGGTAGCCACCGCGGAACTCGGACTCGATGCCCTGTTCCTTGAGCGCGGCGGAGATCTGCGGACCGCCGCCGTGCACCACGACCGGGTGCAGGCCTGCGTAGCGGAGGTAGACCATGTCCTCGGCGAAGGCCCGCTTGAGGTCGTCGTTCACCATGGCGTTGCCGCCGAACTTGACGACGACGATCTTGCCGGAGAACCGCTTGAGCCAGGGCAGGGACTCGATGAGCGTCGCGGCCTTGACGGCGGCGAGCTCGTGCTCGTGCTGCTTGGTGTGTGCGTCGTCGGCCATCAGCTGGAGTACGCGCTGTTCTCGTGGACGTAGTCGTGCGTCAGGTCGTTCGTCAGGATGGTCGCCGAGTACGGCCCCACCCCGAGGTCGATGAGCACGTCGGTGTCGCGCGGTGTCAGGTCGACCTCGTCGATGGGACGGTCGGGCGCACCCGCGTGGCACACCCGCACGCCGTTCATCGAGACGTCCACCGCGTAGGGGTCGAACTCGGCGTCGGTGGTTCCGATCGCCGCGAGCACCCGGCCCCAGTTGGGGTCGTTGCCGAACACGGCCGCCTTGAAGAGGTTGTTCCGGGCGACGCTGCGGCCGACCGTGACGGCGTCGTCCTCGTTCGCGGCGTTCACCACGTGGATCGCGATGTCGTGGCTGGCACCCTCGGCGTCCTGCTGGAGCTGGCGGGCCAGGTCGGCACAGACGACGGTCAGGGCCTCCTGGAAGTCGCCCACCTCGGGTGTCACGCCGGACGCGCCGGAGGACATCAGCACGACGGTGTCGTTCGTCGACATGCAGCCGTCGGAGTCGACCCGGTCGAACGTGACGCGGGTGGCTGCCCGCAGGGCCTGGTCGAGTTCGTCGGAGGTGAGGAGCGCGTCGGTCGTGATCACGACGAGCATCGTCGCGAGCCCCGGCGCGAGCATGCCCGCGCCCTTGGCCATGCCACCGACGGTCCAGCCGTCCTCGGAGACCGACGCCTGCTTGGCCCGGGTGTCCGTCGTCATGATCGCGGCGGCGGCGTCGGGGCCGCCGGTCTCCGACAGGGCGTCCGTGGTGAGTGCGACGCCGTGCAGGACGTGGTCGCGGAACGTCTGGTCGCCGCGGCCGATCAGACCGGTCGAACAGACGACCACGTCGCCGGCACCGATGCCGAGGGACTCGCCCACCGCCTCGGCCGTCATGTGCGTGGTCTGGAAGCCGAAGGCCCCGGTGAAGCAGTTCGCACCGCCGGAGTTCAGGAACACGGCCCTGGCGATGCCGTCGCCGACGACCTGGCGGGACCAGATCACCGGATTGGCCTGTGCGCGGTTGCTGGTGAACACCGCGGCGACGGCCGATTCCGGACCGTCGTTCACGACGAGTGCCACGTCCGGCGTTCCGCTCGCCTTGAGTCCGGCGGTCGCGCCGGCGGCGCGGAAGCCGGCAGCAGCGGTCACGCCCTGCAGGTCCGACCCGGCTTGGAGGCTCGGTTCGGCCCCGCCCTGCTTGCTTGCGTCCGTCACGGTGCGACTCCGTCCACGCTGAGGCCGAGTGTCTCCGGCAGGCCGAGGGCGATGTTCGCCGACTGCACCGCGGCGCCGCCGGTCCCCTTGGCGAGGTTGTCGAGGGCGCTGACCGCGACGACACGGCCGGCGGCTTCGTCGACGGCGATGCCGACGAGCGCGGTGTTCGCACCGATGGTGTCCGCGACCCGCGGGAACGCACCCTCCGGCAGCAGGTGCACGAACGGCTCGTCCGCGTACGCCTGCTCCCAGGCGAGGCGGACGTCGCGTGCGGTGACGCCGGGCGCGAGCTTGGCGGTCGTCGTCGCGAGGATGCCACGAGACATCGGCACGAGGACCGGCGTGAACGAGATGGTCACGTCCGAGGCCCCTGCCGCGCGCAGGTTCTGCTGGATCTCCGGGATGTGCCGGTGCTTCCCGCCGACGGCGTACGCGCTGGCAGAGCCCATGATCTCCGACGCGAGGTAGGTCGTCGCGAGCTTCTTGCCTGCCCCCGACGGCCCGACGCTGAGCACCGCCACGATGTCGTCCGCCTGGACGAGACCGGCCTGGACGCCCGGCTGGATGCCGAGCGTGACCGCGGTGACGTTGCATCCGGGAACGGCGATCCGCTTGGTGTTCGCGAGCTCGACCCGCTGCCGACCCTGCGCGACGATGTCGTCGACGTCGCGCCATTCCTCTGCCGACCCCGGCTTCGGCGCTGCGTGCAGGAGTTCCGGCAGCCCGTAGGTCCACGCGCCGAAGTAGTCGCCGCCGTAGAACGCTTCCCAGGCCGCCGGGTCCGTCAGCCGGTGATCGGCGCCGCAGTCGACGACGAGCGTGTCCGCGTCGAGCTCCGCCGTGATCGCGCCGGACTGTCCGTGCGGCAGCGCCAGGAACACCACGTCGTGCCCGCGGAGGTTCTCCGCCGTCGTCTCGACCAACGTCAGGTGCGACAGCGAACGGAGGTGGGGCTGCGTCGCGATGAGCGGCTGTCCGGCGTTCGAGAACGCCGTCACCGTCCTGACGTCGAACTCGGGATGTGCGGAGAGGATGCGCAGCAGCTCACCGCCCGCGTAGCCGCTGGCTCCCGCCACGGCGACGGATACGGACATGGGATTCCACCTTAGGTCGGACTGTTCGTCGAGAGATCGGAGGCGGCGGCCCCGGGCGGTGCTGGTCCCAGTGGGATCAGTCGCGCAGGGTCGCCCCGAATCGCTCGCCGGCACGTCGGACGGCGCCGTCACGGGCCTCAGAGGCCTCGGCAGCGGTCAGGGTGCGGTCCGTGGCACGGAAGCGCAGCGCGAACGTCAGGGACTTCTGTCCCTCGTCCACGCCGGAGCCCCGGTAGTCATCCACGAGGCGAGCATACTCCAACAGCTCTCCGGCACCAGTCCGGACGACGTCGAGCACATCACCCGCCGGAACGTCGATGCCGACCACCAACGAGAGGTCCTGCGTCGCCGCCGGGTAGGTCACGATCGGTGCAACGGCGGGGATCTCGGGCACGGCTCCGACGAGTGCGTCGAGGTCGAGCTCGACGACCGCGACGACCCGGGGCAGGTCCGCAGCGGCGGTCAGCTCGGGCAGGAGCTCCCCCGCGACACCGACGACGACGTCACCGACGAGCAGCGACGCCGCACGGCCGGGGTGCAGCGACGGGTGCGTGGTCTGCGCGACCGTGAGCTCGGTGCCGGCTGCCCACGCCGCGGTGCGTGCGACGTCGAGGGCGTCCGCGATGCCGAACGGCTCCGGTTGCACGCCGGGCTGCTTGACGACGCGGTTCCCGGTGAGGAGCGCTGACACGTGGAACGGCTGCGCCGGCAGTGCGGCGTCGAGCGCACGGAGCGTCTCCGCGCCGGGGTGCGCGGCTCCGGCCGGGACCGCGGTGGTGCCGAGCTCGGTGCCGTCGACCGGCAGGAACACGCGTGAGGTCTCGTACACGGCGACGTCGACGAGCCCGCGGGACACGTTGCGGCGCGCGACGTCGACGAGCGCGGGGAGACCGCTCCGGCGGAGGAGGCTCTGCTCGCTGTCGAGGGCGTTCGCGAGCGCGACGCTCGGTCCGCCGGCCGGGTCGATCCCCGGGTAGGCGGCGGTCGTCGCTGCGGACACGAACGGAGCCGTGACGACCTCGACGAGGCCGTCGGCAGCGAGCGCTGCGGCGACGCGACGGAGTGCCTTCTGGTGTGTCGTGAGACCGCGTCCGGGCGGAGCGACGGGCAGGACGCTCGGGATGCGGTCGTAGCCGACGATGCGGGCGACCTCTTCCACCAGCGTGGTGTCGTCGGTGAGGTCCGGGCGCCAGGTGGGTGCCGTGACGACGAGCTGCTCGCCGTCGGCCTCCACCGAGGCGCCGATCGCACGCAGGGTGTCGATGACCTCGGCGTCCGTGTAGGGCACGCCGATGAGTTCCTCGGCGCGGGACAGCCGCATCGTGACGGCCGGGCGGGACGCGTCGTCGACGAGCGTCGATCCGAGGGCGTCCGCCGTGCCGCCGGCGAGCTCGACGAGGAGCTCGACGGCACGGTTGGCAGCGGCTTCGGCGACGAGCGGGTCGACACCGCGCTCGAACCGCCGGGACGCCTCGCTCGGGAGCTTGTGCCGACGGGCGGTGCGTGCGATCGACACCTGGTCGAAGCCGGCGGCCTCGATCAGGACGTCGGTGGTCGACGCCGTGATCTCGGTGCGGGCGCCGCCCATCACCCCGGCGAGGCCGACGGGGCCCTGGTCGTCGGTGATGACGAGGTCTTCCGGGTCGAGCTTCCTGGTGACGTCGTCGAGCGTGATCAGGGTCTCCCCCGCGGCCGCACGACGGACGCCGAGCCCGCCGACGACCGTCGACAGGTCGTACCCGTGCAGGGGCTGGCCGAGCTCGAACATGACGTAGTTGGTGATGTCGACGGGCAGCGAGATCGAGCGCACACCGGCGAGGGCCAGTCGAGACACCATCCAGGCCGGTGTCGGTCGGGTGGCGTCGACACCGCGGACCACCCGGGTCACGAACGTGCTCGCACCGACGCGGCCGCGGATCGGGGCATCGTCGGAGATCGACACCGTGAAGCCCTCGCCGCTGCGGGGAGCGACGCGGTCGACGGGGTCGTGGAACGAGGCACCGGTGGCGTGCGCGTACTCCCGTGCGACACCGCGCATGCTCAGGGCGTACCCACGGTCCGGCGTCACGTTGATCTCGACGGCGGCGTCGTCGAGGCCGAGGAGCGCGATCGCGTCCTGTCCGACCTGCGGCTCCATCCCGAGGTCCGCGAAGCGCAGGATGCCGTCGTGCTCGTCGCCGAGTCCGAGCTCGCGCGCCGAGGCGATCATGCCGTCGGACACGTGGCCGTAGGTCTTGCGCGCGGCGATCGGGAACGGTCCGGGGAGCACGGCACCGGGGAGCGTGACGACGACGAGGTCGCCCACGTCGAAGTTGTGCGCGCCGCAGACGATGCCGCGGGGCTCGGACTCGCCGACGTCCACCTGGCACCAGTTGATGGTCTTGCCGTTCTTCTGCGGCTCCGGGACGCGCTCGAGCACCCGACCGACCACGACGGGCCCGGTCAGGTCGAACGTGTGGACCGCTTCTTCTTCGAAACCGACCGACACCAGCGCCGCGTGGACGTGCTCGAGGGTGGCGTCCTCGGGGAGGTCGACCGACTCACCGAGCCAACGGAGTGGGACGCGCATCAGACCACCGTTCCGAACTGCTGCGAGAAGCGGAGGTCGCCCTCGAGGAAGTCACGCATGTCGTTCAGGCCGTTGCGGAACTGCAGGGTCCGCTCGATGCCCATGCCGAACGCGAAGCCCTGGTACTCGTCGGGATCGATGCCGGCGGAGCGCAGGACGTTCGGGTTGACCATGCCGCAGCCGCCCCACTCGACCCACCGTGCGCCACCCTTGGCGTTCGGCTGCCAGACGTCCATCTCGGCGGACGGCTCGGTGAACGGGAAGTAGTTCGGACGCAGACGGATCTGTGCCGCTGCGCCGAAGACCTGGCGCGCGAAGTGCTCCAGCGTGCCGCGCAGGTGCGCCATCGTCAGGCCCTTGTCGATCGCGATGCCCTCGACCTGGGTGAACACCGGCAGGTGCGTCGCGTCGAGCTCGTCCGCGCGGTACACGCGCCCGGGAGCGATGACGTAGAGCGGCAGTTCGCGCGACAGCAGCGACCGCACCTGCACCGGAGAGGTGTGGGTGCGCATCACGAGGTGCCGGTCCACTGGTTCGACGAAGATCGTGTCGGCCATGGCGCGCGCGGGGTGGTCCTCGTCGAAGTTCAGCGCGTCGAAGTTGAACCACTCGTGTTCGAGCTCCGGGCCCTCTGCCACTTCCCACCCCATGCCGACGAAGATGTCGGCGACGGCTTCGTTCAGGAGCGAGAGCGGGTGGCGGGAGCCGGGCGTACGGGTGGACGGCAGCGCGGTCACGTCGACGCGTTCGGCCTCGAGCCGGGCACGCTCCTCGGCCTCGGCCAGCACGGACTCCTGCTCGGCGACCGCACCGTTCACGCGGCCCCGCGCCTGCCCGACGAGCTTGCCGGCCTGGGCCTTCTGCTCCGGCGGCACACTGCGCATCGAGGCGTTCATGCGCGCGAGCACGGACTGTTCGCCCGTGTGCTCGGCCCTGGCCTGCTTCAGTTCGGCGACCGTCGTCGCGGCGCGGACTGCGGCGAGGGCCGCGTCGACCGCGTCGGCGACCGCCGATTCGCTGATCTCGAGAGGTTCTGACACAGCAACCGATCCTACCGGCCCCTGGGATACCGCCGTTCTGTCCTGCGCCGGCCGTGCACAGAGCGGCCCCCGGACCGACTGGGCCCACGCGAGCCGGTACCGACACGTCGCGGAGCTAGCGGAGCGGCGTGTCGGCCGAGCTCGTGGGGAGGGAGGACTAGGCGGTCCGGAGCGCGAACGCCGACTCGTACAGGCAGACCGACGCCGCAGTGGCGAGGTTCATCGACTCGGCCGCGCCGTAGATCGGGACCTTCACGGCCCGGTCGACCAGTGCCAGGTCCTCGGCGGTGAGGCCGCGGGCCTCGTTCCCGAAGACCCACGCGGTCGGCCCGTCGAGCAGCCCCTCCGCGCGGACCTGCGGGAGGTCGTCGCCCGAGACGTCAGCGGCCAGGATCGTGTACCCGAGCGCGCGAGCACGGGACACGGCGTCGACGAGCGACACGCCGACCGACACCGACACGTGGAAGAGGGACCCGGTCGTCGAGCGGACCACCTTCGGGTTGTACGGGTCGACGCTGCGGCCGGTCAGGACGACCGCGTCGGCGCCGGCGGAGTCGGCGGCGCGGATGATCGTGCCGGCGTTCCCCGGGTCACGTACCTCTTCGAGGATCGCGACCAGTCCCGGCAACGGACGGTTCGTGGCGGGGTCGACCCGAGCCTCCAGTCCGGTCGCACCGGGGTCGGGGAAGACCTGCCGGACCGACGTCGGGAACTGCTGGCAGACCGCGACGACGCCCTGCGGGGTGACCGTGTCGGCCATCGCGGCGAGCACCTGCTCCGTCACGAACCAGGTGTCCACCGGCGCGTCGTGCAGGTCGTACCGCTCGGCTGCGGTCGGCGTGACGTAGAGCTCGCGGAGGAGCTCCGGCGCGTACTCGATCGCCTCGCGGACGGCCTGCGGCCCCTCGAGCAGGAACAGGCCCGTCTCGGCACGCTGGTCCTTCTTGGACAGGGCGGCGACGGCCTTGACGCGGCCAGCGCGGGGGTTCTCGAGGAGATCAGTCACGCCACAAGTGTCGCAGCATGCACGAAGCCCCCGGTCCGCGGACGGAACGGGGGCTTCGGTGAGGGCAGTGACGACTACGCAGCGGCCTTCGGGGCCGAGGTGTCGGCCGGCAGGGCCTTCTTGGCCGTCTCGACGAGCGCGGCGAAGGTGTCGGCGTTGTTCACGGCGAGGTCGGCGAGGATGCGACGGTCGACCTCGACGCCGGCCAGGTTGAGGCCCTGGATGAGGCGGTTGTAGGTCAGGCCGTTGGCGCGGGACGCAGCGTTGATGCGCTGGATCCAGAGGCGACGGAACTCGCCCTTCTTCGCGTGACGGTCGCGGTACGCGTAGACGAGGGAGTGGGTGACCTGCTCCTTGGCCTTGCGGTACAGACGCGAACGCTGGCCGCGGTAGCCCTCGGCGCGCTCGAGGATGACGCGGCGCTTCTTGGCGGCGTTGACCGCTCTCTTTACTCGTGCCATTGCACTATTCCTTTACGATCCGGGGGCTCAGTGGCCGAGGAGCTTCTTGACGTTCTTGGCGTCACCCTTGGCGAGGACCTGGTCCTCGTTGAGGCGGGCCTTGCGCTTGGAGGACTTGACCTCGAGGTTGTGACGCATACCGGCCTGCTGCTTCATGATCTTGCCGGTGCCGGTGACCTTGAAGCGCTTCTTCGACCCGGAGTGGGTCTTCTGCTTGGGCATGGTGGTGCCTTTCCGTGGGGTGGATGGGGAGCCGCTTCGTTGCGGGGTCGGTCTGGTGGGTCTGAGTGGGCCAGAACCTATTCGGCCGGGGACTCGGCGGGTGCCGTTTCCTTCGACTCGGCAGGTGCCGCGTCGTCCGGCTTCGCCTTCGAGGCGTGCTCCGACGCACGACGCTCGGCCTTCTCGGCCGCGCGCTTGGCGTTCTGCTCGCCCTTGACGTCGGACTTGTTCTTGAGCGGAGCGATGATCATCGTCATGTTCCGGCCGTCCTGCGTCGGACGCGATTCGACGACGCCGAACTCGGCGATCTCCTCGGCGAACTTCTGCAGGAGTCGGACACCCTGTTCCGGACGCGACTGCTCGCGGCCACGGAAGAGGATCATCGCCTTCACCTTGTCGCCACCGAGGAGGAAGCCCTCGGCGCGCTTGCGCTTCGTCTCGTAGTCGTGCACGTCGATCTTCAGGCGGAAACGGACCTCTTTCAGGTCCGTGTTCACCTGGTTGCGACGGGCTTCCTTGGCCTTCTGAGCGGCTTCGTACTTGAACTTGCCGTAGTCCATGATCTTGGCCACGGGCGGCTTCGAGTTCGGCGCGACCTCGACCAGATCCAGCTCGGCTTCCTGCGCGAGGCGCAGTGCGACGGCGATGGGGACAACGCCGACCTGCTCGCCCTGGGGTCCGACAAGACGGACCTCGGGGACGCGGATTCGGTCGTTGGTACGGGGATCGGGAATGCGGAGCTCCTTCAATCAGTGATGGCCGTCCGGGGCGTTTGCCTGGACGACGGCACGAGAGGAGATCTGACGCACGGATCGGGACCCGTTCGGCAGCCGCCCGACTCCTGCACCACTGGACGCTGCCAGTCGTGCCGGACTGCCGAACGCTGGCGCTCGGCGGAGCGGTGGTGACCCGGTAGCCTGGTGGTTCGTGGCCGCGGGTGGGAGTGACTCCTCTTCGTGATGTTGTCCGCCGGTCCGGTCAGGTTCTCGCGAATCGTTCCGGGCACACGGACAGCATCTGCCGCGAAGAGTCTAACAGAGGAGCACCGTGACCGACACCCCGCCCAACATCCCCGTCGACGACGCCGACGACGCCGCCCGGGACATCTCGGAGGTACCGGCCGTCGAGTTGATCAACACGGTGGCCGTGCACCTGCTGAGCGCCGCCGCCGTGAAGGTCGGACTGGCGGACGACCCGCAGGAGCAGACCGACCTCGACGAGGCGCGCAAGCTCATCACCGCCCTGGCCGGCCTGGTCACCGCGGCCGCCACCGAGATCGGCGACCACCACGCCCGCCCGCTGCGCGACGGGCTCCGCTCGGTGCAGCTCGCCTTCCGCGAGGCATCGGCCATCCCGGACGCGCCGGGCGCCGGTCCCGGCGAGAAGTACACGGGTCCCGTCAACTGACGACGTGACGGACGGGAGGCCCGTGGCGGCGTCGCCACGAGCCTCCCGTCCGTCGTGTGGTCCTGGTCAGTGCGCGGAGCGCGCGGCCAGGCGCGTCACGGCCGCCACCGGGATGCCGACCCAGGTCGGGCGGTTCCGCGCCTCGTAGACCACCTCGTAGACGGCCTTGTCGATCTCGAAGGCGTCGAGGACCTCGCGGTGTGCGCGGAGGTCGACGCCGATGCCCCGTTCGTAGCCGTCGAGGAACGCTGCGCGGGCCTCGTGCGCCCACGCCCCGGCGTCGACGGGGTCGTCGTCGTGCGCGAGGGCTCCGGCGACGTAGTCGAACGAGCGCAGCATGCCGGCGACGTCACGGAGTGGCACGTCCGGCAGCGAACGCTCGTGGAGCGGTCGGAGCGGCTCGCCCTCGAAGTCGAGGAACACCCACCCGCGCGGCTCCGGCGCGGACAGGACCTGCCCGAGGTGCAGGTCCCCGTGGATCCGCTGGAGCGGCGGCCACGCGACGTCGGCGGCCCTCGCGTAGACCGCCCGGACGGCGTCGGCGTGTTCGGCGATCTCCGGCACCTCGGCGGCGGCGGCCTCGAGCCGGGCGTGCATGGTGTCGATCGCGGTCCGGATGCGGGCCGGGGTCGCGGCCTCGGTCGGCATCACGCCAGCGAGCGTCACGTGCACGTCGGCGAGCGCCGCACCGAGCCGGTCGGCTCCTGCCGCGAAGGAGTCTCCTCGGCGGGCGTCGTCGAGCGCCACCCGCCAGGCGTCGTCGAGGCCGGGGAGGAACTCCTGTGCGAAGGCCAGGTGGCCACTCGCCACACCGTCGGCGCGTCCGACGTCCGGCCACTCGCCGTGGAGGGCGCCGAAGACCTTCGGCACGCGTGACGAGCCCGCGGCCGAGAGTGCCTGCTGGGTCGTGACGTCGGGGTTGTCGCCGTGGTGCAGCACCCGGAACACCTTCACGATGACGGTGCCGCTGTGCTCGGTCTCGCAGATGATCGAGGTGTTCGACTGCTCGCCGCGGAGGACCCGGGCACTGCGGACGGGGCCGACCGGGGTGAGGGACTCGGCGCCGGCGTCGATCTGCGCGAGGAGCCAGCGGGCGTAGGCGGGGTCGTGGGGGGCGTCGTAGGTCGTGGTCGCGTCCGGGGCTGCGCCCGGTGCGTCGGGGGCTGCGCCTGGCGCGTCGGCGCCTTCGGCGTCTGCCGTGTCGATGCGCGCGTGCTCCAGACCGGCCACCGCGTGCGCGTGCTCCGTCGTGGGCACCTGGTACAGCACGGCCCCGGTCCGGGCGTCGTCGATCACGAACCGGGTGGTGATCTGCGCCCCGTCGGTGGCGTCGTCGGTCCGGGCGATCGTCCGGAGGTTCGGCGTCCCGCCCTTCGCCGCGTACCAACGTTGGCGGGCCATCCACTGTGCGACGTCGCTCATGCGTCAGGAGGCTACGCGAGCGCTCGGTTCGCCGTCCCAGGTCCTCCACAACGCGCGACTTCGACAGGGGTGTCCACATGATGCGGATGCCGACGCACCGGTGCCGGTCCGCGGACGACACTGGCGTGCATGGAGACCTCGCCACCCGCCCCTGACCCTGACCCCGACACCGACACCGCCACCGCCGACGTCCTCGCCGACCCACGCCACACCTGGCGCATCCCGGACGACCGACGACTGCCGGCGATCGACCCGTACTCGGACGCGGTGCACCGGACTCCCCCGGTCACCGTGCGCGAGACCCTCTGGGACACCGACGACCGGGTGCTCGCGTTCGAGGGCGTCGAGCTCCTGCGCGCCGAGGACGGATCGCCCACCTGGAGCATCGACCGCGGCGACGGTCCGACTCCCGTCCCGGACGACCTCGACCGTGCGACCGCGCCGTCGGCCGACGGTCCGGTGGTACCGCGCGACGTGGTGGAGGTGTTCCTCCGCGGTCGCACCGTCCGACCCGTCCGGGTCCGGGACACCACGACGACCCTGGTGGTGGTCCGCGGCAAGGACGGGAAGGTCCGCGTCGAGGTCGCCGACGTCCGCATCGACGAAGGCGACTCGGACACCACGCTGGTGGCGAGTGGCCGGTGGTGGGCACTCACCGACGACGGGCATCCCGGCTCGATCGCACGCGCGGTCGAGCGAGCGCTGACGGACGCGGCGGACGATCCCGGCCGGTCCGACCGCGGGCCGGTGCCGCGCCTGGCACCGGTCCGCCGTCCGGCAACCGCACGGGCGCACCTGCCGCATTCCGGGACCGCAGCGGCCTTCGTCCGGGAGACCCTCGTCGGGTTGCGGGCCGATCTCGTCGCCATCGACCCCCTGGTGCGTGCCGACGAGCGCGATGCGGTGCACGCGTTCCGCAAGGTCCTGCGCCGGACCCGCAGCGTGCTCGCGGCGTTCCGCGGCGCCCTCGACCGCGACGCCACCGAACCGCTCCGTGCCGCACTCGCGCAGATCGGTCGAACGGCGGGGACGGCTCGCGACGCCGAGGTCCTGCGTGACCGGCTGCTCCGATCCGCGGCACGGACCGCGGCGGGCTACGTCGACGCCCGGACGCTCGATCGACTCGGTTCGCGGTTCGAGCACACCCGGGCGACGTCCGCAGCGGAACTCCGGCGGACCCTCCGGACGGCGGCGTGGTTCGACGCCCTCGGCGCCCTCGACCGGTTGGTGGACTCCGCGCCGACGGGTGGGCACGCCCGCGATGACGCATCGGCCTTCGTGACCGCACGGATCGAACGGGAACGCGCGCGGCTGGCGAAGACCCTCGACCGGAGCACGGGTGACCTCGTGTCCCTGCACGAGATCCGGAAGGCCGCGCGTCGGTTGCGGTACGCCCTGCAGGCCGCCGGCGGGCTCGCGGACGTCGGGAAGCGGCGACTCGGACGACTCCGGCGGATCCAGGACACCCTGGGCGACGCACTCGACGCCGCACACGCCGCGGATGCGTACCGACTGGCTGCCGTGGATGCTGCGGCCGACGGCGAGGACACGTTCGGGTACGGGGCGCTGGCGACGTCCGAGCGCGCGGTGGTCGAGCAGCGGATCGCGGAGGGGCGTCGGCTCCTCGCGGGACTCTGACCGGCCGCGGGTGCGGGCTCTGCGAAGATGAGCGAGTGCCGCACTACCTCGAGGACCTCGCCGCCGGACAGACCTTCACCACCCCTGGTCGCACGATCACCGAGACGGACGTCATGTCGTTCGCCTCGTGGACGAACGACAACAACCAGGTGCACACCGACGTCGAGTTCGCCGCTCGGACGCGGTACGGCCAGCGTGTGGTGCACGGCATGCTCGGCGCGTCGCTCTGCCTCGGCCTGATCGCCCGCACCGGTGTCTTCGAGGGATCGGCCGTCGCGCTGCTCGGCATCGACCAGTGGCGGTTCACGGCCCCGGTGTTCATCGGGGACACCGTCACCTGCGAGGTCGAGATCCTCTCCACCCGGCTCACCAGCTCCGGCAAGACGGGGATCGTCGAGCGCACGGTCACGCTGCGGAACCAGCACGGCGAGGTCGTGCAGCAAGGTCGGATGGACGTCATGGTGCTGACGCGGGACGCAGCGATCGGCTGAGCCGTCCCCGAACGGTCCCGGTAATCGGAGCGCGCCGGTTTACAACGATGTAGGACTGGTCCACCATGGAGGCATGAGCACGCTCGACGGCACCGTCGCCGCACCCAACAGCACTCCAGCGCCCGTCCTCCCGCTCGCCTCTCGGCAGGACGGCACGTACCCCCGCCCGCAGATGCTCCGCGAACAGTGGGCCGACCTCGACGGGACGTGGTCGTTCCGGAACGACGGCGACGACACCGCCTGGCGTGCTGGCTTCCCGGACGCCAGGGACATCGTCGTCCCGTTCCCGCCGGAGTCCGTCGCGTCCGGCATCGACGAGGCGGGCTTCCACCCGGTGGTCTGGTACTCCCGCACGATCACCCCGTCCGACCTCGAGGCCGCCGGGTACGGCACGAGCAGCCCGCGACTCCTGCTGCACTTCGGCGCCGTCGACTACCGCGCCTCGGTCTGGATCGACGGCGCGTTCATCGGGTCCCACGAGGGCGGCCACACGCCGTTCGGCTTCGACGTGACGGATGTCCTCACCGGGGACGCCGACGCCGCGCACACCCTGGTCGTCCGTGCCGAGGACGACCCGCACGACCTCACCCAGCCCCGCGGCAAGCAGGACTGGCACGAGGACCCGCACGCCATCTGGTACCGCCGGACCACCGGGATCTGGCAGACCGTCTGGCTCGAAGCCGTGCCGACCGCGTCGATCGAGTCTCTGCGCTGGACGAACGTCGACCACGAGACCCTCCGTCTGACCGTCCGGGTCGCCGGTGTCCGGGCCGGCGGCGACCGCATCCGCGTCGAGGCGTGGTGGGACGAGCGGGACGAGCACCTCGCGACGATCGAGGCGACGCTCGGCGACACCGCGGACGAGTTCGACGTGGTCGTACCGATCGCGCGGCAGTCGAACGGGCAGGCCGAGGACGAGCTGCACTGGACGCCGGAGACGCCCCGGCTGGTCGACGCCACGGTGACGCTGCTCGATCGCGCCGGCACCACGGTGGACACCGTGGCGAGCTACTTCGGCCTGCGGACGGTCGGCGTCGACGGCGGCGTGTTCGTGCTCAACGGCCGGAGCTACGACGTCCGCAGCGTCCTGAACCAGGGCTACTGGCCGGACTCGCACATCGCCGCCCCGTCGCGAGCGGCCCTCCGGCGCGAGGTCGAGCTGATCAAGGAACTCGGCTTCAACGCCGCGCGCAACCACCAGAAGATCGAGGACCCGCGGTTCCTGTTCTGGGCGGACCGCCTCGGTCTGCTCGTGTGGGGCGAGGCACCCGGCGCGTACGCGTTCTCGCCGCGCGCCGTGCAGCGACTGATGCGGGAGTGGATGGACGCCGTCGAACGCGATGCGTCGCACCCGTCGATCGTGACCTGGGTACCGGCCAACGAGAGCTGGGGCGTCCAGCACATCAACACCGACCCGGCGCAGCAGGCATACGCCAGGTCGCTCGCCGACGTCACACGGGCACTCGACCCGACACGTCCGGTCATCTCGAACGACGGTTGGGAGCACACCAACTCCGACATCATCACCATCCACGACTACGACGGGAACGGCGAGAGCCTCGCGCGTCGGTACGCGGACGACACCGCGCGCACGGAGTTGTTCCACGGGATGGGTCCTGCGGACCGCTGGGTGCTCGTCGGCGGCGCCGAGGACCACGGTCAGCCGGTGATGCTGACCGAGTTCGGCGGCGTGAACTACCAGCCGGGTGCGCAGCGCGAGGACGGGTGGGGCTACACCTCGGCCTCGGACGGCGACGACTGGATCGTCCGCATCACCGCGCTGTACGACGCGATCCGCGCGAGCTCGTTCCTCGCCGGCTCCTGCTACACGCAGCTGACCGACACGATGCAGGAGACGAACGGGCTCTTGAACGCCGACCGCACCCCGAAGGTGCCGATCGAGCAGATCCGGCGGGCGGTGACGGGGCGCTAGCCGAGTTCTCCACAGTCACCGGTCTGCGGTCCCGGCCGCGGTGTCGGGTCTGGGAGGATCGCCTCCGTGACCAACGTGGCGGAAGCGAGCCGGGCCTCCCGGCCGGTGCCGCGGTCCCTGCTGTCCGGGCCGCGCAGCGCGTGGAGCGCGCCGCTCGTGATCTGGGCGGGGTCTCGGATCCTGAGCACGCTGCTGCTCGCGACGATGTACGTCGTCGCGACGGCGAACGGGTGGGACTTCGCCTCGTACCGGAAGGACCCGTCGTTCTTCACGTTCTCCGGATCATGGGACGCGTCGTTCTACCGGACCATCGCGGAGCACGGGTACCCGTCGACGCTGCCGACGGACGGCGACGGGCACGTGCTCCCCAATCCGTGGGCGTTCCTGCCGGTGTTCCCCGCACTGGTGCGTGTCGTCATGTCCGTGACCGGTGGGTCGTTCTGGGTCGCGGGCGTGCTCGTCGCGACGGTCGCCGGTGCCGGGGCGTGCGTGCTGCTCTACCGTCTCGTCCTCGCCGTCGGGTGCGCGCACCGGGCGCGGTGGGCGACGGCATTGTTCGCGTTCGCGCCGACCGGGTTCCTGTTGCAGGTGGCGTACGCCGAGACCACGTTCCTGGTGCTGCTCTTCGGCGGGCTGCTCGCACTCGTGCACCGGCGCTACTGGCTGGTCGCGGTGCTCGGGACGGTCGCCGCGTTCACGAAGCCCGGCGTCCTGGCCCTCGCCGTCGCGCTCGCCGTGCACCTCGTCGTCCGCTGGGTGGGGTTCGTCCGTCGGCGTGGCCCGTTCCCGTGGCGGGACCGGATCGCGATCGTCGTCGCGGGGCTCGTCGTCGCGGTGGCGGGACTGGCGTGGCCGGTGATCGCGAGCGCGGTCACCGGTCGGCCGGACGCGTACCTCGACACCGAGTTGTCGTGGTGGGTCGGGTTCGTGGGACGCCAGCACTTCGCGCCGCTGACCCCGTGGTTCGTGATGGCGGGGCGGTGGCTCGGGCCGATCGGCATCGTGCTCGTCGTGCTCGTCCTCGTGGGCGCGCTCTGGTTCTTCCGGCGACGCGACGTGCGCGCGCTCGGGCCGGAGGCGCTTGGGTTCACGGCCTCGTACGCGCTCTACCTCGTCGCGGTGTTCCTGCCCCAGCAGAGTCTGCCGCGGTTGCTCATGCCGATGGCGCCCCTGCTCGGGTCGGACGTGTTCGTCCGGACGCGGCGGCGGGCGCTGACGTGGCTGGTCGTCGGCGTGTGCCTGCAGCCGGTCGCGATCGTGCTGCTCTGGTTCCTCGGGTACCCGTAGGGCTGGCGGCGGGCCGTGGTGCGGATCGCATTCGCACAACCGAAAGCACGCGGCACCACGGCGTCTCGTGGCGCGAGGTGACTTCGGTTGTGCGGATGGCCCATCCGCCGGACCGACCGAGCGCCCGAGCCGCCCGCCCGACCCGCCAGCTCAGGCGTCGAACGTGTGGAACCAGGCTGTGCCGCCGGGGTGCTGCACCGTGATCATCTCGTCGAGGTCGCGGTACGGGCCGTCCTGGTTGTGGCTCGCCGACTTGATGCGGATCGTGCCGTCCGGCTCCGTGAAGACCTCGGACACGATCGTCGTGTGGTCCGGGGAGTCGTTGTGGTTCCAGTCGAAGAACACGATGTCCCCGACCTTGACCTTGTCGCGCTCGTCGAGGGTCCGGCGCGTGAGCCCGAACGTCGCCGCGTTCGTCGACATCCACGGGTCCATCGCCGGGCAGTACGTCCACGTCGCGGAGTGCGAAGCGCCTGCGGAGCGGCTGTACCAGTCGTCGCGCTGCTCCCAGCCACGGGCGATCAGCGTCTGGCTGACGTAGTTCGCGCAGTCGCCACCGATCGGGTTCATGGTGCCGTACTCGGCGAGGTTGTAGTCCTTCCAGTACCGCATCGCGTACTCGAGCTGCCGGTCCACCGCGGTCAGCGCGGCGTAGGCGAGCGACGTGGTGGCGAGCGCCTTCGAGGCCTCGGGCGCCGGCGACGCGGTCGGCGTGGGCGTCGCGGTCGACGAGTCCTGCGTGGCTCCGGACTGACCGTCGTTCGCGGCACTGCCGTTGCCGTCGGAGCTCTGGTTCGCCGACGCGACGGGCGTCAGTTCCGAGTCGAACAGCGCGACGTCCGCGGATCCGGCCGTGTACATCGCCTGGTGCGGCGCCGTGAAGGTCACCTTCGTCGCGGTGGCCTGCACGTCGCGGGCGACGATGCCGCCCACGGTGACACCGCGGACCGCAGCGAGACCGCTGCCGGTCACGGTCACCGTCACACCGCCGGCGAGGGGGACCTGCGCAGGCTCGAGCGCGGTCGCGGCGGGCGTGGCGGCCGGAGCACCGGACGCCGACGGGGACGACGACGGACGGGCCCCGTCGTCGGACGACTTCGAGCACGCGGCGACGGCGAACCCGACTCCGGCGACACCGGCGAGGGACAGGAGCGAGCGGCGCGTGAACGAGGAAGCCATGACGGGACCAGGCTACGTGATCCCGTCCGGGAACCGGCGGGAATCAGCGACCGGTGATGTTCACCAGCCAGCTCACCCCGAACCGGTCGGTGAGCATCCCGAACTCGTCACCCCACGGCGCCTTGGTCAACGGTTCGATCACGGTGCCGCCCTCGGAGAGCCCGGTGAAGAAACGGCGCATGTCCTCGGCGTCGTCGCCGGACAGGGACACCGAGATGCTGCTGCCCGACGTGTACTCCATGCTGTTCGGGGTGTCGGCGCCCATGATCAGGTACCCGTTCGGCGTCTCGAGCTGGCCGTGCATGATCTTGTCCGCCTCGGCAGGGTCCTCGGAGGCGTGCATCTCCCCGAACGTGCTGAGCGTCAGCTCACCACCGAACACCGAGTGGTAGAACTCCATCGCGGCCCTGGCGGTGTCGCGGAAGCCGAGGTACGGGTTCAGTCGCGAGGTCATGATGGACTCCTTCGTCCGCCCGCGGCGGGCGTCGCGGCGCGCACGGTCATCGTGGCACCGGCCACACGGCCCCGCAACGATGGTTCCGTCCCGGCACCATCCACGCCAGACTGATGCCATGCCCGAGAGCCACGACTTCTTCGCGTCCACCTCCCCCGACCAGGTCCGCGCGACGGTGCGCGAAGCGTTGGCGTCCGAGGGCTACACCGTCGAGGACGGCGAGCAGGGGTCGCTCCGCGCCAGCCGCGGCAAGCTCGGGCTGACGCTGCTCATCGGCGGACTCGCGAACGACCGGACGTTCCACACGACGCTCGCGGTGCAGATCATGGTGACGCAGGATGGGCAGACCGTCGCGCGCCTGCTGCGCGGCTCGGGCAAGTCGGCGCTGAAGGGCGGCGCGATCGGTGTCTCGCGCGGCAACCGGGCGTTCGAGCAGGCAGCGAACGCGATCCACGGACGGCTCGCCGCCACGGGCGCGCTGACGGCCAGCGTCCCGAGCTGAGTCATGTCCTCGACGTGACCCAGGTGACGGACGGGAGGCTCGTGGCGGTGTCGCCACGAGCCTCCCGTCCGTCACGATCCAGTCTCGAGCCGATCTCGATTCCGCAACCACGTCCCGCCGCCCGCCCGCGATCCGTCAGGATCGGCACATGGGGAACCTCCGATCCGTCCGCCCGTCCGTCCTCGGTGCAGCGCTGCTGGCGTGCGCAGCGCTCGCCCTCGCCGGGTGCTCGTCCGCCGACACCGCCGGCGCCGTCCGCACGCCCTCGTCCACGCCCGCGACGCCGACCGCAGCCGCCGAGCCGGACCCCGTCGTCATGGACGAGGACCAGAGCGCCCCGGCCGTCTGCGGCCAGCTCAGCGCACTCTCGACGGTGACGCTCAACGCACGGGTCGGGCTCCAGCAGGGCGACGTGACCCAAGCCGAGCTCGAGGCCCTGCTCGCAGCCGCACGGTTCGGCTACGAGCACCTGTCGAGCACGGACACGCGCCTGTCGAACGCCATCGCGTACACGCAGCGGTACCTCGAGGAACACCCGGCCCCGGCGTCCGGACCGGCGCTCGACGACTCCCCGGAATGGGACCTCGCGATGCGGTCGCTCAACACCGCGTGCCAGGAGTCCGGGTCCTCGGTCGTGTCGACCGCACAGTACGGCGGCTGACCCCCGACGACACAGCAGGCCCGGACCGTGTGGTCCGGGCCTGCTGTGTTGCGGTGCCTTGCTGTCGTGCCGTGTCTTGCTGTCGTGCCTTGGTGGAGCTAAGGGGATTCGAACCCCTGACCTTCTCATTGCGAACGAGACGCGCTACCAACTGCGCCATAGCCCCAAGTGCTCGACCACACTAGCACCCGCCAGGCCCGCACCGAAATCGATCGGAGCCGGCCGGGCGTGCCGCGATCTCAGACCGCGCGGCGGCGACGCATGATCGCGTCGAGGTCGGCCTGCTGGTACGCGTCGTCGCCGATGACACCCATACCGGCCCACTTGCTGGGCTGCTCCGGCGCGGCCTGCGGAGCCGGCGCTGACCGCTCCGGCTGCGGCGCCGTCGGTGCGGCCCGCAGCCCGAGCCGCTCGGCGAGCCGACCCTGGTCGTGCGCCGACAACGAGGCGACCGCTTCCTCGACGTCCGGGCGCATCCGCGACACCGTCGCGAGCGACGGGTCGGCGTCCCCGGCCCGGATCGCCGCGGCCTCGGCGTCCGCTTCGGCCTTGGCTTCGGCGACGCGCTCCTTGAGCCGCGCGGCGAGCTCCGCCGACGACTCCGGGGACGCCACGGGGGCGGCCGGCCGCTCCACGTAGAGCGGCTTCGGCACACGGCCGGGCGTCCAGGTCCGCTCCGTCGCCGGCGCCTCGGTCGGCTGTTCGCTCGTGAGCGGCGGGGCAGGGTCGGTCCAGGCCGTCGCCGGACGGGAGGCACGGGTCGCGCTGGCAGGAGCCGCTGCGGCCCGCGCCTTCCGCGCCTGGGCCACCTGGTGCAGCTGGGCGAGGACGGCTGCGGACCCGCCCGCGGCGACGATCCCGGCGACGGCGACGAGCCACGCGCCGGGTGCGGCGACGAGCACCACGAGCGCGACGACGAGGCCGAGCACGCCGAGGCCCGTCGCGCCGAGCCGCGAACGACGCATGCGCATCGCGGTCAGCGCGGGGACCGCCGAGGCCCGCTCGAGCGCCGGAGCCTGCTCCGCGAGTCGTCGGGTGATCTCACGCTGCCGTGCGGCTTCGTGCGCGCGGACGATCGCCGAACGCTTCGCCTCTTCGGACTTCGCGACCTTCTGCGCCTCGGCGAGGGACTTCGCGTTCATCTCGATGCGGACCTCGTCCGGGAGCTCGGCCGTCTGCGCGAGGATCCGGAGGGTCTGCTGCAGCCGGATCGCGTTCCGCTCGGTGGCGAGGTACTGGCGACGGGCTGCCCACGAGGGCATGAGGTAGACGAGCCACAGCACTGCGGCGACCAGCAGGACGATGCCGCCGCCCCATGACCCGATTCCCATGGGGAGAGGCTAGGGGCGGGGATACTTCGCACTCGTGATTGCGTCGCGTGTGTTGCGCGTGTCGTCGGGAGATTCGGGGTCCCGGGGCGGTTCAGGCGCGCGGGCCGGTGATGATCGGCATGGCGGCCTCGTCGCGCGCGGCGAGGGGGACGCTGCCCACGCCCGGGGGCACCTGTCCGCGGACCCAGCGCTCGAGGATGCCCTCGCGCACCTCTTCCGCGACGAGCGCGAAGCAGAAGTGGTCGCGCCAGTCCCCGTTGATGTGGATGTACCGCCGGCGGAGTCCCTCGTACCGGAACCCGAGCTTCTCGACGACCCGGAGCGACGGCGCGTTCTCGGGTCGGATGCAGATCTCGATGCGGTGGATGCCGACGGTGCGGAAGCAGTGGTCGGCGGCGAGTGCCACGGCGATCGGTGTGACGTTGTGGCCGGCGGCGTTCTCGACGACCCAGTAGCCGATTGAGGCGCTGGCGAGCGATCCGTACGTCACGCCGGAGACGTTGAGCTGGCCGACGAAGCGACCGTCGAGCTCCATGGCGAACGGCAGTCCGAGTCCCGCGCGGGCATTGGCCTGGAGCGCGCGGATCGAGCCGCGGACGTCGGTGGACACGTGGCCGGACGGGTTCGTCGCCTCCCAGGTGCGGAGCCAGGAGCGGTTCGTCGCGAGCGCTGCGTCGAGGTCGCGGGTGTCACGGAGCCGGAGGGGACGGATGGTGACCCGCCCGTGGGACAGGGTCGGGATCGTCGTCATCGCTCAGGTTCCTCCGGTGCCCCGGGGAAGCTCCGGAGCGGGGTGTCCCGCACGGGTCCGGCGGTACCGGACCCGTGCGGGATGGGTCGACTCATTCGCCCGCGTTGAACTCCTTCAGCCACGACTTGAGGTCGGGGCCGAGGTCATCGCGGTCCGAGGCGAGCTGCACGATCGCCTTGATGTAGTCGAGTTTGTCACCCGTGTCGTACCGGCGTCCACGGAACACGACGCCGTACACGCCGCCGGTCCACTCCTCCGCGCTCGCCATCTTCATGAGCGCGTCGGTCAGCTGGATCTCGCCGCCCTTGCCCGGTTCCTGCTTCTCGAGGACGTCGAAGACCTCGGGACGGATGACGTAGCGGCCGATGATGGCCAGGTTCGAGGGCGCCTCGCCCTGCGCCGGCTTCTCGACGAGGCCGGTGATCTTCACGACGTCGTCGGTGTCGGTCTCCTCGACCGTGGCGATGCCGTAGAGGTGGGTCTGCGACTCGGGGACCTCGAGGAGGGCCACGACGGTCGCGTTCTTCTCGCCCTGGACCTCGATCATGCGCTGGAGCAGCGGGTCGCGGGCGTCGATGATGTCGTCGCCGAGGAGCACGGCGAACGGCTCGCGGCCGACGTGCATCTTGGCGCGGAGCACCGCGTGGCCGAGGCCGAGCGGGTCGCCCTGTCGGACGTAGTGCATGTCGGCGAGGTCCGTGGACTGGTTCACCTTCTGCAGCTTCTCGTGGTCACCCTTCTTCTTGAGGGTCTCCTCGAGCTCCGACACGTGGTCGAAGTGGTTCTCGAGTGCGTTCTTGTTGCGCCCGGTGATCATCAGCACGTCGGTGAGTCCTGCGCCGACTGCCTCTTCCACCACGTACTGGATGGCTGGCTTGTCGACGACGGGGAGCATCTCCTTCGGCATCGCCTTGGTCGCGGGGAGGAAGCGGGTGCCCAGCCCTGCCGCTGGGATCACCGCCTTGGAAATCTGGAAGCCCATGCCAATGACCGTATCGGATGCCCCCATTACGGGGACGTAAACGAAGAGAGGACACGGGATGAGGACACGATCAGTCGGAAAGCCGCATCGACGCGATCGTTAGACTCCCTCGCATGATCCCCGATCTCGGCAACGAGAAGCGTGCGCTGCGGGCCGAGCTCCGCCAGCGCCGACGCACCAGGACCACGACCGAACGCGACGAGGACACGACGGCGCTCACCGAGACCCTGCAACGGTTCGCCGAGGAGCGTCAGGTCGAGTCGATCGCCCTCTACCTCTCGGCCTCGGACGAGCCGAACGTCCGACCGTTCCTGAACTGGGCGTTCGAGCGCGACATCCGCGTGCTGCTGCCCATCACCCGCGAGGACGGGTTGCTCGACTGGGCGGTCGGCGACGGGTCGAGCGAGACCGAGGGGATCTTCGGCATGCCCGAGGTCGTCGGCGAGGTGCTGTCCCCGCTCGCGATCAACGACGTCGACGCGATCCTCACCCCGGCCGCCGCGGTCGGACACGACGGCGTCCGGATGGGCTGGGGTCGCGGGTACTACGACAAGACCCTCGGGTCCATGGCGAAGCGTCCGCCCGTCTATGCTGTGATCTTCGACGCGGAGTACCTCGACGAGGTCCCGCGCGAACCCCACGACGAACCCGTGGACGGCATCATCACGCCGTCGCGCATCATCACGTTCCGGAGCTGACGTGCCCACCTACTCGTACCGCTGCACCGAGTGCGACACCGCGTTCGACATCAAGCAGTCGTTCTCCGACGCCACGCTCACCGAGTGCCCCACGTGCGGCGGTGTCCTGCGGAAGGTGTTCTCGCCGGTCGGCGTGACGTTCAACGGCGGCGGCTTCTACCGGACCGACTCCCGCCCGGCACCGAAGTCCGAGGGCTCGTCCAGCAGCACGCCCGCGAAGTCCGAGTCCGCGAAACCCGCGCCGGCCGCCGCGCCCGCTGCACCCGCTGCACCCTCGAAGCCCGCCGCGTCCTGACGCCCGTCGCGCCTCCTCGCTAGGTTTGACTGGTCGCCGCCCGGCGGCCGTCCTCGACCCGGAAGGAGACCCGTGAAGGGCTTCAAGGAGTTCCTGCTCCGCGGAAACGTGATCGACCTGGCCGTCGCTGTGGTCATCGGTGCTGCGTTCACCGCGATCGTGACCTCGATCGTCACGAACGTGATCAACCCGCTCATCGGCGCCGTGTTCAACGCGTCGATGCTCGACAAGACGCTGATCGTGCACATCCCGACCGTCTCCGGAGGGGACGCCTCCCTGAAGTTCGGCGCGGTCATCGGCGCGGCGATCAACTTCATCATCATCGCCGCTGTGGTCTACTTCGCGCTGATCCTGCCGGTGAACCACCTGATCAAGCGCACGTTCGCCAAGCTCCAGAAGGACGAGGAGCAGACGCCGCAGGACGTCCCGCCGACCGACGTCGAGGTCCTCGTCGAGATCCGCGACCTCCTGCGCTCACAGCAGGGCCGCTCGCTCGACGGTGGCGCGCACGTCGCACCGAACGACGCCCCCGAGGGCCCGGGGCTGCCGAGCACGACGAAGCTCTAGCGCCCGCGGAACCGCGAGACGGACACAGCACCACGCGATTGCGTGGTGCTGTGTCCGTTTTTCGGCGTGGTCGGCCGCTACTCGGTGTGACCGCCCCGGCGCCGGAACCGACGGAGGGCGACGAGCGCACCGCCGAGCCCGAGCAGGGCGATCGCCGCCGAGGCAGCCCCGGCCAGGTCCGCGCCGGTGAAGGCGAGCTCGGGTGCAGGCGCACGGAGTCGGACGGCAACGTCGACCTCCTCCGAGGCGACGGTGCGCTGCTCGACACCGGACTCGATCGGAGCCGATCCGGCCAGACCCTCGACGTGGACGGTGCGCTTGACCGACCCGGACGCCAGATCGGCCGCGGTGACGACGTGCGTCGCGGTGCAGGTGCCCTGCGAGCCCGGGTCGAGCATCTCGGTGCCGCAGGAGAACTCCTCCGTCGGCGTCGAGAGCGCCCGGAGGTCCGATGCGCGGACGGTTCCGGTGTTCTCGACCCCGAGGTCCCACTCGACGACGTCTCCGACCGAGGCCGTGACCACGCCGTCGTCACCCGGCTCCAGGACACGCTCGCCCGACCGGACCGTCGCCTTCGCGGTCACTCGAAGCGCCGGGTCCGCTGGCAGGTCAACGGCGATGCGCGCCTCGGCGATCGGCAGGGACTCCCCGGACGGGGTGGTCGCCGAGCCGCTCGCTGCGATGGTGACGACACCACGGTCCAGATCGTCCTGGGTGAGCACGACCTCCCGAGCCGAGCAGTCGCGCTCCGCCCCCGGTGCGAGGGTCTCCTCGCCGCAGTCGATCGCATCGCCGGACGCGTCCACGAGGTCGATGTCGCGCAGGGTCACGTTGCCGTCGTTGCGGACGACCGGCGACACTCGGACGACGTCGCCAGCGGTCAGCCGGTCGTCGTCGCCGGTGTCGTACGCCGCGTGCAGGGTCAGCCCAGCCGCCGCCGCGTGGTCGAGCGCCACGGTCGACTCCGCCTCCGGCAGCTCGAGCTCCGCGCCGGCAGGCGTCGTGGCGGTTCCGGTGAGGACGACACGCCAGGATCCGGCGTCGACGTCCGCCTGGGTGAGCGCGTGCTCCACCGTCTCGCACTCGACGATCTGCCCGGGCGCGACGGCCGACGGGCAGTCCATGGCGCTCCCGGCGTCCGTGCGCACCTGCAGGTCCCGCAGGGTGACGTTGCCGGTGTTCGTGATCGCACCACGGACACGGACGAAGTCGCCCGCGTGCGGGGTCCCGGCGTCGATCACCGCTTCGACCTGGGCCGTCGCGGTGGCGTCTGCGGGCAGCTCGACGGAGGCCTTCTGGCGTTCGAACGACAGACGGCCGCTGGTCGGGGTCGCTGCTGAGCCGTCGACCGCGACACCGTACGTACCGGCATCGACCTCGTCCTGCGTGAGGGTGTGCTCGAGCACGGTGCACTCGACGGTCTGGCCCGGCACGAGGTCGGACGGGCACGCGATCGGGTCACCTGCCACCGTGGTCAGACGGCTGTCGGACAACGTGACGTTGCCGGTGTTGACGATCGACGCGGACACCCGGACGACGTCGCCGGCGCGCGGCGTCCCGACCGCGGTCGAGGACTCGACCCGGACCTGGACCGACGCAGCGGCAGCGGCCGGCAGCTCGACGTCCACCGTGCGCCGGTCGAACTCGATGCGGTCTCCGGCCGGGGTGGACGCCCCGCCGGTGATCGCCACGGTGATCGTGCCGGCGTCGATGTCCGCCTGGGTCAGGACCCGGGTCGTCTCGCACTCGACCGACTGACCGGGAGCGACGTCCGATGCGCAGTCGAGCGGCGTTCCGGCGTCGACGGCCAGTTCGGCGGCGGAGAGCGTCACGTTGCCCGAGTTGCGGACGACGACGTGCGTCACCACCGCGTCACCGGCGTCGGCTCGCCCGTCACCGCCGTCGTGCAGCACGGCGTCCGCGGAGACGACCGCGCGTGCGGCAGCGGCGATGGGGGTGGTCGCCGTCACCGGAGTCGTGACGGTGGACCCGTCCGGCGCGCGGGCGGCGAGGTTCGCGTCACGCACGACCTTGCCGGCGTCGATGTCGGCCTGCGTGATCGTGTACTCGGCGAGAGGGCAGTCAGCCTTCCGCCCCGGCGCGAGCTGCGCCGCACACTCCTCCGTGCCCTCCACGCCGATCGCGGTGAGCGTGGCGTTGCCCGAGTTCGTCACCTTGGCGACGTAGGAGATGGTGTCGCCGACCTGGACGTCGTCACCGGACGTGCGCAGCTCCGCGCGGAGCTCGGCGTCGAGGGCGGGTGCGCGGACGATCTCGGTGACGACGGCTCCGGTCTCGCCGTCCGCCGTCGAGCCGAACGGCGTCGACGCGATGACCGACGCGTCGTTGCGGATCGAACCGCGGTCGACGTCTGCCTGCGTGACGGTGTGGGGTTCGGCCGACACGAAGGTCACGGACGCACCCGGTGCGATCGGCAGGTCGTCGGAGTGGAGCGCAGTCCCGAGGACGTCGGTCACCGCGACCGTCGTCAGCGGGGCGTTGCCCGTGTTTCGCACGGTGGCGGAGTAGACGATCCGGCTCCCGACGCGGAGCTCGCCGCCGTCGGCTGGTGCAGCCGTCATCCCGATGTCGACCCCGGCCTGGTCGGTCGTGATCTCGACCGACACGGGCTTCGTACCGTTCACCCGGACGTTCGACGCCGCCGTGATGTTCGACTCGTCGAAGGTCTTCGTGCCGCCGGTCAAGAACGTGACGTCGACGGACCAGTCACAGGACGATGCCCCGCTGACGACCGACGCACCCGAGACGACGATCTCGCGCGAGCCGGGCTCGGCCGTGATCGTCGCACCGCAGCCGGAACGGATCTTCGGGTCGTCCGCGACGACGACACCCGCGGGGAGACGGTAGGTGTACCCGATCTCCTCCACCCGCGCGTTCCCGGCCGAGTTCTGTATCGCCGACGTGAGCGTCGTGGTGTCACCCTGGTGCCCGGACGAGATGGACACCTGCGGCTGGACACATGCCTGCGGGACGCTGGGCGGGACGAACCAGAAGCCACTCCCGGATGAGGAGCTGTACGTCATCTCCAACCGCTGGACCGGAGCGTCCGAGTCGTATGCGAAGAAGACCGAACCCGAGTTGTCGGACACACCGCCGTTCACCTTCGAGGCGTAGGTGTTCTCGGCGGTCTTCTCGACCTTCGCCTGGTTGAACACGTACGCGGTGTTGCCGTCGTGCGTCTCCGTGGACGCGAGTTCAGGGATCGTCGCCGGGGCATCCAGCAGCTTCGTGTCCAGCGGGATCGCCTGTCCGCCGCTCCGGCTCGAGAATGCATCCATGCGCACGACCTCGTTCCCGACGTCCAGGTCCGTGATCGCCGTCCGCATGCCGTAGACCGGCTTGTCGTAGGTGATCCGGACGGTGTAACTCGAGCTCCCGCCGCTCTTGTCGAGAGCCCATGCAGGGACACCTCCGGCGCCGTGCGTCGCACCGTCCTCAGCCCATGGCACACCCTGCGATCGGTCGGTCGGGAGGGTCCCGAACTTCACGGACTCCTGCGCGGAGACCACCTCGACGTCGTACCCGACCCCGGAGGGGTTCGAGCCCTGACCCTCAGGACTGTTGGCGTTCCCGGCGTCGTAGCGGAGGAGATAGGGCAGCGGGACGTCCTTCTCCCCGATGGTCGTCGCGTCGAGTGTCGGGACGTACCCCGCGTCGCAGGTCACCGCGGTCGGGCGGTCGACACCAGGACCGTCGGCGACAGGATCCGCCATGGAGGGAGCCGGGGCGAGGACGGAAGCGAGGATGCCGCCGGTGAGTACGGAGGCTCCGGCAGCTTTGCGGACATGGGGATGCGGACGACGAACCATGTCCGCAGTATGACATATCGTATTTGTATTTCGGTAGCCCGGCTCGCTACGCCGCGGTCACACGCCGCTTCTGCACCATCGCTGCGAAGTACTGCGCACCCGCGAGGACGTGCCCCGCGGTGCCGAGCCACACGAACACGAGGGCCGTGATCCGGATCCAGGAGTGCTCCGACGCCCACGACGTCTCCGAGAACAGCAGCACGGGCAGCCCGACGAAGAGCAGTGCGGAGCGGATCTTCCCGGTCCACGACACCTTGAGGTCGGGGTCCCCCTTGAACCACACGCTCGACAGCACCGCGAGCAGGGCGTCGACCACGACGATGATCACGACGACGATCCACGGCAGCAGCCCGACGAGCACCAGGGAGAGCACGACGGCGATGATCGCGAGCCGATCGGCCACGGGGTCGAGCGCGGTGCCGAGCTTGGAGCCCTGGTCGAACTTCCGCGCGATGAAGCCGTCCGCCCAGTCCGAGACGCCCAGGACCACGAGCGAGACCAGCGCCCAGCCGGGGTGCCCCTGCACGACCAGGATCACGAACACCGGGATGAGCAGGAACCGGACCAGCGTGATGAGGTTCGGCCAGGTCTGCCAGTCGGGGCGCTCGCGCACTGCGGGGTCGGTCATCAGCTGCTCTCGTCGGGGGCCGGGGCCTCCAGCGTACCTACCCCCAGTGGGGAGGGCGGTCGCCGAGCAGGCGGGCGTCGTTCTCGCCGCGGTCGTGCCGGGGCGCCTCCGGGGCCGGGGACGGGTCGGAGCCCGGCACCGGCTGGGTGGTGACGCGCCTGCTGCGCCGCACCGAGCCTCCCGTCCGCTCCGGAGCCGGGTTCGGACCGACGGGAGGCTCGGGTGCGGCCGCGTCGTCGGCTCGCGACCACGTGCCCACCAGCTGGTCCGTGCCGGGCGTCACCGGACCGGCGGGCCGGGAGGCCCTCCGACTCATCGGCGTGCCGGGACCGGGGGGATGCTGATCTCCTGCGTTGCCCCGCGGTCGACGCCGAGGACGGCCGCGACCGTGTTCGCGACCCGGTCCGGGTCGGAGAACAGCTGGAAGGCGTGCACGCGCACGTAGTGCCAGCCGAGTCGACGGAGGACCTCAGGACGGAGCCGCAGCGACTCACGCAGCGAGCCCTCCTGGAGCGTCGCATCCGTCTCGATCGTGACGCAGACGCCGCCGTGCGCGGCCACCAGGCCGAGCTTGCCGCGGTGCCCGAGCGCGACGGGGATGCCGCGCATCTCGAGCCGGCGCGCCAGGTCGACGAGCAGCGGGTCGGAGTCGTCGGGGACGTACTCGGCAGTGGTGCGGGCGCGGACCTCGGCGAGGATCTCGGCCAGCGCGACGGTGCCGTGGCCCATGCGCTCCGCCTCGATGTCGGACGGCTGGAAGCACGTGACGATGACCATCGAGCGACGCGCACGGGTCATCGCGACCGCGAGGAGCCGCTCGCCGCCGGGCTTGCCGAGCGGACCGAAGTCGCGCAGGACCCGGCCGTGCGGGGTGCGGCCGTAGCCGATCGAGAACACGACGCGGTCGCGGCTCTGCGCCACCGACTGCTCGAGCGTCGCGACGATGAACGGCTCCGCGCGGTCTCCGATGACGAACTCGGTGAGGTCCTTGTGCCCCTGCGCTGCGGTGAGCACCGCCTGCTCGACACGCACGGCGTGCTTCGCCGATGCCGTGATCACCATGAGCGACTCGGTGGGACGCGTCCGGGCGTGGTCGATGACGAGCCGGACCACGCGGTCCACCTCGGCGTCGACGCTCTCCACCGCGCCGGACTCGGGGTCGGGAACGGCCTTGCCGTCGCTCACGTAGTCGAGTGCGATCGAGCCGTGGCCGAGGAAGGAGCCGGCCCACGGCAGCGACTCGATCCGGCCGCCGTAGAAGCGACGGTTCACGAGCTCGGCGAGGTCCTCACCGCCGGCACGGTACGACGTCGTCAAGGACAGGGTCGGCAGCAGGGTCGAGAGCTTCGCGAGTGCGGAGTCGGCGTGCAGGGCGTCGAGGGTCTCCTCGTCGACCTGCAGTGCGCGGTGCGTCGGGTCGACGGCGATCCGGAACGGGGACGGCGTCTGCGTCACCGGGTCGCCGAACACGACGGTCTGGCGGGCACGGCGGACGGCGTCGACGGTCTCCGCGATGGTGACCGCACCGGCGTCGACGAGGATCACCGTGTCGAACGGCATCGTGTCGGCGATCTGCGGGACCTCGTACGGGGACGCCAGCCACACCGGCGCGATCGAGCGGGACAGGTGCGGCGCGGAGTCCTGCAGGAGTCGCGAGCTGATCGCGCCCGCCTTCAGCTGGGACTTCAGCGCCGCCGCCTCTTCCGGCCAGTCGACGAGGCCGACCTTCCAGTTCTCGGCGAGCTGCCACGCGAGCCCCTGCGAGACACCGGCGGCGTGCGCGTCGTCGACGAGTCGGAAGTCGGCCTCGACCCGGTCGAGCATGTCGGTGTTCGCGCCGAGCAGTGCCCGGTCGGACTCGAGCATCGTCTCGAGCGCCGACTGCCACCAGGCGAGTTCGAGCTCCGCGGGCACCTGGGTGTCCGGGACGTGCCGGTTCGCGAGGTCGGTGATGAGCGGCTCGAGCTGCAGGTCGCGGAGCGTCTGCATGAGCTCGGTGCGCTCCTGCAGGTTGTGCAGGACGTCGGAGTCGGCCGCGAGCGTGCCGATGTACGGCACGAGGTCCTCGACGGGCATGTTCGCGAGCTGCTCGTCGCGGCTGGTGCGACCGAGCGGCTCGTCGAGGCGCGCGAGGTCCTCGACCACGTTGGAGAACAGCACCTGCACGTCCGCGATGCCGGTGGGGACCTCGGGGTTCACGCCGGCGGCGACGTAGCGCTGCCAGAGCACACGCTGCTGCTGCACGCGGGAGAGCGCTTCGTGCAGGTCGGACACGTGCACACCCGGTCGGACGTACTCGCGCGCCAGCTTCTTCAGCCGGCGACGGTTGGTGCTCGACATCGGGGCGCCCTCGCCGCGGGGCGCGGTGGCGGCCACGAGCTCCGAGACCGAGCGGTCGAACACCACCGGCAGGAAGCGGTCGAGGGTGTCGCGGATCTCGGTGAGCAGGCGCAGGTAGATGCCGAGCTCGTTCACCGTGGTGAACTGCCGCATCCGGGTGGACGCGATGAGCTCGTGCGCCCGCTGGAGCAGCGTCGGCAGGGCGCCGTCGTGCAGGTCCTTCGCGATCTTGTGCGCGCGCTGGGCACCGTCGCTCGACGAGAACTTCGCGCCGTACCAGGGCGAGTCGTCCGGGCCGTAGCGGAACTCCCCGAGGTTCGCGGCGCTGACCATCGTCTCGGCGACGCGGGAGCGCCCCTGGACCATGGCGGCGACGGACTGCTTCGAGAGCCGTGCCGTCGTCGACGGCGGGACGGGCAGGAGCGACAGGCGCGAGAGCTCGACCAGGCAGTCGAGGACGCTGACGCCGAAGTCGCGGTCGGTGCGGGAGAGCGCGCCGCGGTAGTCCTTCAGGACCTTGCGGAGGCGGACCAGGGCGTCGTCCACCTCGCGGAGGCTCGGACGGGTCGCCTTCTCGTTGCGCGCGATGGCCCGGACGACGTCGCGGCGGAGCGTCGAGGGCGTCACGGCGACACCGGGGAGCTGCACCTCGGCGAAGCGCGCGGCGATCCCGCGGAGCGTCGCGCGACGGGGACTCACCACGAGGACGCGCTTGTTCGCGGCGACGAGGCCACCGAGCGCGTTCACGATGGTCTGCGTCCCGCCGGTACCCGGGAGGGTCTTCACGACGATCGAGTTGCCGGCCGTGATCTGCGCGATCACGTTCTCCTGCTCGTCGTCGGCGTCGAGCAGGAGCGTGTCGGTGTCGGGGCTGCGCTCGTCCGACGGGGTCTGCTCGACCGGACGGTAGGACTGTTCGACCTGCCACTTTGCGCTGGGGTTGCCGGCGAGGGCGTCGAGCACCGGGTGCGACAGGTCCTTCGTGTCCTCGACCAGGCCGGTGGCGACCTCGGCGAAGGTCGACACGACGAGCCGGGCGTGGACGGAGAAGCCGGGGATGTGCGCGGTCAGCCCGCGGAGGCGGTCGATCACCGGGTTCGGGGTGAACGAGCCGTCCTGCTGTGCGAGCGCGACGAACGCCTGCGCGTCGAGCGTGACGCCGAACTGCTCACGGAGCGCATCGGCGAGGGCCGGGTTGAGGACGGGCTCCCCGAGCAGGCGGACCTCGAAGTCCCGGCCGTGACGACGGATCGCGAGCGGACGGAGGAGCACCGGGCCGCGGTACTGCTCGTCGCCGTGCTTCCAGTCGGCCATGCCGATGCCGAGGTTCACGGCGTCGATGCCGCGCACGGTGGCGAGCTCGGTGCCCTTCGCCTCGACGTGTCCGGCAGCGATGCGCGCCGCACGGAGGGCGACCTCGTCGCGGATCAGGCTGGAGAGGAGGGTGGTCTTGCCGGTGATGAACTGCGCGAGTCCGCCGGGGTGCGTCGTGGAGAGCTCGATGCGCGCACGCGGGTGGTCAGCGAAGTGCACGAGCGGGCTGGTGCCGCCGACGCCGGCGAGCTGGGAACGCCAGGCGTCCCAGACCGGCTCGGCCGCGTTCGTCGCCGTGAGCCGCGGGTCACCGAGGCTGATCGCGTGCGGGCTCGTCATCTGGAGCTCGGGTCGGAGCGAGCGGTCGAGGTCGTCGTCGTTCGGGTCGGTGGTGGCGTCCGCGGTGCTCGTGGTCTCGTCCTGCCCGTGCTGCTGCTGCTGGTCGTCGTGCTGCTCGTCGCCCCCGACGTGCTGGTCGCCCCCGGACGCGCGCGTGTCCTCGGCGGAGACGTCGTCGTTCACGTCGTCCTCGCCGCCGGTCACTCTGTCCGCGCGCCACACAACGCCCACTGTAGGCGGAAGGATCCCGCGTCTCTGGCAATGAACCGAGGTTTCGGGCAGATCGGGCGACCGGCGGGCGATCCGCGAGGGCGGTGTGTGGTACCAACGTGGCATGGCCATCGACGACCGCACCGCCCCGCCCACTGCCGCTCCGTCGCGGCGTCGAACGGTCCCCGCCGAGATCTCGCGCTCGTGGCTCCTCGTCGCCGGGACCGCGTCCGACCGCTTCGAGTCCGCCACCCGGTCCCGCGCGGACCAGGTGATCCTCGACATCGAGGACGCCGTCGACCCCGCCGCGAAGCCCGCCGCACGGTCCACCGTGGCCGAGTGGCTGACCGGTGGCGGCGACGCCTGGGTGCGGATCAACGACGTCACGACCGACTTCTGGGCCGACGACGTCGAGGAGCTCCGCGGGCTGCCCGGTCTGCAGGGCGTGATGCTCGCGAAGACCGAGAGCCCGGCGCAGGTCACCGACACCTGGCACCGTCTCGGTGGACAGACGCCGGTGATCGCCCTCGTCGAGTCCGCCCTCGGCATCGAGGAGGCGACGTCGATCGCCCGGGCGCAGGGCGCGTTCCGGCTGGCCTTCGGCAGCGGCGACTACCGCCGCGACACCGGGACCTCGGCGGACACGCTCGCGATGGCGTACCCGCGGTCCCGGCTCGTCGTGGCGTCCCGCGTCGGCGACCTGCCCGGTCCGATCGACGGCCCCACGGTCGGCTCGTCGCACCCGATCCTCCGCGAGCAGTCGCAGGTCGCGGTGTCCCTCGGGCTCACCGGCAAGCTGTGCCTCGACACCGAGCAGCTGCCGGTCATCAACGAGGTCATCTCCCCCACCCCGACGGACGTCGCCTGGGCGCAGGACTTCCTCGACGACTTCGAGGCGCGCGGGCGCGTCATCCGCGACGGCTCCGACCTGCCGCGACTCGGCCGTGCACAGAAGATCCAGCGACTCGCCGAGGCCTTCGGCGTCGAAGCACGATAGGGGTACCGCGATGACATGGTCAGCACCCGATCCCACACCGGGCCGCCCGACGCCCACCGAGTGGCAGCAGGGCGCGACGACCCTGTTCCCGCCCGGGAAGATCGCCGACCGGATCACCACGATCCTGCTCCTGGTGTTCGGCGCGCTCATGACGATCGTCGCCGCGATCGTGGGGCTGATCGCGACGATCTCCGCGACGGCGGCGTGCGACGCCGCCACGGGGTGCTCCCCCGGCGGGTACTTCGGTGGCGCGGCGCTCGCGGTCGGCGGCGCGTTCGTGATCGGCGTCGCGACGGTGGTGCTCGCGATCGGTGCCTGGATCCGACGCCGGACGTCGTGGTGGATCGCGGCGGTCGGCTTCGTGCTCGCGGTGGCGTGCATCACGTGGGGCGGCGTCGTGTTCGCGGGCGCCGCGGACGACACGCCCTCGTCGAGCTCCAGCAGCGGCATCGCCTGACGCGTTCAGCCAGCCGAGTACCGCCTCGGAACGACAGAGTCGCAGTCGTACGACATCGGTTCTGTCGCCCGTTGCGGACGCACCGGACGCGCCGCGGGCCGGACGGGAGGCTCGTGGCGGCCCCGCCACAAGCCTCCCGTCCGTGTCCTGGTCGCGCCGCAGGGCCGCACTCGCGGGGGGCGGGCCGCGTAGCCTCTGCACCATGGTCACGGTGAGCCGGACGACGGTCGCGATCGTGGGCGGCGGGCCCGCCGGCGTGGTGCTCGGGCTGCTCCTCGCCCGAGCGGGGATCCGGGTGCGCGTCGTGGAGAAGCACGACGACTTCAACCGCGACTTCCGCGGCGACACGGTGCACGCCTCGACGATCCGGTTGCTCGACGAGCTCGGGCTGGGCGACCGCTTCCGAGCGATCCCGCAGTCACGGCTCGACGACTTCTCCCTGCCGATGCCGGACGGCTCCCGGCTGCTGCTCGGCGACTTCTCGCGCCTGGACCCGCCGTACGACCACGTGGCGATGGTCCCGCAGTGGGACCTCCTCGACATGCTCGTCAGCGCAGCACGACAGGAACCGTCGTTCGAGATCTCGATGGGGCAGGCGGCGTCGGCCCTGATCGTCGAGAACGGCGTCGTGGCCGGCGTGCACCTGCACCCGTACCGCGGTGACGGCGAGCACGAGGAGCTCCGCGCCGACGTCGTGGTCGCGTGCGACGGACGCGACTCCGTCCTCCGCGCTGCCGCCGGCCTCCGCCCGAAGCAGTTCCCCGTGCCGTTCGACACCTGGTGGTTCCGGCTGCCGAAGGAGCCGAGCGACGCGGAGACCGCACTCGTCCCCGCGTTCGACGGCACCGACGTGCTGCTCAGCTTCCCGCGGCGCGACTACCACCAGGTCGCGTACTTCGCGCCGAAGGGGTCGGACGCCGCGCTCCGGGCCCGCGGCGTCGAGGACTTCCGTGCCAGGGTCGCCCGACTCCGGCCGTCGTTCGCCGACCGGGTGTCCGCGATCGGGTCGATGGACGACGTGCACGTGCTCGACGTGCGGATGGACCGCCTGCGCCGGTGGTGGCGACCGGGGTTCCTGTGCATCGGCGACGCCGCGCACGCGATGTCGCCGGCCGGCGGCGTCGGGATCAACCTCGCGGTCCAGGACGCCGTCGCGACGGCCGCGATCCTGGCGCCGGCGATCGTCGGGGGCGTCCGCGGACGGGCGCTGAACCGGACCCTCGCCGCGGTCGAACGCCGTCGGACCCCGCCGGCGGTGCTGGTGCAGGGCGCGCAACGCGCACTGCACCGCATCGTGTTCGAGCGCGCGTTCGCGGGGAAGCTGCAGGACGGACCGCCGCTGCTGCCGGTCCTGCTGGCGAAGTACGTGCCGCCGGCCAGCGGGGTCTACGCACGCGGGATCGCGTTCGGGCCGCTCCCCGAGCACGCCCCGGCGTGGGCTCGACGAGGCTCCTGAGTCCGGCGATCGGGCATCGGCGCATGCTGGGCGGATGAAGCAGCGAACCATCGGGGACACCAACGTCAGCGCGATCGGACTCGGCGGCATGCCGATGTCCATCGAGGGACGACCGGACGAGCGCCAGGCGATCGCGACGATCCACGCGGCACTCGAGGCCGGCGTGACGCTCATCGACACCGCGGACGCCTACCACCTGGCCGCACACGACGAGGTCGGGCACAACGAGGAGCTCATCGGCCGGGCGGTGCGGGAGTACCACGGCGACGCGTCCCAGGTGCTCATCGCGACGAAGGGCGGGCACCTCCGACCGGAGCCGGGCGCGTGGGCGCAGAACGGTCACCCGGAGTACCTCAAGGAGGCGGCCAAGGCCTCCGCGAAGCGCCTCGGCGTCGAGACGATCGACCTCTACCAGTTCCACCGCCCGGACCCGGCGGTCCCCTACGCGGACTCGATCGGAGCACTCGCCGAGCTCCTCGACGAGGGCGTGATCCGGATGGCCGGCATCTCGAACGCCGACGTCGACCAGATCCGTCTCGCGAACGAGGTCCTCGACGGACGGCTCGTGTCCGTGCAGAACCAGTTCTCGCCGGCGTTCCGGTCGAGCGAGGCCGAGCTCCAGCTCTGCGACGAGATGAGCATCGCGTTCCTGCCGTGGAGCCCGCTCGGCGGCATCGCGGGAGCGGCTGACCTCGGGTCGACCTACGCGGACTTCGCGACCGTCGGGCGGGACCGCGGCGTCACACCGCAGGTGATCGCTCTGGCGTGGGAGCTCGCGAAGAGCGACGTCGTCATCCCGATCCCGGGCGCGTCACGGCCGCAGTCGATCCTCAACTCGGTGACCGCGGCGACCGTGAAGCTCCGACCGGAGGACATCGCACGACTCGACGCCGCGCAGGCGGCTGCGGCCTGAGCGTCAGCCGCAGACCTCGCTCATCTTCTGCGTCGACTTCTGGACGTCGGTGATCGAGTCCTGCAGCTTCGTCGAGTCCACCGACTGCGGGTCCTTCGAGTAGGCCTCGAGCTGCGACACGAGGTTCGAGAACGACTGCTCGAACCCGGAGGCCGTCTCGTGGACGTCCTCGTTCGTCACCTTGTCGGTGGCCGCCTTGAGCTTGCCGTCGAACTCCTTGAGCTTCGCGACCGCCGTGGTCGGGTCGCTCTGGATCTTCGTCATCTGCGACTGCAGCTCGCTGGAGACCGACTTCATGTCGCTCTCCAGCGTCTTGCAGGCCTGCGCCTTGGTCTGTGCCTTCGGCGTCGGCGTCGATCCGCCGCCGGCCCCGCCGGACGCGCATCCAGCGAGCAGGACGACGGCGACGGCGGCTGTGGTGAGTGCGGCGAACTTCTGCATGGTGATCCCCCAGGTTCTGATGTCGTGTCCCTCGAACGGGAACACGGATGCGCGACCGAGCGTACATGGGAAACCCACAGGGTCGGATGGCGAGGGTGTCGGGTCCGCACCACCGCCGGGCGACGTCGCCGCGCGTACCGTCGTGGGCATGCAGGCCATCACGTACGACGAGCACGCACTCTCCCTGACCGACCTCCCCGACCCGACGCCCTCCGACGGCGAGGTGCTCGTCGAGGTGGCGGCGTCCGGGGTGAACAACGCCGACCTGCAGCAGCGGCAGGGGAACTACCCGCCGCCTCCCGGAGCGTCCGAGATCCTGGGGCTGGAGGTGTCCGGCACGATCCGTGCGCTCGGCAACGGCGTCTCGGGGTGGGCCGTCGGCGACCGGGTCTGCGCGCTCCTCGCCGGCGGCGGGTACGCGACGCACGTGGTCGTCCCCGCCACGCAACTGCTCCCGGTGCCGGACGGCATCGACCTCGTGGAGGCCGCTGCACTTCCAGAGGCCGCGTGCACCGTGTATTCCAACATCGGCATGCTCGCGGGGCTCCGTCCGGGGCAGACGCTGCTGGTGCACGGGGGTACCGGTGGCATGGGGTCGCACGCGGTCCTGTGGGCGAAGGCACTCGGCGCGACGGTGATCGCGACGTCCGGCGGCGACCGCAAGGTGGCCGCGTCGCGTGACCTCGGTGCGGACCTGGTGATCGACCACCGCTCCGAGGACTTCGTCGCCCGTGCGCTCGACTTCACCGACGGTCGGGGCGTCGACGTCGTGCTCGACGTGGTCGGACCGGACTACCTGGCGCGGAACCTCGAGGTCCTCGCGCCGAACGGGCACGTCGCCGTGATCGCATCGGGTAGCGGGACCGAGGCACCGCTGCCGTTCGGGTTGCTCATGCGCAAGCGTGCGACGATCAGCGGGACGACGCTCCGCGCGCGGCCGCTCGCCGAGAAGGCCGCCATCGTCGAGGCCGTCCGGTACAACGTGTGGCCGTTCGTCGCCGACGGTCGCGTGCGTCCGGTGGTCGACGCCGTGCTGCCGCTCGCCGAGGCGGGCGAAGCGCACCGCCGCATGGCGGCGGGCGAGGTCATCGGCAAGCTCCTGCTGCAGCCCTGACGCGCGCCGGGAACCGGTCAGGCGGCTGCGCGCGCCAACGCGACGACCTGCATGCACTTCTCGCCGAACGTCGCGCGGAGCAGCGCCGCCGCGTCCTCGTCATCGTCGAAGCGGGCGGGCATGTCGATCGCGAGCATCACGCTGAAGATCATCCCGGAACCGAGGAAGCCCTGGACCTGCTCGTCGGGGATGCCGGCCTCGTCACGGAGGAACCGGTAGATGCCGAGGAATCCCTCACGGGCAGCCCGGCCGATGGCCGGCTCGGCGCCGGAGACGAACGCCTGCAGGAGCATCGTGTGCAGTCCGCGCGTCGCGGCGAGGTCGACGAACTGTTCCCCGATCGCGCGCGCCCGCTCGTGTTCGTCCGCGCCGGACGGCAGTCCGTCGAGCGTCTCCCGCCAGGCGTCGACGAGTGTGGCGAGCGTGGCGTCGAGCACCTCGAGGAAGAGCGTCTCCTTCGCCCCGAACATCCGGACCACGTACGGCTGGCTGATGCCGGCGGCCTTTGCGATCTGGTCCGTCGTCGTGCCGTGGTAGCCCTGTCGGCCGAACAGGTCCCGCGCGGCGTCGAGGATCATCGCCCGGCGTTCAGCAGCCGGCATCCGACCGGTCCGCGACACTGCGGCATCTGCTCCAGAAGTCATGGTTGACAGGTTATCAGTCGATTACTACAGTCGCCATCGTTAGTAATCATCCGATTACCTCAGAACGGATCTCCCGATGAAACGACGCATCCCCGTCTGGCTGGCGATCACCGCCGCGTCCCTCCCGATGTTCATGGCGACCCTCGACAACCTCGTCGTGACGAGCGCGCTCCCCGCGGTGCACGCGGACCTCGGTGCCTCCGTCGAGGAGCTGCAGTGGATCACCAACGCCTACACACTCGCCTTCGCCGCGCTGATGCTCCTCGCCGTCGGACTCGGCGACCGGCTCGGCCGACGGCACCTCTTCGTCGCGGGCATCACCGTGTTCACGATCTCGTCGGCCTTCGCCGCGATGAGCACCGATCCCACCGCACTCATCGTCTGGCGTGCCGTCGAGGGCGCTGGAGCGGCGGCGATCATGCCGCTCTCGCTCACCCTGCTCGTCGGCAGCGTCCCCGACCGCACCCGAACCGTCGCGATCGGCGCGTGGGGCGGGATCTCCGGCCTCGGCGTCGCGCTCGGTCCCCTCATCGGCGGCGCCGTCGTCGAGGGCTGGAGCTGGCAGGCGATCTTCTGGCTCAACGTCCCCGTCGGGATCATCGCGATCCCGCTGGCACTGCTCGCCCTGCCGAACACCCTCGGCGCCCGGGTCCGCGCGGACGTCCTCGGCGTGGTGCTCGCCGGGCTCGGGGTCCTCGGTGTCGTGTTCGGCATCGTCAGGGGCAACGACGCCGGGTGGGCCTCGTTCGAGGTCCTCGCCGGGCTCGTCGGCGGCGGTCTGCTGCTCGTGGCGTTCGTCGTGCGCCAGGCCACGACCGACGCACCGCTCCTGCCCCTCCGCTTCTTCCGCGACCGCAGCTTCACGCTCGCGAACATCGTCGCGATGACGTTCTCGTTCGGGGCGTTCGGCGCGGTGTTCATCCTCATCCAGTTCCTGCAGGTCGTGCAGGGCCGCTCCCCGCTCGAGGCCGGAGTCTGGACGATGCCGTGGACCCTCGCGCCGATGGTGGTCGCGCCGCTCGCGGGCATGGTCGCACCTCGGATCGGCACCCGCGTGCTGATCGCCGGCGGGATGGCGTTCCTGTCCGCCGGACTGTTCTGGATCGCCGGTGCCATGTCCGCCGACGTGACGTTCACGGGCCTGCTCCCCGGGTTCCTGCTCGCCGGCATCGGCATGGGCGCGGTCTTCGGGCCGATCTCCACCGCGGTGCTCGCCCGGATGCCGCAGGAGGACCACGCGAAGGCCTCCGGCTCGAACTCCACCCTGCGGGAGATCGGCGTGGCCCTCGGGATCGCCGTGCTGACCGCGGTGTTCACCGGGGCCGGCGGGCAGCTGACGCCGACGGGCTACGTCGATGCGGCGCAGCCGGCGGTGCTCGTCGGGGCAGCGGTGGTCGCGGTGTCGGCCCTGGTCGCCGTGTTCCTGCCCGCCGGGCGCGGGGTGGCGTCGGCGGAGCCGGCAGCGGCGGAGCTCGCACCGGAGCCGGCGCTCGCGGCCTGACCGGCCGCACCCCGTTGCGGACATCGCGCCCTGTCACGACGGGGCGCGATGTCCGTGACGGGGCGCGGCGCCGCGAAGGGCGGTGAACGCGCTACGCGCCGACGCGGGAGAGGAACTCGACCAGTGCCGGGTGCGCGGGAGCGTCGAGGACCTCGGCGGGTGTGCCCTGCTCGACGACCTCACCGCGGTGCAGGAACACGATGCGGTCGGCGACGTTCCGCGCGAAGTGCATCTCGTGCGTCGTCATCAGGATCGTGGAACCCTGGCGCTTCAGCTCGGTGACGAGGTCGAGCACCTCGCCGACGAGCATCGGGTCCAGGGCACTCGTGACCTCGTCGAGGAGCAGCAGCTCCGGCTCCGACGCGATGGCCCGGACGATCGCGACACGCTGCTGCTGCCCGCCGGAGAGCCGGTCCGGGTACGCACCGGCGAAGTCCCCGAGCCCGATCCGGTCGAGCAGCCGGCGCGCGGTGGCCTCGGCGGTGGCACGCGGGACGCCGTGCACCTTCCGCGACGCGAGCGTCACGTTGTCGAGCACGGTGATGTGCGGGAACAGGTTGAACTGCTGGAACACCACGCCGATCCGGGCCCTGGTGGCGTCGACGTCCACGCGCGGGTCCGAGATGTCGGCTCCCTGCAGGAAGATCTGCCCGTCGTCGATGCCCTCGAGGAGGTTCACCGTCTTGAGCAGCGTCGACTTGCCGGAGCCGGACGCACCGATGACGCAGATGACCTCGTGCCGGTCGACGGTGAGGTCGATGCCGCGCAGGACCTCCTGGTCGCCGAAGGACTTGCGGAGTCCCTGGAGCTCGAGCACGGCGGTCATACGGTGCCCCCGATCTGCTCGCGGCGCTGCTGCCGGCGGGCGATGGCGTCGGTGACGCGGATGAGCGGCAGGCTGATCACGACGAACAGCAGACCCGCGACGAAGTACGGCGTGAAGTTGTAGGTCTCCGCCTGGGCGATCTGCGCCGAGCGGACGGCGTCGACCGCGCCGAGGATCGATACCAGACCGACGTCCTTCTGCATCGACACGAAGTCGTTCATGAGCGCCGGCGTGACCTTCCGGATCGCCTGCGGCATCACGACGAGCCGCAGCGTCTGCGCGTGGGACAGCCCGAGCGACCGGGCGGCGAGCCGCTGCGAGGGGTGCACGGCCTCCATGCCGGCGCGGAGCACCTCGGCGATGTACGACGAGTACGTCAGGATGATCGCGACCGTGCCCCACACCTCGGCGGGCAGGCGCGGGAAGATCCCGAGCCCGGGGATGCCGTAGCCGACGAGGTACAGCACGATGATGAGCGGCAGCCCGCGGAACAGGTCGGTGTACCCGGTGGCGAGCATCCGCAACGGGAAGAACACCGGGTTGCGCAGACCCCGGACGACGGCGAGCAGCGTGCCGAACACCGCGACGCCGACGGCTGCGAAGAACAGGATCCGGATGTTCAGCCACAGACCGAGCAGGATGTCCGGGAACGTCGACACGGCGGTGCCCGGGTCGAAGAACGACTGCTGGACCGCAGCCCACCCCGGGGTGTTCACGACGCCGAAGTAGACGACTGCCAGGACGACGACCGTCGACACGACGGACGCGAGGACCGCTCGGCGGCCGCGCTGACGGCGGTAGATCCGTCGCTCGAGCTCGACCTGACTGGGAGCCGCCGCGACGGCGGTGGGGACCGTCACCTGCGCTACTTCAGGACGGGGGTGTTCGTCTCGGACGACAGCCACTTCGTCTGGAGCTGCTTGAGCGTGCCGTCGTCGTCGAGCGTCTGCAGTGCCTTGTCGACCTTGCTCGTGAGCTCGGAACCCTTCGGCAGCACGAACCCGAACTGGTCGCCCTTGTCGTCCGCCGGGAACTGCGCGGACACGGTGCCGTCGTCGAGCTGCGCTGCGGCCATGTAGAACGCGGTCGGCAGGTCGGTGACGATCGCGTCGATCTGGCCCGACTTCAGTGCGAGCACGGCGTCGTCGTTCGAGTTGAAGACCTGCGGGGTGACCCCGAGGGTGTCCTTCACGCTGGCGATGCTCGTCGAACCGGTCGCGACACCGATCGCGTCCTTCTTGAGGGAGTCGATCGTGGTGTCGTCGACGGCCTTCGACCCCGACGTCGTGACGACGGCCTGTGTGGTCGTGTAGTACGCCGAGGACATGTCGACGGCCTTCTTGCGCTTGGCGTCGATCGAGAACTGCTGGATGTTGAGGTCCCAGTCCTTCGGGCCGGGAGCGATCGCGCTGTCGAAGGTGCTGCGCTTCCAGACGACGTCCGACTTCGCGTAGCCCATCTCCTTCGCGACGGCGTACGCCACGGCCGACTCGAAACCCTTGCCGGACTGCGGCTTGTTGTCCTCGACCCAGGGCGAGTAGGCGGGCTGCCCGGTGGCGATCGTGAGCTTGCCGTCGGTGACCGTGCCGTCGGCGCTGTTCCCGCTCCCCGATGCGCAGGACGACAGGGCGAGGGCTGCGACCGCGGCGGTCGCGACGGCGATGGAGATGCGGAGGGGACGAGTCACGGTCGGGCCTTCGTGCAGGGGGTGGGGGCAGGGAGAATCGTACGGGGAACTGGTACACCACCGCGACCCGGCCCGTCACCGAGCGACCCCGCCGCCGGCACGCGACGCTGCCGGCTCAGTCGGCCAGGGTGAAGTCCTCGAACGAGAACCCCGGCGAGACCAGGCAGCTCAGCAGGACCTCGCCGGCACCGGGGAGCGTCCGCTGCCACACGCCCCCGCGGACGAACGCCTGCGCGTCGTTCACCCGGTCGCGGCCGGCATCGGCACCGAGGGTGATCTGCGCGCCCGGTTCCGGCTGGTCGCCGTCGCCACCGAGCTCGAGGACCACCGAGTCCGGCCCGTGCCACATCCAGATCTCGTCGCTCGTGACCCGGTGCCACGCGGACGCCTCACCCGGGGGCAGGAGGAAGTGGATGAGCGTCGCGGCCGGCCGCTCGCCCGCCGGGGTCGACACCGTCGCGGGCGAGGTCCAGGTGCGGACGTACCAGCCGCCCTCCGGGTGCGGCTCCATCCCGAGTGCCGCGGCCCGCTTCGGGACGTCCAGCCACTCGATGATCTCGCCGTCGACCGTCCGCCGTGCCATCTGCCCGTTCATGCCACCATCATCCCGCGAGACGGCCGTCGTCTGCGAGACGGCCGTCCTCCGCTCGCACACGCCCACGGATCACCGTCGCCGCGGCCCGTCCGGCACCGTCCTCGACGAGCTCCGCGAGCGCGTCCGGCACCGTGCGGGCGTCCACGTCGAACACGGCGAGGTCCGCTCGGGCCCCCACGGCGAGGTGCCCGATCCGGTCCGGACCGACGGCGAGCCCCATCGCGTGCGCTCCACCGAGCGTGGCCGCCGCGAGCAGTCGCTCGTGCAGGTCGTGGTCGCCGTAGCCCTGCGCGCGGGCGATCCGGTGCAGCGCGGTGACGTCGGCCATCAGGTCGAGGGACGGCGACGAGGACAACGAGTCCGTCCCGATCGCGATCGGGCTCCCCTCGCGGAGGTAGTCGGCGACGGGCGGCGGGTCGAGGCCGATGACGGCGTTCGAGCGCGGGCAGAGCGCGACGGCGGTGCCGCGGGCGCGGAGCAGGGCTCGGTCGGCTGCGGTCATGTAGACGCCGTGGGCGATGTGGCAGTCCGGCCCGAGGACGCCGAGCCGGTCCACGAACGACGTCGCGCTCGCGCCGAACCCGAGCGCGCGCATCGCCCGGAACGACGGCACGTTCGCGAGGTGCCAGTCGGATCCGTGCTCTGGTGACGTGGCGAGGCGCTCCCCCTCGAACGCCGCCTCCCCCAGGTGCAGGTGCAACCGGAGCCCGCGCTGGCGGACGATGTCCGGGAGTTCGAGGAGCGGCGCGACGTCGAGCGAGTACGGCGCGTGCGGGGAGAGTCCTGCACCCGGCGTCGTCGGGATCCGGGCGAGTTCGTCGAGCACCTGGTCGCGCCCGTGCTCCTGCCACGCCGCGTTCTCCCAGTCCATCACCTCCCAGTAGGCGATCCCGCCGAGGCCGTACGTCTCGAGCGCGGTGGCGGCCTCGATGTCGGTGACGATGTCCGCGATGCTCGTCACCCCCGCCACGATCGACTGCGCAGCCCCGTCGGCAGCTTCGGCCCGCCAGTCGTGCGGTTCCGCGTACTCCTCGTTGAACGCCGCGGCCCAGTCCTCGAATCCGCCGTACTGGCCCCGTCCGACACTGGCCATGCCGGTGTACTGCAGGTGGGAGTGGGCGTTCACGAGCCCGGGGAGCAGCGCCCCTTTCCACCGCCGCTCGATGAACGTCGTGCCGTCGAGCTGGTCCACGACCCAGGCACGCTCGCCGACGTGCAGGATGCGTCCGTCGCGGACCGCGACCGCGCCGTCGGCGATCGGCGGCGCGGTCATCGGCACGACGATGCGCGCCGAGTGGACGGTGGTCTGCTGGTCGCTCATGCAGGGTCTCCGAACCGGCGGGTCCGGACGTCCGGCTCGCGTTCGGCGGGCTGTGCGGCAAGGCTGCCGGGAGGCTCGGCGCGCGTCCCGAAGGCGGCCAGCGCCGCGCGGGCGGTCGCCTGATCCACCGCGGGGTCGATGGGCACGACGGCACGCGGCAGCTCGTCACCGCGCTCGAGCAGCATCCGCACGGCGCCGAGCTGCGCCGCGAACGAGAGGTCCATGATCTCGACGGGGTTGCCCTCGGCAGCGGTGATGTTGATGCACCCACCGTCGTCGAGCACCACGACGCCGTGGCCGTCCGGGAACGTGAACCGTTCCGCCTGCGGCCCGACCGTCGACCGGGAGGCACCGGCCGCGAGCGCGTCGTCGATCGCGATCTCCTGGTCGACGCCGCCCGCAACCGCGACGACCGCGTCGGGAGCGCAGGAGCGGAGGACGTCGACCGTGATCGTGTCGCGGACGCCCGTCGCGCTCATCACGAGGTCCGCGCCCTGCACGGCGTCGGCGAGCGGAGCGACGGCGTGCCCGGCGAACAGCGCCTGCAGGGCGCGGACCGGGTCCGTCTCGGCGACCGTCACGGTGAAGCCGAGCGCGCGGAGCACCAGGGCGACCCCTCGCCGACGTGTCCGTACCCGGCGACCGTTGCCGAGCCTCCCGACCGGATCCGGTGCGCGACGGCGGACGGGAGCCCGTCGACCAGGTCGAGCGTCGCGAAGACCGTCGACTGCCCGGTGCCGTACCGGTTGTCGAAGAACGTCTTCGTGCGTGCGTCGTTCACCGCGACCACGGGGATGCCGAGCTGCCCGCGCTCGGCCATCACGCGCAGGGACCGGAGCCGCTCGTCGTCTCCTCGGCGGCACCGAGCATCGTCGGCAGCAGGTCGGGACGCTCCTGGTGTGCGAGGCGGATCAGGTGCGAGCCGTCGTCGAGCAGGATGTGCGGGCGGGTGTCGAGCATCGCGAGTGCGAGCGCCTTCTGCTCCGCGAGCGTCGCGGTGCTGCTGGCGTGGACCGTCAGTCCTGCGTTCCGGAGGGCGTCCGCCACGGCGTCGTCGGTCTCGTCGGCATGGCGTAGACGACGACCTCGGCACCGGCGTCGCGGAGCAGCAGGCTGAGTACGGCGGTCTTCGGCTCGAGGAACATCGCGACGCCGATGCGGGTGCACGGAGGAGTCCGCCGTCGCCGAGCTCGGCGGCGACGGCGCGGGAGACCGGCATCGAGCGGCGGCCCAGCGCAGGCGGGCCTCGGCGGCGGGGTCGGCCTCGGGGTCGCGGCCCGTCGAGACCAGGAACACGTCGTCGGAGGTCATCGGCACCCCGAGCACGCCAGGTCGGGCGGGGGCGACGGGGCCGAACGCGTCCTCGTCGACTGCCGGGGTGTGCCGGCCGGCGTCGATCACGATCAGGGTCGCGCCGCGGGGGCGGTCGGACTCCCGCTCGATGACGGGCGTGCTGTGCTCCGGCGTGCCGAGGCACCAGAGCTGGTCGATCGGCTCGTGCTCGTCCGCGCGAAGCGCGCCGAGACCGGTCAGCAGCGCGTCCAGCGCGGCGACGTCACCGCGCTCGCCCCCGACGATCCGGAAGCGGCGTGCGGCGACGAGCATGTTCGTCGTCCGCGCGAAGTGCCGGACGGCCGCGGATGCCCAGGCCGCCGTGTCGGGGTCGGAGCGCAGCGGCATGGTCCCAGGGTAGAGCCGTGCGATGGCCGGTCGTCCGTCTCAGCGGTCGCGGTCTCAGCGGAGCACGTCGGGGCGCGGGCGTCCGCCCAGCCGGGCGCGGCGGGGCACCGAGCTGCCGCGTGCGCTTGCGGTAGTGCACCTGGATCCCGATCAGCACGGCGACGCCGATCGCGGAGACGATCGCGAGCCGACGAGGTACAGCGTCGACGAGAGCCCCACGATCGACGCCGGTACCGCGCCGTTCTGCGCCACGGAGATCGGCGTGCCGGTGATGAGGAACGCGAGGAGGGTCGAGATCGTGGAGTTCGAGTCGTAGAGCCCGTGAGCAGCGCGACGACGACGTAGGTGATGAGGATGCTCCAGGCCCAGCGGAACCGCGGCCGACCGTGCGCGGCACCGAACAGCACCGCCCGAGGATCGCGGTCCAGAGCACGTGGCCGACCGGGGAGAGGATCGCGCGGAGGACCTCGGTCTGCAGCAGCGACACCAGGTCGATCCCCCGCGAGGTGATCGCGGCGTTGAAGGCGTACCCGGCGACTCGAACGCGGCGAACCGGCGCCGACGGTCGCGCCGAGCAGGGCTCCCTGCCGAGCCGTCTTCGGCGGACGCGCCATCCGACGACCACGAGGAGCACGCCCTTGACGAACTCCTCCACGAAGCCGACCACGACGTAGACCAGCGCGTTCTGCTGCAGGTCCGACTCGAGCAGCGACGCTCCGAGGACCCCGAGGATGCCGCCGACGAAGAACGCCGTGACGAGCTGCATCGTGCTGACCGTGCCGGTGACCCGTTCGATGAGAAGAGGACCACGGTGAAGGGCACGAGGAAGCTGCCGAGCAGGATGATCGTCGGCACCCAGGTTGGTGTTGCTCGTGTACACGGTGACGACGATCGTCACCGCCCAGAGCACGAAGCCGAGGAGCAGCGTCTTCCACCACCAACCACGGCGGTGGTGCGGTGGGCAACGGGTTCGCTGGCCGTGGACATGGGACCATCGTGCATCGTCGGCCAGCGCCGTGCCCGGATCGGCGCCGACCTGAGGAATGTCTCCGGCGCTC